>NZ_CP196394.1:520000-587500 GCF_058511235.1 Aristophania sp. ESL1100 | reverse complement strand
ATCATGGAACTTGCCTTCAAGCAACTGTCCCGCAAGCGTGTTCTGTAACTCGCGTTGGATTACTCTTTTTAACGGACGCGCCCCATAAATCGGGTCATAACCAGCATTCGCCAACCATTCATGCGCCTTTTCATCCAGTTCCAGCCCTAATTTACGATCTTCAAGCAAACCACGCAGACGATCGAGCTGAATCTCAACAATCTGGCTCATATCCGCTCTTTGCAGACGCGAGAAGAGAATGATCTCATCCAGACGGTTCAGGAATTCAGGACGGAAATGATTACGCACAACGGCCATCACCTGAGCCTGCACCAGATCAGGTGATTCACCGTCTTTCTGGTTGGCCAGAACGTCCGATCCCAGATTGCTGGTCAGAACAATAATGGTATTGCGGAAATCCACAACACGGCCCTGCCCGTCTGTCAGACGGCCATCATCAAGGACCTGCAGCAGAATATTGAAGATATCTTCATGCGCTTTTTCCACCTCGTCAAACAGGATCACCTGATAAGGACGACGGCGAACCGCTTCAGTCAGCACACCCCCTTCATCATAGCCCACATAACCGGGAGGAGCACCGATCAGACGCGATACGGCGTGTTTCTCCATAAACTCGCTCATATCAATCCGCAGCATTGCCCGGTCATCATCAAACAGGAACTGAGCCAACGCCTTGGTCAATTCAGTTTTTCCAACGCCTGTCGGACCCAGGAACAGGAAAGAGCCTATCGGGCGATTCGGATCCTGCAACCCGGCACGTGCCCTGCGGACAGCATTCGACACTGCCACCAACGCCACTTCCTGACCGATAACACGCTGACGGAGATTTTCTTCCATATGCAGAAGTTTCGCCCGCTCACCTTCAAGCATCCGATCGACAGGAACCCCTGTCCAACGAGACACAACAGCAGCAATCCCCTGCTCTGTTACGGAATCGGCAAATAAGGAATCTTTGCCTGAATGCTCTTCTTCAGACTGCGCCTTAACGATCTGCTGCTCTAACTGAGGGATTCGCCCATAAAGAAGCTCTGACGCTTTTTGCAGATTTCCCTGACGCTGAGCTACTTCAACTTCGGAACGGGCTGTATCGAGCTGTTCCTTGAGTTTCTGCACGGCATTGACACGGTCTTTTTCCGCATGCCACGCAACACTCATTGTGTCTGATTTCTCCTGCAAATCAGCAAGCTCAGATTCAATGGCGACAAGCCGCTCCTTGGAAGCAGCATCCTCTTCCTTACGAATTGCCTCACGCTCAATTTTGAGCTGGATAATCCGGCGATCAAGCTCATCAAGCTCTTCAGGTTTGCTGTCAATCTGCATCCGCAGGCGGCTGGCAGCCTCATCAATCAGATCAATCGCCTTATCTGGCAGAAAACGGTCCGTGATATAACGATTGGAAAGTGTCGCAGCAGCCACCAAAGCATTATCGGTAATACGGACCCCATGATGAAGCTCGTATTTTTCCTTAATCCCGCGCAAAATCGAGATCGTATCGGCGACACTTGGCTCTTTCACAAAAACGGGCTGGAAACGCCGTGCCAAAGCCGCATCTTTTTCAATATATTTGCGATATTCATCAAGCGTCGTCGCACCGATACAATGAAGAACACCGCGTGCTAATTCAGGTTTGATCAGATTTGAGGCATCCATCGCACCATCTGAACGGCCCGCCCCAACCAAGGTATGCATCTCATCAATAAAGAGGATGATTTCGCCTTCAGCGCTCTCAATCTCTTTAAGAATGGCCTTCAGACGCTCTTCAAACTCACCACGATATTTCGCCCCGGCAACCAGAGCCCCCATATCGAGCGAAAGAAGCTTTTTATTGCGCAAGGCTTCCGGCACATCACCATTGACAATCCGCAGAGCCAGCCCTTCAACGATGGCTGTTTTACCAACACCCGGTTCACCGATCAGCACGGGGTTGTTTTTACTCCTGCGCGCCAGAACCTGAATTGTCCGTCTGATTTCCTCATCACGCCCGATAACGGGGTCAAGCTTCCCAGCCTGGGCAACCGCCGTCACGTCACGGGCATATTTCTTGAGAGCATCAAATGTGCTTTCTGCCGAAGCCGAATCAACCTTACGCCCTTTTCTCAACGCCGCCACGGCCTGCTCCAGCGCCTGTGGTGTTGCCTTTCCAGCACGTAAGGCATTTCCTGCCGCTGTCTGGCTCTGGCTGATGGCCACCAACAGCCGGTCCTGTGCGACGAAACTATCTCCAGCCGCAGCAGCACTCTGTTCCGCATGATCCAATAATCTTACGAGGTCCGGTGTCGCCTGAGGCTGGCCGGCACCACCACCCTGAACTTTAGGCAGCTTCGCCAAGGCTTCATCATTTTCATGCTGAACCTTTTTAGGGTCCCCGCCCGCAGCGCGGATCAACCCAGAAGCCGCTCCCTGATCGTCATCCAGCAGAGCTTTCAGCAAATGTTCCGGCGTTAATTGCTGATTATAATCACGCAGCGCTATTGTCTGTGCAGCCTGTAGGAACCCCTGACAGCGTTCAGTAAATTTCTGGATATCCATTCAATCTCTCCTTTAAGTCCCTTTATGGCAACTTCAAGTTTCCCAGATGTCCTTTCAGCAACATCTTTCTTTATATCTGGTCCCTTTTTGTCGCTTATCAAGAGATTTTGAGAAAAGATTATATCATGGGGTTTTTTGATTCCCTTACGCGCCGTGCAGGGCCATGAAGAACCTCGTCTGCTTCAGACAAACGATCGGAAGCCGTGTTGTGCTGATGCCAATAAGGATAAATCAGATCCGGGGCACTTGCCTTTTCCAGACGCAATGTTTCTTCCTCACTCAACGTCAGATCAATACTTTTAAGATTATCAATAAGCTGCTCTTCACGCCGTGCCCCTAAAACAAGGGATGTGATACCCGGGCGGTTCACCGTCCATGACAAGGCAACCTGTGCCGGGGAAACATTATGAGCCTCCGCAATCTCTATCAATACTTCTACAACATCATGAAGTTTATCCAGATTACGAACTTCAGGCTCACTCCAGCCTTGAATTCTCCGGGAGTCTTCAGGCGTTGTATGACCCCGGCGATATTTTCCGGTCAGCAGACCACAGGCAAGCGGGCTCCATACCTGGACTCCCAGACCCTGATCAACCGCCAGGGGCAAAAGCTCATATTCAGCATCACGGGATTCGAGAGAGTAATAAATCTGTTCTGCAACAGGTGTGATCAGATGCGTGCCTTTGGCTGCCAGCATCAATTTCATGACCTGCCATGCTGCAAAATTAGAAACCCCGGCATAGCGAATCTTGCCTTGTTCTCTAAGCGTCCACAAAGCTTCGAGCATTTCTTCCGGTGGCGTCTGGCCGTCCCATTCATGCAGGTAATAAAGATCAATCACATCCCGCTGAAGACGCTTCAGGCTGGCTTCGCAGCTTTTGATAATATGATGTCGGGAAAGTCCTTTTTCATTAGGACCAGGGCCCATTGTAAAACGCACCTTGCTCCCGACCAATAATTCCGAGCTGCGTCCTTTTAAAATCTGCCCCAGAATTTCTTCGGCCTTGCCCGCAGAATAAACGTCAGCTGTATCAAAATAATTCACACCATGTTCGATACAGAGATCAATCATCCGGGTTGCAACTGTAAGATCAACATTTCCCGTTTTGGAAAAAGCACCCTGGCCACCAAATGTCACTGACCCGAAGTTTAAGGCAGAAATTTTTAAGCCTGATTTACCTAATTTACGGTATTTCATGTAAGTGTTCTCCTTATTCAACAGCAGTCATAAGATGGCCACCGATATTTCCACGTAATTCTATAATATTTTATCAAAAAATTTCATCACAGTTACATGATTGAAACATGAATTGATTATGTTACCGCACGTAACGTGCAGAACAACATGTCTTTACCCCTCCCCTTTTTCATTGGAGAGAAAAGCCGGGACCATTCCCAGAGACGCTAAGGCCTCTTCCCATATGCGATGGCTATCGGTTTCAAAAACCAGTTTTTTTGTCGCCGGCGCAATCAGCCAGTAATGATGATCCATTATCTCTGTTTCCAGCTGGCCAGGGGCCCATCCTGCATGACCCAGAACAGCAAAGGCATATTCCAGGTTACTGTCTTCACTCAGCTCATAAAACATCTCCAGATCAGCTGATAAACGCGCAGGACCTTGAATGCCTGAAAGGGAAAGTTCATCAGGCAAGGGTGTATGAAGAATATAAACCTGCTCTCTGTTTATGGGGCCACCCGCTCCCAGAAATTGCTGCGGCATGGCGTCGATAAAAGCAGAGCCTTTTCCCCTGACGTCATCATCAAGCGTGACATGGGAGATACGTTTATTGATGACGACACCGAACGCCCCCTCTTTTTTCGAATATTCTGAAATATAGACCACTGACTGAGCAAAAAAACTTTCTGCAAGCAGTGGAGAGGCAATTAATAAAAAGCCTGTAAGATCAGAAAACGAAGGTGTCAGTATCTTGCTCATCTTTCCAATGATGACAGATTCACTATAAAAATAGCAAGATACCTCACGAAAATGGTTATGAAAGTACTGATAAGATGCCAAAAAATCTGACAGTTTTTGTTACCGGAGCGACCGCTGGCTTCGGAAAAGCAATTGCGGAGCGCCTTGTCCGCGAAGGACATCGTGTCATCGCTTCCGGCCGACGCCAGAACCGCCTTGACGAACTCCATCATCAACTCGGTGAACGCTGCCTGCCTTTACTGCTTGATATGCGGGATAAAGACTCTCTAAGGGCCCTTCCTGCTTCCTTACCTCTGGAATGGCAGGAAATTGACGTGCTCATCAATAATGCCGGCCTTGCTCTGGGTATGGCCCCTGCGCAGGAAGCTGACATTGATGACTGGGAAACCATGATTGCCACAAATATTTCTGGCCTGGTCGAAATCACCCATGCCATTCTGCCCTCTATGGTCCGCCGCAATAAGGGAATGATTATTTCCCTTGGCAGCACTGCCGGCACATATCCTTATAAAGGGGGCAATGTGTATGGAGGCACGAAGGCCTTTGTCAGGCAATTTATGCGCAATCTGCGCACAGACCTGTTAGGAACAGCCATTCGGGTCACCAATATTGAGCCGGGGCTCTGTGGTGGAAGCGAGTTCAGCCAGGTCAGACTAAAGGACGAGCAGCAGGCGAAAGCAGTCTATGAAGGCACGCACCCTCTCCTGCCCGAAGATATTGCTGAAACTGTTTCATGGTTATTGAGCCTGCCCCCTCATATGAACGTTAATTCCATGGAGCTTATGCCCGTCTGTCAGGCTTCCGGCGGGTTGGCCGTACACAGAAACAAGCCCGCTGAGTAAAGCGGGCTTGTCACTATTTTCCAGAATATTTCAGGAACGGCGGCGGCTGGATTTTTCACCAGAACGCCCGCCAGCCGGGCGTTTGCGGGGGGGCTTCCCTCCTCGATCGCCACCTTTCTCACCTTTACTGAAACGGCCTTCACGAGAACCGCGTTCCCCTCCACGAGGGGCACCACTGCGCCCACCACGGAATGATCTGCCGCCCTCTCTTTTTCCACCTTCGGCTGGTGGTGCAGAGGCTGGCTCAATTGAGACCTCATCATGTTCCGCCCCAGCGCGACATGAATTAAAACGCTCGACCTTATCGTCTACGATCTGAAAGAAAGACTGATCCTGCTGAATACGGATGCTGCCAATATCCTTTTTCTGCACCCCACCCAGACGACAGATCAGAGGCACAAGCCATTTCGGATCGGCCTTGTCATTACGCCCGACACTCATGCGGAACCAGGCACCACTGCTTTCATAAGAGCGTGGTTCACGTCTGGCACGATCGCCTTTTTCACCACGTTCACCTCTTTCCCCTCTTTCACGACGGGCAGGTGCTTCGATAGAAACGGGGCGTATATCCTCAACTTTAGGCAGCTTTGCTGTGTAGAAAGCGACCAGAGCAGAAGCGAGGCGCTGTGCGTCATAACGCTCAACCAGCTGACCGACCAGCCCGTCCCCGGAGACATCTCCTTCTGTCAGGACAGGGTCTTCCAGAAGGCGTGTTGCGTCCTGTTTTGCAATAACTTCAGCAGTCGGGACCGTTTCCCATTCTGCTTTAATCCGTGCAAAACCGAGCAGGCGTTCTGCCCGGCGGCGCTGATTATAAGGCACCATCAACACACTTGTGCCTTTGCGCCCTGCACGACCTGTCCGCCCTGAACGATGCAGCAAAGTCTCAGATGATGAAGGAATACTGGCGTGAATCACCAGCCCCAGAGCCGGAACGTCAATGCCGCGTGCCGCCACGTCCGTTGCAACGCAGACGCGCGCCACACCGGAGCGCAGGCTTTCAATCGCACGAGAACGCTCATTCTGCCCCATCTCGCCAGAAATGGCGACAGAAGCAAAGCCCCTCTCAAGGAGTTCCGCCTGAACCTGACTGACCATCGCACGGGTATTACAGAACACCATAGCTGTCGGGCTGTCATAATAACGCAGGACGTTCACCAGGGACCGTTCCATCTCATGAGGGGCCGTTACAACACAGCGATAAGTGATATCACTATGCTGTTTCTGGCCAACGCCCATATCAATCCGTTTGGCATCTTTCTGGTAGCGCTTTGCCAGAGAGGCGATTTCGCGGGCGATGGTGGCTGAGAACAGCAATGTGCGACGTTCCTGAGGCGACGCATCAAGAATTTGCTCCAGCTCCTCACGGAACCCCATATCGAGCATCTCATCAGCTTCATCCAGCACAACAACGCGCAAGGCTGAAAGATTGAGTTTCCCGCGTGACAAATGGTCACAAAGGCGCCCAGGTGTACCTACAACGATATGAACCCCACGCTCCAGAGCACGCGCTTCCCGTCGGGCATCCGTCCCGCCAATGCAGCTTGCAATACGGGCACCGGTCTCGGCATAAAGCCAGGTCAGCTCTGACTGGACCTGAAGGGCCAGTTCACGCGTTGGCGTAATAATCAGGACCGCTGGAGAAGAAACAGGAGGAAGCTTGCCCTCGCCGTTGAGAAGGCTGGAGGCAAAAGCTATACCAAAAGCAACCGTTTTGCCCGACCCTGTCTGCGCTGAGACCAGAAGGTCCCGGTCTTCATGTCCTGGTTCGAGCACAGCCTCCTGAACAGGAGTGGGCTTTTCATAGCCGCGTGCTTGCAGGGCGCGTGTTAAGGCAGGGTAGGTATCGGGAAAAGGCATTGTCAGTAAATACTCGGCAAATCAGATGCCCCATAGAAAAGGCAGGGGCTAGGAAGGCGTCAATAGCGGTTTATCAGGTAAAAAGCCAGAAAATACTCAAAAAATATCGCCTGGCTCCCCCCTGACACTAATTTTGAACGGGCGCACGCCCAATGACTGCATGGACGCTATCTTTCCACGCGGTCAGGTCCTCAGGCGGGACAACCTCGCCTGTATCCAGAGCAACAAATCCGGCACTATGCATAAGACTGCTTGCCAGACGGACACGATCCGCCGGCTCCAGAGCCTGCCAGAGTGCCACAGCCTTGGCAGGGATAAACTGGTCGGAAAAGCTGACCACAAACGGGGCATTCGGTTTCAGAACCCTGCGCACCTCTTCAAGGACTTTCTGAGGCTGCGTCAGATAAGCCAGACCATCACACATGACGGCCCCGTCAAAATAATCATTCTCAAAAGGAAGCTCTGTTTCCTTATTGAGGTTCTGCACAATAAAACGGGTAAGGACTTCATTGCTTTTCAGAGCCGTCTCATTGACATCCAGCCCGACAAAGTCGCGGAATGTCGCATCTTCCGGCATATGGCTGTCTGACCCCGCCATCAGGTCAAGTGTGCACCCTCCTACAGGCAGGATTGTGCGATAAAGCGCCGTTACGGCCGTCCGGGCTCCTTGATCCATTAAGGAATCCGACCCCTGACGGGCGAAAAAAACGTCATCTTCTATATCACTTGCCTGCGAAAAAGCTTTTTCGTGAAGTCCCTGCACGCATTAACCTCGTTCAATTTTCCAAAAACAGACTCTCTGTCACTCTTACAGGTAAGAGAGAACCTGAAGACATCAAGGGTATTATCCTATATAGAGATTTATCATGAGTTTAAATTTCACGAAAATGCATGGGCTGGGCAACGATTTTGTTGTGCTTGATGGCCGTGACCGCCCAATCCCGTTAACGACCGATATGATTCGCACGCTTTGTGACCGTCATACAGGGATCGGGTGCGACCAGCTCGTGCTCCTTTCTCCGCCTGAACTGGCGGGCGCTGACGTTCGCGTGCAGTTTTTTAATCCCGATGGGTCCGAAGCGGGAGCCTGTGGCAATGCATCACGCTGTATTTCCAAATTTGTCGGCCATAATCCTGTCCTGCAAACTCAAAACGGCCTTTTGCCCACTTTTAATGAAGACGGGCAATTTCGTGTTATTATGGGCGTTCCCAAATTAGACTGGCAGGACATCCCCCTTTCCCGGAACTGCGATACTGCGCATATGCCGCTTTATGATGGCGCAGCCTGTTCCATGGGCAACCCCCATCTTACCTTATTCCGCTCTATTGAGGATGCAGCTCTTCTCGGCCCTCAACTGGAACATGACCCCCTCTTTCCTGAACGGGCCAATATCGGTTTTGCCGAAATTATTTCCCCCACTCATATACGCCTGCGGGTCTGGGAACGAGGAGCCGGTCTGACGCTTGCCTGTGGTTCCGGGGCCTGTGCCGCCGTGGTCAACGCTGTCAGGCGCAATCTGGTTGAAAAACGTTGCACTGTCACGATGGAAGAAGGCGATCTGACAATTTACTGGGAAGAAAACGGTCCTGTGCATATGACCGGTCCCGCAACTCTTAGTTTTACAGGTCAGTTTCCCGGTTTTAGTTCATGAGTGTCTCTATCGTTACGTTCGGCTGCCGCTTAAATGCCCATGAAAGCGACGCCATGCTTCATTATGCCCGACAAGGAAAAGAAAATCTGGACGGGCAGAAAACAATCATCGTCAACACATGTACCGTCACCGCTGAAGCAGAGCGGCAGGCCCGACAGGCCATCCGTAAAGCGCATAGAGAAAACCCTGAAGCAAAGATTATCGTCACGGGCTGCGCCTCTGAACGTGAACCGGAAAAATGGGCGGCTCTTGAGGGCGTTGAAAGGCTCGTCCCCAATGGGGAGAAGCTTGCGCCCACACGTTGGGGTGTTGACCCGAAAACCAATTTATCGCCCCCTCCTTCCCGCCATACACGTGCTCTTTTGCAGGTGCAGCAGGGATGTGACCATGAATGTACCTTCTGTGTAATTCCTGCCGGCCGTGGCTCTTCGAAATCCCTGCCGCTTTTTGACATTATTTCCCGTGCACGCACCCTGACTGAAGCAGGGCATGAAGAGATCGTGCTAACCGGCGTTGATATTGCGTCCTGGCAGGAAGGTGAAAGCGGGCTTGGCACGCTTTGCCGCGCTCTGCTTAAGCATGTTCCCGCCATTAAACGACTGCGATTATCATCTCTGGACCCCGTTCTGCTTGACCTGGAAAAAGGCGATAAAACACTCTGGGCGCTTCTGGCTGACGAACCACGCCTCATGCCGCATCTGCATCTTTCTCTTCAGGCGGGTTCTGACCTCATTCTTAAAAGAATGAAGCGCCGTCACCTGACCAAAGGCGTTAGTCAATCACTGAAAGCCATCCGTCGCTTACGGCCTGATATTGGTTTCGGCGCTGATCTGATCGCAGGTTTCCCGACTGAAACGGAAGAACTTTTTCAGGAAACCTATCATTTTATCGAGGAAAACGCGCTGCCATTTCTGCACGTCTTTCCTTATAGCGAGCGCCCCGGCACACCTGCTGTACGCATGCCGAGCCTTCCCAAAAACATCCGCCAGGAACGCGCTGCTCTCCTCAGAGAGTTGGGAGAGAGAAATCATCTGGAGTTTCTTGAGCGCTTTATCGGTCAGGAAAAAGACGTGCTACTGGAAACAGAGACAAGCGGCCATACGCCTGAATTTGCTGTTATAACCCTCCAGGGAGCTCCTTCCATAGCCCTGGGAAAAACCTACCGGATGCGGCTTTTAAATATTGAAAATCGTAAAATAAATGCAGAAATTGTGAGCTGAGGCTTGACGGCAGAGGTTTCTTCGTCACATTCCAGTTTATGGCTGGATTTTTCTCACGACTCAAAGCGGGCCTGTCCCGTTCCAATGAACGTCTTACGGCGATTTTTACCAAGCGTAAGCTTGATGACCAAACGCTTGAAGAACTTGAAGATGAACTGATTGCGGCTGATCTTGGCCCTGCTGTTGCAGAGCGCATTATCAAACAATTCCGCAACACAGCCTTCGGTCAGGACGTCACCAGCGAAGAAATCAAGGAAACCCTTGCCAGGGAAATTGCGCAGGTTCTTGAACCTGTTGCCATTCCCTTTACGCCGAACCCGGAACTTAAACCTCACGTTGTGCTCGTAGTCGGCGTAAACGGTACTGGCAAGACGACAACAATCGGCAAAATGGCCCATCATTATAAGCAGGAAGGCAAATCCGTGATGATGGTTGCGGGTGATACTTTCCGTGCTGCCGCTGTTGAGCAGCTCCAGATCTGGGGCCAACGCGTCGGTGCGCCTGTAATCGCCAGTAAAACCGGAGCAGATGCTGCCGGACTGGTTTATGACGGTCTCAAACGTGCTGCTGAAGAAAAAGCCGATCTCCTGCTGATTGATACGGCTGGCAGGCTGCATAATAAATCTGCTTTGATGGAAGAACTGGCCAAAATCATCAGGGTCATGAAGAAATTTGACGAAACAGCGCCTCATAGCGTGCTGCTCGTGCTGGATGCCACGACTGGTCAGAATGCACTGGAACAGGTGCGTATCTTCCGTGAACTGGTCAATGTTACCGGTCTTGTTGTCACAAAGCTGGACGGCTCTGCCCGCGGCGGTATTGTCGTTGCTTTGGCTGAACAGTTCAAGCTCCCTGTCCATCTCGTTGGCGTTGGTGAACAGGCTGAGGATTTACGCCCCTTCTCTGCAGAGGATTTTGCCAAAGGATTGGTCGGGGCATAATCTTTCCCTGACTATCAAAGTCGCCTGACTGTATAAAAAGAAAACCCCGCAGAAAATGACCTTTCTGCGGGGTTTGTTTTTTCAAACAGACACGGATTACCCTTCAAACGGGTCTTTCATCAAAATTGTGTCTTCACGTTCCGGGCTGGTGGAAAGAAGTGTCACGGGAGCGCCGATCAGCTCCTCAATCCGGCGGACATATTTAATGGCCTGCGCTGGCAGATCTGCCCATGAACGAGCCCCTGCTGTTGTCTCGCTCCAGCCCTGCATGGTTTCCAGCACAGGTTTCACTTTAGCCTGAGCCGCTGGTGAGGATGGGAAGCGGTCAATTTTCTGGCCGTCCAGCTCATATCCTACGCAAAGTGAGACTTCTTTCATGCCATCCAGCACGTCAAGTTTGGTCAGGGCGATACCGTCAACACCACCCACACGCACAGCATGACGCACCAAAGTCGTATCGAACCAGCCGCAACGACGGGGACGGCCTGTCACTGTTCCAAATTCATGACCGCGTTTGCCAAGCCCCTGCCCGACTTCATCATGCAGTTCGGATGGGAAAGGCCCTTCGCCAACGCGTGTTGTGTAAGCCTTGGCAATCCCCAGAACAAACCCAACAGCTTTTGGTCCCACACCGCTGCCTGAAGCCGCGATGGCCGCAATGGTGTTTGAGCTTGTCACAAAAGGATATGTGCCATGATCCACATCCAGCATCACAGCCTGCGCTCCTTCAAAGAGAACACGCTTGCCAGCTCTGACGGCTTCATCCAGCCGGTCCCATACAGGGCAGGCGAAAGGTAGGACTTTGGGAGCCACTTCATTGAGGAACGTCAGAACCTGCTCTTTGGTGAATGTTTCTGCGCCGAGACCTGACAGAAGAGCATTATGATGAAGCAGGAGTTCATCAATCTTCCAGTCCAGCGTTTCCGGTTCTTTCAGATCACAGAGACGGATGGCACGACGAGCCACCTTATCTTCATAAGCCGGGCCAATGCCCCGCCCTGTTGTGCCGATTTTATGTTCCCCGCGAGCCGCTTCACGGGCACGATCAAGTGCTCCATGAAGAGGAAGAATAAGGGGAACTGTCTCAGCAATCCATAATGTTTCAGGTGTGACGACAAGCCCTTGAGCCGTTACACGCTCAATTTCCCCCAGAAGCGCCTGGGGATCGACAACCACACCATTACCGATAACGCCGATCTTGCCGCTGACCAACCCTGAAGGCAGAAGGGAAAGCTTATAAACCTGATCCCCCACAACCAGGGTATGACCTGCATTATGTCCCCCCTGAAAGCGGACAACAATATCAGCGCGACTGGCAAGCCAGTCAACGATCTTGCCCTTTCCTTCATCCCCCCATTGGGTGCCGATTACGGTTACGTTGGACATAAAAACAGACTTTCCTTACAGCAAGAACAGAAATTTAAACGATTAAAGAGCTTCAGCGTGGCCATTATGCCAGTAGTGGCTGCAACGCAACCGGCGAGCCTCGTCTGAAGACGCTCTGGTCTCTCCCAGAGCCTCAATTGTGGCAAACCCTTCTTTATGAAGAGCCGATAAGACCTCATGCACCAGACCTGATGGCACCAGACAGCGCGGCCGGCGGGAAGGAACAGGGGCGACTTTCAATAAAGCCTCAGGATGGAGCGTCAAACCGCATGCAGGCTCCTTGCCTGCCAGATAACGCCCGCCGCGTCCCAATTCATCTCGCGATTTGAGAGCAAAAACCGTGACGCAAAGCCCTGTGTGATAACGCCATCCCCTGAAATCAACAGGGTCAATTGTCAAACGCAGGGACGGAAGACGCTGCCTTAACGCAGCAACACTTTCCTGCAACCGGTCCAGATAGGGTTTCAGAGACGGTGGGAAAACCAGTTTCCCAAGACGTTCCAAAGCCCGGTCAGCCTGCCCGGCGGCCTCCATCATTCCCAAAAGAAGCGGTGCCAATGCCCCACCCTCTTCAGCAACCGCCGCCGCGTCCCGGCGATCAAGCGCATGAATAAGGGCCTCTCTTTTTGCCCCTTCAAAGCTTTGATCAATCAAATTCCAGACGAGCACCGGCATGGATAGATCGAAAGAAACACCTTTAATCCCCAGCGCTTCAAGTGCTTCTGCCCCCAGGGCAATTACTTCAGCATCGGCCTGAGGGGTGTCCGGGCCAATCAATTCAATCCCGGTCTGTAAAATCTGCCTGTCTGATTCACGCCCTGCCGTGCCGATTACAACGCAATCGCCAGCATAAGAGAGGCGTAAAGGCCTTGGCATATCATGAAGCCTTACCTGGGCAATACGCGCAATTTGCGTCGTCATATCAGGCCTCAGCGCCATCATACGATGAGAGGACGGGTCCATAAGGCGGAAGCTCTGCTCAGACAATGCCTCACCAGCACCGCTGAGCAGGGACGTTTCAAATTCCAGAAGGGGAGGACGAACGCGTTCATAACCATAAGAGCTGAACACATCCATCACTTTGGCAATACCCTGCGCTTCTGCTTCAGCATCGCCTGGCAAAAGATCGACAAAGCCCATAGGTAACAGAGAAGGGCTCAGAATATCTGTTGAACCCATCATGCTGTAAATTCCTTTCTGGTTTCCTCAGCCGCCCAATCCAGCCAGGGCAGAAGGCGGACAATATCTTCAGATTCAACCGTTGCACCGCCCCAGATACGTAAACCCGCAGGCGCATCGCGATAAGAGGCAAGATCGTACCCCGCCTTCTCTTTAGCGAGAAGCCCGGTCAGGTGCTTTACAGCTTTCCCGCGCTGTTCTTCGGATAACGCCTCAAACCATGGCGCTGTAATTTTCAGGCAGATTGACGTGCAGGAGCGCGTTTCCGGCCTCTCTGCCAGAAATGAAACCCAGTCAGAGGCTTCAACCCAGGGTCTCACGACAGAAAAATTCTTTTGCGAACGCGCTTTCAGAGCCGGAAGCCCTCCCACCTGCTCTGCCCATTTTAGACTATCGAGCGCATCTTCAACACAGAGCATGGAAGGTGTGTTAATGGTATCACCTTCAAAAATTGCTTCAATCAGACCTTTTTTATTCGTCAGGCGGAAAATCTTGGGCAAAGCTCTCGGAGCCCCCTGCTCCAGACGCGCGACAGCCCGTGGGCTGAGTGCCAGCATCCCGTGAGCGGCCTCTCCCCCCAGAGCCTTTTGCCAGGACCATGTCACAATATCGAGCCTGTCCCAAGGCAGATCCATCGCGAAGGCGGCAGACGTCGCGTCACAAATAACCAGTCCTTCATGCTGTGCTGGAATGGCTTCAGGCGATGGAATACAGACGCCTGATGTCGTCCCGTTCCACGTCAGAACAACATCGCGGGACCAGTCAATACGGGAAAAATCGGGTAGCTGGCCATAAGGCGCTTCCAGAACGCGGATATCCTCAAGCTTCAGTTCATTTTTAAGATCTTTGGCCCAGATCCCGGAAAAACTCTCAAAAGCGAGAACATCAACTCCTCTTTGCCCACCAAGCCCCCATAAGATCATTTCCACCGCTCCTGTATCAGAAGCAGGGACAATCCCTACGCGCCAGTCCTGCGGAATCCCCAGAACAGCCTTGCTCCGTGTAATGACTTCCTTAAGACGTGCCCGCCCCTCCGGCGAACGATGCGAACGCCCCAGAAGTGCCTCTTTCAGAACATCGGGAGACCAGCCGGGGCGTTTGACACAAGGACCGGAAGAGAAAAAAGGACGTGCGGGGCGCAAAGAAGGTTTGGAGTGAAGCATGGCTAAAGGGAAATCCATCAGCAAAAGAAACACGATAAAAACCGGATCAGCCCGCTCCTGAACGTCACAACGTCAGATGTAAGCGCCACCGATGACAGAAGACCTTCCGCTCCAGAACCAGCTATCACGCAAGCTTACTGCCGGCTGGGACATTAACATAGTGCGCCTGTGCTGTCATGGCTGCTTATGACCTGGCGCAAGAGGAGACTATAAATTTTTCTGAAAAAGTGGTGCGAGAGAGGGGACTCGAACCCCTAAGCCTTGCGGCGGTCGATTTTGAGCCGACTGCGTCTACCAGTTCCGCCACTCTCGCTTTTTAAGACACCTTCTGACCGGAGAAGATATCCATTGAGAGAGCTCAATAATCCATCTTCTCCGAAAGAGCTATAGTAAATCCGCAAAAATGTGAATTTTCGTCAGATGCGCCCGCTCATAAGCATAAGATTACGCACAGCCGCGCCTGAAGCACCTTTGCCAAGGTTATCCAGCGTTGCTGTCAGAACGATCTGCCCTTCATGGCCATGAACGCGCAGTTCCATATCGTCACGTCCGGCCAGACGGTCTGCAAGCAATGTGGGTTCCTCTTCACAGACGCGAATCGTTTCAGAATTCTGATAGGCTTTTTTAAGAACCTCTTTAACCGCCTCCTTTGAAGGAAAGCCCGGAAGCTTCACCAGATGCAGAGGAACCGAGACAATCATTCCTTGTGCAAAATGACCCACGGATGGAACAAAAAGCGGCTTATGCATAAGTCCGCTATAATGAGTCATTTCGGGCAGATGCTTATGCGCAAGTCCCAGCCCATAAAGCATGAAGGCGGGACCATGGTCACGCTCATGGTCTTCAATCATTGTGCGCCCTCCCCCACTATAGCCGGAAACCGCATTTATGGAGACAGCATAATCAGCAGGCAAAAGACCCGCCTGGACTAAAGGGCGCAGCAAGGCGATTGCACCCGTTGCATAACAGCCGGGATTACTGACGCAGGACGCATTGCGAATCAGATCGGGTTGTTTTTCAGAAAGTTCCGGCAGGCCATAGACCCAGTCCGGAGCCACTCTATGCGCTGTGCTGGCATCCAGAAAACGCGTAACATCCCTACCAAGCGCAACAGCTTCCCGGGCGGCATCATCGGGCAGACAAAGCACTGTAATATCAGCCTGCTGCATAAGGGCCTTACGGGCTTGCGGATCTTTCCGCAGGTCCGGATCAATATGCAGAAGCTCAAACCCATACTCAGCGGACAGATTTTCCAGCCTGTGGCGAATCCCCAATCCTGTGGTTCCGGCTTCTCCATCAATAAAGATTCGCGTTGTCATGACTATTCCTTTTTTGCCTTACCACTCGAGGGATGTCTGTTTCTTTTCATAAAGATACATTGTCTGCCCATCACGCAAGAACTGTTCAGAAAGGGTCATACCAATACTGCCCAGAACAATCCGGGATGCTAGATTATCTTCACGCGTGACGGCAACAACTCTCTTTTCCCCACTATCCAATGTGAAAGAAAGTGCCCGGGCGGCCGCCTCACGGGCAATCCCTCTGCCGGAAACGGCCGGAAACAGAGCGATCCTCAACCCAAGCCCTCGCCCATCGGGGCGTTCATGCACACCGGTCATGCCGACGAAACGATTCTTTTCAAAGATAGAGAAAATGCCAACACCCCGCCTGGCCCAGAACGTGATGTCTTCCGCCATTTCACGTTCCGCCTGCACGCGATTGCGCACGCCGCCAAGCATGGCACCAAAAGCACCTATATCGCTTTTCAAGCGGGCCATAGCCTCCATATCCTGCCAATTGACAGGACGGAGGACCAGGCGCGCTGTCTGAAGCTCACGCCCCAGCACAGCAGCCTGTAATGATCATACGATCCTTAACGCGCGATGGGGCGATAACGGATACGACCTGGCTCAGTCGCATCAGGCCCCAGACGACGGCGTTTATCTTCTTCATAGTCCTGGAAATTGCCTTCAAACCATTCGACGTGACTATCACCTTCGAAGGCTAGAATATGTGTTGCCAGACGGTCAAGGAACCAACGATCATGGGTGATGACCACAGCACACCCGGCAAAGCTTTCAAGAGCTTCTTCAAGAGCACGCAGCGTATCAACGTCAAGGTCATTGGTCGGTTCGTCGAGCAGGATCACGTTATTATCCTGTTTCAACATTTTAGCGAGGTGAACGCGGTTACGCTCTCCCCCGGAAAGAACCCCGACACGTTTCTGTTGATCTGAGCCCTTGAAATTGAAGGCTCCGACATAAGCACGTGAAGGCACCGCCCGTTTGCCCAGATAGATGACATCTGTCCCGCCTGAAATTTCTTCCCAGACGGTTTTATTATCATCCAGGCTATGACGGGACTGATCGACATAACCAAGCTTGACCGTATCACCGATGGTCAAAGACCCGGCATCAGGCTGATCCTGACCCGTAATCATTTTAAAGAGCGTGGACTTACCGGCACCATTGGGGCCAATCACGCCGACAATCCCCCCTGGTGGCAGTTTGAAGCTCAGATTCTCGATCAGCTGACGATCACCAAACCCTTTTGAAAGGCTTTCCGCCTCAATAACCGTTCCACCCAGACGAGGGCCAGGCGTGATAACAATTTCAGCCGTTCCGCCGACGCGCTCCTGCTCAGCTGCCAGCATTTCTTCATAACGGGTAATACGGGCCTTACTTTTAGCCTGTCGGGCCTTTGGAGAGCTGGCAATCCAGTCCTGCTCTGCGGCAAGAGCGCGCTGACGGGCACTTTCCTCTTTCTCTTCCTGAGCCAAACGTTTGCGTTTCTGAACGAGCCAGGAAGAGTAATTCCCTTCAAATGGATAACCACGACCACGCTCAATTTCCAGAATCCAGTTCGTGACATTATCGAGGAAGTAACGGTCATGGGTGATAACCATGACGGTGCCGGCATAATCACGCAAAGTCTTTTCAAGCCAGGCAACACTCTCTGCATCAAGATGGTTGGTCGGTTCATCGAGCAGAAGAAGGTCAGGCTTTTCCAGCAGAAGACGGCAAAGGGCCACGCGACGACGTTCACCGCCTGAAAGATGGGTCACCGGGCTGTCAGCAGGTGGGCAACGCAGAGCGTCCAGAGCGATGTCTAATTTGCGATCAAGCTCCCAGCCATCACCGGCATCAATCTTTTCCTGAAGTTCTGCCTGTTCTGCCAGAAGAGCATTCATCTCCTCATCGGACATGGGCTCAGCAAATTTAGCGGAGATTTCATTAAAACGGTCGACCGCATGCTTGATTTCACCAAACCCGATGGCCGCATTTTCACCAACCGTCAGATTGGGGTCAAGCTGGGGCTCCTGCTCCAGATAGCCGATCCGCACACCTTCAGCGGCCCAGGCTTCCCCTCCGAATTCCTTTTCAATCCCTGCCATGATTTTAAGCAATGTGGATTTACCGGCACCGTTCACACCAAGAACACCGATCTTCACACCAGGGAGGAAGGAAAGCGTAATACCCTTGAAGACCTCTCTCCCACCAGGATAAGCCTTGGTAAGGTCCTTCATGACATAGACGTACTGATAGGCTGCCATGGGAGGTCTCCTTTAACGCAAGCCGGAAAAATGACAGAGAAACACACTATAACCCTTGAGGTTAACCTGGTGGCAAGGTGTCAGAAAGAACACCCTGCGCCCGGCAGGACTCGAACCCGCAACCTAGCCGTTATGAGCGGCCAGCTCTAACCAATTGAGCTACAGGCGCCCAGGTGAGACATGGAAATCGCCTAATTTTATCTTTTTTTCAACCCCATTAGCTACAAATAATATCCAAATTCTATAGAATTGCCCCTGGAAATGGCTTTTCTGCTAAAAAAGTAACAGTTTTTTAGGATGGAAGGTCTTTCATTACGTCTTAATTGTTTTTTGCAACCCTCAGTGAGTATGATTCCTATGGATATTTCCAAAATCGCAGCGGGCAAAGATGTGCCTAATGATGTTAATGTCGTTATCGAGATTCCGCAGGGTTCTCAGGTTAAATATGAAGTCGACAAGGAAAGTGGTGCTATTTTTGTCGATCGTTTTCTTTTCACACCTATGGCCTACCCGACCGCTTATGGATTTATTCCCAACACATTAGCTGCTGACGGAGACCCGGTTGATGCCCTGGTTCTGACACCCAATGCCGTTGTGCCAGGATGCGTGATCCGCGCCCGTCCGATCGGTGTGCTGAAAATGGAAGATGAAAGCGGCCGCGACGAAAAAATCATTTGTGTCCCTCACGATAAAGTTCACCCTCAGTTCCGTGACATCAACAAAATTGAAGATCTTCCCGAAATCACCCTGAAAGCGATTTCCCATTTCTTTGAGCGTTACAAAGATCTGGAACCCAATAAGTGGGTCAAGGTCTCTGGCTGGGATAATAAGGAAGAAGCCGGGAAAATCATTCTTGACGCTCTTAAAGCGGCACAGAAATAACAACCGCCCCTAAATAATGGAACCGGTCGGTCTTAAGGGTATTAAATACCAGACTGACCGGATATATATTTTAGGTATGCTTGCATATTGGCAACACGATGGTAAAAAAATTCTGACCTCACGACGTTGTTGGCAACACTTTTTCTTCAATAATCGCTACAACCACAGGATGGAAAAAAACGACACCGTTTCAAAAACTTATATGACAGGATCTTCTATGGAGCACAGGCTTTTAGAAAAAAAACGACCTTCATTCGGTCATGCTCTCTGTAAAACATTTTTTGCCACACTTCTTTTGAGTGGGGTTTCCATTACGGCACAGAAAGCCCAGGCCCAGACAGCGCCAGCTGACCATTCGAAAAATTTTTCTAAAGCCGCCACGGCTGCTCCTTCAGCCACTCCCCCTTCTAAAGAAACGGGTATCATTAAACCTGCAACACCTGAACTTCTTCAGGATCTGGCGCCAATTCACATAAATCCTTCTGCTACGGGCCTCAATTACGGATATGAGCCCATTCAATATGGTGTTTATGACCAGAATGGCATGGATATGGCTGAACGCGTCACACTGCCACTGAACAATATTGCCTTTGGTAAAAACAGCTCTGTCCCGGCCCTGCCCCACCCGGAAGCCATTCTTCCCGACCCATTCGGGTGGAACAGCTATCTGCGGTCTCATGGTATTGCCATCATGCTGGATAACACAAACGAATTTGCCAATGGTGTTACGAGCCCTTCGAGACGATGGAATAGTCATCATGGAGGCAGTTTACGCAAAGGTGGTGCCAATGCCGGACAATATGCTATTGAAAGTGATATTGACTGGGAAATGCTTGCCGGCCTGACGGGTTTTGCCACACACGCTGTTGCTGTTGGCCGTTATGGAACACCGGGCAGTAATATGTATGGCGACAACCTCAATCCCAGCTCTGAAATTTATGGTGGTGGTGGTAACGTTTTTTTCCATATGGTCTATTTTTACGGAGAGGAAACCCTTCTCAAAGGCCATCTGGACATTGCCGCTGGACGCATGTCTTTTCTCTCAGACTTCTCAGCCGATACGCTTTACTGCAACTTCATGAATAATGCCTTTTGCGGTAACTTGAAGCCCTCTTCCGACAATTATGCCCACTCCTCTTACCCCGCTGCCAACTGGGCTATACGCGTAAGATACCGCCCGACCAACCACACCTATTTTCAAATTGGTATCTATTTCCCACAAAAAAATGTTTATGATTACACGCGTAATCGCTCAGGTCTCAGATATAGCAGCTCAGACTTAAGTGGACAGAGCATCCCTGTTGAGTTCGGCTGGACGCCTGAATTCGGCAAGGACAAACTTCCTGGAAATTACAAGGTCGGCTTTGCCGAGGACACTGCTGAACACGACGATAATTATTACGACGTCAATGGCAAGCCATGGGCCATTACAGGGGGCAAAAAACGCATCAATCACAACGCCTGGGCTGCCTGGGTTATTGTTGACCAGATGCTGATCCGCAACAAAACACCTGACACCATGGAGGGTGGCCTGTCTCTTGTTGCTGGTGCTTATTTCAACCAACCGCGTTCCTCTACACGTAAAAACGAGTTCCAGTTCGGCCTGGTAGACACAGGCTTCTGGCCCGCACGCCCTCTGGATGCCTTTGGCGTTAATTATAGTTATACGAGTGTCTCTGGCAGCGTGAAACGTACGCAGAAGCTGCAATTGGCTCAGGGAGGCCATGTCACTGCCATAGGAGGCCCTGCCCTCATGAATGGCTCTTATGACCTTCAGAGAAGCGGCAGCACGATTGAGGCCATGTACCGCATCCACGTCACACGCGGCGTCACCTTTGCGCCTGATTTCCAGTATTACATCCATCCCGGTGGGCAAAGAAGCCTGAAAAACGCCGCAATGATCGGCTTTAAATCCCACATCCAGCTTTTTTAAGATCATTCCGCCCGCTCATAGACAGACATTTCATGAGCGGGTTTTTTGTATCCTGATGATACGTTCTCTATCTTCAGCCAAAAGGAAAGACTTATTGCGGATTACGGATCTTTATAATTTTCTTACTTATCTGACGATTCCAGGCGGGTAATGGTTGTCTCAGGAAATCAAACAGAAATTCCCTTTGAAAAACCATCTTTAACCAAGAAAGACACTCTTTAAAATTTTAAGGAGATTTAACTCTGAAATCATTTTTCAGAAAAAAGGAAGAATAGTTTGCCACTCTTTAAACTATTCTGTTTTATAATAGACCGACTGGAGCGGGCGATGGGATTCGAACCCACGACCCCAACCTTGGCAAGGTTGTGCTCTACCCCTGAGCTACGCCCGCGTTCCGTCGTTCGGTAGGTGCGTTATGCTCGAAAATTCGGATCAGCGCAAGCCCTAAAAAACAAGTTTTTTCATTTTTTTATCTTTTTTTTCAAAAACCTTTAAATCATTGGAAAGGAGACCATCATGACGAGACTGACAGCTAAGGAAAGACGGGCTTTGCCCGATAGTGCTTTTGCTGGTCCTAACAGGACCTACCCTATTCCTGATCGCTCTCACGCTGCCAATGCAAAGGCCCGGGCGACGCAAGCCTTTGAAGCAGGCCGTATGCCTCTCAGTGAGGAATTAACGATTGATCATAAAGCTGACGAAGTTCTGGATGAAGAGCCTAAAGAAGGTCATAAATAGGACCCGCTGTGACCTTCATCCATTATCTTCTTTGCTAAGAAGTTCTTATTTATTAGGGCCGTAAGAGACTTCAGTGTCCGTCTGGACGGGGTGCGGCGCCGTGTCAGCGGTGGCCGTTGATTGCTGAGCTGCGGCTCCGGTTGCGCCCCCGCCCATCGCAGGCCCGTGCCCTTCTTCATCAGGCACATTCGCAGGCATGGAAAGGAAAGGAACCCGGTCAGATGATTTTTTGTGCCCGGATTTTCCTAAAGCCAGAGACGCACCTGGGTAGGCTTCCGTCATATCAGCTTTTGGACCATTGAACTGAGGGCCTTCGTCATCAGAGCAGGCAGCCAGAATTAATGGGCATAAAATAGACAGAATCAGTAATTTATTCATTATGACATCTCCCCTCGTCATTTCCATCATTGACGCTTCTCTCTTAGCATGGAAATAGACAGCAATGTTTAAAGGGAAGCCCACCTCATTTCATCGTTATTTTCAAGCCTGGTGTGACAGTCTTTTTGTAGACCATGCCATTTTCAGGCTTGTCTGGACCAATCTTTCACCTGTTATTGAAGGGAAAGTCTGGCGCAGCAATCATCCTACACCAAAACGAATCAAACATTTGAAGAAGATGCTTGGGCTCCGTAGCATTGTCAATTTAAGAGGGCATCGCCAATGCGGCTCTGATGCTCTTGCGCGCGCCTGTTGTGAAGCTGAGAACCTGCCCTATATCGATATGGCTTTCGAAAGCCGAAATGCCCCCCACCGGGACCGCATTCTGAGATTTTACGAAATTTATAAAACATTACCGACGCCAACCCTCATACACTGTAAATCCGGTGCAGACCGGGCTGGCTTAGCCAGTGGCCTGATTGTCCTTTTCGAAGGGGGAACAGCGCAACAGGCCTTACAACAACTTCATTGGCGGTTTTTGCATTTTAAAGGATCACGCACTGGGGTTTTGGATGCATTTTTCCTCTTATTTCAGAAAGAAGGGGAAGGAAAAATGCCTTTTATAGAGTGGGTGAAATTCCATTATGATGAACAGAGACTGCGTAACGCGTTCAAAGTCCGTCCATGGAGCCATATTGTGACGGACTATATCCTTCGCCGGGAATAAGGATTTTATCCATCCTGCTCGGCCAGATTTTTTAAAAGTTGCAGGATCTGCCGCCTCGTCGCAACGTTCTGCACGCGGTAATAAGCCCTGACAAGCTTCAGTGTTTCCGCTTTTGTCAGAAGCTTCGCATCATCAAGGATATCATGGTGTGCCATATGGTTTTCATGGCTTACAGGAGGCCGCAGAGGCCTGACTTCATCACGCATGACCTGCTCAGTTTGAACGGTCGAGACGCGGTGCAATTCTTCAAAGAAAAAACCAACCGGTATCTCAAGAACCCGAGCAATTTCGTACAGGCGCCCTGCTCCTATCCTGTTTGATCCCCGTTCATATTTTTGAACCTGTTGAAATGTTATCCCGAGAGCCTCTGCCAGTTTCCCCTGGGATAACCCCCGAAGGACACGAACCAGCCTTATCCTGTTCCCGACATGAATATCTACCGAAGTAGGTGCTGACATCCCCCTTATGGCTCCTTTCAATAAGGACCACACAATAACGAGCGATCTCTCCAAAAAACGAAGACAATATAGTTTAAATTTAATTAAAAAGCAAATTTAAATTAATAAAGAAAAACTAAGATACTCTTCTGTATCCAACACATATAGAGAAAGCGATCATCAATATAGAAATAAACGTCGCTATTAATTTACCACATAACGAGAATATAGTTTCCTTCTTAGGAGACGGTATAATAGAGCTCATGATTTCCTCTTGACCCCATTTTGTTCTTTTTACCTCATGGCCTCGTGAATCATAAACTGCCGATACACCCCTATTATTTACAAAAACCACTGGAAGACCTTCCTCGACCGCACGCATACGTCCAGTCGCAAGATGTTGGTAGGGCCCCGCACTATTGCCGTACCAGGCATCATTGGAAATTGTCAGTAACCAGTCAGGCCGGTTATGCCGCTCCGTCACTTCTCCGGAAAAAATAATTTCGTAACACACCATCGGGCCAACACGCCCTGTTTCAGGATAATCCCACGTTTCAAGACCCTTCCCAGGCGTTATGACTTCCGGAAGAATATTAAAAGGGATAATGGCAGGCTGGTATTCCCCGAATGGCACCAGACGGCTTTTATCGTAAATGGCTTTGATATTCCCCTGGCTATCAATAGCCTCCAGGCTGTTATACCAACGATGATCAACTCGGCGATCTGAGCCAATAAATGACGTAGCCCCCTGTGCGGCTGCCGCAATATCCTTACGCGCCCATTCATCCTCATCGAGCAAACCAGGAAATGCCGATTCCGGCCACACGACAACAATTGGCCTTTTCTCAGAAAGTCTTTGGGCTTTTTCAACCCCTTCCCGCGTGAGAGACAGATAGGACTGAAACTGTTTGACAGCATCATCATGCCCCAGAACCTCTTTTTCAGGAACATTCCCCTGCACAAGCACAAGTCTGGGATTGGAAACGGGTTTATAATGAGGGTGCGTCCATAACCACCCTCCAGCAATGAGCCAGAGAGAAAAACCTGCCATAACGCAGATGAGTCCTTTCCTCTTCTGCCATAGCGACAAAGAGGCCAGCACCAATAATGCCGTCAGCCCATCAACCCCTATAATGCTGGCTGGCTGTATAAGGATGTCACCGACACGCCCAGGGACCTCCAATGCACTACCGAGAGGGTTCCATGGGAAACCGGAAAAGATAAAAACGCGACTCATATCAGCCAGCGTCCAGGCACCCGTAAACATGAAAACACGCGGCCAGCCAGGGCTGACAAAACGGCAAAAAACAGCAGGAACCGCGATCAGGGGAGCGATAATCAGCGACACGCCCGGGGCTGCAAGCGGTACAACCCACCAATATTCATGAACACGGGTTAAAATGGCATTTGTCAGCCAGTAGAGCCCGGCTATATGAAGGCCCATTCCGAAAAGAAAGCCCCGTAAGGCCGCTTTGCGAGCATTAGGGGCGTCCTGAGCTACCTGAAAGAGAACAGGAAGCGTCAGAGCCAGAATAGGGAAAAAATTGATTGGCGGCAAAGCCAGGGCTGACAGAGCCCCTGCCCCCAGCAAGAACAACGCCATCCGCCACTCTGAGCGAAAGCAGGGTATCTTGAATATAGGAGACATGATCCTCTGTAGCTTTAATCCAGGGCGTCCCTCAAACGACGTTCATAATGACGATAATATTTATCGGCCAGAAGTTCGCTTTTTACGATGACCGCAACGTCGGTCGTGTTGAACTGTTCATCAACAACGGCACCATCTCCCACATACCCCCCAAGACGAAGATAACCTTTAATCAAAGGTGGCAAACGAGACAGGCAACTTCTCTGATCCAGTTTCGCCGGGTCCGTACGCTGCATGGTAACGTAACGCTCTGGAAGCGCTTTCACGCGTAAAGCCGGTGGGGCCAGATGATTATGATAAAGCCAGGTTAATTCGTCATTCAACGCATCAGGATCCGTCCCGTGCAAACTGGCACATCCAAACAGAACATCAATACGATGCAGGAAGATATAAGACGCAATCCCCCGCCATAAAAGCTGCATGGCTGTACGACCACGATATTCCCTGGCGACACAAGACCGTCCTACTTCCAGCAGGTGCCCGGGAAACCCGGTCAGGGGGGAGATATCATATTCAGAGGAAGTATAAAAACGCCCTATCTTGCGTGCGGCCTCCGAACGCAAAAGGCGGTAAGTCCCAACCACACCAGCCGCATCTGACGCCTTGGAGTGATCAATGACCAGAAGATGGTCCGCAACCTCGTCAAACTCATCAGAGTCCAGACGCGTCTGCATGACTCTTTCATCAGGCCGCGCACCCATTTCTTCGAAAAAAACTTTATAACGCAAAGCCTGAGCTGCTTCACGCTCGGAATCAGTCTGTGCGATTCTTACACCAAGGGCGCCGCCGCGTAATTCCTGGAAGCCACCATTACGATCAAGCGAAAGCGTCGCCAGTGTTTCCATCTGCTCACGCGCTGTCTCGCTACTGACAACCCGCACATCATCATCCTGATCTGCTGTCTGATTATTTTCTGACGAGAGCGCCGATTGTGGCTCGAAAGAAGGACCCTGTGCCAGCATTTTTACGGTCATATCTGGTCATCTTTCATTACGTGATCCACTCTCTCCACGTCTTTGCGACATAGCTCCGGCAGCTGTCTGCTGTTTTTCAGGCGTTTCATCCTCCGCCCTGTCAGACCGTCTCCCGAAGAGTTCTACATGATTTGAAACCAGACTGTAACCCAGTTTGGCAGCGATTTTCTCTAAGAGAGCCACGAGTTCGCCACCCTCAAACTCTACAACGCGCCCCGTATCAACATCAATAAAATGATAATGGCGCCCATGCTCGGTCGCCTCATAACGCGCCCGACCGCCACCAAAATCACGTTTTTCAAGAATACCTTTTTCCTCCAGTAGCCGGACCGTTCTATACACAGTTGCAACGGAAATCCGGCTATCCAGAGCGGACGCCCGACGGTAGAGTTCCTCTACGTCGGGGTGGTCCTCAGCCTGAGACAATACATAAGCAATAACACGACGCTGGCCTGTCATCTTTAAGCCGTTCTCGACACAGAGACGCGCTATGGGAGAATCCCCCACACCCGCTCCGTCGAGAGGACGCCGTTTTTTAGACTCGTTATAATTAACTACCATATAGAGGGGCCTAGCCGATTAAAGGTCGTTATGTCCAATTTAAAAATCAGGCAAAACACTACTTAACCCCTCTATAATGGATTTTTTCCTTATTGTTGCAAAGAGGGCTCACTCACCCCGGCGACGACCAAGTCCGATACGGCGTGCCAAAGACGAGCGATGATTGGCATAATTAGGTGCAACCATCGGATATTCTGGCGGAAGCCCCCAACGCTCACGATATTCCTGCGGCGTCATGTTATAAGCTGTTTTCAGATGACGACGCAAAAGTTTCAACTTTTTGCCATCTTCCAGACAAATAATATAATCAGGGAAAACGGACTTACGGGGAGGAACCGCAGGAACCGGCTTTTCTTGCGTTGCAGAAGGACGCTCAGCAACACCGGCTAAGGCACCGTAAACGGAACGGACAAGGTCGGGAACTACTTCGGCCGCAACATCGTGGCTCCCAACATAAGCAGTAACGATCTGAGCGGTTAACGCGCGCAGGTTCGGAAGATCAGTATCTGATGACATGGAATTACCTGTTCTCTTTCATGGTTTAGTTATCGAGCTTATGGAAAAGGTCTCAAAGGTAGAGGTTTCATACTATTTTCTTCTGGAAGATTATAGTCTTAATAGTGAATAAAACTAACAAAATTAGACCTTTAATCTTCCGATGAAGAAAAACTGTTCTCAAACATCCTGTCTATATATATAGTTTATCCAAATAGAATTAAAAGGTTCTTAAATAAAATAATTATTTTATATAAAAAAATTATGTGTTTTCACGTTATGGACAAACACTCATCCTGAAGCTACTGTAAAGAATATCTTAACAGAATTGCCTCACTTCCGTCACGATAATACCCGGAACGGCGGCCGACTTCGTGAAAACTACAATTCTTATAAAAAGAAATAGCCCCACTATTGTTAACACTGACTTCCAAGTAAATAAACCTGACAGCCCCCTCCACAAAACTTAAAAAATATTTAAAGAGTGCCTGACCAACACCTTGCCTTTGCTTTAATGGTCTTACAGCGACCGTCAGGACTTCGCTTTCATCAAGAACTGTCCTGACAAGTAAAAAACCAAGAGGTTCATCATCCCGCACAGCAAGCCATGCAGTAACACCAGGCAAAGACAGAAGTTGCCCAAACGAGGCTTCATCCCATACTTCGCCTGTATTTTCGAATGCTTCTTTGTGAATCAAAGCCAATAACGCAGCCCCTTCCGGGCCGATGGTTCTGATAATCACGCTATTTTCCTATCTATAGCTTCTTAACGTGGTGACGGCCTGATACCTTTGGCAGGCAAACGTGCTTCAGGTGGGTCAATATATAATGGGGCCAGAGGAAGAGACTTTTTCAAACAGGCTGCCCGGTAGATCCCCACAGCATCAGGCGCAGCAAAAGCTAAAACCGTAACATCCGGTTTTATAAATAGTCCCTGCTCACCAATACACTCTTCGAGAGCATCCTCTCCATAGACTGCATCTCCGAGCACAAGCGGCCACGTTTCACTCACTAAACTACCAAGATCGGCCGCCCTGACGTCCTGATCGGGAGGGTCGATAAAAACACGCCCTTTTCTTGCCAGACAAAGACATACGGCCTGAGGCGCCCCTGCTGTTTCCCGCAAGGCATCTCCGAGCCGAACGCCTTTCGCCTCGCAGCCCCAACCGCGCGCGAGACCAGCGGCCAATGAAAGAGACGCTCGCAACCCCGTAAAAGACCCCGGCCCAATGACGGCAACAACCTGGTCAGGCGCTTTCTGCCACTCTGCTTTTCTGAGCAAAGCCTCTACAGTCGGAGCAAAACGTTCCGAAGCGCCTCTCCCCGCCATAACTTCCGAAGCAATAACCCTTTCGCCTTCCATAACAGCGATCAGATTCGTACGTCCGCTGCCGGCACCGGCTCCATTTAAAATCAAAGAACGCACATTTTCCTGTCTGATCTCATTAAAAGGCTGGTTTTTGTTAACAGAACGAATCGAAGAAGCTCGTTTTACAGACACAAACAAGCCTCTTCAAAAGAGAGGCGCTCAGCACGACCGGCAGAATCAGTTTTTTCCGTTTCACAAGGGTAGCCTAGCGCGACAAGGAAGTTGGCTCTCCATCCCTGCTGTTTCATAAAGGTTTCTTCAACAATCATACTGTCAAAACCCGACATGGGCATCGCGGCAAGACCAAGAGCCCGTGCCGCCATAATCAGATAGGCCCCTTGAAGCGTTCCATTCCGGAAAGCCGTCTCTTCACTCAGACCAACGTCACCGGCAAACCATTCCCTCAGTCCGCTGATATCATTTAACCGGGGCAGGTTCTCAAAAAAAAGCGGGTCATGAGCCACGACGACAATCACAGGAGCTGACATTGCTTTTGCAATATTCCCCGCAGAAAGCGCTGGTTTGAGTTTCTCATGAGCCTCCCCACTCGTCAGAAACACAAACCGACCAGGCTGACAATTTCCTGAAGTTGGCCCCAATTTGAGTGCATCATAAAGCTCCTGCAACAAGTCTTCCTCTACCGGACGGGAGGAAAGTTCGTGAGGCGTATGATGATCCGTAAATAAAGATTTCAATGGAAATTGCGTCTCTTCTGTCATGAAGTAGAGTTACTCCTCTACCTGCTCGACCGATGTTACTTGAGGGATATAATGACGCAACATGGACTCAACCCCATGACGCAAAGTCGCCTTGGATGAAGGACAACCAGCACAGGCTCCCTGCATGACAAGCGAAACAACTCCTTCTTTGTACCCTCTGAAGATAATATCCCCCCCGTCACCCGCGACAGCCGGACGCACCCGTTCATCAAGCAGCTCTTTAATCTGCGTAATAATGTCCTCATCCTCGGAAGAGACGGCACTATCTGCAGACTGTTTCTCAGGGGAGTCACTATGATGATAAAAAGGCTGCCCCGACTGAAAAAAAGAGGTCAGAGATGCAAGAACAACCGGGCGAAGCTCAGACCAGTCAGAGTCGTCAGTTTTTGTTACAGAGATAAAATCATGCCCCAGAAAAACGCTTTTGACTTCCGGTAGGATAAAAAGAGCTTCTGCCAGAGGTGAAGAAGAAACGTCGCCCCCACGAATCGTGAAGTTAAGAGGCGCCTTATCCCCCATAACCGCCCGTCCTGGTAAAAATTTGAGTGTTGCAGGATTAGGGGTGTTCTCAATCTCTATAAGCATAACGTTGTGTCTGTTCCGGACTCTTCTATTCGGTTATCATGAGTCCCACGAAATGGAGCTTTTATCGTCAAAATACAAGACAAAATAACGATAAGTTTATTAATCGAGAAAAAGTGACGGAATATTTAGGGAAAAAGATTAAATTCAGATTTAATCTTTTAGCTAAAAATTTATTTATCGCCTATTATGAAGCCCCTTAAATCTTTTCAACAGGGCTGGTAGATTCATGGACGACCTTCCTCTCTCTTCAAATTCTTCAGCGCACGTTCCCGCAGGTGTGGTTTCAGGTGCCGATTACCGCACATTACTGGAAGCCTGCCGGACAGGCGGCTATGCCCTGCCTGCTGTTAATGTTGCCAGCTCAAGCATGGCTAACGCTGTTCTTGAGGCGGCATCCCAGGCGCGTTCAGATATCATCATTCAAATATCGCATAGCGGTGCCCGTTTCTATGGCGGCAATAGCCTGGCAGACAAACATAAAGCGGCTGTCTATGGCGCACTGTCTCTGGCTCATCACGTCCATCTTCTGGCCCAGTCTTATGGCGTGGCCGTTATTTTACATACAGACCATGCGAATCGCTCCCTCATTCCATGGCTGGATGATCTGATTACTCATAATGCGCAACATCACGCCAGAACGGGCCGCCCGCTCTTCTCTTCTCATATGCTTGATCTGTCCGAAGAGACAATGGATGTAAATCTTGAGCTTTCGGCCCAGATGCTCAAACGCCTGGCCCCACTCGATATCGGGTTGGAAATAGAGCTGGGAATTACAGGAGGCGAAGAAGACGGCATTGGCCATGAGTTCGATGAAAACGCGACTGATAATGCCCGTTTATACACGCAACCAGAGGAAGTCCTGAGAGCCTGGCAGCAATTGAGCCCTCTGGGAATGCTTTCTATTGCGGCAAGTTTCGGCAATGTGCACGGTGTTTATAAACCTGGAAACGTAAAGCTCCACCCGGAAATCCTCAGAGAATCGCAGTCTCTTGTGCAACGCACTGCTCATACAGCTGCCAACCCCCTCCCTCTCGTTTTCCATGGAGGATCCGGTTCAGAGCTTCATAAGATCAAAGAAGCGATTTCATATGGCGTCTTTAAAATGAATCTGGATACCGACACCCAATTCGCCTACGCCCATAGTGTCGCCGCATTCATCAAGGAAAATCAGGAAGCTTTTGAACATCAGATTTCCCCGACAACAGGGAAACCTTTCAAAAAGATCTATGATCCACGCGCCTGGCTGCGTCTTGGTGAACAAGGGCTCGCTAAACGCGTTACCGAATCCTTGAAAATCCTTGGCTCAGAGGGCAAAAGCATCGCCCGCTAAAGCTCTCAGGACTTGGCAGAAGACGAAGGAAGTTTCTGACAGGAAACTTCCTTTTGTTTTTCATGGCCACAAACAGGGAGCGGCCCATGAGCATGAAGGGGCCAGAAAAGCTCGATTCCCACTGAAATCAGAATCAGGAAAAGAGCCATAAGCGCCCAAGGCCATAGTGACGGCAATGGCTTCCCCCATGAAGGGATCCGTTGTTCATTTTGAAGAACTTTCCCCTCATTCAGGATTTTCTTGAGGTCACTCATCTGCCGCCCCTGCTGCCTTTAAATGAAAAACAATCCAGCTTTCAGACAGAAGGCCGCCCGAGCACGGCCATCATTTCGGTCCATTCTCTTTTTGTCAGTCCTGACGTCTCCTGTGTCACATCGTCTCCGGCGAGAAGTCGGCGCACGACTTTCAACATTCCAGCAGAAAAACTATAGGCTCCAAGACGATATTCCTCAAAAGCGGCAGCTGTATGCGGGACCCATGCCTTAAGAATTTCAATCATTTTCTCGGCATAGACGCGAATTTCATATTGAGCATGAGGGTCTGCTCTTAAAGCCAGAAAATGCATGAAATTATGCAGATCTATTTTCCAGTACCATTGCGTGTACATATTCAGGGTCAGATTGATACGGGCCAATTCACGAGCAACGCCGCCACGCTCAGGAGCCAGAAGATCTTCATAATCTGCATAACAACGAGCGGCATCCCGTTTAAAAATCTCCAGGACATCCTGTGCCTGGGCAGGATCAATCACGTCTCCCCGCCCCTGATTATTTGTGGCACTCTGCGTCGCAATCTGTGACAGATCAGGGAGATAGAACTCTTTATCCATGACAGAATAACGCGCTGAATACTCATTCACATTCGCCATACGATGACGAATCCACTGCCGGGCAACGAAAAGTGGCAATTTGACGTGAAATTTGATTTCGCACATTTCAAAAGGGGATGAATGGCGATGACGCATCAGATAACGAATTAACCCTGCATCTTCTGAAACACGTTTTGTTCCCGTCCCATAGGACACTCTGGCAGCCTGAACGATGGCATTATCATTACCCATATAATCCACCACACGGATAAAACCGTGATCCAGAACCTCGATCGCTTCAAACAGCAATGCCTCCATAGCGGGAACTGTGGGGCGGGACGTTTGCTGAGGTGCATTACGCTGAGCTGCGATTTCAGCACGTTGCTCTGGTGTCAGGGCCATGGGAGAGTATCCTCAATTTTGTCGTCAAAATAATTAGTACACCCTTCTAACACATAAAAGATTTATCTTCTTGCAAAAGAAAGGATCTATCCCTATCTTTCAACGTGCCTGGGGCAACCCGGCTATGGCGATAAACGGTAGATGGAATAAGTGTTGTGGACCCGGGGGCGGTACCCGGCGTCTCCACCAATCCTCCCTTATTAAGCGAGGGATTTTGGGGACGAAACAGGCTCGACACGCATGGTAAAGATCTATCTTTTGCCCGGCATTGTACCACCGTTATCGGGCTGAACTTACAAGTGCCAACGATAATTCAGAGGTGCTCGCTGTCGCAGCTTAAGCGATAAGCGCGGTTCGGGGGGAACCGGGCAACAGAATCCCCCCACTTTTAAGGACTGCTTCTGCAGTAACCGTGATGAGGATGTCTCCCTGAAATATCAGGGGATACGGGCGGGTTATCTCTAGTTAACAATTGTGATTGGGTTATGAGCGACGATTTTAACGGTAATGGACCAGACGATTTCGAATCACCCCTTCCTGATAGCCTGATCCCTTATGATGCATGGCTGGAAGATGCACACCGGGATGTTATGCTCAAGGCGCTTGATTATGCCAGCCAGAATGGCCTCCCCGGGGAACACCATTTTTATCTGACATTTCTGACCAATATTGCTGGCGTTGATATTCCACAACGCCTCAAGGACCGTTATCCGCAAGAAATGACCATTGTCCTGCAACATCAGTTCCGCAATCTTGTCGTTGACCATCAGAAAAGAGAAATTTCTGTCGGGCTTTCTTTCGGTGGCATTCCAACAACACTGACCATTCCTGTCAATGCAGTCACAGCTTTTGCTGATCCTCATATCCAGTTCGGTCTGAGATTTGCAGCCCCTACCTTTATTGATGACCTTCCTTGTGACGAAAATCCGAATGAGGAATCTCATTTTTCGACTGACAGTGAAAACATAACGGCTGCTTTATCCAGAAAGGAAAAACCCGTTTCCCCTCAGGAAGGCCGTCAGCAGGCTGAAGTTGTGAGCCTTGATGCTTTCCGGAAACGTCATCCTGACTCCGGCACTCATACCTAAAGGCTGTCTTATAAATTTCTGCTTTTTCAAATCTGCGTCTGCCCGTAAAGAATCAGCTCTGTAAGGTAGTCCTGCACTGGCTGGCTCTTTTGGGGTTATCGGCAGTCTTTATCTATGTCTTCCTGCTGATTCACCTGACAGCAGGCTTTATGCTGGGATCAATGATCGCTGCCATTATCCTGGCTGTCACAAGTTCTCCGCTGAAAATCCACCGTTCTTTATTTGCCCTTTCCCAGGCAGTGCTTGCAAGCGTCGTCGTCGGCAGTCTGTCACTCTCTGTCCTTAATGATATCGGGCGACACTGGGGCGTTATGCTCTTCAGTGTCTTTTCCGTCATTATCGTCAGTTTTCTGAGTGGTGCTATTCTGGCCTGGTTTCGTATTATGCCGGGAACGACAGCTTTATGGGGGTCTTCCCCCGGCGGCGCTTCCACAATGATGCTTATTTGCGGCTCTTTTGGAGCGGACCCGCGCCTGGCTGCCTTTATGCTTTATTTTCGGGTGATACTGGTCGCTCTTGCCACATCACTGGTTGCCTGGTTCGTTTCAGGCACACATCATGAGCCTTATTTACCGCCCACGCCCAAAGGAGATCATTTGCTCACAGTGGGCTTTATTATCGTCACCGGAATGATTGGAGCGCGGATTAATTTTCCTGCTGCGCCCCTTTTGCTCACGATGGCTGTGGGAGCCTTCCTGCAACTTTCCGGCGCGTTTATAATCGCACCTCCTTTATGGATCCGTCTTCCTGCCTACATGATCATTGGCTGGACAATCGGATTACGTTTTACAAAACCAATATTACAACATGCCTTACGAACTCTTCCGGCTGTTGCTTTTTCATCCACTCTACTCGTTACGATCTGCGCCTTACTGGCTCTTCCTGTTGCAAAGCTGGCTCATATCGACCTGCTAAGTGCCTATCTTGCAACCAGCCCTGGCGGTTTAGATACGATTATCATCATCAGCACGGGCGCCAAAGTGGCATTGCCATTTATCATCGCGCTTCAAACAGCCAGAATGCTGGCCGTCCTGGCCCTGGGCCCCTTGATTGCCAAACCATTAGGTCGTTGGCTTGAAACACATTCCAGACAAAAAAGGCCCCCACTCATCCATGAGCAGGAGCCAAAGTAAGATCTCACCGCCATAAAATGGGAGGGAGGGTTTAGTGCCCCTCACCTCTCAGAGCGTCAAATTCATTAACCTGTTCGGCCTCTGTTGGAGCGGCAGCTGCTGCTCGGCTTTTACGCAGGAACTCTTCCCACTGCGGGACGTAATGGGCATAGCCCGCTGTATTTCTGAAAAACCAATGCCGCCAGGTATGGAAAACAGGGTCATGCTCACGGTACGTAGGGTCATCCAGAAGATGGCGCGCAGCAGGAGGCTTCCCTGCATGAAAATGCACTATGGTCGCCTCATCACTCACACCCCAATAAGGCTTCCAGTTATAACGCGCTGAAAGAGGTGACCAGTTCTGATTATAGAAAATACGCAGTAATTCCTGATCATACCCTGAGACATGATAAAAATTATCACATAAAAATTCGACCATGGCCGGCAGGTCATTGCCAATACGCTCAAGATTCATGACCATGACACCGGAATTCATATCACTATAATAGTCCTGCGGTTCGAACTGGCCACAAGCTGCAAATATTTCGGGGCGACAGAATTCCACGCATGGATCACGCAGGAACATGACATCGCAATCGGTATAAAGAACGTATTTATCTTCTTTTTCCAGAAGAGGCAGCTCCAGACGCATAAAAGCACCAGCGGCTGTCAGCATATAATTAGGCCATTCGGGCTTCTGCTTTCTCTGAGCTTCCTGAAGACGGTCGAAAAAATGAAGCTTATGGAAAATCACATTGACGCCAGCAGCCCGCATTTCACGGGTGAAATCACATTCTTCCCCGTCAAACACCATATGGGGCACCAGGGTTGTGTTTTCTTTCGCAGACTGAACTGCAACACGAATACAGTCAATAAAACCATGTTCAGGATCATTAGAAAGTGTCAGCTCAGTAATTGCGAAAAACCACTTCATCCCTGCTTGCCTCTCATCGACACAGTCACTCAGTGCTTACACTGAAGTAAAAATATTGATACAATTTAACGAGCACAAAGCTCATATATGTTCCGGAGTTTTCCCCTGGTTTTTACCAGTTTTTGGAAAGAAGCCAGAACTCCTCCGATGTCAGGGTAATGACACCTTGCCCTTCCGTTTCAGCCGCGGCGTGGGCGAGAGCATGAATACGCTCAATCATAAGGAATTTACGTTGATAAGCCTCTGTCGTTTCAGGAGCGGCCCTCAATGTATGGAGCGCTGCTTCAGCTGCTTTCTCAATTCTTTTCGCATCAAGTGCTGCATAAGACATGCTCGTTTCTCCCGAATAACCTTGCCATAATAAAGTAACTGTAACTTTTAAAATCCTGTTTAATATATCAGTGCCCAGGATAAAAAGCAATTTACAACAGTATCACTAACCTCGTCGGCACCTGATAAACCAAGTTCTGTTTTTTCTTAACTTAAAAACAGGCGACCTCACTGGCCGCCTGTTTTCATAAAAGCGTAAAACTCTGTTTATTTCTGTGGTGCGCGGCTGTTCGTTCCGGCCACGTGACGGCCCCAGGAAATCAGCTCGCTTGTGCAATCATCACGAGGAATGACACATTCAATCAATACAGGACCGCCTTTATGGGCCAGAGCCGCCTTGATTGCCTCGTCAAGCTCCCCATTGGTCGTGGCGCGTAATCCTTTGCCATGACCATCTGTTGCATTAAAGGTGTTCATAATATTGGCGTAGTCCCAATTCTTGACATTATTATAAGGACCATCGTGAATCTGGACTTCGATTGTGTAACCATCATTATTGATCAGGAAAATGATCACTTCCAGATTATTACGAATCATCTGGGCGACTTCCTGAGCGGTCAGCTGGAATGAGCCATCCCCAACCATCAGGATATTACGCCGCTTTGGCTCTGCCACAGCATAGCCGAACATAGAAGGCACAGACCAGCCGATATGGCCCCACTGCATCTCATATTCCACGCGGGCACCACGGGGTAATTTCATCCGGTTGACATTGAACCAGGAATCACCGGTTTCACCAAAAATCGTGGTGTCACTTGTAATCATGGCCTGAACTGAGTTCTGGATATGGGCACGCGTCAAGCTCGCCGCTTTATCCTCTTTTGCAGGAACAGCCTCTTTTTCATTAACCATGAGACGTTTATATTCGACCATCGTTGCATCTTTTTTGGCCTTGCCGGCAAAATGCTTTGCAACGCCTTCAAGAACGTCACGCAGGTGAATCCCTGTAAATGTCTGATCTCCAACCGTGATGACATCTTTATCAGCATTCACGACAGTTTCACCACGTGGCCAGTAATTCCATCCTTCGGTTGAGTAGTCGTTAAAGACGCAGCCAAGAGCCAGAATACCATCGGCCCAGTTAAACAGATCAACGACCTTTGGTGAGCTTGCGCTGCCCCAGTAAGTGCCGACATAACCGGCATGATCTTCAGGGAAAAAGCTTTTGGCTGATGACATGGTTGCCACTGCACAGCCAAGGGCATCTGCCAGGTGAATTGTCGCTTCTTCAGATTCAGCAGCACGCAATTTGCTGCCAACCAGAATGACAGGCTTGGCCTTACTCTCAATAAATTTGGCGATCGCAGCAATGGCGGCTTTCAGCGTGGCAGGATCTGAAGGACACTGATTCAGAATGGCACTGATCGGTCCGGGAGCACGGCAGGGTTGTGCTGCGACGTTACAGGAAATTTCGATATAGGCCGGCTTTTTCTCGCTTAAAGCCGTTGCAATCGCATAATCAATCTTTTCCGGAGCGCCTTCAGCCGAAATAATTGATACGGCTGCACAGGTCAGCTCTTTCGCAATGCGCAGCTGATAGTCATAATCTGTTGTACCGATCGTATGATGCAGGATATGACCACTTGCATAATCATTTGAATTAGGGGCGCCGGAAATCAGAATAACCGGCAGATTCTCTGCATAAGCCCCACCAATGGCATTTAATGCGGAAAGAGCCCCGACACTGAAAGTCACAATCGCCGCTCCGACACCATTGGCGCGTGCATAACCCTCAGCAGCAAAACCGCAATTCAGCTCATTTGAACAATAAATTTGAGTCGTATCTTTATTAAGAAGGAATTGATCCAGCAAAACCAGATTATAATCGCCAGCGACAGCAAAATGATGCTTTACCCCGACCTGGGCCAGACGCTCAGCTAAGTATTTACCGACATTATAAGACATAAATTCCTCGTTCACAGGTTAATTTATGACAATAATAGCCCAGATTATTATATAAGGGACAAAATTTACTAATATATCTCATGATAAACTGGGACTTATTATCATCGATCTTGGGGATAATATCACCATTATGTAAATCAGTGGTATAAAATGCTTGTGAATAATAAATAAAAAATCAACTATTATTAGTTTTATATATATCTATTAAATTTTATATATGACCTAAACACTGTAATGATGCGTTTACACAACTGAATTCTGCTCCTTTCCAGAAAAGAACGATTCATTCTGTTTTCAGCCAGGCAGAAATATATATATGTCTCCCTGCCAACATGTCTTATACTCCGCGAATTCCGGGCAGACGTAACAGACAATTACAGGTTCAAGAATGCAAACAGCCAGCCATGTTACCAGGACACCCCAAAACGGGACTTCTCAGAACTTTCTGCCCCATTTTTTAACGGCTGGCCTTCTTCTTTTGCTGACAGCCTGTTCACAGACAGGCCCTTCACGGCCTGGCGTCCCGCTGATGCAGGAAGTCGCAGAATATAAAGCGCGTGCCCGGTCTTACTATGCTCCCCCCGGTCCCGCTGAAGACCCCTGGGGGCCTTATATACGTGAAGCTTCTGACCGTTTTGATGTGCCTGATATATGGATTCGATCCGTGATGAATCAGGAATCAGGTGGCCATTTATATGATGCCAATGGCGGACTGATCACTTCAGGACCGGGTGCTATGGGCCTTATGCAGGTTATGCCACCCGCATATGATGATCTGAGAATGCAATTCAACCTTGGTTCTGATCCTTATGATCCACACGACAATATTATGGCTGGCACGGCCTATATCAGGCAGATGTACGATATTTACGGAACACCTGGCTTTCTGGCCGCCTATAATGACGGCCCCGGAAACGTGGACCATTATCTGCGCCAAAATAAGCCTCTCCCCCGGGAAACGCGCCATTATGTCGCAGCTATAGGCCCCCATATTATGGGCACCTGGCCCCATAATCGTTCCCGAGCGGATCTGATGGTCTCACATTATGACAAAACAGCCCAGCGCTATGCTCCTTCCGCTGTAACAGATTCCCTGAATAATACCTCCCTTGATGAGGGAGCGCCGGCAGCGGTAGCCGTAGCACGCGCCCCTTATACACCTTCCCCTGCCACACCGGCTGTTTCTGAGAGCCAGTCTGTCAGTAATGTATGGGCATCACGCGGATTTGCACCGACACCTCCGCCCCCGGCACCGACCACAACCTATAGTCACCCTGTTACACATTCCCCACCGGAACGCACTCTGGAAGACGAACTGGTGCAGGTTCGTTCCATCCCACTGGCTCATCCCACCACCTATAAGCGCGGACGGGTGACAGATATGGTCAGTGGCAGCCAGACAGGATGGGCTATTCAGATCGGAAGCTATGCCAGCCGCAAGCAGGCCAGCGTTGTCGCTGCAAAACTCCAACATCTTGTTATATCCAGAGGACGCGCCTCAATCTCGATCACACCCGTACGGGTCAGGAATCGTACACTGTACCGTACCCGCTATACAGGATTAACAAAGTCCCAGGCTTCCCAAAGCTGCCGGAAATTATCTTCCTCAACTGCCTGTTTTACTGTTTCACCTTGATATAAGAGCCCACTCCTTGAAAAAAACTCTCTCTTCACCGGACCATTTTGTTGGAACAGCCAAGCCCCTCGCCCTCAAGGATGACGTTGTCAGCACCGCTCTTTACGATGGCCCGGGGGACTGTTACCGCTACTGCCTGAAAAGGGTCTGGGATGAAAATCGGCCCGTCATTATGTGGCTCATGATGAATCCATCCGTCGCAACCGAATATGGTGACGACCGCACTGTCGCCAAATGCCAGCGATATAGCCGCGCCTGGGGCTATGGTGGCATGTTTGTCGGCAACAGCTTTGCCTATCGTTGCACAGACCAGAAACGGCTCCTTGAAGTTGCTGATCCGGTCGGCCCTTTAAATGACCACTATTTAATAGAGATGGGAAAACAGGCTGAATTCGTTATTCTGGCTTATGGCACACCACAAGCCAAAGCCTTACAGCAAAGAGGCAACGACGTAGCCCGTTTGCTTGGCAGTGAAAATATTCCGTTAAAGGCTATGCGCCTGAGTAAAAAAAGCGGGCGCCCCGAACACCCGCTTTATCTTCCTTCTGCCTTGACACCAGTTACTCTGGAGCCAGCTTTCTTTTCTCCGAACCCATAACTAAGGATTGAGCAGGAACGGATTCTGCAACCCAGTTACGGCGTTTGGTCGTATTTCCAATTCCGGGATTCATGCAGTTACAGGGATCAAGCTGTTTATAATGCTCCACCATGGAGGGCGGCGCATTATAAAGATGGCCAACATTATGCTCGGCCGGATAGCGGGCACCACGCCCATCCAGAATAGGCCACATGGCGTGTTCAACGGCCATGGGGTCAACCCCTTTTTTCACCACATAGTCCTGATGAAGCACATGACACAGGAAGTGACCATAATAGAGTTTCAGAACGAGCTTATCCTCAATTTCGGCGGGGAGTTTTTCAAACCACTCCCAATCATTGCGCCTCAAACCGACATCGAGAGCCAGAAGGCCTCCTGTTTCTGAACGGTGAATCGCATTATAACGCCCCGCGGCACCAGCCGCTGCAAAACGATGAAGAAGGGCCCGTTTCCCCTCTTCTTTCGTGCATTCGAAAACGCCCCCCTCTCCTAACATGGAAAGATTTTTTGAAAACCATGGTGCCAGTTTTTCACCCAGCGTCCCGGAGGTCTGGATAATTAGGTGATGTTCATACCGGTCACGGCAGACTTTCATCCGTTCCGGCACCTGAGAGGGCAGGAACTTGCTCATAAATTGTAAAATCCGGTCTCCCAGAGCCGCAGGGAGCCACGAAAAACGATGGGGCAGTAAATCAAGCCATGCTTTCACACCAAAGAAAAATGGAAGATGCTCTGTCCCCAGAAGCCTGATCATGGCCACTGTATCGCGGCCGTAACGATCGGCAATATCAAAGGCGTCCCGGTGCATATATTCGCCACAAATAGGCAGCTCATCAAATTCTGTCAAAAGAACCCGGCGAACTTTTTCCAGCACTTTTTTATCGTTCGTCCCTAAATAGAAAACGCGCGTTTCCTCTTCTTTGGGGAATGTATCCAGACGCACGGCAAAAACAACCAGCTTACCGGCACAACCGGACGCTTCATAAAGACGGTCAGGATCCGCATTGAAGCGCGCAGGTGTATCGGCTTCAACTTCTCTGACACGATTTACGTAGTCTGCATCATGACCACGCCCTGCGGACCAGCTAACAGCTTTTTCGTCAAAAACGCCTTTTTCAATAGCGGCAAGAATGGCCTCAGGATCATCACCACAGGTGATTCCCAGATGATTGACGAGCTCCAGCTCTCCCTGCGCATTAACACGACCGAACAAAGCCATTTCCGTGAAAGCAGGCCCCCTCTGGACCAGAGCTCCACCGGAATTATTGCTGACCCCTCCCAGAACAGAGGCACCAATGCAGGAAGAACCAATCACGGAATGAGGCTCACGCCCGAGAGGCCGGAGGCGTTTTTCAAGTTCATTCAGCGTCGCACCGGGAAGGCAGAGAACCTGCTTACCCTCTCCGAGAAGGTGTATCCCTTTCAGGCGCTTTGTGCTGACAATGACCACAAGACGGTCATAATAATCACCATCAGGTGTTGAACCGCCCGTCAGGCCCGTATTGGCGGCCTGCATGATCAGGATACGATTTTGTTCGACGCAGAGTTTGGCGACACGCCATAATTCGACCAGGCTGCCTGGCAGGATGACCGCCTCTACGGTCCCTCCTCCGAAGCGAAACCCTCGCTGATAGCGGAAGGTCTGACCCGCCGAGGTCAATACGTGAGACCGCCCGACAATATCGCCCAGGCTGGAAACAAAATCGCTCATCAGAACTCTCCCACTTCAGTTGACCTTCACAAAAGAAAAAGGTCACAACTGCTTTTGTATTGGAGGCATCTTACCATAGGGCCTGTATTATAAAACCATATTTATATTATAGGCGGCCTGTAAGAACGGTCATTTTATTTTGAACGACCAAATAATGTCTCTAAAGCATCTTTACTCAGGCGCAGCCAGGTAGGGCGGCCATGAGAGCAGCTATTGGCACGTGGATTCCGTTCCATGTCGCGTAAAAGGGCGTCCATTTCTTCAAAATTAAGCTTCCGACCCGCCCTGATACTGCCGTGACAGGCCATACGTGCCATAATAGCTTCGAAACGCTGATCGAGGCTGTCTGTCTGGCGTGCCGTTTCCGCCTCTTCAGCAACCAGCTCTTCTGCGATATCACGAATAAGGCCCGTCACGTCGCCCCCTTTTAAGGGGGCTGGAACAGTGCGTATCAGGAGTGTCCCCTCTCCAAAAGACTCCACTTCCAAACCCAGCCGCGCCAACTCTTCACGGCAGGACAGAACCGCATTCAGCTCATTTTTACGTAACTCAACAATATCGGGAAGAAGAAGAGCCTGAGCTGGAATATTCCCCTCTTCAAAGCGTGTTCTCAGGCGCTCATGTGTCAGGCGTTCGTGAGCTGCGTGCTGATCAACAAGAATCAGATCACCATCGGGTGCAACGGACAAAATATAGGTTGTGTGAATTTGTCCGATCGGCACACCAAGCGGATGAAGCGTTTCTTCAGATTTTTCATTCTTCTCAGCCCTGTCAGATTCAAGAGACTCTGACGGGGCATAGTGACGGCGCGTTTCAGAAAATCCCTGATCTGCTGACACGGGTGATGCAGAAAAGCGCCTATAGGATGGTTTAAATCCCAGATCGGGAAAGCTCTTTTCTTTCAACGAAGTAGAAACAGGCTTTTCAGGCGATGATCTGTCACGTGAGAAAGCACCATCTCTTTGAGGTTGGACCTCTATCAAGGAGGCAATATCAGCTTCTATTCCGCCCTGCTGGCTTGCCCCGCGCGTCAGAACGCGCCCAATCGCCCCGATTACAAAAGCCCTGACTTCGGCTTCTTCAGCAAAACGCAGTTCTGTCTTGGCCGGGTGGACATTGACGTCCACTTTCGCATAAGGAAGCTGAAGATGAAGCGCTAAAATAGGGAAACGCCCACGCTCTATCACTGAGCGATATCCAACCCTTACGGCTGTTTTCAAAACAGGGTCTGTAACCGGGCGATGATTCACAAGCAGAAACTGCCCAGCCCCTGTGGCCCGCGTCTGAGCAGGATTACATAAATACCCTGTCAGATGCATGGCGCCGCGTTGCTCATCCAAAGGAAGAAGGCTTTCCGGGCGAACGCCTAAAATCGTTGCGACACGTTCTTCCAACGGTTGAGGGGGGAGATTAAAGACCTCTTTTCCCTCAAGTCTGAATAGAATCGCACATTCCGGGGCGCTCAATGCCACACGCCGCATCACCATTTCAGCATGACTGCCTTCTACGCGCGCGCTTTTAAGAAACTTGCGCCGCGCAGGAGTCGCAAAAAACAGATCTCTTACGGCAACAACCGTCCCTTCTGATCCAGCCTCTGGCACAGGAGCCGTTTTAACCCCTCCTTCTACCGTAATCTTCCAGGCTGTATCGCTCCCTTTCTGGCGCGACGTAAGAGAAAGGCGCGCACTGGCCCCGATTGATGGGAGCGCCTCTCCCCGGAAACCAAGCGTGCGGATCTGCACCAGCTGCTGGTCTGAGAGTTTTGACGTGCAATGACGCTCTACCGCAAGAGAAAGCTGATCTGGCGGGATCCCCCACCCATTATCAATGACTTCGATTAAATCGCACCCGCCGCCGGAAAGGCTGACTTCCAACCGGGTCGCGCCTGCATCAAGAGCGTTTTCGACAAGCTCTTTCAGGGCTGCGGCGGGGCGTTCAACAACTTCCCCCGCGGCAATAAGATCAACAACATGATCGGAAAGACGGTGAATTGCAGGGTGATGAGGCACCCCGTTTCCAGCTGATCCTCTCTCCGATAAGTCTGATGTCATTTCCCTGCCATTGTTGGGGTCGCTCCGTTAGACAAATTCTGCCCCAGAGCCATATTTCTTTGAATTCTCTGATTTTCAGACACGCCGTCCACCACGGAACCCGAACGCCCGGCCTGCCAGAACATAAGGTTGTCAACAAACCCCGCTTCAGCGTCACCCAGTTCGGCATTTCGCGGACCTGCGGCTGAAGATTTCACTTCCTTGACCAAAGCTGACTGACCTTCACTCCCTGTGCCCTGAACGGGATGAAGCGCAATGTCAGGAGCCAATGTCTCCAGCGCCTGCATACGAGGACTCTCATCGGGGCGGTGTGCCTGGGCAGAGCCTGGAACAACCAGAACCTCTGAAGGTGGCATGGAAAGTGGCGTACGGGTCGTCACTGTATATTCATCCGGTGTAGGACGTCTCAACCCGAAAGCACGGGAAACGTCACTCCCTGAACAGGCCGCCAGAGTGACACCACAGAGAGCGATAAGCCCCATCCGCACACTACATGTTACAATAAAAGGAGTTCCACGCCGCATGATCAGTTCCCGCACTGCATTCATATTAGTTCACCAGTCCTAACGTCCTTGAGAGCTTTGGGCAAGTAACGTATTTTAATTATCACGAAGGGAAAAGAGAAACACCCCCTCTTTTCCTCCGTCTCTTTTCAGGGGATCTGGCCTTTCCGATCTGAAAAAAGCGAGTCAATAATCCATAGGGCGACTCCGCACACTATGGCAGAATCCGCGATATTAAAGACGTACCATGACCAGTTTCCAATATGGAAATGAAGGAAATCAACAACCGCTCCATAATTGAAACGGTCAATGACATTTCCAATCGCCCCTCCGATAATGCCCCCACATGCGATAATCACCAGCCAGCGGCGGCTTTTCATCAGGATGAAAAAAAGCCCCATGACCGCGAGCAGTGAAATAACAATAAAAATCCAGCGTGTATGGCCGCCGAACATGCCGAATGTGACAGCATGATTCCAGACCATGGTCAGATTCAACCAGGACGTCACAGGGACACTGTTTTTCAGAGGGAGTTTAAGCCCGTACAGGATCCAGTATTTGCTGACCTGATCAGCCAGCAAAACCAGAAACATGACAACCAGCCCGACGAGTTTCTCAGTCAAACCGTGAGACGCTTTTTTCTTCCCTTTTGGGCGAGCTGTCTCACTCATCAGGCGTCAACAACATCAGAGCAGCGCAGGCAAAGCGCAGGATGGGTCGTATTTTCTCCCACTTCTGCCAGAACGCGCCAGCAACGGGCGCATTTCTGCCCCTCTGCCTTAGCTGCTTTCGCAGACACGTCATTGCCCGCTGAGTGCATATCAACGTGAGAGGCAATGCACAGCTCAGCCCAGTTAATGGATTCCTCTTTCGTAATAGAGGTAAGCTCATCGGTCAGAGACAGATCCAGCTTTGCTTCGAGAGAGGATCCAATAGCGCCATTCCGGCGTAAGTCTTCCAAAGAGGACGTTGCTACAGCACGGGCAGCACGTAGGCTCTCCCATTTTTCAGCAAGAAGGGAATTCTCCCATTGGGCGTATGGCACAAAGAGCGATTGCAGGTGAACACTTTCCTGCTCCCCGAAACGGGCCTGCCAGGCTTCTTCTGCTGTAAAGACCAGAGCAGGCGCCAACCATGTTGACAGGGCCCGGTGCAGAATATCCAGAACCGTTCTGACTGCCCGGCGCGTCCTTGAATCCGTTCCATCGCAATAAAGCGAGTCTTTGCGGATATCAAAATAGAAAGCCGAGAGGTCATTATTACAGAACCCATGAAGCTTTGGATAAACACCCGTCCATTCATGCGTATCAATCGCTGTCTTCAGGCAACTATAAACGTCACTGAGACGATGAAGAATATAGCGCTCAAGTGAAGGCAGCTCGTCATAAGAAAGTTTTTCACTTTCTTCAAACCCGTCAAGCGCTCCAAGCAACCAGCGCAATGTATTGCGCAGACGGCGATAAAGCTCGCCCTGCTGTTTAAGGATTTCCTGACTGATCCGCAGATCTTCATGTGTGTCTGAGTTCAGGACCCACAGGCGCAATACATCCGCCCCAAGGGTTTTCGTCACGTCATCAGGGACGATTGTATTACCCAGCGATTTGGACATTTTGCGCCCCTGACCATCGAGCACAAAGCCATTCGTGACGACGGCTTTATAAGGCGCGATCCCTTCCGCCCCAACGCTTTCAAGCAGGGATGACTGGAACCAGCCACGATGCTGGTCTGAGCCTTCAAGATAAAGATCTGCTGGGAAATTCATTCCCTCCTGATGGAGAACGAAACGATGGCTGCATCCACTTTCGAACCAGACGTCGACAATATCAAAAACCTGCTCATAATCTTCAGGATTACGGCCTGTTCCTAAAAAGACAGCCGGGTCTGTGTCATACCAGGCATCAGCCCCACGCTCTTTGAAGGCTTCGACGATTCTGGCCATAACGTCAGCGTCACGCAACACAGCACCTGTGCGTTTTTCAACAAACACAGCAATGGGTACACCCCATGAACGCTGTCGTGAAATACACCAGTCAGGACGTTGCGCAACCATTGTTGTCAAACGGCGACGAGCCTGTGCGGGGACGAACGTTACCTGTTCCAGAGCCTCCAGCGCCTGCTGGCGGAGAAACTGTCCATGCTCCCCTTCCATCGCAATAAACCATTGCGGTGTTGCCCGGAAAATGATCGGTTTTTTGGAACGCCATGAATGAGGATAGGAATGCTGAATCGTACTCCGCCCCATCAGCCCTATCGCACGGTTTTCCTGTGCGCCTTTCAGGCGAGCCTGGGTGAGCAGATCACACACAGGGTCAGCCGCCTTGAACACATGCAGGCCAGCTAGTTCAGGAACCCAGGGCGCATAGCAGCCATTATCCTGCACAAGTTCAGGCACTTCCATCCCATGGGACGTACAAAGCTGGAAGTCATCCTGACCGTGAGACGGTGCCATATGCACAATGCCTGTGCCGGCATCAGTCGTGACGAAATCACCTGCCAGCATGGGGACGTCGAAATCATAACCCTGCCCCCGTAAAGGATGAGCAAAAAGGCTCCCCGCAAGGTCACTCCCTGCGAGAGTGTGCAGAACCTTCCATGACGTCATACCGACTTCAGACGCAAAAGCCTCAAGACGTTCAGCGGCAATAATGAGTTTCGTCCCGACAGGAACAGTACTTTCCTCGGAAACGCCTGTCACCTGAAGGACGCTGTAGGAAATTTCCGGACCACAAGCCATTGCTCGGTTCGCAGGAATCGTCCAGGGGGTCGTTGTCCAGATAACAGCGGAAGCCCCTTCGAGAACGTGCCCGGGTGTTTTATCGTCTATAACAGGGAAAGCGACGTAAATCGTTGTTGAAACAACGTCATGATATTCGATCTCAGCTTCCGCCAGAGCCGTCTTTTCGACCGGGCTCCACATAACAGGGCGCAAACCACGATAAAGACGCCCATTCAGTAAAAATTTGCCAATTTCTTCAAGGATTTGCGCTTCTGAGCGATAATCCATCGTTACGTAACGATGATCCCACTCAGCCTGAACACCGATCCGTTTAAAATCCTCGCGCTGCGTTTCCACCCATTTGGCGGCATAGTCACGACATTCAGCCCGGAACTGAAGAACGGGAACACTGTCCTTGTCCTTACCCTTTTTGCGGTAAAGTTCCTCGACTTTCCATTCAATGGGCAAACCGTGACAATCCCATCCAGGCATATAACGCACCTGAAACCCTGCCATGCGATGGGCACGGTTAATAACGTCTTTCATGATTTTATTCAGGGCGTGGCCGATATGGATATGACCATTGGCATAAGGAGGGCCATCATGCAGCGTGAAAATCGCATCTTTACGCGCATCAGCCTGCCTGATCTTGCCGTCCAGCCCGGATTCTTCCCACTGCTTTAAAAGCTCCGGTTCCCGCCTGGGGAGATTCCCACGCATGGGGAAAGATGTTTTAGGCAGAAAAACCGTATCACGATAGCGATCCTGCTGCTCGCGGAAGGAGGAATCGTCATTATCAGAAGAATGAGACATGAATAAGCGCGCCAGTTCCTGAACAATAAATGCTTTGACATATGGGGAAAACTTCCCCCTATGGTCAAGCCCTGAGCGTCAGGTTCCTTCAGGAAACTGCACAGAGTGTTCCGGCAAGCACCTTACGTGCCTCGTCTGCATCCTTGGCAATCTGCGCTTTTAGGGCATCAAGTCCATTAAAGCGCTTTTCTTCTCTCAACAGGGCGACAAAAGAGACGTCCAGAGTTTTCCCATAAAGATCTTCGTCAAAATCAAAGAGATGGACTTCGAGACGACTCTCTTCATTGCCGTCATTAATGGTTGGGCGGCGGCCGATATTGGCCACTCCATCAAGCTGACGGCCATCGGGGTGCCGGACCCGGACGGCATAGACACCGCGAGCAGGCTCAAGGACTGAACGCAAAGCGATATTGGCTGTAGGAAAGCCTAAAAGCCTGCCGAGCTGGTTCCCCTTTTCCACGACCCCTTTAACAGACCAGTTCCTCCCTAAAAGATGGGCAGCCTGCTCAGGATAGCCTTCCTGCAGAAGGCGACGGATCCGGCTGGAGGAAATAGGGCCGCTTTGATCAGAAAGCTGCTGAACAATCGTCAGTCCGATATTATGAGCCCCCAGCTCTTTTTTCAGAAATTCCGCATCTCCATGACGTCTATGCCCGAAGGCAAAATCTGCACCGCACGCCACCTGCCCCACATTCAGCGCACCGACAAGAACGTCATCGACAAAGCGCCGTGCAGAGATATGGGAGAAAACCTCATCAAAAGGAATCTGCACGACAAAATCGACACCATGAGCCTCAAGGAGCTGCCGCCTTTCTTCCGGTCCCATCAGCCGGAAGGGAGGGTCCTGGGGCCGGAAGACAGTGCGGGGATGAGGCTCGAACGTCAACACGCCGAGTGCACGCTCCGGGCACACATTATGAAGCTGTTCCAGGAGATAGAGATGGCCTTTATGAACACCATCAAAATTTCCAAGGGCAACAGCCGCTTTCTGCGGAAAGTCAGGGAGATGATGCCAGTCCTGATAAAATTTCATAACTCATCCGTCTCAACTGGAAAGCTGCTCCCTTATTTTTACCGGGGAGCGTGAGTAGAAGTCTCTTCAGCCATGCTGGCATCTTTAGAGCCAGTCGTGGCCGGATGCCCATCGGGGGAAACAGCATTTGCCTGGGAAGACGCATTTTGTGGCGGGGCGATCGGTGTCTGTGGCGTTTTGATATCCTGGGCTGGGGTTTCATCTTCAGCCATCGTTTTTTTGAAAGATTTAATCCCTTTGGCAAAGTCACCCATAAGACTGCTGATCTTACCGCCGCCGCCAAAAAGTACCAGCACGACAACGCCCAGAATAATCCAGTGATAAATACTAAAACCGCCCATTAAATAGACACTCCCACAACAAGACTGTGTTTATGTGGCCATTCCTGACCTCAAAAGCAACATACAATAGTGTTATCTTACTATCCTACTAGCCTGGTAGGATAAAACCATAGGTCGGATAAATTCTTTCGCCCCATTTTTCAGTGGGGGACCACCATACACGCACCTGACTCCAGTTATGACGGGCGGAAACGTCTATGACGGGAACATTCATTTCCACCTGCCCCGGCACCCAGTTTGCATGTTCAACCGTGATCCGCCCCGTAGATGTCACTTTCCTGACAATCGATACGTGGCCATAAGGCATATGGCGTGTTGCCTTGAAAACCAGTATGGCCCCTGCTCGTGGCCGGAGGGTCCGCCTGTATCGTCCTTTAGCTTGTAACCACCAGCCCCCGGCATCTCCCTGCAACAGCACTCCCGTCCGCGAACGGGCATAAGGCGCGCATTGCTGGGAGCTATTATAAGAGGCTATCCCTGATGAATGCAGGACTGGATGACCTGGGCTGCCTCCACCCGCGCAGCCAGCCAGGACCGAAAGAGGCAGCATTAACAGAAAGAGATTTGCACTTTTTGCTCTTATTCCCATGCCTGTATCTCACTGTTTTAATTCACGAATGATACATCTCATAACGACCTGAAATGATAGATCATATCTTCGGCCTCGTCTCTATCCATCGTCAGAACTCTCTGTGCAATATCACGTGAGAAACCATTACGGGCAAAAATAGCCAGAATTTTTTCAGGTTCCTTCCCGGCCCGATCCTGGCGCGTAAAAGGCCCGACAGCCCTTTTCCGGGCTAAAATCAGAGCCGCCACAAACTCGGCTTCCTCCCCCGTTTCCTCTGACAGATCCTCCAGTGTTTCCCGGACGGTTTCTTCAACCAGATCCGTTTCAACGCCTTTTTGAAGCAAATATGCCTGCACGGCACGCCGTGAACGACCAGTGCGCACTAAAGAGCGGGTTCTGGAACGGGCAAAATTTTCATCATCAATAGCGCCAAGTCCGGTCATGCTATCGAGAATTTTTTCAATGTCACTTTGAAGGGCCTGTTCCTTTACAGCAAGATCTTCACTCTCGGCCCCCGCTTTTTCAGCCCTCAGCACCCAGCGCCTGACACGGCGGGACAGGACGCGTTTCAGGCCCTGACGGGTTGTGGCAAAGCGCGCTAGATGTGCCAATGCTGCTTCATACAGAGTTTGTGATGTCGGCGGTTCTGGAGCTGATATGAAATCCTGCATGGTCTTCACTCAATTATTTACAATCAGGACATCTGAAGAAGGATCAGACACTCCGTAGAGATGATATTTCAGGGACACTTCCCAATATTCTTCGTCTCGTATTATATTAGCTGGTAATGCATTATTTATTTTTTCTGACGAGAGACCCGATTTTATAGCCCATAATCACGGTTATTCGCACAGAAAGAATTCTTTTGCAGCATCACATTATGCGCCAGATGGCGTTCACAATATCACTATTACAGGTTCTCACCCTATGATTTCCGCGATCATGCCAAATTATAAACGTTTTGACCTTTCCTTTACTCAGGGTGAAGGGGTATGGCTCACGGGGCATGACGGGCGACGATACCTGGATTTTGGAGCCGGGATCGCCGTATCCTCGCTCGGGCACGATCATCCCAAACTTGTCAGCGCCATTACAGAGCAGGCAGGCAAGGTCATGCATGTTTCCAATCTCTACCGCATTCCACAGGCAGAGGCCCTGGCCAGACTACTTGTGGAAAACAGTTTTGCCGATTCTGTGCTTTTTTGCAATTCCGGTGCTGAAGCTAATGAGGCCCTCGTCAAGATTATCCGGCGTGCCCAGTTTAAAAATGGCCACCCTGAGAGAACGCATATTATCTGCTTTAACGGGGCATTTCATGGCCGGACCCTCGCCATGATCTCAGCGACCGGCAACCCGGCCTATCTCGAAGGGTTCGGCCCCCGGGTTGAAGGGTTTGATCATGTGCCCTTTAATGACCTCGACGCCGTCAAGGCCGCCATCACACCACAGACAGCGGGGATTCTGCTCGAAACCATTCAAGGTGAAAGTGGTATCCAGCCCGCAAAACCCGAATTCCTTCAGGGCCTCCGTGCTCTTTGTGATGAACATGGGCTTTATCTGGGCATTGATGAAGTACAGACGGGTATGGGCCGCACCGGCACACTCTTTGCTCATGAAATCGCCGGCATTGAACCAGACGTCATTTCTGTTGCCAAAGGGATTGGTGGCGGCTTCCCTCTTGGGGCCGTTCTGGCACGTGAAAAACTGGCAAAATATCTCACGCCCGGCACTCATGGCTCGACTTATGGCGGCAATCCCCTGGCCTGCGCAGCCGGCCTGGCCGTTACAGAGGAAATATTAAAGCCAGGTTTTCTTGAGCATGTCCGCAAAACGGGTCAGAGCTTCGGAACAATGTTGGAAAAACTTGTTGAGGACTATCCAACCATTTTCTCCGAAGTGCGTGGGCGTGGCTTAATGCGTGGACTTAAATGCAGAATTCCCGTCAGTGACGTCCTGACTGCCCTCCTGGATGAGGGATTGCTTGCCGTCGGAGCGGGAGATAACGTTCTGCGTCTTGTACCCCCTCTCATTGTTTCCCAGGCAGACTGTCAGGAAGCTGTTAACCGCATCGGAGACGCCTGTAAAAAACTGATGCAGTCTCCTACTCATCATCAGGAAGACCGCATATGAAACCGAAACATTTTCTCGATCTCAAGGATTGCAGCACCGAAGATTTGAGGACCATTCTGGAGATTGCCGCACGCGTTAAAGCTCTGCAACAGGGCCGTCTTCATCCCTTGCACCCGCAACAGCCATTAGCCGGTCGCACTTTAGGGCTGATTATGGCTCAACCTTCCACCCGCACACGTGTCTCTTTTGAAGTGGGCATGACACAGTTGGGAGGGGCCGTTACGGTCCTCTCCCCTTCCGACATGCAGCTTGGCCGGGGTGAGACCATTGCAGACACGGCCCGCGTCCTTTCCCGTTTCCTTGACATTATTGTCCTGAGAACCGGGCATGACACGGCCTTGCGTGAACTGGCAAAATGGAGCTCTGTTCCCGTGATCAACGGCCTGACCCCCGTTTCTCATCCCATTCAGATACTGGCTGATATCCTGACCTTTGAAGAACATCGCGGTCCGATCACCGGGCGCACTCTTGCCTGGGTCGGGGACGGAAATAACGTGGCTACCTCGCTGATAGAGGCGTCTGCCCTTCTCGGTTTCTCACTCCGCCTGGCAACGCCTGAGGGGTTCGAGCCATCTGAAAGCGCTCTTAAATGGGCACGCGCCAAGGGAGCCACGATTGTTACAACCAGAGATCCCGTGGAAGCGGTCAAAAATGCTGACGCCGTTATTACCGATACGTGGGTCAGTATGGGCGATACGGATGCAGAACGCCGGCACCAGCTATTCAAACCCTATCAGGTGAATGAATCCCTTATGAGCCACGCCTCAAAAGACGCCCTGTTTATGCACTGCCTGCCTGCCCATATCGGTGAAGAAGTCAGCAAGGAAGTCTTTGAAGGACCTCATTCAGTCGTCTTTGATGAGGCCGAGAACCGCCTGCATAGCCAGAAAGGGCTTCTTCTATGGTGTTTGAACAAGGGATAAATCCCTCTTGAAGAAAGGCCGGAACCCTCCTATCTGCATCCAATAGAATTCAGACCAGAGAGGACATGATGGTTAACGATAAAGACACCCCTTCCGATACAGCACGCCCGGCCGGGGTCCCTGATCTTGTTGTGCCACATGCCGTTCTGCCTTTTTATCTTGCCAATGCTCCAGTCAGAGGCCGTCTGGTCAGGCTGGGGCCTTTGGCTCAGGCGCTTCTGTCGCGCCATAATTACGCCCCTGAAATCCTCAAACTGGGAGGGGAAGCGCTGGCTCTGGTAGGGGCCATGGCGACAGCTCTGAAATTTGAAGGTTCTTTTTCGCTCCAGATCAAGGGAGATGGCCCCGTTTCCCTTCTGGTGGCTGATTGTACAAATACAGGGGCCCTGCGCTTTACTGTGCAAATGGCTGAAAACGCCCCCTCTCCATTACCTGCCGATACGGCTTCCTTACTGGGGAAAGGGTACCTGGCTTTTACAGTTGATCAGGGCCCCGATACAGAGCGCCATCAGGGTATTGTCGCTTTGGAAGGTGAAAGCCTGTCAGAAATGGCAGAACATTATTTCACAACCAGTGAACAATATCCGTGCTCAATTAACCTTTTTGCCACTCAAACTGCCGGAACCTGGCATGCAGGTGCCCTCGTGCTGGAACGTATCGCAGGGGAAGGTGGACAGACGCAGGAAGACGTCAGTCATGACGATTTCGATGATGCCTGGGAGACAGCCTGCACCTTTGCCGCCTCTCTCAAACAGACGGAAATCTTTGATCCATCCCTTGATAGCCCAACACTTGTCAAAAGACTATTTGGCACTCTGGATGTAAAGGAAAGCGGCTTCAAGGCCTTGAGTTTCGGGTGCCGTTGCAACCGGGAGCGCCTGGCCACTCTTCTTGAACAATTCAGCGAAGAAGATCTGGACCATATGTCTCAGGAAGGCATTATTACGATGGATTGCAATTTTTGTAATACACATTTTACTTTCCCGCGTAATAATATTACTTCTAATATCTGATCTTTCCTTTATGAAAGGACCGTGACTTTACTGTGCGCCCGGTGGAACTTTCTTCAATAACGATCAATGGCAGGCCGGTTACAAAACTTTATCCCGGCTGGAAAGCTCTGAGTCATTACGAAGTAACACCGGGGCTTGACGTCATTCATCTGAGAGAGCTGGAAAGCGGGAAAGATGCTTTCTGGTGGCTCGATGAAGATGGGAGACACCTGGCCAGTCACGCAGCAGCCCTGCCGCTTGCCCGACAGGAACAGCTCATTACGTATATAGAGCCTGCTTTGACGCAGCTGCAATGGAACATGCAGCTGCCTGCGCCCGTGGCTTTATCAGACGATGAGGAAAAAATCAGAGCGTCCCTTATCCGTCTGCCTTATCAGGCCGTTTTTGAAATCATCATGATCTGGTGCAGTGCCAGGCTCTCCAGGACCATGATTTTTGCCCCTGACGCCATTCTTGATGCGTCTATCAAGCTTGATGAAGGCCAGATCGTTACACTCCGCCAGGATGCGTTGTCTCAAGCCATGCACGCCTCTTTTGACCCCGACGGGACTGTGCTGATTCACTCGCCTTTCTCTGACACATTTGCTGAGGAACAGCTGAAAGCAGAGTTGCCCGGCGGACCGTTCATCCGGTTTATAGACAAAACTGTTAACGTTATTTTCTATTTATTCTGGCATGCCCGTCATACGGGAAAGCCTTTCGGGCCTGATAATAGTGCTGTCACCTTCTATTACCCAAAAGGGTGTTTTCTTGTCGGGGAGTGTCCTTCTTCGGATCTCATCCCGTTATGGCTGATGTTTTTTTCCCTTTTCCACAATAAGGAAGTGGCAGAACGACTTCTTGAAACAGCTTCCATTGCCGGAGCCTCTCATGACCAGAAACCAGCATTTATTTCCTTTTCTGATTTTAACGCCGATCCCATGGCCCTGATCTCTCTCGATGATCTCAGTCAGGGAAAAATTTCCAATATAGGGGAGATCATGAACAATGATGCCCTTCCCCCTATGGCGATTCCCTTTGACAGCTCTGGTTCTTTCCCTTTCAGCCCCTTGTCCAAAACCAAAAAATAACCTTCTGCTGCGGTTGACGCACAACCATAATAACCCTTTTGTTCAAAGGAACGACGTAATGCTTTCGGAAATTCCCTCTTCTCCTTTCTCAAAGAAAAAAAACGCCCTGAAAATGATTTCATATGCGGGGTTAGTGTCATTACTGGCAGGTTGCGCCTCCAAACCGCCGGAGAACTTCCCTCCCCCCGATTTCAGCTATCTTCCTAAAATGAACCTGAATATCGCGCATCTGAATGTCTATGATAATGCCGTCCCCAAACGGAAAAACAGCCTCTCTGCCCAAAGCCCCACACCTCCCGATCAGGCCCTGACCTTAATGGCCAATCAGCGCCTTAACGCCACCGGCAATAGTGGGATCGGCACATTTACTGTAGCGAGCGCTCGCATCAGCAGGAGCTCCGACAATGTCCTGGTTGGCATGATGAGTGTCCGGCTTACACTCAGCGATCCGGCAAATGGCCATCATGGAGAAGTGACCGCTTCAGTAACGCATCAGGACAATGTCTCGGGCGAGAATTCAAAACAACACGATCTTTATGAGCTGAACCGGCATCTGATGGATGATATGAATGTCGAGCTTGAATATCAGATCCGCAAAAATCTGGGAGACTGGCTGACAGATGCAACGGGTGCCCCCTTAAACGCCGCCGTTAAAAGCCAGAACCTGGAGAGCATCAATGCTCAGATGAATGACCAGGGAACTTCCAGCGCGGAAGCACCTCCCCTTTCTTCCACGATGACGGCGCCAGCTCCTGCACAATCAGGCTATCATGGGAGCGTGCCGCCAACCACCACCGCGCCATCAGCACCCTCACCTTCAGCAACGCGGCAACTTCATTCCCCTCCGGCTGGGGTCCTCCATCTTCCTTATTAAAATAGGAAATCTGGAAGAGGATATTTTGATTCAGACATGCTTGCTTATTTAAAACCGGGCAAGCATGTCTCTTCCGACGCCATAAATATGGTAAAGGGAGCTGGCGGGCATATAATCCACTTTTTCTCTCATGGTCTCATCACGCTGATCGACCCATCCTCCATGGAGCGATAGCGGCATATAATGATCCAGAAAATGCGTATTCAAGGTGTAAAATTGTTTTACCTGCGCCTCATCCAGCTGGCCGATCAGCTGATTCTGGCGCCTGATTAATTCTGTCTGTGGCCAGATACGTGTTGAACGTTCCAGGATCGTTCCATTTTCAGTGATTGCGTCAAAGGCCAGTCCCGTTTGTGGGGCACATCCCATGGCCCGCCCTGTCTCAAAGAGACGATCAGCACTGTTCTGGAGTGTTTCATCCTGTGAGGCCGGTAATTCCGCCAGGCGGCGAAATTCACTGAACAGCCAGGACCATTCAAATAAATGACCGGGCTCTATCCGGTTATGGCCCCATTTCTGTTCCGGCTGCCAGTTCTGATCCATAAATTCGTAAAGCATACCGGAACGTGGCTCAATAAAATGACGACAGGCCAGTGTTACAATCTCTGTTGCACGCTTCAGATAAATTTCGTCCTGCGTTCCCTCATAAAGCACCAGATAGGCTTCCAGTAGGTGCATATGCGGGTTCTGCGAGCGTTGATCGCTGCCACAAGGAACAGACGTTACATAGCCCCCCGCTTCCAACGCAAAGATCTTGTCTATAATCGCCGTCGTTTCCCGGGCGATTTTTGCGTAATGCGGCTTTTGAGTTAGGCGATAAGCCCAACCATAGGCGAACAGAATAAAAGCGTGAGCATAGAGGTCACGGATCGTATTTGGGGCATGGCTATCTGGTGCCAGAGCGAAAATCCAGCCTAGAGCCTCATCACTCTGGTAATAAAGCCGCTCCACACGCTCAAGCACTTCGAGCGCCTGCTCGGCGCCATGTTTATAAAGCCCATCATTATAAGCCCTGCAATAAGTCGCAATCTGGCGCGCCTGCACCATCAAACGTAATTGGGGCACTTCAACAGCGTTCCCTTGCCAGCCTAATCTTTCATGATAAAGGCCACGCTTTCCGTCAAACCCTTGTTGGTGCCAGAAGGGCAAAGCCTGTTGAACCAGATGCGTCTCCCATTTCAGGGATAGTTTCTTCTGCATCTGTGGAAGGGAATTTACAGGATTCATGAAGCGAAATTTTCAGGACTGTCTATGCCGTATTTTATGAGCGATGGATGTTGTTGAACGCCCTGCCATAAGATCAACAAGCACCACTTTCCCGCCATAGGACTTCACGAAGGATCCACCGACAACCTGCTCTTCAGTATAATCAGCACCTTTAACGATAATGTCAGGTTTCAAGACCTCAATTGTTTCAAGAGGGGTGTCTTCTTCAAAAATGACCACCATATCCACCCCTTTGAGTGCGCCCATAACCAGAGCTCTCGCCCCCTGATCCTGGAATGGACGTTCCGGGCCTTTAAGACGTTTGACAGACTCATCACTATTCAAGGCGACGACCAATCGGTCACCTTGTGCTGCTGCCTGCTGGATAAGAGCGATATGGCCAGGATGTAAAAGGTCAAAACATCCATTGGCGAAAACGATTTTTTTCCCCGTAGTGCGCCATTCCGCAACAATTTCAGCGGCTGCTGCCAATGAGACTGGCAGCTCCTCATCACGCTGCTCCTGATGCAGAACCCTGCTCAATTCAGCACGTGTGACAATGGCGGTGCCCACTTTACCCACCACGATGGAGGCCGCTATCGTCGCATATTCAATGGCAGTCTCAATCGCTTCACCGGCTGAAAGCATGGCTGCCAATGTTGCCATAACCGTATCCCCTGCCCCGGACACGTCATAGACTTCCGATCGCCGAGCCTCCGCATGAAAGAGTGTGCCCGTCTGTCTGACCAGGGTCATACCTTCTTCAGACAAGGTGACCAGAACATCGCTGCCACATTGTTTCATAACAAGCCGGGCTGCTTTTTCTATTTCCTCATCATTTCCAAGAGGCAGATTGGTCGCACTCTGCATTTCCTGCCGATTGGGCGTAATCAGAGTGGCTCCATAATAGGCTGAAAAATCCTTGCGCTTGGGGTCCACAAGAATGGGGATAGAGCGTTTATGAGCCTCCGCAAAAACAGCTTTGATCACGTCATCCGACAGGACGCCCTTGGCATAGTCGGAACAGACAAGAATATCCGCCTGTTCGAGCGCCTTGACCGTCTCTTCAATCAATTTCTGTTTTGTTTTTTCTGAAAGCGGTTTGAGACGCTCTTCATCAATACGGACAATCTGCTGCTGACCGCTCATAACCCGCGTCTTGGTAATGGTGGCCCAATCAGGGTCCGTCACCAGAGTGGAGAGATCAATCAGGGGATTATGGGAAAGACTTTCCCGCAGCTTTTCAGCCTGATCATCTGCCCCGACCAGCCCGATCAAGGCGACTTCACACCCCAGGGAGGCCGCATTCAAGGCCACATTGGCTGCCCCTCCCGGTGTAAAATGACGATTTGAATATAATAAAACCGGCACCGGCGCTTCCGGCGAAATACGCTCAACGCGCCCTGTCACGTAACAATCAAGAAGAAGATCACCAATAACGACAATACGGCCGAAAGTCAGTGTTTCAATCATGATTTATAGACCCTGTTTATCAGCCATGACTCTGGCGCTCTTTTATAAGTGAACGAGCAAATAGATTCAGATCACCCGTATTAAATAAATAGCCTTTTACAGAAGCAGCTTCTGCTGCCTGCAGATCACTCTCTTTATCTCCTATCAAAAAGGAACGTGCCGGATCAATGCCATGCGCTTCAATGGCCTTGAAAATCATGCCCGGTTTCGGTTTCCGGTCGGGATGATCGCATCGATAAGACTCAATAACCGCCTGAGGGTGATAAGGGCAGTAATAAAACCCATCGACACCGCCTCCTTTCAGGGCCAATTGCGCCTGAAGCAGGCTGTTAAAAGCCTGAACCTCTTTTTCGGAGAAAAAACCTCTCGCCACGCCTGACTGATTGGAAACAACAATCAGGCAATAGCCACATGATTTCAAAAAGGCCAAAGCCTCAGCCGCACCGGAGACCAGAATCAGATCTTCAGGGCGATGAGGGTAGCCCGTATCAAGATTTAATACGCCATCCCGGTCCAGAAAAACCGCAGGTTGCAATCCAGAAGATCGCGTCAGTTTCACAGAAGCGCCGGACGCCAACATACTATCCCATTTCTGATATCATCATTTTTTCGGGGTCATAGTGGCGTCCTTTTTTGAAAGGCACAACAGGGCCGTCAATAAATTCTTAGGCCCCTTCCAGAAGGCTCTGATAATTAAAAGAAAAACTTTTCAGTCTGTTAAACCACAAGGCAGGGTCATCGCCTTCTTTCAGCACAACACTATCCACTCCGCAGCGTTTCAGAAAATCTGCCTGATCGGGAAGAATATGACCTTCAACCCGAATTTCCCCTTTAAAATGCAGATATTCCCTCAAGGAGCGTGCCTGCGTAAAAGCCCGCCCATCCTTGAAGGCCGGGAACTGAAGCAGAACCAGTTGTAGCGATTCAATAAAAGGCTCAAGCTCTTCGGCTTCTTCCTCCGGTTTCAGAAGCACGGCCTCAGCCTTGCTGCCCTCTTTCAGTTCAGCCAATGTCACCATTGTTTCGACGTAACAGGCTTTACGCTCGCCTAAATCAAGCAGTTGCATAAGCGACCTCCTTAAAAGGCTCACGCCCTATTCGCTGCAATGTCTCGAGGAAGGTTTCCCCTTCAAGACGTTTTGAAAGATAACATTCAATAATACGGGCCACAGCGTCCACTGTTTCATCTTCCGCCAGAGACGCCCCTAAAATTGTGCCAATTTTAGCGTGATCTCCCGTCGAGCCACCCAGAAGAATCTGGAAAAACTCTTCCCCCCTTTTATCAACACCCAGCAGGCCGATATTACCGGCATGATGATGGCCACAAGCATTGATGCAGCCGGAAATATTGATATTCAGGGCTCCGATCTCTGCCTGAAGATCGGCATTTCCAAAACGGGCCCCAAGTTTACGGGCAATCGGAATTGAGCGGGCATTGGCCAGTGAGCAATAATCCAACCCCGGGCAACAGACGATATCCCCGACAAGACCAAGGTTAGCCGTTGCCAGCCCCAGAGCTTTCAGCCCTTCCCAGACCACCAGAAGCTCATCTTTACGCACATGGCCAAGCACAACATTCTGAAGGTGTGTAATGCGTATTTCACCAAAGGAATGACGCTCTGCCAGGGCCGCCAGACCATGCATCTGCGCGGCTGTCACATCCCCGGGGATTTCTCCCGGAGCCTTGAGCGACACCGTTGCAATGATATAACCTTCTTTCCGGTGTTTATGGGTATTCGTCTTCACCCACTGTGCAAAAGCCGGGTGTTGCGCCATCTGCTTTTGCAGAATTGCCTCTCCGTCCGGCACGTCCACAAAATCAGGCGAGGCAAAGCGCGCCCTGATCGCTGCAACACTTTCCGGCGAGAGACGATAATGATTCAGGTCCATTCGGGAGAGTTCTGTCTCTACGGCTTTACGGTAGGCCTCAATGCCAATCGTCTGCACCAGAATCTTGATACGTGATTTATAGAGACTGTCACGCCGGCCGTAAGCGTTATAGACGCGCAGAACGGCTTCCAATGTTGCCAGCAGCTCCGTCTCAGGAACCGAATCAAAAAGCTCCTGCCCCACAACAGGAATACGGCCCAGACCACCACCAACAAAAATCCGGAAAAGAGGTCCATTCTCGCCCGGGCGGGCCAGAATACCGATATCATGGAAACGGGCAGCGACCCGATCTTCAGGGCTACCGGAAATAGCAATCTTGAATTTACGGGGCAGGAAGGAAAATTCCGGGTGCAATGTCGACCATTGGCGCAGAATTTCGGCATGAACACGCGGGTCCATCAATTCGTCATAAGCGGCACCGGCATATTCATCTGACGTGACATTACGGATACAATTTCCGCTGGTCTGGATTGCATGCATATCCACTGAAGCCAGCTCACGCAGCATGGCAGGAGCATCTTCGAGGGCAATCCAGTTGAACTGGATGTTCTGCCTCGTCGTAAAATGTCCGTACCCCCGGTCAAAACGCTCTGACAGGTCAGCCAGTTTATGAAGCTGTCTGCTATCGAGAATGCCATAAGGAATAGCAATACGAAACATATAGGCATGAAGCTGGAGATAAATACCATTCATCAGACGTAATGGCTTGAATTCATCTTCTGTCAGGCTGCCTTCGAGACGTCTTTTAATCTGCCCCTCAAACTCGACAATACGTTCTTCAAGAAACGCACGGTCCTTTTCCTCATAATTATAATGGCCGACAGAAATCGTCATGATAAAGGCTCCGAAGATGACAAAGAGGCAGACGCACCAGGATATGCAAAAGCCGGATTAACTGAAGGGCCGAACGCCCTGACATGCTCTCGCATTGTAACAGGTTGCGGCACAGGGCCAGCTTTAACCTGCACATCATAAACGCCGACAACGCCTTCTTTCTGGGCCTGACTGGTCGCTTCATCGAGAATCCTTGCAGCCTCCTCGGCTGTAAGCTGAGCAGCCTGTCTGATATCCTCACGCCACTTACCTGCCCGATCGCGCCATACAATACGACCATCCAGCAAGCGATTAGCTGTAACCATCAGAGCCTCTCCCGGCTCCAGGGACGACAGGGTTTTCATATCGCCATTTCCTTTCCTACGAAAAGACAGGGGCAGTAGAGCATGTTTCACCTCGATGCGCTACAACTTCCCCGACAATAACAAGAGCGGGGCTGCTCACCCCTTCACGCTGCACCTTGGCAGTAATCGTCTGCAAATTACCGGTCACAACACGTTCATCAGGACTGGTGCCTTTCTCGATGACAGCGACTGGCCAGTGCTCTGGCAAACCATGAGCCATTAACTGCTCACATAATCTCTGGAGAGGGGCAAGTCCCATATAAATCACAACAGTCTGCCCTTTTCGCGCCAGACTTGGCCAATGCAAATCGAGGCTGCCATCTTTGCGCGCATGACCTGTTACAAAAATGCAGCTCTGAGCACAGTCGCGGTGAGTCAGCGGAATTCCCGCTGAAGCACCACAGCCACTCGCTGCGGTAATGCCAGGGATGACACGCACCGCAATGCCCTCTTTCAGAAGCGCTTCCATTTCTTCGCCTCCCCGTCCGAAGATAAAGGGATCTCCCCCTTTCAGACGCAGTACCCGCTCACCCTTCCTGGCACGGCGGAGCATCTCGGCATGGATTTCTTCCTGAGGGAGGGTATGGTGAGAGCGTTCCTTTCCGACATAAATACGCTCTGCATCACGCCGGACACGATCCAGAATATCTTCTGAAACCAGCTTATCATAAAGGACACAATCCGCATTCCCCATAAGGCGCAAGGCAGCCACGGTCAGAAGGTCCGCATCTCCCGGGCCAGCCCCTACGAGCCAAACTTCTCCTTTGCTCTGATCCCCTGTCACCAGAGCATCCAATTTACTTAGGGCGCTTTTCTCGTCTCCAGCCAGAGCTGCTTCATATCCCGTACTATCGATAAAATTTTCCCATACGCGCCGTCTTTTTCCGATATCCGGCAATTTCGTCTTGAGCCACTCCCTTCTGGAAGCCATAAATGCGGCAACCTGGCCTAATCTGGCTGGAAGAGCCTGTTCAATCATCTGCCTTAGCCGACGCGCCATGACAGGAGACGTTCCGCCAGTTGTAATGGCCACCTGCACGGGATCGCGCATCACATAAGCCGGTGTAATAAAACTCGATAACGCCGCATTATCAACAACACAGACAGGCACACGATGCTTATGGGCCAGTCTTGAAACAAGCGCATTAAGACATTCATTATCCGTCGCAGCGAAAACCAGTCCTTGAGACGGGAGCGTTTTCTCAAGCTCCGCCTCTGTTACCTCACCGAGTCTGAGCGTAATGTCTTTTTCAGCGGCTGCCTTGATAATTTCAGGATGAGCCTGTTTAGCCCAGACGTGAATCTGCCCGCACCGCCCCTGCAAAAGCCGCAATTTATGCAACGCAACAGTCCCACCCCCTATAATAAGAACAGAAAGCGTATCCAGTCGGAAAGCAAAAGGCAGATAGGACGGGACAATTTTCATGACACAAAAACTTTATACAAACCTTTTAGGATAATTAACTAAAATAATTCGTTATTATTTCAAATATCCCAGATAGTTTCGTTTATTATGCTAGATCGAAAAACTCAAGGGGGCACGGCTGGGACGTGACAAGCCGGTTTTCTCTGCCTGCAAAAGCAGGTCCCCCAATGTCTCACCCTCCAGTTTCACCTCAATTTCCGCATCGAGCCGTTGCCAATAAGGGGATAGAACATTTTCAAACAGGACACTTTTTGCTGTTTCAGACGGCTCTTCAGATGCACTGACGACTCTGGCAATTTCCTTGAGCGTGATAATACGGGGGGATTTAGCCAACCTGTAGCCTCCTTTCGGCCCCCTGACACTATCGAGAAGCTGCGCACGTGAGAGAGCCTGCAACACAGGTTCAATCCCCCTGCGCATTAAACCATTGCGTTTCGCAATATCGTTTCCACTGATCACGCCCGAACGCCCTGCATAGAAAGCCACATCCAGCATAATAGCCAAGGCAGTCAGAATACGGTCTTTTCTAAGGTACATGATATCCTTCTTTGTATCGTTATAATATCATATTACCCTATTTACCCGATGTCATAGCGTAAAATAAAGAGATTAACGTTTCCTGCCGTGCAATTCCTTATATCTTCTGATAAGCTCACTCTCATGTCAGAACGATCATATCCATCCTGTCCTCAAAGCCCTGCTGTTCCGCCGCGCGGGCGGGTTTATGGCTCTATCCTTGAAACAGTTGGCGGAACGCCGCTTGTCGCACTGCATCGTTTGAGTCGGAAAGAAGGTCTTTCCACGCCTATTCTCCTGAAGCTCGAATTTTTCAATCCTCTTGGTTCTGTGAAAGACCGGATCGGGCTGGCCATGATTTGCGATGCGGAATCAAAGGGCCTTATTTCCCCTGACAAATCCATTCTTGTCGAACCCACTTCTGGCAACACTGGAATTTCACTCGCATTTGCCGCGGCAACGCTTGGCTACAAACTGATCGTAACTATGCCCGAGAGCGCTTCCTTAGAACGGCGAAAAATGCTGAGTCTTCTGGGAGCGCAACTTGAGCTGACCCCTGCCTCCCTCGGCATGACAGGCGCTATCAAACGGGCAGAAGAAATTGTCAGAACCTCTGAACATTGTTGGATGCCCAGCCAATTTGCCAATAATTCCAATCCTGCCATTCACGCTATGACAACGGCTGAAGAAATCTGGGTTGATACAAAAGGCGCCGTTGATGTCGTTGTCGCAGGTCTGGGAACTGGCGGCACAGCGTCCGGTATTGCCCAAGGGCTGAAAGCCCACAAGCAGGACCTTCAGGTGATTGGTGTAGAACCACAGGAAAGTGCCATCATTAACGGTGATGACCCAGGTCCCCACGGGATCCAGGGGCTGGGGCCAGGGTTCAAGCCTGAGACGTTAAATCTGACACTTATCGATAAAGTCATGACCGCATCAGAGCAGGATGCTATTGAAACAGCACGTCTTTGTGCCCGCACCGAGGGTATCCCCATTGGTATTTCCTCAGGTGCTGCTTTATCTGTTGCCCTTCAATTAGCAAAAAAGGCCCCTTATAAAGGGAAAACAATTGTTACCATTGCCCCTTCTTTTGCTGAACGTTATCTCTCTACAAGATTATTTGCGGGGCTCTGAAAGGTTTTATAAACTATCAAACAAAGAAAATTTAAATAAATAAGAACGTTACTTTTTATTACGTACAATACACATCATATCACGGATAGAGAAATATGAAGGTTGAACTCATAAATTCTCAAAATTAATTCATTTTTTACTCATATCTTCTTCTATAGAATCCATCATTTTTGACTCAAGAATATCTATCTCCCGTGATAGTTCAGGTGGGTAGCCTTTCATGCTTATATAACTTTTCGTAGCAAGTATAAAATCTTGCAAAGAATTTTTCTTTTTCTCTTTTAAAGCTTTAATCTTATTATTAAGCATATAAATAATATTAGGATCAAATTCAGGATTCCCATAATAATATAATTTATTTAAAATATCTTTTGCTAATAAGAATATATCATGCCCGTAATATAAACGAATTAAATCCGTATATTTTTTTAATTTTTTATTGGATAAAAATTCCTCAGCCATTAGATCCTTTGCATTGGGCAGACCTAGTTCGTCTAATGCTTCAGAGTTAAATTTTATATCGTTTCCTTGAATAAGCTTCTTCAAAATCTCTTTTTTCACAAAAATTCCAGATGATATATCAAGATCTAAGGTTTCAGATATTGCCGAAACATATTCACTTAATATATCCACTTTTTTTTCAAAGAATTTTTCAGATTTACCGATAGAATGTTGATTTTTCCAGGAGGTATCACTCAGATCATTTTGATATTTTATAATATAAACATTTGAAATAGCTGTTATCAGTCCACCAGATACGAGACCACCAATTATTGAAGAAATAAAATTTTTCCATTGCATCAGATAATTGTCCTAGAAAGGATATTCATAGATAAAATCATGATAAAGGATAATGTCTGTTTTATCACCTAGAGCCAATCACCTTTATAATCCGAGGCATTCTTTTGACGCTCTTCAATCAAAAGACCTCAGGCCTTTGTGAAGAGACTGTTAGCGCGGGGTCGCTTAGGGCAGCTTCCAATTCTGCAAGGACGAATTACTGAGCGATCACGACAACCATTGGAAGAAGTCGTTTTTAATAATCTTTGGGTATTATTTTTAGTGGGGGGATGAATTGGAAGCGGGGGCAGGATTTGAACCTGCGGCCTTCAGGTTATGAGCCTGACGAGCTACCGGGCTGCTCCACCCCGCAGCGGTGGTGGGTAAAGAGAGTGAGCGAGGGGACCTGGCGGCGACCGACTTTTCCGCACCTTAAGGTGCAGTATCATAGGCGCTAGGGTGTTTTACGGCCGAGTTCGGGATGGGATCGGGTTTAATCCCCCTGCCATAGCCACCAGGTCTTCCCGCTCACTCTGTAAAGAGAGAGTAAGAAGTGTTAGTGCGTATTTTTATGAGAAGTGTTTTTGAGTAGGAGATGACTGTGCATGTGTTTATGTGTGAGAGATATGAGCGATTAGTATCAGTTAGCTAAGAGAGTTACCTCCCTTACACACCTGACCTATCAACGTCCTGGTCTTGAACGGCTCTATGAGACCTAGTTTTGAGGCTGGTTTCCCGCTTAGATGCTTTCAGCGGTTATCCATTCCGAACTTAGCTACCCGGCTGTGCCACTGGCGTGACAACCGGTGCACCAGAGGTTCGTTCATCCCGGTCCTCTCGTACTAGGGACAAATCCTCTCAAGTCTCTTACACCCACGGCAGATAGGGACCGAACTGTCTCACGACGTTCTAAACCCAGCTCACGTACCACTTTAATCGGCGAACAGCCGAACCCTTGGGACCTGCTCCAGCCCCAGGATGTGATGAGCCGACATCGAGGTGCCAAACCTCCCCGTCGATGTGGACTCTGGGGGAGATCAGCCTGTTATCCCTAGAGTACCTTTTATCCGTTGAGCGATGGCCCGTCCACGTGGAACCACCGGATCACTATGGCCGACTTTCGTCTCTGCTCGAGCTGTCACTCTCGCAGTCAGGCGGGCTTATGCCATTGCACTCGACAGTCGGTTTCCGACCGACCTGAGCCCACCATCGCGCGCCTCCGTTATCCTTTAGGAGGCGACCGCCCCAGTCAAACTGCCTGCCATGCAGGGTCCCGGACCCAGCTAATGGGCCTCGGTTAGACATCAGAAAAAGTCAGGGTGGTATTTCAAGGACGGCTCCACAGGAACTGGCGCCCCTGCTTCGATGCCTCCCACCTATCCTACACAGAATTTTCCTGATGCCACTGCAAAGCTGCAGTAAAGGTTCATAGGGTCTTTCCGTCTGACCGCGGGTACCCCGCATCTTCACGGGGAATTCAATTTCGCTGAGCCGATGCTGGAGACAGCGGGGAAGTCGTTACGCCATTCGTGCAGGTCGGAACTTACCCGACAAGGAATTTCGCTACCTTAGGACCGTTATAGTTACGGCCGCCGTTTACCGGGGCTTCAATTCAATGCTCTCACATCTCCTCTTAACCTTCCGGCACCGGGCAGGCGTCAGGCCCTATACGTCATCTTTCGATTTCGCAGAGCCCTGTGTTTTTACTAAACAGTCGCTACCCCCTGGTCTGTGCCACCCATACATGGTTGCCCACATATGGGTCTCGTTTATCCCGAAGTTACACGAGCAATTTGCCTAGTTCCTTCAGCATCGTTCTCTCAAGCGCCTTGGTATTCTCTACCAGTCCACCTGTGTCGGTTTCGGGTACGGTCTATATGCCAGAGCTATTTCCTGGAATGGTCCAAAAGCATGCTCAATCCGTTAAGAGCATACAACATTTCTCATTCGTCACTTCTGGCAGGCCTGGGAATATTTACCCAGTTCCCATCGACTACGGCTTTCGCCCTCGCCTTAGGGGCCGGCTCACCCTGCGGGGATTAACCTTGCGCAGGAACCCTTGGACTTTCGGCGACAGTGTTTCTCGCACTGTTTGTCGCTACTTATGTCAGCATTCTCGCTTCTGATACCTCCAGAGAGGGTCACCCCGTCTCCTTCGCAGGCTTACAGAACGCTCCGCTACCGCGTATGATAAATCATACACCCACAGCTTCGGCACGTGGCTTGAGCCCCGTTACATTTTCGGCGCAGGGTTTCTATTAGACCAGTGAGCTATTACGCTTTCTTTAAAGGATGGCT
>NZ_CP196394.1:90000-515000 GCF_058511235.1 Aristophania sp. ESL1100 | reverse complement strand
CTGCTCCGTGATATGACATTGAAGGAGGAAAAATTCAAGCTTAAGACGCCTGATCCTTCTTTATCTTTTGCTGGTCGGGCTGCAATTGTTCAATTTGCCCCAGAAGGTCTTCTGCCAAATCAGCAACCTGTTGAAGTCTTTCTTCCTTACGTGTCTGGTTTTCAATAATCAGACGCGCATCTTCTATGGACTTCTGAGCATCATCGGTCAGCTGCCCTGCCTGCAGATCCTTGATTTCATCAGCCATAAGAAGTGCTGTCAGAAACAAAGCGTGAGTTTCATTATTTGGAGCAAGATTTGCCCTGACGGTATTTAAACGCCGTTCAACTTCCTGCGCGAGCGATTGAACGTGACTTTCCTCGCCATCCTTGCACCCGACGACATAGGTCGCCCCTGTGATATTGAGCGTAACCTGCGCCATGAATCACCCTTTCTTTTCTTCGACCGCAGCAGTCCCTTGCAGAATTGTGGTAATTCTGCTCTCCAAAGCATCAATCTGCGCTGTTACCCTGGCAAGTTCAGCCTCTTTCCGCTTCTTCTCCTCTGCAATGTAACTATCCCGCTGCTCAAGGATAAAGGCCATACGCACCAGCGCATTCTCCAGCCTTTCAACGGGATCATTATTATGGAGTTCCGACTCAGGATGCTCTGTCATATCCGCTTTAATTCCCTTATGTTTTTTCAACAGTATCAGGGGTTCTTCTTGTCTGAAAAGACTTTTCTTTCTCTTAAAAAGATTTCAGGCGGATTTTTGTATCCCTGCATGAGCAGGACTGGAAAGCCTTTCGAGACTCTGGCATCATGAGCCGAAATGAAAGATTTTGATCTCTACCCCTCCCTGACGTTCCAGAATGATAGCGAGTCTTTTGCGAACCATTTATCAGACATTGTCGCGCATCCTCGCGTCTCAGCCTTCCGGCTGGATTTCTCTGAATCCTTTTCTGGAACTTTCATCAAATCCCTGACGTCCCTCCTCCGCACTCACGACGTCGCCCTTATTCTGGCTCCCCCAGAAAAGCCCGACTTTGGAACACTTCCTCTAATAGAGAGTGACGGTATACATTTTCGTGACGTAGCGGCCCTTAAAGCGGGAATTTCAGCTTTAAAATCATTCAGACTGCAAACAGGCTGTTTCTGCCAGACCCTTGATGAGGCCATGTATGCCGGGGAAGCTGGAGCGGATTATGTCTCATTCCCAGCTGAAGCCCTGGACGTCATAGAGAAATGGAGCGGTTTTGCTGAATTGCCCTGCGTTGCCGAATTGCCTTCCTCTCCCGCCTCAGCTCTTGAAGCCGTGGGGAAAGGAGCGGAATTCGTCTCATTTTCCTTAAATGGAGAGGTTAGTGACCTGAACTGGCTCCGCTCTCTCACATCCGAAGAAATTTAATATTCCGTTGCCGACTGATCGGGCACAATCACGGTACTGACCACATATAAAGTCCCGTTGGATTGTGGATATGGCTGGCTTGTAATACGCGCTGTCGCCCCATTAGCTGAAATGACAATCACCTCTCCTGACGGGAGAGGTCTCAAAAAGATTTTCTTGCCCGTCAGAGTCGTTGCTTCAGCATTGCCGTCATAGAGACGTGCCAGATGACGCAAACGTGCAAGACTGTAATTGCCGCGCAAAATCGTATCGCCCATCAGATCAGACAGCCGCTTCTGGTTGGCTGGCGCCATCAGGCCACCTGACCAGTTATGGCCATAGGATTCGAGAACACCATTCGGTAAGGCAAGAACGGTATAAGGCCCCTCTGCCTGCAACCACCGGACCCATCCGGCCTGCTGCACCGCCGCGTAATAATCTGACAATTCGATGGACGAACTCAGATTCTCATCAAGGGTGTTATCCTCATAGGAAACGGTCGGCGTCATATGATAGGCCAACGGGCTGTTGGGAGCCTGCCCTTTTCCCGACGGAATATATTGATTGGTAACCGACTCCGCTTCCGGCAGAAGCTCCGCATAAGTCGACTGTTTGACATAATAATGTGTCTGTCGATCAGGCTCGTTGCTTCCACATGCGGATAAAAGCCCCATATATCCGATGAGAGATCCTATCTGACAGCATGTTTTCATAAATGACGCATTACGGGACTTCAACAGCCATCTCCTCTTTTGCGCCACGATATAACACGGTCATTCACCAGCTCAAACAGCGTCTGACATGATGTTGTGGAATAGCTGGGAGGAAGCCCCCCTGCCCCCCATGGGCCGGGGCCACCCCAGAATCCATAACCGCCGCCCCAGCCCCATCCCCAGTCTGGAGAGCCCGGGAAATATTGCGTATCCGTCACAAGATAAGACATGAAATCATGATTCTGCGTACGAAAAGTCGCTGAAGGGACCCCAAAAGTCCTCACGACTTCAAGCGATGACTGCCCGATAAGTGAATTAAGGAGCTTTTTCTGCTGCAATGGGGATGTTGCGCAACCTGACAGAAACAAACCCGTCAGAATTACCGAAAATGCGTATCCCCAAACGAATCGCCTACTCATTGTCCTCATTTCAGCCCCCTGCCCCTAATCCCTGATCCCTGATCGTATCATGATTCTGATCCTACCACGTGACGTCATCCAAACCAGAGAGTATCCTCAATCCGGGGTGCTCCTGTTGCGAGCATAACGAGACGATCAAACCCTACAGCGATTCCAGAACAAGGGGGCATATAAGGCAGATCCCGCAGAAGATCTTCGTCCAGAGGCCAATCACGCTCTTCGTAAAGCGATACTCTACGGGCTCTATCCTCTGTAAAACGCACTCTCTGCTCTGCCGCGTCTGTCAGTTCCTCAAACGCATTTCCCAGTTCCAACCCAGCCGCATAGAGCTCAAAACGAAGTGCCGCGCGCGGCTCCTGAGGATCACGTCTGGCCAGAGCAGCTTGCGGTGAAGGCCAGTGCGTCAGGAATGTGGGTCTCTCACGCCCGATATAGGGTTCTATTTTTTCCATCATCAGACGGAAAAACAGGTCCTCCCAGTTTTCACCTTCCCGCAAAGTAACACCGGCCTGACGTGCTAGCGCCGGGGCATCATGAATTGTGCCGAGCAGATCAGCCCCTACATATTGGCGGAAGGCATCCTGTAGCGTCAGACGTTCGAAAGGCTCTGTCAGAGTCACTTTATCCGGTCCATATACCAGAATCGGGGGCAAAACTGTTTTTAGGAATTCCTCGGTTTCATCCATCAGAGACGCAAGGTCAGCGCCGGGGCGATACCATTCCAGCATCGTAAATTCCGGCAGATGTGTCGCGCTTTTTTCACCATTTCTCCAGACACGGGCGAATTGATATAAAGGGCATTGCAAAGCTGCAAGAAGGCGCTTCATGGCAAATTCCGGACTCGTGTGCAGAAATCTTTTTTCTGATGGCGTGCCATCGGGCTTTTCGAGCCATGTTGAGAAGCAATGCAAATGCACCTCTTCGCCGGGCGTTTTCACGAGATAGGGTGTTTCCACTTCAAGATAATGACGTTCATCAAAAAATTTTCTGCCGGCACGCATCATTTCCATCCGTTTTTTAACGATGGGAGCCTTATCAGCCAGAGCACGTAAATGATGAGAAAGAGAAACCATAAACCCCGTCAGGTAAAATGCTGTATAATTTCATAGCAAAGCAGGAACAGTTTTTGTTGCATAACTCAGTCAAGCTTCGCTAGAGCCAATTTATGCAAAACGCCCATGAACCTTCTTCTCTCTCCACTCTTCGTACGCCTCAATCTCTCATAGACGCAGGACTGGCAACAGAAAAAGACTATGCCCTGCTTGAAGAAATTGGCCAGCATTATGCCACAGCCATTCCGCCAGCATTTCAATCTCTAATCGAAACTCCTTCAGACCCGATTGGGCGGCAGGTCATCCCCAGCGCTGAAGAGCTCGTTATTCAGGATTATGAAAGAGAAGATCCCATTGGTGATGAAGCCTATTCCCCTCTTCCAGGTTTAATTCACCGCTATGAAGACCGTGTTCTTCTCAAACCTTTATTAATCTGCCCTCTCTATTGCCGCTTCTGCTTCCGGCGCGAACATGTCGGCCCTGATGGCGGTCTCTTAAGCGAAGAAGCTCTGCTCAGGATTTTTGACTGGCTTCATAACCATCCGGACATTCAGGAAGTGATTCTCTCTGGTGGCGATCCTTTGATGCTTTCTCCCCGGCGTTTGCGATTCATCATGGAGCATCTGAATGCTATTAATCACATCCAGACAATCCGTATCCATTCCCGTGTTCCTGTTGCCGCACCTGAACGCATCACGAACGACCTGACAGAGGCTCTCGAAACCGAAAAAGCGCTCTGGATTGTCATCCATACCAACCATGCACGAGAGCTGAGTCCTGATGCCCGCATGGCAATCCGTACATTAGTCACATCAGGAATCCCGCTTCTTTCACAATCGGTATTGCTGAAAGGTGTGAATGACACCGTCGCTGCATTGGAGGAGTTGTTACGAGGTTTGATCCAGAACAGGGTGAAACCTTATTATCTGCATCATCTTGACCCCGCTCCCGGCACAGCTCATTTTCACGTCCCTATTGAGCAGGGCCGCGCGCTTCTCGCCGCTTTGCGTGGGCGTGTTTCAGGCCTCGCCTGGCCACATTATGTGGTTGATATTCCAGGTGGAAAAGGTAAAGTCCCCATAGGGCCAGAATATTTGCTCCCCAAAGAGAGCCCGGAGTCCCCTGAAGAGACTGTGAGATCTCCGAAAGGAACAATTCACCGGTTTCGTTAAAGAAGAAGGCAGAGGCGCCTTGCATCTCCCCCCTCGCTGACGCTAGAAACCGCTATAGAAATAAAACCGGGATTATCACCAAAGCGGAGAACCGACTTCCATGAAACAGCAAGCCAACCTTATCAGAGCTGGACAGGTTATTGAACATAACGGCCGTCGGTGGACGGTTCTGAAGCAGCAGATTCTTACTCCCGGCAAAGGCGGTGCCTTTATCCAGGTGGAAATGCGCGACCTGACAACAGGCAATAAAACCAATGAAAGATGGCGTACAGCTGACACGGTCGAGCGTCTTGTCACAGAAGATAAAGACTACATCTATTCCTACATGGATGGCGAAAATATTGTTCTGATGGATCCTGAGACCTTTGAGCAGACAATGCTGCATCAGGATATTCTGGGCGACCAGCTTGCTTTCCTTCAGGATAATATGCCGCTTAGCGTTAAGCTGGTGGAAGGTGATGCGGTTGCTGTAACGCTGCCTCCTCATGTCACACTGGAAGTTGCTGAGGCCGATCCTGTTGTCAAAGGCCAGACGGCCAGCTCCTCCTATAAACCGGCTCTGCTTTCCAATGGCGTCAAGACACTCGTGCCTCCTTTTGTTGAAGCTGGTGAACGTATTGTCGTCCGCACAGAAGACGGTTCTTACGTAGAACGCGCCAAGGACTAAGTTAATGCGCCTATCCCCCCATATGGCTGTTATGCACAATGCTGTGCAGAAAGCCGCCCGCTCTCTCTTGCGGGATTTTGCTGAAGTCGAACAGCTTCAGGTCAGTATCAAAGGTCCGGGAGATTTTGTCTCCCAGGCTGATATGAGAGCTGAAGCCACAATTAAAGAAGAACTGAATCGTGCACGCCCGGGCTATGCTTTCCTTATGGAGGAAAGTGGCGCATCAGGCAGCGATAACTGGAGCTGGCGCTGGGTTATCGACCCGCTTGATGGCACGACGAACTTTCTTCATGGGATGCCTCACTGGGCTATTTCCATCGGCCTGCAACGCCGTATGCCTGATGGAAGCATAGAGCTTGTCGCAGGCGTGGTTTATAACCCTGCCGCCAATGAGCTTTTCTGGGCAGAAAAAGGCGTTGGCGCTTTTCTGAATGAACGTCGCCTCCGCGTTTCTGCCAGACGCAAACTTTCAGAAGCGGTCTTTGCCACAGGGATCCCCTTTGCCAAAGTGTCTGAAGAACACAGAAAGCCCTTTGGTTACGTACTGGGTGCCCTGATGCCTAAAGTCGCCGGGATCAGACGCTTCGGCGCGGCAGCTCTGGACCTCGCATGGGTTGCAGCTGGCCGTTTTGAAGGTTATTGGGAACTTGGGATTCGTCCATGGGACTGCGCGGCAGGCATGCTTATCGTAAGAGAAGCAGGCGGCTACGTAACAGATGCGGCAGGAAATGATCTTAGCGCCCTCGATGAGGAAGAAATCGTGATCGTTGCGGGCAATCCGCATTTCCATGGGCCTTTGAAAGACCTAGTCCAAAGCTCGATTATCAAGGCCTCCACTCCCTGAAACAGACTTCCGGCAAGACATGAAGAGGGTTGCAGGAGAGAGCTTCCCCCGGTTAGGATTACATTATGAGAACCAGACTGACTGTCTCTTTCCTGTTATGCACTTCCCTTATTTCAGGTCTTGCCTGCTATAAGGATGCAATGGCGCAGATTTCGACCAATCTTGACGCCCTGCCTCCTTCACCCCCACCCTCTTCTCCAAAGACGCAGTCGGCAAAACCGGCACGGGTTCATACCCCCCCCCATGCGTCTGAGGCACATAGTTCGGTAAGCTCCACAATCTCCGCTGCACACAGATCGGAAAAAGCCCCCCCTTCTCCCCCCGGTTATACGACAATTCCTGCTGTGCCTGCCGCCGCCCCGACAAATGTCGTGATTGCGCCACCTTTTGTCCCTGTTCAGAAACATCCTCCAGTTGCTCCTGAAGAGGTTAAGGCTGATCCCAAGGCAAAAAGCTCTTTCGTGACGCTCAGCCCCACAGAGATACGAGTTCTTTTCGGCGCGCAATCGGCCGCCATTAATCAGGCGACCCTTGATTCAATCACGGCTCTTGCCAGAACACTCGCAGATCAGCCAACGAAACGGATCCGGCTTGAAAGTTATGGCGCTGCCGTAGCCGATGATGCCTCCATGCCGCGCCGTATTTCACTCGAACGGGCGATTATTCTGCGTTCTCTGCTCATGCTCAATCATGTTGCCAGCACGAGGATTTACCCAATCGCTCATGGTGCGCCAGAGGCTTCAGACAAGAATCCACCGGACCGTGTCGATATCCATATTCTTGAAAATCCTGTCAAAATTACGCCTGACTCTTCCATGCCCGAAGCGGCAGCCACCTCACATTAAGGAGAGCCGATAAGCCATGACACGCCCTACATCCTATCTGGTCAGAATGTGCCTGTTCCTTCTGATTATTACAGCTCTGGCTGGCTGGCTCTGGCCAATGCTTGTCCATGCGTTCATGTCCAATCCGGGACTGTGTGGAACGATCGTTGCAATTATGTTCATTGGCGTGATCTGGAATATTCATCTCGTCATCAGGCTTTATCCTGAAATTAATGGGGCCGAAAGTTTGCGTCAGGCTCGTTCCGGTCTGGCAACCCGGCGCAAGATGCGCCTGCTCGGCACCCTTTCTACTCTGGTCGGAAAAGTGGAGACTGATGAAAGAAAGCCTCTGGCACTTTCGCACCAGACGGCAGAAACAATTCTCGACAGTCTGAATATGCGCATGGATGAAGCGCGTGATATTTCACGTTATATAACGCAGCTTCTGATCTTTCTGGGGCTGTTGGGAACTTTTTACGGCCTGCTGCTCACGATCCGTTCGATTGCAGATGTCATTGGCGGCATGCCCTCAGCGGATTCTGACGTTGCTCTGATGTTCGACCATATTAAAAATGGTCTTGTAAAACCTCTCAGTGGGATGGCGACCGCTTTCTCCGGCTCCATGTTCGGGCTTGCCGGCGCTTTGATTGTTGGCTTTCTTGACCTGACAGCCGGGCAGGCTCAAAACCGCTTTTTCAATGAACTGGAAGACTGGCTCACCAACCAGACAACAGACATCGAACCGGCTGTCATTGCCGCAGCACCTTCTGCCCCTGTCTATGAAGCGGCACCTCTGCCTTCCAACTTGGAGAACTGGCTGCCTTACGTGCAGGATTTCATGAGCCTCACGACAGAAAATATTACGCTTCTACAACAAAATCAGGCTGTTTTACGTTCGATCGTGCGTGATAATCAGGAAAGCCAGCAGCAGCTTGTTGCCGCTCTGCGCGAGATATTGACGACCCTGGAACAACAGAACCGTGAGCAGGCCTCTATACAGATTCTTCAGGATATCGGCAGACAGATCAGAGTCATTCATGATGATTTGCGGGCCAGAGCCCATATGAGAGAAGAGCCATAACATCATGGCACGGCGCAGACGTAACGCACAAAAGGGAATCAATGCGTGGCCAGGCTACGTAGATGCCCTGTCCACACTTTTGATGGTCGTAACCTTTGTTCTGCTGATTTTTGTGGTTGGACAGCAGCTTCTTTCTGCATCGGTTTCACAAAAGGAACGCTCACTTTCTTCTCTCAAAGGGGAGCTTAGTCATCTGGCTGAACTTCTGTCTCTCAGTCAGAATGAACTCAAGCGGGCTCAAAATGATAACCAGCTTAAAGAAAGTCAGCTTGCCGCTCTTAAAACAGATCTTGCTGATAAAAGCAGTTCCATTGAAAAAATCAAAAATGAGAGTAACGCTTTCGAGGCCTCGCAACTCAACACGATGATCAGGCTTTCCAAACAGGTTACGGAACTCTCACGCCAGCTGGAAGTCCTTGCAAGTGCACTCGATATCGAGTCCAAGGCTGACCTTGCCAAAGACAAGCAGATTACTGATCTCGGGCAGAAGTTGAATATCGCTCTGGCCGATAAAGTCACGCAGCTGCAACGTTATCGCTCGGAATTTTTTGGCCGTCTGCGCGACATTCTTAAAAATAAACGTGGGATTGAAATTATAGGCGACAGATTCGTCTTCCCATCTGAAATTCTGTTCCCGACCGGCAGCGCTGAACTCACCGCTGAAGGCAAAAGGGAAATTCGGACATTGGCCCAGACCCTTCGGAGAATAGCCAAAACGATTCCCAACGATATCCCATGGATTCTGCGCGTTGATGGCCATGCGGATCTGCTTCCCATTCACACAATTTATGCCAGTAACTGGGAGCTTTCTTCAGCAAGGGCTATTACCGTTGTGAAAATGCTGATCTCAGAAGGGATTGACCCTCATCATCTTGCCGCGACCGGTTTTTCAGACTACCAGCCTCTGGCCAAAGGCTCGAGTCCGCAGGACCTTGCACGCAATCGCCGCATTGAATTCCGTCTGACAGATCGATGAGTCTTCATTAACAATCAGCCAATGCTGACAAACATTCCCGAATCACTTATAGACAGGCTATGACTGACACACCGCTCTCCCTTATCCGGAATTTCTCGATTATTGCCCATATTGATCATGGCAAATCGACTTTGGCTGACCGTCTTATCGAAGCGTGCGGTGCCCTGACCGCCCGTGAAATGAAAGGGCAGGTCCTCGATTCCATGGAGCTGGAACAGGAACGCGGTATTACCATCAAGGCTCAGACAGTCCGCCTGACATACCCGGCTAAAGATGGCAAAGTTTATACGCTTAATCTGATGGACACGCCGGGCCATGTGGACTTTGCCTACGAGGTCAGTCGTTCCCTGGCGGCCTGTGAGGGGTCTTTGCTCGTCGTTGATGCCTCTCAGGGGGTGGAAGCGCAGACATTGGCAAACGTCTATCAGGCTATTGATGCCAATCATGAAATTGTGCCTGTTCTCAATAAAGTCGATCTTCCTGCCGCTGAGCCTGAACGCGTCCGTGAGCAGATTGAAGAAGTGGTCGGCATACCGGCAGATGACGCTGTTGAAATCAGCGCAAAAACCGGCCTGAATATTGAGGGTGTGCTGGAAGCGCTGGTCCAGAAACTCCCTGCCCCTACTGGCGACGAAAAAGCCCCTCTTCAGGCTTTGCTGGTTGATAGCTGGTATGATGCCTATCTCGGGGTCATCATTCTCGTCCGCATCAAGGAAGGGCGCCTGAAACGCGGTGACAAAATCCGCATGATGCAGACTGGCGCCACGTATCATGTCGATCAGGTCGGTGTCTTCCTGCCTAAAATGAAGACTGTAGACTCCCTCGGCCCCGGTGAAATCGGCTATATCAACGCTGCGATCAAAACTGTGGCTGATTGTAATGTTGGTGATACGATCACTTTGGATAACCGCCCGGCAGAAAAAGCACTCCCCGGTTTTAAACCTTCTATCCCGGTTGTCTGGTGTGGTTTGTTCCCCATTGATGCAGACGACTTTGAAAAATTGCGTGACAGTCTGGGAAAACTGCGCCTCAATGATGCGTCTTTCCATTTTGAAGCTGAGACGTCAGCTGCCCTGGGCTTTGGCTTCCGTTGTGGGTTCCTTGGGCTTTTGCATCTCGAAATCATTCAGGAGCGTCTCTCGCGCGAGTTTGATCTCGATCTGATCGCGACAGCGCCTTCCGTTGTCTATAAAATTGAACGCACAAACGGCACGACTGAAGAGCTCCATAATCCTGCCGATATGCCTGATCTTTCCCAGATTGCTAAAATCGAGGAACCATGGATTAAAGCTTCAATCCTCGTTCAGGATGAATATCTTGGCTCCGTCTTGAGTCTCTGCAGTGAAAGACGCGGTATTCAGGAAGATCTGACCTATGTTGGCAACCGGGCCATGGCGGTTTACCGCCTGCCTCTCAACGAAGTCGTCTTCGATTTTTATGACCGCCTGAAATCACTGACACGCGGTTATGCCTCCTTTGATTATCAGATGGATGGGTATGAAGAGAGTGATCTTGTGAGGATCTCCATCCTCGTTAATCATGAACCTGTCGATGCGCTTTCATTTATCGCACATCGCTCTGCTGCTGAAATGCGTGGACGGGCCATTTGTGCCAAATTGAAAGATCTGATCCCCAAACAGCTTTTCAAAATTGCCATTCAGGCCGCCATCGGCTCCAAAGTGATTGCCCGTGAAACAATTGGCGCCTTGTCAAAAGATGTTACGGCAAAATGTTATGGTGGGGATATTTCCCGTAAAAGAAAACTTCTGGATAAACAGAAAGAAGGTAAAAAACGGATGAGGCAATTCGGTAAGGTCGAAATCCCTCAGAGTGCCTTCCTTGCCGCCCTGAAAATGGACTGAAATTTATGCCCAGAAGTGCAATCCTGCTCTGTGTTCGCAATGCGCGCAAAGACCTTCACTGGTGGATTGCACACCATCTGGCAGTGGGTTTTGACAGTTTATTGATCTGTGATGATCAGTCAGATGACGGTACATGGGAATTCCTGCAAATAGCGGCACACCGTTATGATATCAGGATTACCCGTACTGACCCCGCCATTTCCGATACCCTGGCGCGCCGGGAAGCCGCCCAGAGAGAACTGGTCCATCAGGCCAGTCAGTCTCTGAACTGGATTTTACCCTTATCTCTTGACGAATATTTCTACCCCGAAGGTGCTTCTGTCCGAGAATTCGTAAAGCAGTTGAAAGAAAGACATGGTGAAGAGATCTTCAAGCTGACAATGTCTTTTCCCATTAACTGGTGCATTTTCGGCTTAAACGGGCACGATGCTGATAAGTTGGATAGCCGCAGCCCTTCACCACGAAGTCTTTTTACCCATCACGCTCCCCGGGAGTTTGCAGACCACAGAATCGTCCGTTTTATCTGCCGCCCCGAAGCACTCCTGGAACATCTGCCGGACCCATTCAGCTGGACAGACCATGACGTGGATTGGTCGTTGGGGCGTATTTTACATGACGCCTCAGCAAGCTCCCAGGGGGCCATGCGTGACTATTACAACCATAATGAGGAATATTTTTCAGGCTCCAGGCGTTTCCTTGCTGAAAGTGATGCGATTGCCGCAAATCTTCTGCAAACCGCTCTTCTGGCTTTATCCTATCAGCTGAAAAACTCTGATCTTCCCGTCCCCTCAGAACAGAATGATCCCCCTCTCTTCAGGGTTTACGAAGTTGTGTCAGAGACCTCCCGCCTGGTGATCAATCCTGGTGAAGGGCAGCTTGTCTGGCAGGATAAGGATGAAATCGCCGAAACAATTTTCGTCCCATTCTATCTGATCGGTGATCTTAAAGATGAAGATCTCCCCGAGGAAGGATTATTTCTATGGGGATGGGCGCCCTCTGGAGACAAACCGGCTTCTTTCATGACGAAAAAGAATTCCGGCGGATGTCTTGAGACGTTACTGGACCTTCTTCCCCTCCATCTCAAGGAAGAAAAAGAGACAGCCTGTCTCATTAACAGACTGGACCAGAGCATCTTCCTTCCCGGCAAACCGGCTTTCTGGCTGGAAACTGTTGAAATCAATACGTCCCTTTTTCCTTCAGCGCCACGATTACTGACAAACTTGTCCTCCTTACTTCGTTATGGTCCTTCAGCATCAGGGCTTGTCAAAGCAATCAAGGAAAATTCCTGGGTCTCCCCGGCTCTTCTGGGGGCCGCCCTCTTCGCACTTTCTGACACGGACAGAGCGGCTTTGCTTCCCCCCTATCTTAGAGCGTTCTTCCGCACAGCATCAAACCCGTAACGGGACTCAGGGTTTCAGATGTCGGATATAACGTTTTCCAAGGCGATGATTCCTCCGTTCTATACATGAAAATACTATCATGATTTCCTCATGGCTTGACCGTTTTTTCCGCATTTCAGAACGCGGCTCCACAATACAGCGCGAGCTTACAGCCGGCCTGACGATTTTTAGTGCAATGGCCTATATCGTTGCGGTGAATCCATCAATTTTGTCTGCCACCGGTCTGGCCCGCCATGATATGGTGATGACCACCATCGCAGGTGCGATCGCCGGCACGTTGATCATGGCACTCTGGGCAAAATTACCCATTGCCCTTGCGCCTACCATGAGCAGCAATGTCCTGTTTACTGAAGTCATCATTGTACAAGGTCATTTTTCTCCCCAGATTGCCTTTACAGCTGTCTTTTTCAGCGGCTTATGTTTTACAGCCCTGTCTTTGACACAGATCAGGCAGAAAATTATCAGTGCCTTTCCTCCTGTCATTATTATCGGAATACAGGCCTCTATCGGGGCTTTTGCGGCACGATTGGGCCTCACAACGGCGGGCATCGCAGTCCCTTCCTCTGAAGGGCTGACATTTGGCTCTTTTTCAAACCCCTCCGTTCTGCTGACAATGGCAGGTCTCGTCCTTTGCGCCGTTTTTCTGATCCGCAAGATTCCGGCAGGATTTTTAATAACAGTTGCCCTGATGACCGTTATCGGGCTTTTCATCCCTGATAATCATGGGCATTTCATCACCCAATTGCCCGATCATTTTGCAGACTGGCCCCATTATCCCGTTCATTTGCTTTTCCCTTTCGATTTCGCCGGATTTTTCAAGCATATAGGGATATTGCTCCCTATCACGCTTTACCTTCTGCTCAGTGATTTCTTTGATGCAACCAGCACCTTGATGAGCGTGATACAACGCTCCAATGCCCAGAGTGCCTCTAAACCCTTAAAAGTGAATTCGCGCGCTTTTGTGGCTGACGGGTTCGCCAGTGTTATGGGCTCCAGCCTCGGCACCAGCACTGTTTCTGCCTATGTGGAAAACATCACAGGGGCAGAAATCGGTGCCCGTACGGGACTGACAGCTCTCATCGTTGCCTTACTCTTTCTCTGTTCCTGTTTTCTCTGGCCTTTAATCGCAGCCATTCCTCCCCTTGCAACAGCACCCGTGCTCATTATGGTTGGTCTTGGCATGGCAAGCTGCCTCGGGCAGCTTTCAGGCTCATTAGAGGAAATGCTTACCCCTTTATTGATGTTTCTGATTGCCGCTGTAACAGGTAATTTCATGCTCAGCCTGACGCTGGGGATGTTGTTTTACAGCTGCATCGCCTTCTTCACAGGGAAATTCTCTCGCCTGACACCGATCCTGCTGGGACTGGATGTACTGTTTGTTCTTTACCTGTTTCTACAAGGGCGTTTCTAAAAAAACCGTTTATCACTATATAAGAGAAATATGGCTTCAGCTCTGGACTGAAGCTATAACAGGCTTTAATGAGAAGCAGATTTTAAAATATGGTCAGACATTAATGATTTATGTATCAGTCTGGAGACAATTGAGGGGCTGGAAAAAAATGCTGCATCGCTGTAGATTCATTGCTCCATATTTATTTTTTCACAGTAAGCGGGCCTATTTGTAATTTGTCATGTCCCAGTCTGACCAGAAAACACTGAAATCTCTTTCTTTTGAAGAAGCTCTGTCCGAACTGGAGCGCATTGTGCGTGACCTGGAAAGCGGGCAATTAACACTGGAAAAAGCGATTACAGCTTATGAACGTGGCGCTCTTCTGCGCCAGCATTGTGAGGAAAGACTGGGCGAAGCTGAAATGCGTGTTAAAGCAATTGTACAGAAAAATGACGGGTCCCGGGCTGTTGAGGATCTGACTTCCACTCTTATCGCTCCTGAGGAGACTTCCTGAATGACTGCCCTTCCCCTCAAAGAAGCCCTCAGCCGATCCTGTCACGAAATTGAACAGACGATTGATTCTCTTCTTCCCATGGTTGAAGGTGATGAAAGCCTGCTCATCGAGGCGATGCGTTACGCCTCTCTCGGAGGCGGGAAACGCCTTCGCGGTTTTCTTGTGCTTGAGACCGCCTCTCTTTTTGGCGCCCCACATGACGCCGCGTTAAGAGCGGCTGCCTCGGTCGAATTTCTTCATGCCTACTCCCTCGTCCATGATGATCTTCCTGCAATGGATGATGATGATCTGCGCCGTGGACAGCCATCAACCCACAAGAAATTCAATGAAGCCATCGCCATCCTGGCGGGTGATGCTCTTCAAACAAGTGCTTTTGAGGTCATTCTGGACCCTGCCACCGGTCTGGACGCTTCCGTACGCGCTGAATTGGCTTTACACCTTGCCCGGGCCTCCGGAGCTGCCGGCATGGTCGGTGGGCAGGTGATCGATATTCGTGGAGAAGGACGCTCGCTGCCCTTAAACGAGGTCAGACGGCTCCACGCCCTGAAAACAGGAGCCCTGATCCGTTACTCGGCAGAAGCCGGTGCTATCCTGGCCGGGGTCGCTGTCAATGACCCACGGCGGCAGGCCCTGCAACGTTATGGAGCTGATATTGGCACAGCCTTCCAGGTTGCTGATGATATTCTTGACAGCACAGCCAGCACAGAAGAGCTGGGGAAAACAGCTGGCAAAGATGAAAATGCTCATAAATCCAATTATGTTGCCCTTTTAGGTATTGATGGAGCACGTGCAGAAGCACGTCGCCTCAGTGAACAGGCGCGCGAGTCCCTCTCTATTTTCGGACCACGTGCAGAAACTCTCCGCTCCCTTGCGGATTATTTTGTTGAGCGCAGGAGCTAAACGTCTCATGAGTCATTCAACTATTCCTACTTTTGGTCGTTACCCAACATTAGACCGCATTCATTATCCTTCTGACATGCGGAATCTTTCTGTTGAACAGCTCAAAAATCTCGCAGATGAATTACGCGCCGAGACCATTGATGCCGTTTCCTCAACCGGAGGGCATTTAGGGGCCTCCCTCGGTGTGGTCGAACTGACCGTAGCCCTTCATTCCGTTTTCAACACACCTGATGATCGTCTCATCTGGGACGTTGGGCACCAGGCTTACCCGCACAAAATTCTGACTGGCCGCCGGGAGCGTATCCGCACATTGCGTCAACCGGGAGGGCTGTCCGGCTTTACCCGCCGTTCTGAAAGTGAGTATGACCCGTTTGGCGCCGCTCATTCTTCCACGTCCATTTCAGCTGGACTGGGGATGGCCGCGGCACATCATATTCAGGCGAAAAAAGACCCGCGCTTTGAAGAGCGTAATGTCATAGCCGTCATCGGGGATGGCTCAATATCGGCAGGTATGGCTTATGAAGCCATGAATAATGCCGGTTATATGGGGGATCGCGGGGCCGATCGTCTGATCGTTATTCTCAATGATAATGAGATGTCCATCGCCCCTCCTGTTGGCGCGATGTCTAACTATCTGACGCGTCTCATGTCATCGCACCGTTTCCTTTCCATTCGTGATCTGGCAGGCAAATGGGCCAAGCGTCTTCCTTCAGGAATTGAACGCACAGCGAAAAAAGCTGAGGAATATGCCCGCGGAATGATTACGGGGGGCACCCTCTTTGAAGAGCTGGGCTTTTATTATGTCGGGCCGGTTGATGGCCATGACATGACCCAGCTTGTGCCTATTCTGCGCAATCTGCGTGATGCTGAGCATCGTGGCCCGATTCTGCTTCATGTCATCACGGAAAAAGGACGGGGATACAAGCCGGCAGAAGCGGCCGGGGACAAATATCACGCCGTCGCAAAATTTGATGTTGAAACAGGCAAGCAGAAAAAAGGCCCCGCCGGTCCTCCTACCTATACATCTGTTTTCGCTAAGGAACTGACAAACCGCGCTGCACAGGATGACAGCGTCGTTGCCATCACCGCCGCAATGCCTTCTGGCACAGGGTTAAATCTTTTCGCCGACAAATTCCCTGACCGCTTTTTCGATGTCGGAATTGCCGAGCAGCATGCCGTAACATTTGCAGCAGGTCTGGCAACTGAAGGACTGCGTCCTTTCTGCGCCATTTATTCCTCCTTCCTGCAGCGTGCCTATGATCAGGTCATGCATGATGTTGCCCTGCAAAATCTGCCCGTCCGCTTTGCGATTGATCGTGCCGGGCTGGTTGGAGCAGATGGTGCCACACATGCAGGGTCTTTCGATCTGAATTATCTCTGCTGCTTGCCCAATATGGTCATTATGGCCCCTTCTGACGAAGTGGAGCTGATGCACATGACCGCAACCTCATGGGCTTATGATTATGGCCCGAGTGCGGTACGTTATCCGCGCGGTTCCGGCCTTGGCCTCGAGCTGCCCGAACAGGGCGAGATTCTTGAGATCGGCAAAGGCCGTATCGTGCGCGATACAGACAAAGCCGGTGTTGCCATCCTCTCTCTTGGCACACGTCTTGAGGAATCCCTTAAGGCTGCCTCCCTCCTTGAAGCTGACGGCATTGCCGTGACAGTGGCCGATGCACGTTTTGCCAAGCCTGTTGACACAGCACTGATTGAACAGCTTGCCAAAAAGCATGATGTTTTCATCACACTTGAAGAAGGTGCCACAGGCGGGTTCAGCTCGCAGGTCGTGCAGCATCTGGCAGCAACGGGCCTCCTGGATAAAGTGAAATTCCGCCCCATGGCGTTGCCTGATATCTGGATTGATCACAACACGCCAGAAGCGCAATATGAAGAAGCGGGCCTGACTGCCCCCCATATTGCTGAAACAGCACGCAAAGCGCTTTCACGCTAAATGGCTAAACGCCGCGCAGACCAGCTCCTCGTTGAACGAGGGCTGGTTGAAAGCCGCACTCGTGCCCAGGCCTTGATCATGGCGGGACTGGTTTATGCCGGTCCTGATGGGGATAAACCCGTTAAAAAAGCAGGAGACCAGCTTCCTGAGGAGACGCCTCTCTGCGTTAAAGGTCAGGACCACCCATGGGTTTCACGCGGAGGCCTGAAACTTGACCATGCCATCAAGGCTTTCCAGCTTGATGTAAAGAATATGGTTGGTCTGGATGTCGGAGCTTCCACTGGCGGCTTTACCGATGTTCTTCTCACTCATGGCGCTGCGAAAGTCTATGCCGTTGATGTCGGTCATGGGCAGCTGGCCTGGAAACTCCGTTCTGATGAACGTGTCATTGTTCTGGAAAAAACCAATGCCCGTTATCTGAACAGCGAGCTCATTCCTGACACGATTGATATTGTTGTTTGCGATGCCAGCTTTATCAGCCTGAAAACAGTTCTTCCTGCCGCCTTGGACCTTGCCAAAGCAGGAGCCTGGGCCGTCGCACTCATAAAGCCACAATTTGAAGCTGGACGGGCCGATATTGGCCCTAAAGGTGTCGTGCGGGACCCTGCTGTTCATGAACGGGTCTGCCAGGAAATTACTGACTGGTTTAAGGCCCTTCCCGACTGGAACGTTATAGGACTGGAAACAAGCCCCATTACGGGACCAGAAGGAAATGTCGAGTTTCTAATCTGCGCAAAGAAAAGTGGCGCACAATAAAAGAATTCCGTTCTATTTTGAAGTATACTCAGGATAGAACTTATTCATATTCTTATTTATAATGAAATATTAATCATAAATACATAAAATAATATTTTTATTTGTATATCTTATATTCTTTCCCTATGCTGTAACCAAATCTGTTATATACTCATAAAGAGTAAGCGTGTAATATTTTTACTCAGTAGGGTTTGGAACATGGCGAACAACTCTAATAGTGATCAAAAAGAAATATGGCCATGGACCAGATTTCTAGCGCGTCTTGTCGATGCCGGAATATTCCTGCCAATTTATCTCACTATTGAGTTTTTTATATTATATGTGATCAATAGTAACTGGATAAAAAACTTTAATTTTGAAATTATAATTCTTTCCAACGAAACACTGAAAGCATCATTATCAACATACGGATTAATGATTCCGATCATTATAATAGCATTAATTTTTTATAGTCTCACTGATTCAGTCATATCTAAAAAATTTGGTCGCAATATCGGCCATAAAATTTTTGGACTTGAAATTGTAAATTTTACAAACCACGCCTTACATTATTCAGACTATCTTAAACGGTCCTTTCTCGTATCAGGCACATTATTCCTTCTGGCCCTCCCCGCCGGGATCATCGCTCTTCCGTTTTCTCTGGGAATTATCATCGCGATTCCGATTTATATCAATTACAGGAAAACCGGCAGCACATTCTGGGACAGGCGGTCATGTATGGCTGTTATGTCTCGTAATGCCAGCACAATGAGAACAGCGCTCTGTATCTCAGTGGGGCTAAATCTCTTTTTTATTCTATTGGTCAATCTCTGTATTTTCCTGGGATACCTATCCTATCATTTAAAAGCCACAACCCTGAACCCACAACAAAAGGCCTTTATAGAAACGCAAAATAGAGCACTTCCCCATCGTTTCAGTAATATTCTGATTGCTGAAAAAATTAATATCGAGGATGGAAATGTTGTTTTCCATTATGCCTTCCAAAAAGAAGGCAATGCTCCATTCACTAACAGAGATAGTATCAGGATGGGAATTATAAGACTGACTAGCCCCAGAACCGCTCTAAATTATTTATGTTCTTTAAAAGGAAGAAATGTTTTCATGTTTGGAAAGGAAGTCGTCTATATCTATACATATCAAGGAACAATCCTTTTTCAATATCGTATAAACCCTAAAATGTGCCCCCACTCATAAATAGATGCTTTGAATCCGTAAAACCTCCCGAAAGCGGTTACCTATGAGACCTCCTCTCCCCCCATTTACGAATGAAACTGCCACTATCAAGGTCCGCGCTGCTGAAAATGCCTGGAACAGCCGTGACCCTGAAAAAACTGCTCTCGCTTACACATCTGACTGTTTCTGGCGCAATAGGAATGAATTCATCCAGGGACGCAATGAGATCGTATCATTTTTGACCCGAAAATGGGCTCAGGAAAGAAATTACCGTCTCATAAAAGAGCTATGGAGCTTCCACCAGAACCGCATTGCCGTCAGGTTTGCGTATGAATGGCAAAATGACGCCGGACAATGGTGGCGCTCTTATGGAAATGAAATGTGGGAATTTGACGAAAAAGGTCTGATGTCCTCCCGTCACGCTTCTATCAACGACCTCTCCATTACAGCGAATGAGCGGAAATTTTTATGGGATACGCCCCAACGGCCGGATGATTATCCTTCTCTTTCCGAATTAGGTCTATAAAAGAAGGATTAACCAAAATGAATGAATATCAAATTTTAAATCTCTCCAATATTAAAGTCACTAACAAAAGAGTTATAATTAATGGATCAACTTATTTTATAAAACACATAAACTCGGTCTATATTAAATCTGGAAATGTTCCTTACAACGCAAGACACCCTTCAGATTATTATAAAAACCCTATGATGACAGGATCTGTTTTTACAGTTTTATTTATTTTCTTAGCAATGATGTTTTTAAATCTTTTCAACCTGTTTGCATTTTTATCTATATTTAGCTTTATATCAACTATTATATATCTTTGCTATTTAATGTTTATAAAATATTACTTTATAAGACTTATCATCGGGGGAGACGATACGGGTATATACACCACAAGAAATGAAAAATTGGCCTACCAAATTAAAGAGGCAATTGAAAGAGCCTGCCTTGAAACGACCACGTAGCTCAACTTCAACGAATTCTTCTTTAAAAATAGGGAAGACTTTTTAACAATTCACGCGCCCCTCTTCCCCAATAAAGATAGCTTTTCCGCTTTCTCTTATGCTATGGGACGCGCCTATGACTGATTTGGCTGCTTCTCCCCTTTCTTCTGACGCTTTGAACGATCTTAACGACGCGGAGCGTAAACGTATTCTGGCAAAATCCGCCCTTTTTGCCCCTCCTTCTGCCGTGACAGAAGACGGACGACGTGACCTTGTGGGCCTATCCCGGGAAGAGCTGGCAGAGCTTCTGGTAGAGATTGGGGAAAAGCCTTTCCGAGCCAAGCAGCTCTGGCACTGGATCTATCATCAGGGGGCAACTGACTTCTCCCTCATGTCCACAATCGCCAAGCCGCTCCAGGCAAAGCTGGCGGAACATTTCATTGTGGGACGTCCGTCCATCACGACAGAACAGACCTCCAAGGACGAGACGCGGAAATTCCTCTTCCGATTCCGCGACGGTCAGGAAGCAGAAACCGTCTATATCCCTGATCGCCGGGAAGACCGGGGCGCTGTTTGCATTTCTTCCCAGGTTGGATGTACCCTTTCCTGCACATTCTGCCATACCGGCACGCAGAAACTGGTGCGCAATCTCGGAGCTGCTGAAATCGTCGGGCAGTTTATGGCAGCGCGTGACAGCTATCATGAATGGCCCAGCCCCAAAGGGGAAACCCCTCGGCTGCTTTCCACCATCGTGCTAATGGGCATGGGCGAGCCGCTTTATAATTACGAGAACGTTGCCAAAGCCATGAAGATTGTCATGGATGGCGAGGGCATTGCTCTTTCACGCAGGCGCATTACCCTTTCAACCTCCGGCGTCGTGCCGATGATGGACCGTTGTGGTGAGGAACTGGCCGTTAATCTGGCAATCTCGCTCCATGCTGTCACAAATGAGCTGCGCGATGAGATTGTTCCGCTCAACCGGAAATACCCTATTGAAGAGCTGATGGCTGCCTGCCGTCGTTACCCGGCAGCTTCAAATTCGCGCCGCATTACGTTCGAATATATTATGCTGCGCGGCATTAATGACAGCGACGCGGACGCCAGAGAGCTTGTGCGCCTGTTAAAAGGGATTCCAGCTAAAGTGAACCTCATTCCCTTTAACCCATGGCCCGGTTCGGACTTCAAACCCTCGACCAAAGAGCGCCTGGCCCGCTTTGCCCAGATCATTATGGATGCCGGTTACTCCGCCCCCATTCGTATGCCCAGAGGCCGCGATATCCTCGCCGCCTGCGGGCAGCTGAAAACGCAGAGCGAGAGAGCACGCCGCGGAGCAAACGACATTTATAACGAGATGTCAGGCAACGATTAAAATCTGAAAAGGACATAACCTTGTTCAATGACAGGTTATGTCCGGAAACACGCACGCACCATTCCAATCGTCTTTCCTCTCGCCTGTGATGGGGAACAATACAACCTGATGGTTTTTATTTAAAAACTTTTCATACCCAGTGAAAATGATTAATGAATAATTAATGCAATCATATAGGCATTACTATTTTCTTTAACGGGTTCATTTTCACTTATGAAATTCAACGAGTCTTCTACAACATGCAGGATTTCTCTTCAGGCTCTTCAAAAGCTGCATTATCACTGCTCACAACTTAAGGACAGTTTACCTCTTGATGAGTCCTGCCAGGAAATTTCATTCAAGCAGCTCTTTACCCTTAATATTATTCTACTCTCCCTGCGTGATTGTCTTGCACGTTCAGGAGATCCTTTTACGATGTCCCTCCTTGAGCGGTTTGGTACACTTGATGAGGCCTCCATTACTGATATCCCTCCTAAAAGAGTCTGATTTATGTCCCTCCCTTTTTATGAAATCACGCGCTGGAAATCAGAGCCGCCTCTTTATTATCAGGTCAGTGCTGAAATCATGCAGAACCTCGCTCTGCTGACTTATTCACTGACGAAACTCTTTAATCGTTTTCTGGAAGAAGACGAAACCAATCAGGAAGATATTATTCTTCTTAGACTTCTCATAAGGCAAGTTGATTTTATTGTTTGCCAGATAGACTTACTTAACGAGAAGAATATATCATTTAATAAAATACAGAAAATTCAGATAAAGGAATAAATTAACTTCAAATTAACCGATTTAAAATTAAAAAAACACTTCTGGACAGGTCCTTATTATTTATATTTGATATATCCTCGCACAGCACAGAGAGCCGCACCTATAATTTCATAATGGCAATTTCCGCCATGCACTCTGGCCGTTTCCCCTTCTGCTATGGTAGTATGTCTCCAGCACTTTGTTGATAAATTCAAAAGAGGACAGGCGTTACATGGCTAAGACGTCAGATGTTAAAAAAGTTGTGCTGGCTTATTCCGGCGGATTGGATACGTCTGTTATCCTGCGCTGGCTGCAACAGCATTATGGGTGCGAAGTCGTCACCTTCACTGCTGATCTTGGCCAGGGGGAAGAACTGGAACCTGCCCGCAAAAAAGCAGAACAATTTGGCGTTAAAGAAATCTTTATCGAGGATCTGCGTGAGACATTTGTCAAAGACTTTGTCTTCCCCATGTTCCGGGCCAATACGCTTTATGAGGGGCAATATCTTCTCGGCACCTCCATTGCCCGTCCTCTGATTGCGCAAAGACAGATTGAGATCGCTGAAGCCGTTGGTGCCGACGCTGTTGCTCATGGCGCCACAGGCAAAGGAAACGACCAGGTCCGTTTCGAACTGAGCTATTATGCGCTGAAGCCTGACGTTAAAGTCATTGCACCCTGGCGCGAATGGGACCTGACGTCCCGCACTAAACTGCTTGATTTTGCTGAAAAAAACCAGATTCCTGTCACCAAGGACAAGCGCGGCGAAGCTCCTTTCTCTGTGGATGCCAATCTGCTGCATTCCTCTTCAGAAGGGAAACTGCTTGAAGACCCGGCCATTGCCCCGGATGAAATCGTATTCCAGCGCACAGTGTCTCCTGAAGCAGCCCCTGACAAAGCAACAGAAATCAGCATTGATTTTGTCAGCGGTGACCCCGTTGCATTGAATGGTGAGACACTCTCCCCCGCTACCCTGCTGACGCGCCTTAATGAGCTCGGACGCATTAACGGGATTGGGCGCCTTGATCTGGTGGAAAACCGTTTCGTCGGAATGAAATCCCGCGGTATCTACGAAACACCGGGTGGGACGATCCTGCTGACGGCTCACCGCTCCATGGAGACCATTACGCTTGATCGTGATGCCGGTCACCTTAAAGACAGCATTATGCCACGTTATGCTGAGCTGATTTATAACGGCCTCTGGTTCTCTCCTGAGCGCCGCATGTTACAGGCTCTGATTGATACGAGCCAACATTCCGTTACAGGGCGCGTGCGCCTCAAACTTTATAAGGGTAACGTCGTCTGCATTGGGCGCGAAAGCCCCAATAGCCTTTATGACGCCCGTGTTGTCACATTTGAGGATGATGAAGGCGCCTATAATCAGGTCGATGCCCAGGGCTTCATCCGCCTCAATGCGCTGCGCCTGCGTCTGGGCGCACAGATTGGCCGTAAAGGTGGTGCGCTCTGACGCACCTCCCCTTTCAACACTCTCCGCTCATTGATAAAATCATGTTAAAAAGGATGTCCAATATGCGCAGTCTGAGACGCTCTTCTAAAACGATTATCTCCGCCCTGGCTCTTACCAGTATGATTGGGCTCGGCGCTTGCAGCGCCCCTCCCAAACCTGCTCTGACCAGCGATCAGTTCATGGCTCAGGTTAGCAAGGAAAAGGGTGTTATCACCTTAAAAGACGGCCTGGCTTATAAAGTCCTCAAAGCCGGCCCCAAAACTGGCCCAACCCCCCATCAGGGATCAATGATGATGATCATTTACGAAGGTCGTCTGCCTGATGGCGGGATTTTTGACAGTTCTGAGCTGCACACAGGCGCTGCCTATATGGAAATGCCCCTTGATGGTGTGATTGAAGGCTGGATGGAGGGCCTGCCCCTCATGCATGTTGGCGATACATTTGAGTTTTATATCCCTGCCAAACTTGCCTATGGCAAACGCTCCATGGGGATTATTCCACCCAATAGCCCTCTGATCTTCAAGATCCAGCTTCTGGGACTTGATGATAATTCCGGGCTGTAAAACGTCCGTTATAATTTATATCCCTAAGCCGTCTTTTTCTCTTGCCCGAAAAAGGCGGCTTTCTTCCATCATTGAGGTATTTTATGCAACGTGTTTTTTCCGGTATTCAGCCCACAGGTGTCCCCCATCTTGGCAATTATCTCGGGGCTATCAGAAACTGGACCGCGTTGCAGGAAGAATATGAGAGCTTCTTCTGCCTGGTGGACCTCCATTCAATCACCATGCCCTGGGAGCCTGAAAAGCTCCGCCGTCAGACACTGGTCACCGCTGCCTGCCTTCTCGCCTGCGGGTTAAATCCAAACCATCTTTATAATCAGTCTGCCGTCAGCACACATGCCCGCCTTGGCTGGATTTTCAATTGCGTTTCCCGTCTTGGCTGGCTCAACCGCATGACCCAGTTTAAAGACAAAGCCGGCAAAAACAGGGAAAACCACTCAGCGGGGCTTTATGTTTACCCCAACCTCATGGCGGCCGATATTCTGGCATTCCATGCCACGCACGTCCCTGTAGGGGATGACCAGCGCCAGCATATTGAGCTTGCCAATGATATCGCGCAAAAATTCAATCATGATATGGGTGTTGAATTTTTCCCTGAAATCAAAGGTCTCATCCCACCTCACGCAGCCCGCGTCATGAATCTGCGTGATGGCACAAAGAAAATGTCCAAATCTGATCCATCAGAGCAAAGTCGCATCCTTCTGACAGATACTGAAGATGAGATCGCACTGAAAATCCGCCGTGCCAAAACAGATACTGAGGCACTGCCCAGTGAAACAGACGGATTGGAAGGCCGACCTGAGGCTTTAAATCTGGTGACAATTTATGCGTCTCTGTCTGATAAAACCCCACAGGACATCCTCACAGACTTTGGCGGCAAAGGCTTTGGTGATTTCAAAAAGGCCCTCACAGAGCTCATGGTCGAAAAAATTGCTCCCATCGCTCATAAAACAAACGACCTCTTGAACGACGAAGCTCACATCATCGCCCTTCTGCGCAAAGGCGCACACGCTGCCTCCGAAGTTTCAGAACCCATCGTGCAGGAAGCAGAACGTCTGGTCGGATTTATTCGGTAGAAATACGCTTTTTAAATTGGCCTGAGGCACTTTATAAGTTCAGCAGTCTCAGGCCGAAAAATTTTCTTCCGGGCCGCCGGAGCCAGGAACTTCCCCCTCTATCTCGACCTGTTCTTTTCCATCCAGAAGAGCCAGGATTTCCAAAGCCGCTGCATCAGCCGGGGTCATGCCAAAGGGCTGTTCCAACTTGTATAAAAGATGAGCGAAGGCCCCTTTCTGGGCACCTGCTGAAACGGGGTTCCGCAAAAGTTCCCCTACTTTTTGCGCAAGCATCTCGGGGTTACAATCTTCCTGCAATAATTCAGGGACGATTTTTGTTCCCATAAGCAGATTGACCATGGCAACATAAGGCACTTTTATCATTCGCCTCACCAGCATGGCAGAAAGTTTATTGACCTTATAGGTCACGACCATGGGCACACGCCCCATAGCCAGTTCAAGCGTTGACGTTCCTGATTTCGTTACAGCACATTGCGCTGCAGCATAAGCATCGTGCTTGTCCTGTAAGTCCGTGACGATACGGGGCTGGATTTCCCATTTTTCCACATAATGGCGCACCTGCACTGCCATAGCCGGCACAACAGGAATCACGAGAACAAGATCGGGAAAATCCTTCAGAAGCAATTTCGTCATATGATGAAACACCGGCATTAATTTCGGTATTTCGGAACGACGGCTCCCGGGCATTAAAATCAGCACCGGAGCCGTTTCGCTTATATCATGACGCAGGCGGAAACGATGGGCCTTACCTTTCGCGACCCCCGCCTGCAAAACGGGATGTCCTACAAAACGGGCTTCAAATCCCCTTTGCGCAAACCACTCCGGTTCAAAAGGGAATAGACATAAAAGCCGATCCCACAGACCTTTATAATGTTTGAGACGGTTTTCCCGCCATGCCCAGACCTGCGGGGCCACATAATGCACCCTTTTCAAACCCATGGACTTAATGCGCTTGAGTAATCTGAAAGAAAAACCCGGACTGTCAATCGTTACGACGACATCAGGGCACCTCAATCTGATATCAAACTCGGCTTCCAACAAACGTTGGGATAACAGCCTGACATGAGGCAGGACTTCAAGAAAGCCCATAACCGCAAGATCATCCATCGGGAAGAGACTTCTGAGGCCCAATGCCTCCATGCGCCCTCCCCCGACGCCTGCAAAAACAAGCTCGGGATCACGCTCATGAAGGGCATGCATGAGACGGGCACCGATCACATCCCCACTGGCCTCTCCAGCAAGAATCCAGACTATACGGCCCTTCTTCTCCATCTGCATCTGGCCTTGAACGGCAACTCTTGCCTCCATGGGGATGAACTCCTATGCCCGTCTTATTCGTCTCTTATGGCGCATTAACGTCTTAATGTCGCCCCGGTTGCTTTTTCCACGGCCTGTTCAACAGAACGAGCGAGTGTTTCAAGCTGCTGGTCTGTCAGACTTTCATCCTTAGGCTGAAGAGTCACCTCAATACCCAGAGACCGATAACCTTCAGGAAGTTTTTCCCCTTCATAGACATCAAAAAGTCGAACATCACTGATCAATTTCCGGTCAGCCAGACGGGCTGCCTTGAGAATATCCTGCACGGCAACATCAGCTCCGGCAAGAAAGGCAAAATCTCGCCTTACAGGTTGCAGAACGGAAAAATCCGGTGCTGTTTTGCGTTTCGCTTTAGGAGCCGGAACTTTATTAAGATCAACTTCAAAAATGGCAACCCGACCTGTCAGATTAAACGCCTGCACCAGCCGAGGATGCAGCTCACCAAAGCTTCCAAGCACAGATTTTGGCCCCTGACGCAACTGCCCTGAGCGCCCGGGATGGTAATAAGACGGTGCATCAGCCGTTGTGGAAAGAGAGGCTTCCGGCACACCCATAATTTCCAGAACAGCCATAAGGTCAGATTTTGCCTGCAACCAATCTGGCTCCCGTGCAGGAAGTCCTGGATAACGCGCGGTTACGCCTCCCCTGACGGCCGCCAGAAGTGTACGTGTGCCATTACGACCGAAAGCAGGCCCTATTTCGAAAAAAGCAGCCTCACCATTCTGACCCAGCCCACGAGCAAGATTGCGCTCAAGGGTGCGAAGCAAATTAACCAATGACGTTGGACGAAGCTGATCAAGATCAGACGCAATCGGGTTTACCAGACGCTCCGACAGGACTGTTTCTTCAAATAAAGACGCATCCTGATCTGAAACGAATGAAAACCCTACTGTCTCCATGAGCCCACGACCCGCACATAAACGACGCAGCATGGAAAGTGGTGCCTGTTGCAAAACAGGACGTTTATCCCGTTTCAGCGGTGGCAGAGGCTCTGGAGTGACATGCTCCAACCCCTTGAGACGAAGAACCTCTTCAATCAGGTCACATTCTGCTTCAAGCTGATTAACATGCAGAGCCGCTTTCTGTGCCTGCGCTTCTGAAAGGACTGGGGCCTGTGCCAAGGGCTGAGCCGCAGCAATATCATGACGCCATGAAGGCACCTTGAAACTGGCCTTTTCATCATTCCTTTCAATGACTTCAAAACCCAGATGTTCAAGATAATGCACCGCCTCGGCTGGATCCATATCCAATCCTGCGAGGGATTTCAGCCGTTCAAACCGCATAGAGGCGTGACGTTGCAGGAGAGGCTCTTTTCCAGCTTCGGTCACCGGGCCGGCTTCCCCTCCGCCCAGAGAGAGAATAAGCGATGTTGCTTTTTCAAGAGCATTGCGCACCATGGCGGGATCAACACCACGCTCAAACCGGTAGCGTGCATCTGTCTGCACACCAAGGCGGCGGCCACTCAGAGCAATCTGGACGGCATTAAAATAAGCCGCTTCAAGGAAAACATCAGTCGTGTTTTCATCAACAGCACTATTCTGCCCACCAATGATCCCCGCCAGAGACACAGCACCATTGGCATCGGCGATCACCATATCATTGGACGTAAGAGAATATTCCTTTCCATCCAGGGCAAGGAAATCAGCTGACTGCGCCTCTATGACATGCAGGACCTTGCCTTCAAGTCTGCCAGCATCAAAAGCATGCATGGGCTGACCGAGCGTCAGCATGACATAATTCGTGACGTCAACGAGCAAAGAGCGGGGCGTCAGCCCGACCGATTCAAGACGGCGCTGGAGCCATTCCGGGCTTGGACCATTTTTTACGCCACGAATAAGACGCCCAGTTATGAATGTGCATGCCCGATGATGGATTTCCCATTTGTACTCAGAGGTGCCTTTTCCCTCAACCATTTCAGTCAGGCAAGGCTTCAGATGCCCCACTCCAGCGGCTGAAAGGTCACGCGCAATCCCTCTGATACTCAGAGCATCACCTCGGTTGGGAGTAATGGCAATCTCTATGACCGGATCATCAAGTTGCGCATATTCCACATAATCAACGCCGATCGGCGCGGTTGGTGAGAGTTCAGCAATACCATTACTTTCCTCACCAAGGCCAAGCTCCCGAAGAGAGCAGAGCATTCCCTCGCTTTTCTCCCCTCGGATTTTGCCTGCCTTGATGGTGATATCGCTGCCCGGAATATACGTGCCTGGTGGTGCAAAAATGACATGCAGGTCAGCCCTCGCATTCGGCGCCCCGCAAACAACCTGTATATTTTCAAAACCGGCACCCGCATTGACACGACAGACCTGCAATCGATCGGCATCAGGGTGTTTGGACGCTTCGAGAATTTTGGCCGTGCGAAACCCGGCCAGTCTCTTTGCAGGTTCATCAACTGATTCAACTTCGAGACCGATATTGTTCAGGGTCGCGCAAATTTCTTCGAGGGAGGCTGTATAATCCAGATGTTCACGAAGCCATGATAGTGAAAATTTCATCTTAGAATCTCCCTGCGCCAATTTCATTCAAAGCTGAAAATCCATAATGTCGGAGCCAGCGCAGATCGCTTTCATAAAAGGAGCGTAAATCAGCAATACCGTTTTTCAACATGGCCAGTCGCTCAATTCCCATTCCAAACGCAAAACCCTGCCACTCTGAAGGATCGAGCCCACAATTAGCCAGAACGCGGGGATTTACCATACCGGAACCCAGAACCTCCAGCCAGTCAGAACCAGCCCCGAGCTCCCCTGTCTGACGAGACCAGCCAATATCAACTTCCATTGATGGCTCAGTGAAAGGGAAATAGGAAGGACGAAACCGGACAGGCAAATCAGGCTTATCAAAAAAGGCGCGCAAAAATTCGATCAGGCAATATTTGAGATGGCCTAACGTAATGGTGCGATCAATAACCAGGCCTTCACATTGATGAAACATGGGAGAATGGGTGGCATCATGATCAGCCCGGTAGGTACGGCCCGGGGCGATGATACGGATCGGCGGTTCCTGGCTCAACATGGTGCGAATCTGCACGCCTGAAGTCTGGGTCCGCAGGACAGGTGCTTCTGAAGCACCATTCAGAGCCGGGAGATAAAACGTATCCTGCTCTGTGCGGGCCGGGTGGTGATCGGGTGTATTCAGGGCCGAAAAATTATGCCACTGCGTTTCAATATCCGGGCCTTCAGCAACGACAAACCCCATAGCCCCAAAGAGCGCTGTCATCTCTTCTATCGTGCGGCTGATCGGGTGAATGAGCCCTTGTGGCATGGCAGGAGGCGGACATGTCACATCGACACGCTCAGCATTCAGGCGTGCCTGAAGTTCCAGCTCTTCAATCTCCCTGCCACGTTGTTCAATCAGAAGGGTTAATTCATCACGCAGACGGTTCAGATCCTGGCCCCGGGCTTTTCTCTCCTCAGCAGGAAATTGTCCCAACTGACGCAGGAGCATCGTCAGTTTTCCTGAACGCCCCAACGTGCCTACACGTACACTGTCCCACGCGCTTTGTGTGCTGACGTCTTTTAAAGCCTGAAGCGTTTCCTGCCTAAGAGCCTCGAGATCATTGGCCATTTACCCTGCATCTCCCCGGAATGGTTTTACCACAACAAAAAACGGGCCACCCTTTATGCAAGGACGGCCCGCCTGTCACGTTCCCTTCGACACAAGACGGAAGGGAAATAACATACTTACTGTAAAATTGCTCTTACAGAGCTGCCTGAGCCTTGCGGACAATCTCAGCAAATGCTTCAGAATTGTCAAAGGCAATCGCAGCAAGAACTTTACGGTCGATTTCAATACCAGCCTTGGCCAGACCGTTAATGAAACGGCTGTAGGTCAGGCCATGTTCGCGCACGGCAGCATTGATACGCTGGATCCAGAGAGCGCGGAAATCACGTTTTTTGTTACGACGATCGCGATAAGCATACTGAAGGCCTTTTTCAACGCGCTCCAGAGCAATACGATAGTTCGTGGAGGAACGGCCGCGATAGCCTTTGGCAAGTTCCAGAACCTTTTTGTGACGGGCGTGGGAGGTTTTGCCCCGTTTTACACGTGCCATGGTATCCTAATCTCCTTATGACAGCCCGTAGGGCGCCCACTGTTTGATTGTACGCGCATCCATCTCGGTCATGGTCTGAGGACCACGATTGGAGCGTTTCATTTTCTGGGGGCGATTGATCAGGCCATGGCGCTTATTGCCGGGTCCGCACATCACTTTACCGGTCGCGGTAATTTTGAACCGCTTTTTGACCGAAGACTTGGTCTTCATCTTGGGCATTTTACTCTCCCTGTAACATTCATTCAAACTTTCCACTTCATACGAAATGAAAAATCCCACGGCCGGGCATGCCACAATTCGCCCGGACGCGCGGCTGGTTTCTCCGTGCTTATAAGGAGCTTTTTCTTTCAGGGCAAGACAAAAAGAGCCCTGCCTTGCGCAACACTCCTCCCTCTAATCTCTGTATGCTACAAAATTTCATTTCTGTATTATAAAGAGATTATTAACGAAATAATCAGGTTAAATTTCCATAAATGATTCATAGTTAATTAATAATAAAGATACGATATATGATCGTTAATTATACTATTATTAATTATTTCATGAATTAACGAACTTATATGAATTTTTACCTGTATAAATATTCTTTTATAGAAGGCTCTTGCACCTTTTTAATATTCTTCTGATATATTTTCAGAGGGGAGGCTTTCTCTTCCTTTCCCTGAACAACAAAAATAGGGGGCGCTATGTCATCCATACCTGAAAAGAGAAATTCCGGGCTATCTTTCATTGCTCTTGGCGTTTCAGTCATTGGGCTGTTCTTCATCATTGGCGGCCTATGGGATGCCATTATAGGCGGCCCTCTCTATTATCTCCTTGCCGGAATTGGCTATTTCCTGACGGGTCTTTTCCTTTTCAGGAGAAACGCTGCAGGATTGGTTCTTTTCGCCCTCGTCATGCTGGGAACCCTGAGCTGGGCCATTATTCTTGTCGGGTTTGATTTCTGGTCCCTTCTTCCCTGGCTGGATGTTGCTCTCGTCGTTGGCATCATCCTTGCGCTCCCATGGGTGACACGCCCCTTATCAGCCCACATCATGACAACGGCTCCCCTCATCTCCATGATTATTGTGAGCCTTTCCATACTGGTTGCAAGCTGGTCGATGGACCCATCCGACATCAAGGGAAAACTTCCGACCCGTATTGCCAATACGGATCCTTATAACGGGAATCAGGTGCCCGACGATGAATGGCTGGCCTATGGGCGCACTTATGAAGGGGACCGCTGGTCTCCTCTGAAGCAGATCAATGACAAGACTGTAGGGAAATTAAAACTCGCCTGGGTCATGAGAACGGGGGATCACCCTACGGACCAGGATTCTGCTGAAGCTACAAATGAAGCAACGCCTCTTGAGTTTGATAACACCCTCTATTTCTGCTCACTCCATCAGAAACTTTTTGCCGTTGATGCCGCTACAGGAAAAGAAAAATGGGTTTTTGACCCGAAACTGGAGTCAAAACCCACATTCCAGCATCTGACGTGCCGCGGGGTAAGCGCACATACAGCGCCTGCTCAAGCGGTTGATTCGACGGGGGCGCCCGTGTCTCTCACAGACTGTGCCAAAAGAATCATTCTGCCTGTCAATGACGGTCGCATTATCGAGATTGATGCGGCAACGGGCAAAAAATGCTCTGCCTTCGGCAAAGATGGTGAACTTGACTTGCGTGTCAGTCATCAACCTTATGATGCCGTGGGCGATTATGAACCGACCTCCCCGCCGGTCATTACTGATAAATACGTCATTGTTAATAGTGCCATCACGGATAATGGCTCGGTACGTCAGCCTTCCGGCGCGACACGGGCCTATGACGTCTATACAGGCAAGCTGGCCTGGGTTTTTGATGCCGCCAATCCCGACCCCAATGAAATGCCAAGTGAAGATCACCCGGTTTTTCATGCAAATTCGCCAAATTCCTGGGGCGTTTCAGCTTATGATAAAGGGCTGAATCTGGTCTATATCCCTATGGGTGTCGGCACGCCTGATCAATGGGGTGGCTACCGGACAAAAGAAGCCGGACGTTACGTTCCGGGGATCCTGGCCCTGAACGCTGATAATGGAAAACTGGTCTGGTTTTATCAGACGGTACATCACGATTTATGGGATATGGATGTTGGCTCCCAGCCCAGCCTTATCGACATTGTGCAAAAAGATGGATCAAAAATCCCCGTCATTTATATTCCCACCAAAACAGGCGACGTCTTTGTTCTGGATCGCCGCACGGGCAAACCCGTTGTGGACGTCTCTGAAATCAAAGTCCCGCAACACCCTGTCACAGGGGATTATACAAGCCCGACTCAGCCTCATTCAGCCCTGAGCCTGCAACCCAAAGAACCTCTTGGAGACAAGGATATCTGGGGCGGCAGCACATTAGACCAGATGGTGTGCAGCATTTATTTCCACTCTCTGCGCTATAACGGACCATTCACGCCACCTTCGCTTCAGGGGACACTTGTCTTCCCTGGTGATTTGGGCATGTTTGAATGGGGCGGACTGGGGGTTGATCCACAACGTCAGATTGCTTTTGCCAATATACTGAGCATACCTTTCGTCTCGCAACTAATCCCTCGTGGCCCCAATAATCCCCTATGGCCCCCTTCTCACGCCGTAAAGGGCAAAGGCAGCGAAAGCGGTTTGCAGCATAATTACGGGATTCCCTACGCTGTAAAACTTTCACCTTTCATGAATCCTCTTTTGACGAAACTTGGCCTCAACATTCCATGCCGCACGCCACCATGGGGTGAAATTGCCGGGATTGATCTGACAACCAATCAGGTTGTTTATCGCCACCGTAATGGCACAATGCAGGATTCGCTGCATGGCTCCAGCCTGCCCATCGAGCTTCCACCTGTGACCATAGGTGTCCCTTCCCTCGGGGGCTCCCTTGTCACAGCCGGAAATCTTGCTTTCCTGACATCCACCATGGATCGTTACATCAGGGCCTATGATCTAACGTCAGGTCAGATTCTATGGAGTGACCGTCTACCAGCAGGAGCGCAGTCCACTCCCATGACTTACGCAATCAACGGAAAACAATATATTGTTACCTATGCAGGTGGACATTCGTCTTTTCATACAAAAATGGGTGATTATCTGATCGCCTATACACTTGATGAGGGAAATACTCAGACAAAATAGGAAAGAGGATTGATTTCAGGTCCATTTAACGGTTTTTTAAGATCGGGACGCCCTGGAAATAGGGCGTCCTTTTTTATTTTAAAAATCTCTCTTCACATTACAGAGCTTTAACTAGCCTTTTTTTTAAATTCGTCATAAAGTCCAGAAATCCTGTGATTTTACAGGGCTCATTTCCTATTCCTCATGAGGGGATTTATTATGACCTTACGTCGTTTTGCTGTTGCCGCTCTTGCCGTCGCCGCTTTCGGTGGTCAGGCTGCTCTTGCTCAGGACGCTTCTGAAGCTCCAAAGCATCACAAAGCTCATCACGCTCACAAAAAAGCTCATCATAAAAAAGAAGCTACAAAAGAGGCCGCTTCTCAGCAGACACAGGGTGATGAATCCAAAGCTGCTCCAGACGCCATGAAATCTGATATGGCTAAAGCTCCTGCTGACTCCGCTGCTGCTCCTGCTGCACCAGCACCAGCACCTGCTCAGTAAGTTCCGGACGGTCTTACATTTCAGTAAAAAACCCTGCTCCTTTAAAGGAAGCAGGGTTTTTTGTTGCCTTTACGTTTTTGAAAGACGATCAGGCAGAGTGAGCAAAACGTTGAATCGCCTGAGCCATTGCCTCCACACCGTTTCCTCTGTTGGTTGACAGGGCTTTCACCAATCCGAGGTCATGCAGAAACGTTGATCCTGTTGCCAGAATCTCCTCACGGGTTCTGCCTGAATAGACACGCAAAAGAAGAGCAACCAGCCCCTGCACGATTGACGCATCAGAGGCACCGGCAAAGAAGAGCCTGTCCTCCACTCTTTCCCCTTCCAACCAGACCTGACTCTGGCATCCAGGCACACGGTGAGCATCATTTTGCCATTGAGCTGGAAAAGAAGGCAGTTTCTTCCCCAGCTCAATGATATATTGGTAACGTTCCATCCAGTCATCGAAAAGGGAGAGCTCCTCACGAATTGCCTCGATCGCTTCCTGGCAGCTTTGTTCTTCAGGATTTACAAAAGGTGCCTCAGCATGGGTCATGACAAACTCTCTTCTCTTAGGGAACTGAAAAAGTGCTTTTTACAGAATGAAGCGACTTAAATCACCCTTTTCAGCCAATGGCGCCACTTTTTCCTTAACCTCCTGAGCTGTAATCCTGATCGCCTCGCCAGAACGTTCAGAGGCTGTGAAAGAGACATCTTCCAGAAGGCGTTCCAGCACTGTCGCAAGGCGGCGTGCGCCTATATTTTCAACCCGTTCGTTAATTTCTGCTGCCAGATCAGCCAACGCATCAATCGCATCTTCACTGAATGAAAGTGCAACCCCTTCCGTTCCCAATAAGGCAATATATTGCTTGATAAGAGAATGTTCAGGCTCCATCAGAATACGCCGTAGATCGTTACGGTCCAAGGCTCCCAGCTCTACCCGGATAGGCAGACGCCCCTGCAATTCCGGCAGAAGATCCGCAGGTTTGGCAAGATGAAAGGCTCCCGACGTGATAAACAGGATATGGTCGGTTTTAACGGGACCATATTTCGTATTGACCGTCGTCCCCTCAATCAATGGCAAGAGATCTCTCTGAACGCCTTCGCGTGAGATGTTCCCTCCGCGAACGCCTTGCTCGGATGAGGCGCAGACCTTGTCTATTTCGTCGAGAAAAACAATGCCATGACTTTGAGTATGCAGCAGGGCCTCATGATCCAGGACATCATCATCAAGCAGATTATCTGCCTCTTCCCGGCACAGCTGCTCTCTGGCACGGGCAACGGTCATTTTCCGTTTAACGGGTTTTTTCCCCATGATGCCACGCATCATATCGCTGAGATTAATCACCTGCCCGGGGGCAAGCCCTTGCGGCAGGTCACCATTACCCGCCTGGGCTTCTTTATCACTGCTTACTTCAAGCTCGATTTCCTTGGACTCAAAATCTCCATTCTGGAGCATCTGTCTGAAACGCGTGCGTGTATCAGCAGTCGCATCCTTCCCGACCAGAATATCAAGAATCCGCTCTTCCGCTGCTTTTGCGGCCTGAGGCTTAACTTCCTCACGCTTCTGTTTGCGCAACATGGAGCGTGAGACCTCAACCAGGTCACGGATGATACTATCCACGTCACGACCAACATAACCAACTTCGGTAAATTTGGTCGCTTCGATCTTGATAAAAGGCGCATTGGCAAGACGGGCCAGGCGACGTGCAATTTCTGTTTTACCGCACCCTGTCGGGCCGATCATCAGGATATTTTTCGGTACAATCTCCTCGCGCATCGCCCCATCAAGCTGCTCCCGGCGCCAGCGATTACGCAATGCAATTGCCACAGCCCGTTTGGCATCATCCTGTCCGACAATATAGCGATCCAATTCTGTCACGATATCTCTGGGCATTAATTCCTGACGTTTCATGAATTCTCTCCCTTGCCCATACCCAACGTTTCCACACGCACGGAATAATTTGTATAAACGCAGATATCTCCCGCAATTTTCATGGCTCTACGGGCAATATCTTCGGCCGAGAGTTCATCAAAAGGCAACAGCGCACGCGCTGCTGACAGCGCATAATTCCCGCCCGAACCAATCGCCACGATTCCATCTTCCGGCTCCAGGACGTCACCATTGCCCGTCAGGGTAAAAGAACGTTCCTTATCAGCAACGGCCATCATGGCTTCGAGACGGCGCAGGTAACGGTCAGTCCGCCAATCCTTTGCCAGCTCAACACAGGCACGTTCCAACTGACCAGGATAACGTTCCAACTTTGCTTCAAGGCGTTCAAGAAGTGTAAAGGCATCTGCTGTTGCCCCGGCGAAACCGGCAAGGATAGAGCCGCCCTGGCCTATCCGCCGAACTTTGCGGGCATTGCCCTTAATAACAGTTTGTCCAAGAGTTACCTGGCCATCACCAGCCATGGCAACCTGCTCTCCACGACGGACACATAAAATGGTCGTGCCGTGCCACCCGATCGGGTCATGCGAAGAATATGTCATCATTGTCTCCGTAAGTAATGTTTTGCTTCCATAACTCAAGAGGGGGAGGTGTGAGTTTTTTTCTCCATGACATCCTGCACAGCCCGTATCAACCGTTCCTGCGTAAACGGTTTGGAAAGAAGGGGGACACCTGCCAGGTCGAATTGTGCAACGTCACCACTCATAAAAAGAAACCCCATTTCAGGGAATTTTTCCTTGAAATAACGCGCACAGCTCGGCCCATCATGCCCGGGCATGCGCACGTCGAGCACGGCAAGGTCTGGCCTGTATCCTTGCGCAATCAGCTCTAACGCCTCTTCAAACGTGCCTGCCGTCTTTACAGAAAAACCATCCATTTCCAGAAAATTGGCCACGACAAGACGGACCATTTCTTCATCATCAAGCACAAGAATACGTGCTTTTTCTGACGTTGCGGACGTTTTGGCCCCTTCCTGTTCTATGGACCTGTTTTCCTGAAAAGCTCTCCGGATTTTTTGTGATCCACTCCCACCGTTTAAACCGGAATCAGCAGGCATGGCAGCCGTAATAGGCAGGTACAGCGTCATGGTCGTTCCCTGACCGCTTTTGCTTTGTACCTGAATATCTCCATGGCAGCGCGTTATAAAACCATACACACCTGAAAGTCCGAGACCCGTCCCCTTTCCCACTTCCTTGGTTGTAAAGAAAGGATCAAAAATACGGTCGATAATTTCCTGGGGGATGCCCTCTCCCTCATCGCTGACATCCAGCGCAACAGCATGACAGGACGAGCAGGAGGAAGGCACACCTTCAAGTGCATGCTCAACAAGACGCACCCTGATCTCTACCTTCCCACCACCAGGCATGGCATCACGTGCATTGACGCAGAGATTGAGAAGCGCCATTTCAAGCTGTTGTGGGTCAGTTAAAACCGGCGGAATTCCCTCAGGCACAGGGTGAATGATCAACTGGCACTTCTGCCCGGTCCCACGGAGGCTTTGTTCAAGAATATCCTGCAAATCAGCCAGACATTGCTTGATTGGCACGTCTTTCAGGTCATCCTGCCGGGAGCGTCCGAATTGCAGAAGACGGCGCGTCAGCGCAGCCCCTCGTTGCACGGCCTCCTGAGCCTGCGAAAGAATGTGCAGAGCCTGCTCATTGCCCTCACCAATATCATCTTCCAGAAGTTCCAGTGATCCTGAAATCGCTGCCAGAAGATTATTGAAGTCATGAGCAACACCTCCCGCCAGCGTCCCAAGGGATTCAAGCCGCTCTGCCTGACGCAACTGCGTTTCAACAATCACACGGCGCGTCACGTCACGATCAAGACATACCTGCCACATCTGATCGGGAGGCACATCTTTGGGCCAGGCAAGCGAAAGGCGGCTTAATTCGTGCCACCTTGTTCTGGTAGTTCCTTTCTGGGTTTCCACCACTTCAGGAACCAGACGTTCGGACTGTCCTTTCCGGGCGGTTTCCTCACGCATTTCCAGAATATCCTGCCTCAGGCTCCCGGGGTAATGCGTTAATTCCTCAGACCAGTTTTCAACCTTTTTATCGGGAAGATTGCTGCGAATGGCATGTCCCTCTGCGTCAGAAAAAACCAATCGCAGAGGCAGAGCGTCCATCAACCCCCTTAAAAGGGCCTGTTCGGTCCGCAAAGCCCTCTGGGAGAGAGAATGCTGCGTCACTTCCGCAACCAATGTGCAAAGCGCTCCGGCTTCCCACGGTTTGTGAATATAGGCCTGTACGTGACCATCATTCAGGGCTGAAACAACGGCATCAAGATCGGCATAGCCTGTGAGCAGAATACTTCTTGCATCTGAAATCTCTCCAGCCTGGGCAAGAAAACGGTCCCCCATCAGCCCTGGCATACGCTGATCAGAAATGATCGTTACAATTTCAGGATGTTCTGCCAGAAGCGTTAAGGCTTCATGGGGATTGGTCGTGCTGAGAAGTCTGTAATGATCTTCGAGAATATCACTTAAAGCTATAAGAATTTCTTCTTCATCATCGACCAGAAGAATCGTTGGCCTGTAATCATCAGGCAATGGGAATAAACGGTCCCTTTTTGCCAAACCTGTCGCCATTTATTTCACGCGTCCCTTCGCTCTCAGCCCTTCAGGCGTTTCTTCAACAGGAATAAAAAGCCTGAAATGAGTCCCCCTACGGCTCTCTTCCTGCCCGTTTGGGTCTTCCTGCCCTGGACCAACCTCAATGGTTCCCCCATGAGCTTCCACAACCCCATGAGCAATTGCCAGCCCTAATCCAGTCCCTTCTCCAACCGCCTTGGTCGTAAAGAAAGGGTCGAAAATCCTGTGACGGACTTTTTCATCAAGGCCCGGCCCATCATCACAGACCGACATAACATAAAAATTATTCTGTAAATATGTTCTGATCTCAATATGGCCTGATGGCATTTCCCCCGGACCGCTGATAGAGGCAATCGCATCTGCGGCATTGGAAATGATATTCATGATCGCCTGATTGATCAGCGATGCCTGACAAATCAGATAAGTGGGAGCCTCAAGTTTCTGTTCAACGATAATTTCCTTGCCCAGCTTGTGAGCCAGAAGCGTCAGAGTTGTTTCGAGGGCATCAGCAACATCCACTTTCTGAAAACTCGTTTCATCCAGGCGGGAAAAACGCCGCAAACCCAGCACAAGGTTCTGAATACGCTGCAAGCCGATTTTCATTGCCTTGAGGCGATCATATCCTTTTCCCAATTTCTGAAGGACATCATCCGGCAACGATTCTTTTTGCAGAATATGCAGATTTTTAGCCACGGTCTCAGCATGGCTTATGGTAAAGGCCAGGGGGTTGTTGATTTCATGGGCGATACCGGCCACCAGCTCACCCAAAGACGCCATTTTGGCGGTATGAACCAGCTTGGCCTGCGTCTGGATCAGTTCTTTATTCGTATTGGCAAGATCCTGGTTAGCCCGCTCCAGAGCATCTGCCATTTCTGCCTTGGCGCGAGCGGCTTCATAGGTAAGGGCGGCTTTCTGGCGCTCTGTTTCCTGCTGGCGGAAGCTTTCTTCCCCCATGCGGCGCTGGGCCAGAGTCCGGATGCGCAATGCCAGAACATCGAGCGAAATATCGCTGGGCACCAGATCATCAATGCCTGCTTCCAGAAAAACAACCGATGATTGCTGACGAAACAGGCCCGCTTCCACAATGCCCAGGATACGAAAAGGCGTCCCTCCTGCCCCCTGAATGGATTTCCTGCGCCTTTCAAGCAACTGACAGAAAGCAAGGTCATGACCACTTTTCCCCAGATCAACCAGTACCAGGCAATCAGGCGCAGCGCTCCCTCCCAGCCAGCCTCCCTCAATCAGATCAGAAGATCGCTCTACAGACGTGACGGTATAGCCATCACGCCATAAAAGCTCTCCCAGACCGGGCCCTTCATCCTCTTCTTCGTCATCCTGTTCTGCATCAGGCAATTCAAGCTGGGGATTATCCCAGAAACTTTGCAGCGAATCATCTGTGGGGGGGTTCACAATGACAATCCGCGCCCGTCTCAACTCCAGTGACGTTTCTTTCGGGAGACGTTCCACACCCGTCTGAAGCAAGGCCCGGATACGAAGTAATAACAGGTCCGGGTGAGCAGAACGTGAGATATAGGCATCAGCTCCGCTTTCCAGACCATCACGCTCCATGCCTGAAAGAACATCTTCCGTCAGCATCAAGACAGGGATGGAACGAAAACGGGAATCGAGACGAAGACGCCGGACCAGCTGCCCGGCGCTCATCCCATCAAGCCATGTACTCACGACAAGAAGATCGGGAACACGACCGTCTTTCAACCCGTTTTCCAGCTGAGGCAAAGCATTTTCCGCTGTGTCAACGCACGCCACCGTAAAACCTTGCGCACGCAGAAGCGCTTTAATCTTTCCTTTTTCCTCTCCCTCGGGCTCGACCAGCAGAATGGTGGTTTTTTCTACTTCTGAAGGGGAGAATATTTGCATAATAACCTCTTTATCTGCCAGGCAAGAGATAAGGGCAGGCTCATTGAACTTGCAGTTAACTACAACTGCACTAAAATCACAAACCCATCGGTGATACACGATCATGATGTACCGTCACACAAAGAGATTATGAACAAGGTCACAGGATATACGTTTATGGATCAATCTTCACACACCCAGAGTGACTCCCAGAAGGCCCCTTCGCCCGTTTCAAGATCTGAACGCATGGCCCAACCTCCTGGACCTTCCTCCTCTTTTCCCCGCCTCCCCGCGCATACTCCCTCTTCTGCTTCAGACTCTTTCGTCGTTTCGGGGGTAAAAACACTTCTCTGGGCCATCTTTCATTTTGCCTGCTGTTTTCTGCTTCAGGTCTGTGAATTATTTGCCCCGCTCATTTTGATTACCGGCTTTGGCTGGGCCTGTCTGCCGACATTGATCGGTGTGGTAAGCAAGAATGTTTCAAGCGTGAGTAATGACCCCCAGACAAAAGATCTCGTTGGCCATATCACCCAGTCCATTCCGACCAGACTTGAGTTTATGGGCCATGTCATCACCCCTCATGGGCTGATTTTCGATGGCTTTCTACTCATGGCAGGAGCCGCTTTCTGTGCAACAGCCGCCACCTGGCTGGGACGTCGCCTTTAACGACCCTCTATAACTCTTTTCCGCTCTATTAATGGCGACATCATGATTGATCTGCGCAACCTGACCTTGCCTCTTTCGCACGATTATCATCCACAAAAGCGACAGACACTCTCTCTCCACCTTGAAACCGGGAAGCATTACTGGCTGACCGGTCCAGCGGAAAGTGGCAAGACAAGTCTGCTTGAGATCCTTGCTCTGCAACGTAGTTTTTCATCAGGCTCTCTCAGCATGTTTGGTTTTGAGATCAATAAAAAGCTCCCTGCCGCAACTTTATCGCTTTTACGCGCCCGGACAGGCTACGTGGCTGACCAACCTGAATTTATTGAAAACTGGACCCTGTTTGATAATGTCGCTTTGCCTATGCGCCTTAATCACTATGACCGGAAGACCATTCTCCGTGATACAATGAGCCTGCTGAAATGGTTATCGCTTGATGACGCCGCACAAACCCTGCCTGGGAAATTATCTCATACAGAAAGGCTTAAACTCGCTATTGCCCGGGCGCTCATTATCAGGCCTGCTTTATTGCTCATTGATAAACTTGCCTTGAGTATAAACCCCACTTTACGGGACAAACTCTTGATCCTTCTCAAAGATATGATCGCTTCGGGAAAAACCATCATCGTAACGGCGACTGACACAACGGACATTATTCCCGCCTTGCCGGCGCCTCTCATCACACTCCCTGCTTCCAGCCCGGCGTCTGACGAGCCAGCGGTTTCTGTCCGTCTGGCTGAACGTTCTTTGACCCCCGGATATCAGAGACGGTGATATAAAGTGCCATGAGCCCTCTTAGAAACTTTCCACCGCTTGTTCCGCGCTTATGCTCAAATCTTCTCCCATTTTTTGCAGCATGTGCGCTTCTGCTCGTTGCGTCCGGTTTTAATGTCATGGTCGGAACAAGAACACTCGTCCAGAGCTGGCAAAATCGCCTGGTTAATCATGTTCTTGTGACGTTACCGCACTCATCATCCCCTGAGCAGACAGACAGTCCTTCGGAAAAAGAGACTCTCCTCCAGCTTCTCCACAACATCCCTCAGGGACGTGACGTAAAAATCATGACCAGAGGCGAAATCAGCCATCTGATGACCCAATGGGGAGGATCATGGACGGCTTCCTACCCTCTGGTGGCCAGTCTTACCTATAATGGGGACAGGCAGGTTTTTGAGAAGACCATTAAACAGACATTTCCACAGGCCATGGTCATTTTTCCGCCAGATATGATGCAATGGCTCCCAGGCGTTATCAAACCTCTTCAGCTGGCAAGTGGCGTCGTTTCGTTTTTCCTGATCTTTACAGGGGAAGCAATTTTTGCCCTGAGCTTTGTCCTCTCTCTCTCTCATGGCTGGCAGAAACACCTTGCTGCTATAAAAATCCTCTTTTACAGTGGGTGCCCGGAACGCGTTTTCTGGCATAGTGTGAGACGCCAGACAGGATGGCGTTGCCTCGTAGGAGGTTATGCAGGTCTCATAATGATGATACCACTTCTCAATAGCGTGGCCTCTATCTTGCGGCCTGTTCTTCACTTACCTGCTCAGCCGGACGGCCTGAGTGACATTTTCTTTCATAACCCCTTTGGGCCCTTCCTCACCGTTATCCTGCTTTTATGGCCCTTGCTGAACTGCCTGGCAGGATGGGGGATCGCTACCTGTTTTTTCCGCCATCCCTCCAGTCGTTTTTATGTATAAGGCCGGGAGCACTGCCAAACTACGCACTTGCGCAGTAAGGGCGGCTACCTGTCTGCTTAGCCTTTATCTTGTTGGCTTTATCATCTTCAGTGTTTCTGTCATGAAACAGACTTCAGCCCCTACTCCCCTTCTTTCGGGGAATTTTGACATTGTCGTGTTCACAGGCGGGAAGAACAGAGTCAAAACCGCTTTGACGCTCCTGGAACAAAATCCTTCTGCCCGTCTGCTCATTTCCGGTGTGGATAACAGGACTGGATTGCATCAGCTCCTTTACAGCACTGAGAACCAGGCATTTCCCGCTTATTTATATCCTCACATCACATTGGGACACCGCGCCCTCAGCACCACCGGAAATGCCGAGGAAACAGCTGATTGGGTCGCACAGAACCACAGCCATACACTCCTGATCGTCACGTCCTCCTACCATATGCCCCGCGCCCTGGCTGAGCTCCGCAAAGCCGAACCAGATGTGCAGTTCATCCCTTATAGTGTGCAATCTCCAGACACCGATCTGTTTTTCAGTCTGAGCGGACTTAAAATTCTGAGCCGTGAATATATAAAATTTACAGGTGTGCTTCTGCGGGATGTCCTTTAAGATTAACGCTTCTATTCAACCTAGGTAACATAAATTCATTTGCAGGAGATGTTATGAGCTTTCTTCGTGGTGCTGCTTTTAATCTTTACCTGCTGCTCCTGACCTTCACGATGGGCCTTGGCGCCCTGCCCATACGCTTTCTGGGCCGGGAAAAACTTGCCTTACATTACGCCCAGGCATGGTCTCGTGCCGTTTTATGGGGACTTTCCCATATCTGTTCCATCAAAATTGAGATTAGAGGACGCGAGAACCTGCCGAATGGCCCCTGTCTTATTGCCTCTCAGCACCAGTCTTTTTTTGATGGGTTTGTATGGATGAATAATGTCCCTTACCCTGCCTATATCATTAAAAAAGAACTGACGCGCATCCCCTTTGTGGGCCCTATGCTCCTTTTAAGCGGCATGATTCCCGTTGATCGCCAAGGCGGCTCCCAGGCATTGCGGGACATGATGGATGCAACCTCAAAAGCGCAGAAAGCTGGGAAACAAATTATCATTTTCCCACAAGGAACACGCACACTCCCCGGTCTCAAAGCTCCTATCCAGAACGGAATTGTTGCGATCGCCCGGCAAATTACGGGACCAGTCATCCCGGTCGTGACAAATTCCGGTCTGTTCTGGCCCCGCTCCCCCTGGCGCAAATATCCTGGCACCCTGATCGTCGCGATTGGAGAAGCGCTTCCTCCCGCCAAAGGACGAGACCTGATCCCGGCCCTCGACCATGCATGGGACGAGTTATGTGAAATCCACAACATTGCCTATCACTCTGTGGATAACTCTGTGGATTCAAAAATGGATAAAAAAGCACCCTCCCCATGACCTCCTGAAAAATCAGAAGGTTATGGTGAAAACACGCTCTTTCCTCTTTTTCCATAGTGCGTTTAAAAGCCGCAGAATTCCGCCAAACAAGGTTGGATAGCTCTTAAAAAGTCTTCTTGACAAATAGGAGGCTCATTTTTCCATGAACACAATGATGTTATTACAAACACTATACAAGAACTGGGGATAAAATCATGACCAATCACTCTTCGATTACTATAAAAGAGCGGACACCATCCTCTCTCAAACTAAAGATCTTTACCCTTATCGGCGTGATTGTCGCGATTCTTCTGATCATCGACACGGTCTTTTATTTCCAGTTCCAAAGCCGGATAAGCCATCACATTGATTTAATTAAAACCCAGGCCCGCTCATTAGGCGACAAAGCTGAGTTTAACATTACAAAACGTGGGGGCTGGCCCTTTGGTGCGTGGGTCAGAATAGACCAACCCAAATTTAGTGATAGCGATGAAAAAGGCACTGTTTCATTTCTTGGCACAGCAACACGGATCGGAGGGAGTTGGTCGGAATGGATGAAAGGATTTACCCGCTATCATGGAACTCCCATTACATTTGTCGGTAAAAACGTCATCGCCGTATCAGATGTGTCGGGCACGGCTACCATTCTTTTTGAAAATGGGCATTTCTATCAATCAGGCGATCCTTCTCATAAGGAATCCATCAATTCACCTTTTCATGTTCAGCTGATCCATATTGATTTTAAACAAATTGATCATACGGTCAGCTCAGTCACCTTTCATGATGTCAAAGGCCTTGTAAAATATAAGGGTGACACCACTGCACGGTCTACACAGGTCTCCCTGGAAAGTTCCAGCAAGCATGTTGAGACTATGTTCCATTATCAAAATACGCCCATACCACTTGAGGTCAGTCATATGCATCTGGCGTTTAACGCCCGTCGTGATGCTGATAAGGCGCTCGTTACGTTGCAGGATTATAGTTTCCAGATTCCTTCACTGGCACTTTCATCTCCCTCACCGGCATCCGGTCGCCCAGATAAGCCTACCCAAAACAGCAATCCGGTTCCTGCCATTGCCGTATCGGGCAAATATGCACCCGACACGAAATCAGGCGATATTACCCTCAGGATTGATGCCTGGCGTGACCTGATTCAATCAACCTATCATCATTTTGGTAAAGCGATTACGGGAAATGAGGTTTCTCCTTATGGAGATGCGTTATTAGCTAAGTTCTTCAGTGGCGATTACGATGAATATCGCAAGCCTCTTATCATATCAGCCACAATAAAGGATGATAAACTCGTCAATCTTGATATGGGCGTCCTTCAACCTCTTGTTGAAATGTTCTCTGAGCTCAGCAATTCAGGCAACCAATCTCAATAAAGGATCCAGCTCCATGCCCTCAATGCTGTGCGAAGTCGACCTGATTGCAATCCTCGTAACATTGGGGAAATCGGCTCCCATGGTTCTCATAAGAGGGCAGGATACGCTCCCCTCCGGCCCTCTTGATGCACAACGCGCCTCCCTTCAGCGCGGCTTTCATCATTGGGCTGAAAAACTGACGGACTGTGGTTCCATTAATGCAATGGAACAGCTCTATACTTTTGCTGACCAGACAGCTGATGGGGCTGCACGCCGCCTTATCAGCATTTCCTATCTGGCTATTTCGCGTAACCTTTCTGAGGATGCGACGGCTCTCAAGTCTTTTTATGAATATTTTCCATGGGAAGATCGTCGTTCTGAAAAAAATGCGGCGTCTCTTGAGGAACTTGTTTCACAATTACTGAAATGGGCAGGGCAGAATTCTCAGAAAATAGCACGTATTCATCATTATTTTGGTCTGCAGGCCAATGGATGGGATGATGAAAAGGTGCTTGATCGCTACGAACTATTATGGGAGGCCGGCCTCGTTGGCGAGTCATCAACCGGCGCCATATTACCTTTCAGCGGCTCTCCCATGGCGCATGATCATAGACGGATTCTGGCAACAGCATTATCGCGACTCCGTAGTAAAGTGCGCTATAGCGCCATGATCTTCAGCTTTCTCCCTGATATATTTACGTTTAATCAACTCCAGCATGCTATGGAAAGTGTTTCTGGCAGGCCTATTCATAAATCAAATTTCCGAAGACTGGTCCTTAATCAGAAATTATTAGAGGAAACCAGCCATTTTAAAGGCTCTTCCCCCGGTCGGCCGGCACGTTTTTATCGCTTTTGCCAAAAACGTGATGTGAGTTGTTACCTCGCTGGTGCTAATTTGCCCCTCAAAGAAAAATAATATTTCCTACATCTGGTTATTTGCCTTTTTTATGCCCACTTTATACTCAAATTGAGTATAAATAATTCACATGAATTTTTCAGGAACAACTCGATGCTTCGAGACACTAAGGTAACCTCCTCCACCGCTTCTTTCCTTTCCATGACGGGATCAATCTCACCTGAAAAGTGGGAGGCCGATTATGCTGAAGATGCTGCGGCGATCCAGAGACTGAAAAAAGAGCGCGATGCGGTCATTCTGGCGCATAATTACCAGACTCCGGAAATCTTTCTTTCTGTCGCAGATATTAAAGGCGATAGTCTGGCACTGGCGCGTGAAGCACAGAATCTGAAAGAACAGGTCGTCGTCATGGCCGGTGTGCATTTCATGGCAGAAACCGTGAAATTACTGAACCCGGAAAAGACCGTGCTCATTCCAGATCTGAAAGCAGGCTGTTCTCTGGCTGAGGGTATCACAGCAGAAAATGTGCGCGCTCTTAAGGCCGCACATCCCGGGGTGCCTGTTGTCACGTATGTAAACAGCACAGTTGCCGTCAAAGCCGAGACTGATATCTGCTGCACATCGGGCAATGCCCGCAAGGTTGTTGAAAGCCTGGGAGTGCCGGAAGTCATTATGATCCCTGACGAAAATCTGGCACGCAATATTGAAAAAGAAACAGGCATCAAAATGTATACGTGGCCTGCCTATTGCGAAGTTCACAGGGAATTCACACCAGAAGAAATTGCCACGTACCGGAAGAATTTCGCCCCTGTAACCGTTATCGCCCACCCTGAATGCAGCCCGGACGTTGTTGCCGCTTCAGACATGGCTGGTTCTACAGCAGAAATGCTGCGCTACGTTGCAGAAAAAAAACCGGAACGGGTTTTGTTGATTACTGAATGTTCCATGACGCGCAATCTGGCAGCACTTTATCCGCAGACCCAATTTATCGGGCCCTGTAATTTCTGCCCGCATATGAAGCGCATCACGCTCAAAAATATCAGACGGGCACTTGAGACCCTTTCTCCCGAAGTGACCATTGACCCCACCCTCCAAGCCCCGGCTCGCCGGGCCGTTGAACGGATGTTGCAGGTGTGAGCCCGCTCCTCCCCATCCTTGACGCCTACAAGGATTGGCCGGTCATTATCGGGGGTGGCCTTGCAGCCTATTCGACGGCTCTGCACCTTGATCGTCCTTGCCTGATTGTCACGCCCGACATTCAGGCAGAGCTTACATCCAGCCATTTGGCACAGGGAGGGATGTGCGCGGCAATCGGACCGGGAGACAGCCCTGCCTCTCATGCTGAAGACACTATCAAGGCAGGGGCCGGGTTATGTGATCAGGACGTTGTAAAGGCCTTTACAGAAGCAGGCCCTTCAGCAGTTGAAACACTTCTGGAGTGGGGCGTCCCGCTCGCGCGTGAGGACAATGGTTCGCTGGCGCTTCATCTTGAGGCAGCCCATCAACACCCGCGCATCGTGTTCGCCGGGGGGGATCGCACCGGCGCCAGCATCATGAAATCTGTGCTGAAACAGGCACAGACAAGGAACACGATTCATCACCTATCCCCCCATCATCTGATAAAGCTTGATGTTGAAGGAAACAGCCTCAAGGGGCTTTGGACGAGTGCGGGCTATATTCCCACAACATGCTGCATTCTTGCTGCCGGGAGCATAGGCGGTCTTTACCATCACACAACCATTCCCCTAACCAATAAAGGGCATGTCCTTGGGATGGCCCTGAGAGCGGGCGTTGAGGCGATTGATCTGGAATTTACCCAGTTCCACCCGACAGCCTTGCGAAGCCCTCTCCTTAAAGGACGCCTCCCTCTGGTCAGCGAAGCTGTACGGGGGGCCGGAGCGCTTCTGACGACAGAAGCAGGCGAACGCTTTATCGATGAGCTCGCCCCACGTGACGTCGTAGGGCGTGCCATCGCCGCCCGGATTACAGAAGGGCATGAGGTCTTTCTTCGGGGAATGTCCTTGCCAAAAGGACGTTTCAGCACACTTTTCCCCGGTATTACGCAATCCTGCCTTGCGATAGGCATTGACCCTGATACACAGCCAATCCCGGTGCAACCTGCCATGCATTACCATATGGGTGGTCTCAAGGTTGACCTGCATGGACGGACCTCTGTGAAAGGGCTTTGGGCCTGTGGTGAAATCGCCTGCACAGGCCTCCATGGAGCCAACCGTCTGGCTAGCAATTCTCTGCTTGAAGCGCTGGTCGCGGGGAAATGGGTTGCAGAAGATATCAGGGAGCATTCTTTCCCACAAAGTCCTGGGACACCGCCCACTTTAGAGTTTTCCCCATCTTCGTCGGAATGGACTGATCAGTCCCTCATGGAAACATCTCTGGGGATTATCCGCACTGGAAACGGGATCAGGGAATTTCTGGACCATACCCTTCCTCTGGCCTCTTCCAATGAGTGCGCTCTGACAGCGTCCCTTCTGGGATGGGCCGCCCTTAACCGTTCTGAATCACGCGGGGGGCATTGGCGGAGCGACTATCCTGAAACCCTGCCTGTTGCAAAAAGACATAGCTATACGATTAGCGATTTACCCATGCTACGGAGTTCGTGACATCATGACTGAAACGCTTTTTCTTCCCGATCTTTTATGGGAACCCATTATCGCAACAGCCTTGCGTGAGGATTTCGGCACAGGGGGCGATGTCACAACACAATCTTTGCTTGCAGGGCCTCAAAAACGCCTGAAAGCCTATTTCAAGGCCAGACAGAATGGTGTGGTCGCCGGTCTCCCCGGCGCACGCCTGACGTTCCAGCTCCTGGAACGGGATGTGCATTTCCATCATCTCAGACGTGACGGCGATATCATTGCACCCGGCGACGTCATTGCAACAATTGAAGGACCTGCCGCTGCCGTTCTGGGCGGAGAGCGTGTTGCATTGAACCTGCTCTCACATCTAAGTGGCATAGCCTCCACCACGGCAGAAATTGTTAAAGCTGTGGAAGGATGTCCTGTCGATATCTGCTGCACACGCAAAACTCTGCCTGGGTTAAGAGCCTTACAGAAATATGCCGTCCGTGCCGGTGGTGGAAGCAATCACCGCCACCGCCTGGATGATGCCATTATGCTAAAGGACAATCATATCGCCCTTTTTGAAGGTGACCTGACCGCCGCCCTAAAAGCCGCACGCCAAAGGGCCGGTCACCTTATGAAAATAGAGCTTGAGGTTGACTCTCTGGAGCAGCTGGAGACAGCGCTATCTGTGAATATTGCAGATGCTTATCTGCTGGATAATATGGATCCAGATACGCTGCGGCAGGCCGTTAAAATGATCAATCACCGTGCCATTGCTGAAGCATCAGGCGGCATCACACCTGACACCGCTCGCTCCATTGCAGAAACCGGCGTCGATGTCCTTTCTCTCGGCTGGCTCACTCATAGCGTAAAAGCCCTCGATATCGGACTTGATTCCCTACCGTAACAGAAGGGTTTCTGATCATTATGCCCAGGAGTTTCCAATAGGTTTCTTCTGGGCATAACGCTATTTTCCCCCAGAACTACTAGAGTCTTTAATGTAATGCCTTGGGGGCTCTTAACATGCCAACATCTCTTTTAACGCGCGCTCTTCCCATAATCGTTGGAAAGCCCTTTTCCATTCTCTCTGAAGCTTGCTCATAATTTCCTTTGAGAAAATCATTCCATAGGGCATATCAGAAGGAACTTTTATTCCTTGTAATAGGTATATCCTGCACACCCATAATATTTATCTTTAATATTAAGGTCATCTTCATCTGTTAACCGCATTGAAAACAAGCCGTCACTCATAAAAAAATAGGCAAACTTAATAGGTTTATCCCCACACAGTTGATTACTTCTTATAAGTATGGAAGTCGTGTCCCCAGAAATTTTATAGGCAACAGTATGTATACCGGTATCTGTAGTTAAATACTTTATGATTTTACTTCCTGCATACTCAGCCTCCATCACATGATGACCATAAAGAATCTCAATATGATGTTCATCAATCTTAATTGGCCCTGTTATCGAAATGGCCGTCGTTGAATAAGGCTGCCATAGTCCCCAGAATTGTTTGTTTATTCCTTTCGCTGTGGCAGAAGAAATAGGCATAACAAAAGCCAATATTATGAGAAGATAACGCATTATTCCTCCGGTAAGTTTTTCAGATTTAAGATTGCCTGCGCTCGCTTGGATATCTGCTCCCCTAGAACAGGCTCTCCGTTCTTACCTATTGCTGGGAACTAATCCGACAAATCATGAACTGCAATAATTGATGCTTTATTGGCCTTTTCTATTCGGGAAAAAACTTCTTTCAGAAAAGCTTTCATGTCCGGTGTGTTCTTACCTTTACGGATAAATGTCCAAACTTCCAAAGGAAAGTGTGGCATTTTCTTCTCTTTTAACCTATCAGACATTTCCTGGGCGAAAGGGCTGGTCGAGGAATCCTCAACAGGGTAGGTATAAATGACCATCCCTATCAAATTCCCCTCTTTGTCAAAAATATTGCTATGTATATTATCACTACAGGCATGTTTCTGACATATTGAAGCTAATGAGAATTTATCATTACTATATTCAGCATCTTCTATATCTGCCCCCCAATGAGTATTATTATAGGAATCCAGCAAATATTCTTGCATTTTTTTCGATTGTCGCAAAAAATTATTCGTCTTTATTGTTCTTACCTCGCAATCTATAAGATGCTTTCTATCTTTTTCGGAAGTTTCCCAATAATAATCAAGCATTGTTAAATAATTGTCATCTTTAAAATATTCATACTTAGGTTTAAGTCGTTTTAATAAAACATCAGGATTTATAAACTTACAATTAGATTGATCTATCAGACTATCTGCCTTCGCATTAACGATCAAACACATAGCTAACGAACAAAAAAGGGCAAAAATACCCATATATTTAGATAATTCTCTCATTTTTCACCTTTCAAGATTTTAATGTCATCGTCTGCTCTTACATGACCTATATTGTCCTCATATTTCTTTATTTCCACGACCGCCGTATCGACATCCCGATCAATAAGAGCCTGCCATAATGTTTGATATTTCGCAGAATTGCAGAAATTCTGTCCCAATGGATAAGCTAGATCAACGATAACTGTTCTCCAATTCTCAGGTAAATCGTCAAAACCTACTGAGGGATTACTATGATCGTAATGTTTCCCTATCTGATCCGATACCGCATTCAGTGTCAGTGACGATAAATAATCAACTTCATTCTCTGTAAAAGTGAGGGAATGCTCTGTAAGATACTTTCCTGCCGCATTTCCTGTTAAACCATATTCATGCTCCCCAGGGTGCGCCGAATTTGGACCATGCAGTAAAATATCAGGGATTTTATCAAGAAGTTTGTCTGGGTATCCCCATTGATGCAGTTCTTTCCGTGTATGCGCATGAAGATCAATCCCATAGCCAATCGTCGCACCTGAGTTCTTATCAGGAACATAACCTTTTGTTCTTTCTTTTACGCTTCCCCCCTCGTGATCATCAATCACATCGACTCTTATAGGGCCGTGCTTCACAGGAGCCATTGTGTATATTTTGCCATTGCCAGTTAAATGTTCTTTCCAATTAGCCACCTCCGGGCTATTGCCGATTTCGGTCTGGACGGTCTTCCAGTCTTTGCCCTGGGCTAATTCAGCTGAGTAGCGGTTTTTGAAGTCATCTGTCGCCTGGACACTATTTTGCGTGTAAGAGGCCAGAGTCTCATTGATTTTGTTCTGAGTCACATCGCTATAAGCAATATCGTGCTTGATCGTGTCAGACCCATTACCGGCATTCAGCTTATCATGATATTGCGCCATCTGAGCATCAGTCGCATCAGTGCCGGTCATCAGCTTTGTCTGGTCATGGAGCCATTTATTGACTTCATTGCAATTGAGAATCTGGTTGTGCATCTCTTCCCAACCCGTCCCCTGATACATCTCGTTCTGGTACCATTGTGTAAAATGATCTGAAGCCAGGGACGGGTCACCCGTTATATAGGTCAGGGCGTTATCGATTTGCTCTTTAGCCGCATCGCTATAGGCAATGTCATGTTTGATGGTGTTAGAGCCTTCACCAGCATTCAGCTTATCATGATACTGCGCCATCTGGGCGTCTGTCGCGTCTTTGCCTGTCATGAACTTCGTCTGATCATGCAGCCAGCCATTCAATTCGTTACAATTGAGAATCTGGTTGTAAATCTCGTCCCAGCTCGTGCCTTTATACATTTCCTCCTGGTAATATTGGGTGAAATGGTCTGAGGCTAAGGACACATCACCTGTCATATAGGTCAGCGTCTGGTCTATTTTCTGCCTGGCTTCTGCTCCATAAGCGATGTCGTGTTTGATGGCATCTGCCTTGTCCCCATCATGCAGGCGTTCATGATAGTAATTCATCTGGCTGTCAGTCGCGTCATCGCCCGTCATGAATTTCGTCTGATCGTGCAACCAGCCATTCAGCTCATTAGAATTCAGAATCTGGTTGTAAATCTCATCCCAACTTGCCCCTTGATCCATCCAGTTCTGATACCACTGTGTAAAATGATCTGAAGCCAGGGACGGATCGCCTGTTATAACCGTCAGCGTTTCGTCTATCTTATTTTTAGCCTCGCTGCCGTAAGCAATATCATGCTTGATGTCTGTAGAGCTTTTCCCATCACGCAGTCGCTCATGGTAGTAATTCATCTGACTGTCAGTCGCGTCATCGCCCGTCATGAACTTCGTCTGGTCGTGCAGCCAACCATTCAGTTCGTTACAATTGAGAAGCTGGTTGTGAATCTCATCCCAGCTTGCACCATGATACATCCAGTCCTGATACCACTGTGTAAAGTGGTCTGTGGCAAGGGATGGATCACCTGTCATGTAAGTCAGACTGCCGTTTATTTGTTCTTTAACGGCATCACTATAGGCGATATCGTGCTTGATGGTGTCAGAGCCTTCACCTGCATTCAGCGTATCATGATACTGCGCCATCTGGGCATCCGTCGCATCTTTACCCGTCATGAACTTCGTCTGATCGTGCAGCCAACCATTCAGCTCGTTGCTATTGAGAAGCTGGTTGTGTATCTCGTCCCAGCTTGCACCATGATACATCCAGTCTTGGTACCATTGCGTAAAGTGATCTGTGGCAAGAGACGGATCACCCGTCATGTAAGTCAGACTGCCGTTTATTTGTTCTTTGACGGCGTCACTATAGGCGATATCGTGCTTGATGGTGTCAGACCCATTACCGGCATTCAGCTTATCATGATACTGCGCCATCTGGGCATCCGTCGCATCTTTACCCGTCATGAACTTCGTCTGATCGTGCAGCCAACCATTCAGCTCGTTGCTATTGAGAATTTGGTTGTGGATCTCGTCCCAGCTGGCGCCATGATACATCCAGTCCTGATACCACTGTGTAAAGTGGTCTGTGGCAAGGGATGGATCGCCTGTCATGTAAGTCAGACTGCCGTTTATTTGTTCTTTAACGGCATCGCTGTAAGCAATGTCATGCTTTATGGTGTCAGCCCCTTCACCGGCATTCAGCTTATCATGATACTGGGACATCTGGGCATCCGTCGCATCTTTACCCGTCATGAACTTCGTCTGATCGTGCAGCCAGCCATTCAGTTCGTTACAATTAAGAATCTGGTTGTGAATATCGTCCCAGCTCGTGCCTTTATACATTTCCTCCTGGTAATATTGGGTGAAATGGTCTGAGGCTAAGGACGCGTCACCTGTCATATAGGTCAGGGTCTGATCTATTTTCTGCCTGGCTTCTGCTCCATAGGCGATGTCGTGTTTGATGGCGTCGGCCTTGTCCCCATCACGCAGTCGCTCATGATAGTAATTCATCTGACTGTCAGTCGCGTCATCGCCTGTCATGAATTTTGTCTCATCATGCAGCCAGCCATTCAGCTCGTTGCAATTGAGCAATTCGTTATAAACAGTGTTCCAGTCCTTATCTCCTGCCAGTTCATTCTGGTAATATTGTGCAAAATGATCAGAGGCGCGCGAAGGATCCCCTGTCATCTGGTTTAACGTATCCTTCAGATGATCTGCCGTAGCCTGACTGTGAGCGACCTGATCTTTAATGGTGGAAATTGTTGCTTTTGACTTGCGAATTTGCTCCTGCCAGGAGGAGATCGTTTTTTCATCCGGTGCTGTACCGGTATAGTCCTGATAAATCTGTTTTATGAGATCGTGAGCCTGACTGCTGTTGGCGACCATCGTTTGAAGGTTGCCCCGCATATCTTTTCCGTCATCACCTCCCCTATGATGCTTACCTCCCCATTGATAATTCCAACGATTATCTTCGGTGATGTTATTGACTAGATCATTCAGGCCCTCAGGGGTCGGTGCTGTACCAAGAAGCTTGTAGTTCATATCTACAGCTTCGCAGGTTTCTATATATTTCCAATTATCATCGATATATCCAATCGGGCCGTTTGTGGTCCAATTCCCATTGCTGGTATCCCCTCCGAGGTGGGAATTGGGCATACCATGCGCAACTGTTGCCGGATTAACCTTACCTTTTGCGACTCCTCCTCCATCATCTTCATCACTTCCGCTACTTCCCCCACTGGGGGGAGCGCTATGGTGGCTTCCACCGCCGCCATAGCCCCAATAGCCGGGATCCACCATCCCGTAATCTCCCCCGTCTCCATCAACTTCATAACCAAAATCACGAGTGCCGATGCCTGAAGAACGTGCTGACAGCTTACTCTGAGCGTTAGGCGCACCACCTACAGATTCAGCGGATCCCCTATGTCTCGCATACTGCGTCTGATTCAGGCTGCTTCCTCCCAGCAGGCTGTTGGTCATGCTATGAAGCGCTGCCTGTTTTTCTGCCTCCGTCGCATTGGGGGATAAAACCGGCATCTTCAAACCAGCATGAAGCGAGGTACCATCACCCTTTGTCGTAAAGGCACGCTCTGTTACAGAACTGCCTCCCTTTTCCCTACCAAACAACGTCCTTTTTTCTGAACCAGAGATAAACTCCTTCTGATGGGTCTCATCAGCAGGGGAATAGCCCGCTATTCTGCCCTCACCCAGAGGATTGGCCTGATGATTGGGTACAGCATGAGTCTGTGGCTGAAACAGGTTATGAACGTCAGTCATCACGTAAAGATCACTTCTATGTAAGTAAGGGGGTTATTTTGATAAAATTTTCCCGGAACTATAGAAGTGAAATGATTGATATTTTATTAAGAAAATACTATAAATTCAAATATACTTATAATTACTATAAAAACTTCTTGCGAATACATATAGCTCCTTGAAGGAAAATGCCGGATTTCCTTCAATTCAGAACCCTTTTCGAAATCCTAGAACTGGTCCTTCAACTTCCTGACCAAGGCAAATTCCTCGGACGTTTTTGCCCTGATAAACGGGTTATAAGCGCGCTCTATGCCTAACGTAACCGGCAATGTGGGTTTGTGCTCCTGGCGCAATTTTTTCACCTCTTCTTCTCTTTTTTGGAAAATTTTCTGATCAATTGACGAAAGTGAAGGCGGAAGAGATTTAATGAACTCCAGATTTCCCTGCGTATATTCATGGGCAGCGCAAAGAAGTGTCTTATCAGGAAAGACATCATAAGCTTTGATACTGTTAAAAAGCTCTGACGCTGTGCCCTCAAAAAGGCGCCCACATCCCCCACTGAAAAGAACGTCCCCACTCACCAGGGCCGGGATTTGCGGATTATAATAAGTCAGATGCCCCTTTGCATGGCCCGGGGAAGACAGAACATCAAGTGTGATATCACCAAACTCAAGCGTTTCGCCCCCTTTAAGCACATAATCAGGCACAGGATTACAATTTGCAGGGCCATAAATCGGGGCATTATAGAGTGTTCTGAGGCGTGCTGCCCCGGCGGTATGATCTCCGTGATGATGGGTTATAAAGATGGCTGTCAGTTTTCTGTTCTGAAGTGCCTGTTCAATCGGAGCGGCCTCTCCCGGGTCAAAAAGGAGCGCTGCTTCCTCTGAAAAGAGAAGCCATGCATAATTATCCTTGAGGATACTGATGGGCTCGATTTTGACGGACATTTGCAATACTCCTCCTAAAAGGCTATTCCCTTAACAGACTATATATCACATAAAGACAGACCTTCTGCCTCTTTTAACCGGCAGATTATCGAGAGCATAATGCCATGTCCCTGCTGAAATCCCTCAAACTTGTAATTTCCCGCCCGCATCCTGCCGGCCTTCCTTTTATCATGGGTGGGCTATTGGGAGGCATGATCGGCAAGGTGACACCCTGGCGCCTGAGCAAACGCCTCGGCTGTGCCAGCCTCTGGTTTGCTGCATTCAGTGCCTATTTTTTCCGTAACCCCAAACGCGTGACACCTCCTGGAGATGAACTTGTTATCGCCGCTGCTGATGGCCGTGTTACCGGGATTGCCCAGGTTCCCCCTCCTGCGGCACTGGAAATGGGATCTGCTCCGGTCTGGCGGGTTTCAATATTCCTCTCTGTGCTGGACGTTCATGTCAACCGCATACCCGTCAGCGGTGAAATTACCAAAATCGCCTATCATAAAGGGCAGTTTCTCAATGCAAGTCTGGATAAGGCTTCTGAGAAAAATGAGCGCAACGAACTGCGTGTTACCATGAAGGATGGCCGACAGGTCGCTGTTGTGCAGATTGCCGGATTGATTGCCCGCCGGATTGTGTGTGACGTTCATGAGGGTGACACTCTGCAAGCCGGTGAACTCTTCGGGTTGATCCGCTTTGGCTCCCGCACAGATATTTACCTTCCCCCAGGCGTGATGCCTTGCGTTCTTGAAGGACAGACCATGATCGGCGGGGAAACCATTATAGCTCACCTCTAATCGATAACATCAGACAACGCGACATTTATGGCTGCACACAAACCTTCACCATCTTCTTCACACAAGAAAGTCCATAACCGCCCCCGTTATATAAGGCGGCGGGCCCGGATCAGGGGGCTTTCTTTCAACAGGTTGATTCCCAATCTTCTGACCATGCTTGGCCTGTGTGCCGGATTGAATGCGATCAAGTTCGCTTTCCTGCATAATTTCCAACATGCGGTCATCGCTCTTCTGATTGCTGCCTGTATTGATGGACTGGATGGGCGTATTGCCCGTTTGCTGAAGGGGACGTCGCGTTTCGGGGCTGAATTTGACAGCCTCTCTGATTTCGTCTGTTTCGGGGTCGCGCCTCCCATCATTCTTGCAATGTGGGGGCTCCCTTTTGCAGGGCGCTTTGCCTTTATCCCCTGCGTCATGTTTACAGTCTGTATGGCTTTGAGGCTGGCTCGTTTCAATGCCGCTCTTGATGATAACACACCCCCTTACGCGGCTGGATTTTTCTCAGGCGTTCCGGCCCCTGCTGGTGGTGGCATGGTGCTTTTTCCGGTCCTGCTTGGTCTGGAAGCGCATCAGAACAGCTGGAGCGGAATTGAGGCCTTTTCTCACTCACCTTATCTCGTCGCATCCTGCCTGATTCTGGTCGCGTGCCTGCTTGTTTCCACACTCCCGGTCTGGTCATTCAAAAATTTCAAGGTTCCTGCGCCAGCAATCCTGCCTTTATTACTCGGCACTGGTCTTTATGCGGCGGTTCTGATTTCCGCTCCCTGGGCTGCACTGGCAGGGGCTTGCTTCCTCTATCTATGCCTTTTGCCATTTTCCCGCCAATCCTACTGGCGGATACGCAGGAATGCAGAACAGGCTCATTCCGGACTTCCTGACGACGATGCCCCCTCCCAGACGCTTTCAGCCAAAGTGCCTAAAGCCTGAAGGATATCCTGCGGTGATGGGGGACAGCCCTTGATGGCCTGATAATGGCGGCTCAGAGACTGGACCCCTCCTAAGACAGCATAACCTGCCGTAAAAGGCCCACCATTCAGGGCACATGCCCCCACGGCAACCAGCATTTTACGACGGGGCATAGCCTGCCATACTTCCAATAACGTGCCAGCGTTACTTCTTGTCACAGCGCCTGTTACAAGCAGCCAATCTGCTTCACCGGGAACGGTTACGAACTCAAAACCGCCTGACTTGAGTGCAAAAGCACCGCCTGCCAATGTTTTCAGTTCCATGGCACAGCCTTCGCAGCTCCCTGTTTCAAGGGCATAAAGCCGGATCAGGGATGACGCTTTTCTCTGCCCTGGTTGCAGGACCTTAAAATGTCGTGCATCCCATAAAGCCTGTAACCACGTGACAGGAGGGATATGTGAAGACATGATCAATGCTCCTATAAGGCCAGACCCGCAGGTGAAAACCCCAAAGAGGCCAGGATCAACGGTACCTGCTCTGGCAAAGCTCCCTGAAAAATCTCTTCAAAAGCTGTCATAACGGGAAGAGCCGGATCTCTGATCTGAAGCGATTCAATCCGCCCCTCTTTTAATATCAACCAATACCAGAGGTCGCCCCGTGCTGTTTCAACAACACCCAGCCCCTCCCCGGTTGCGCTAAAGGTGGTTGTTTCGTCTTCAAGGGAAAAACTGGCACTTATTTCATCCATTAAGGTCAGTGAATCCCTGATTTCTGAGAGGCGCTGCACATTGCGGCCATGCGCATCACCGCCATGCCCTCCTGATGACCGCAAGGCTTCCAGGCGCATACCCACATCCCCGCGGCGCATATCGATATAACGGCCACTGGCACGCCCGGCTGCCCCGCCAATAGCGTAATGCCAGACTGTATCATTTGATAAAATGCCAACAGATTTAAACCGGTCTTCGTAAAGCGGATAAAGATCTGAAATAAGCTTGCATTTTGGCTCTATAGCGTCTCTGAGAGCCTGAACCAGAGGAAGAACCTCTATCGTTTCACGTTTTTTTTCATCCAGCGTTATGATGTCGGTCAAGCGCCGTGTAAATCCATGCGCCTGGCATAGTGAAGCGATCATTTCACGAGCCTGGTCACATTGTGTCGCCAATAAATCAGCCTGAGCCAGACGCGCTGTCTGAGAGAGGTCGAATAAATGAAGACTGATTCTTTCAATTTCCAGCAATAATAAACGTGTATCACGCTCATGCGGAACGGGATAAATCCCTTGAGCCTGCTCTATAGCCCGCAGAAATGCCACGGGATGGGCAACAAACCCTCCCGCGCTGATCCGTGAAACCAAAGGCAAAGCGTCTTCAGGGGTTATCCCTTTTAATTGAGACAAAATACCGCGGTGAGCCGGTGCAAGAGAGGGGGTTACTTTCTCGAGCCGCCCTTTTTTGAGACTATATTCAAGCCCGATCAGCCCCGGCAACAACGTACAACAAGGCGCAATATGAGCGCCCTGTTGTTGAGCCGGTCCTGCCCCTTCCATATTAATGGCCTCTTTAGACAAAGGCCATGTTTTCGCCCAGCTTCCATCATCAAGGGCAGGAGCATCATCTGCGGCGGATAAGGCCTCAACGCCCCATAAATCACGCGCCATGCGCTCACCCCATGCTGCGACAGGATACAGGCTTGAAGGAGCGTGATAACGCCGCAATTCCAGAGCTGTGCTGACAAGAAGAGGCCTTTCTCCATCAAGAAGAAGAACTGTCGCTTTCTGCTCATCAGCCCATGAAGCCAATAGAGGAAGTGGCCGCCCTGGCAAGCTAAAGAACCTGATCCAGTCATCACGGTCCACTATATAGCGAAATAACCCTGCCCGGGTTCTGGAGCGCAGAAAGCCTATCATTTCACTCATGGATACCACCCGATTGGAAATGATTGCCCGGAGAATGTAAGCGCCGTAAGACTTATAACGATCATGACACCAGGCACAAGACAGAGTTTCAAAGCGGAATATTTACCCATATTCAAGGAAATATCGGGAGAAAAAACCTGTTGGAGAGATCTGAGATTGAACCCTGCCAGAAGAATCAGTGCCCCTACGTAAAGAGGTGACAGCTGTTGACCAATTAACAAAAGAGCCACGAAAATCAGAGGGATCACTGAATAGCTGATATCTGCCGACTTATCTTTCTGCCAGATCCTGAGTCCAAGCCCTCCCAAAGCGGCTGCCATAAGCAGAAGAAAAGCCATCAGGGATTGAGTAGACGCAGCCATCGTGGCCAGAGCCGCCAGGAAAGGAAGAAAAGCCTCATTACGCTGTTTGATAAATCCACTGAAGACCAGACCGATCAAACCGGCTCCCAAAAGAACAAAATGCGCTAACGGATAATGACCCAGCCGCGCCATCAGACACAAAGCAGCAAAACGCAATCCGCCATCCAGTAGGGCAAAAGAGGGTTTTTGTCCTGTAACGCTCCCAAGACCTGCCATCATACCCAGCCCTGTTACCAGGAATACCACACCCCATTGTGTCTTAACCCCCTGCGCGAGAGGAGGAGTGTCTACAGTCTGCAGCAAAGCCGCCCCAAGAACAGCCAGAATGACACCACATAATCGCACTCTTACCATAGCCCAGGCTGCCATGGCTCTACGAGGCGAAAGGCCATCCCACCATGCAAGAATGACGCAACCCGCTCCGATAAAAAGGCTTGAAAGTAACGCTGAAAACAAACTCAGCGCCATCAGAATACATCCTGTAATCAGAAATGGCAGACGCTCCCCCCTCACCTGCGCTGCAACACTCTCTTCCCCACTCTCATGGGTCTCGCTATCTTTCTGGATATCCGCAAAGCAGAAAAGCATCATAGGCAGGAAACCTGCCAACCCGACAGAGACTTTCCCCAACATATCAAGCCTGGAAGGAAAGAGGCATACGGCCCCTATTGTCATAACTGCTCCCGCAATTGCCAGGCTATGTACATGACCTGTGCGCCGTGAGATCCATAAAAGCCAGGCAACCAGAAAAGGCCAGCACAGAACAGCAAAAATCCCGGTAGACGGAAGAAGGGACGCAAAGGAGGAAAACATCAGAAATCCTCAATCTTTCGCCAGACAAGACGCGGCAGTAAAATAAAACCCAACACGGCCATAACGCCCCATAGACCCAGCGCTGTCAAAAAAAGCGGCCATGAGGAAATAATGGCCGCCTCCATAAACACGCCATCAACCGCCATGAGAAGCCCGCAAAACTGCACGAGGGGACCACCACTGGCCACAACACAGATCCCAGCGAGGATCAGACCAAGCGCAAGACTTGAAACCCCGCCTATGCCAGCGCCCCCCAAAGCCACAATGAGTAAAAGAGCAATGGTCAGGATCACAGACATCAAAAACGCCAGCTTTCTGAACCCATAAGCCTCATTACGGTCAGTAAAATTGCGTAGGAAATACCAGGCGAGGCTATTGAGGAAAAGAAGCATGAAGAAAACTGAACCTGCCAATCCACCTTTCCCCACCATGGCGACTGTCATGGCGCATGAAGCTCCGTAAAAGGCGAGCCATTTTGCCCCCTTTCCCAAAGACAAAAACAAAAAGACGAAATTCAGGGCAAATCCGAAGCTCACGATCCCAGCCGTCCAGACAGAGCGAAAAGAAGTCCCAACCCCAAGAACAGAGCAACACAATGAAGATTTCTCTCCAATCTGGTCAGACGGAAAATCGTGCATCCTGTAATGACCAGGAGAACCCGCCAGAAAAAGCTCCCTGAAAACGCACGCCATCCGCCCGTAGTGACTGGCAGCACGACAAGATCGCTCAGGAACATAATCCAGACTGCCTGAAAAAAGACAAGTAACCCACGCTTACGGTCAGATTCTGCCCGATTATAATGCCCAAACCCCGTTTCATTCTGTGGCAAACGACATAAATCAGAAGCCATCGGCAAAGGGACTGCAAGCATCAGTGCCAGCAAAGACGCCGTTAAGACTCCATTGACAGACGCATTCTCATGCTCTGCCAGAGTGAAAAAATCATAGCCGTGAGGGGCACTCAATAATAATAAAAGATAGAGCCATAATAATACAAATGCACCACTTGCCAGAAGAAACAGAGATTTCTCAGGAAGCAGATAAAACCGAGCCAATAAAAGACTGCTCCCAATCAAGAGAGGGTCTGAAAGAAAATTAACCGGCATTTTTCCTGAAATCTCATCTGGGAGAAAAAATCCCGGCAAGGATAAAAAAGCCAGCATGATGCAGCCGCAGCATAAGCCTTCTTTCAGATCTGTCCCTGTTTTCCCTATTTTTTTCAAAAAAGAGAAGGCCTGCCTATAACTGAGGTAAAGGGAGAACCCTTTTTGGCCTGAACAGAACACCGGTGCCGTTTCAACCAGCCAGCTCCCTAAAGGAAGGAGCGTCCATAAAATAATTAATTCTGCTCCCCAGCCTCCCACAAGGCCCAGTATATAAGGCCAGCTCATCATGATGAAAGCCCGATCATCAAAAAGAGAAATGCCAGAGCGCATAGCCAGACAAACAGGCTGAAATCAGGCTGCCCCTCCCACCATTCACTCAGTGAGAGTTTTATCGCCTTACTCTGTCTTTTCAAAAGGATTCCCTGCCAGACCATAGAACGATGAGGCTTGCAGAATGTCGGTAGGGAAACACAGAAAATCTCTTCAATTTTCATCTTTGCCGCCACAGGACAGGAAAGAAAAACCGGTGGTTTGCGAAAAGTCATGCGGGGATTAATACAGAAAAACCAGATAAGCCCCCATAATATCCATAATAATGGCTGAAATAAAAATGCCTGACCACTTTCGCTCTCATACCATAAACCGATCCACTCCCAGATCCGGCCATAAGAGGGCAGTAAGACCCCCACTCCATGAGGAGAGATGGAAAAAGCAATGACGGGCATAACGCATGAGAGCAAACCGGCAATCATCATAAAAGAACCATCAATACGCACGGCCGGAAGTGTGACCGCAACAAGAACCGTTTCAATAATGGATAAAACCCCAATAACAAGTCCCAGAGCCAACCCCAGCAACGTCCATGACGTATGGGGCCCCGCAAGTAAAAGGGCTGCATGGAGCCCAAACCATAACACCGCAAAGCCCGGCAGAAGCGGAAATGCCAGGAGCAGACTGCGCCATTGCACGCTCCAGCACGCGCTGACCTGGCATGTCACATCCAGCAAAAGAGCACATAAGGCTGCCTGAGCGCAGTCATAAAGAGGCACATGAAGCGCAATCTGCAAAAGCTCTACAAGAAGGAGGGAACGTATCAGCGCGCAAAATTGCAGCAAAAACGAAAAATTCTTCTCTGAATGTTTATAAACGCTCCACAACACAACCAGAAGTGCGAGCATAATAATCGCCAGGAACCCGAAGAACGGATCTCCTGCGGCATTTTTAAACGTATAACCGACAGCCAGAATATAGGAGATGCTGACCCCGTCTTCCTCCCTTCCGCTTTCCGCTGAGCTGTTCCCAATCCAGAACAAGGCCGGGATTACCAGGCAGACACTCCAGAATGAAGGATAAAGCCCGAAAACCAGCAAGGCCATCAGACTATAGGGCAGGAAAGCAATACGAGACCTGCCCCGATTGATCGAAACCAGATAAAGCCCCAGCCAGAAAACCTGAAAAAAAGATCCGACTGAAAAGAGGCTGAAGCAGGCTGCGAGAGACGAAAAAAATGGACGAAGGCCTGCGCCCCCTTTCAGACCACCTTCCTTAAAAAAAAGGCGTATCTGCCTGCCTAAAAGCAAAGCCAGAAGACCCGTCAGATAAATCAGAAAAGGATCACGATACCACATGACGCCCATCATCCCGCCTGCTGCCAGCCCTTAGCTTCCTGCTTCCAGTAAGCGAGCTTGTACCCCTCTTTTTTATATGATTTCCAACGGAGACGGGCCTGCGCGACAGCGTGCTCATCATGACCATCAAAAAGGTCAAAGACACGTTTGAATTTTTCTAAACCTGCCGTTTCTGCACCATTAATACGAAATAAAAAACCCGCCTCATTAGGAGGAAACCCAGTGTCACTCATCAGCCAGATTGGTTGCCGGGAAGCATGATCGCTCCCTTCCATCCCATGAGGGAGCCACAGATAGTGGGCGTTTTCCCACAATGACGTGTCTAACTGTTTCATTTCTTCTGCGCCAGCACAATAAATGACAGCGCGTTCCCCACTGGAGAGCGTACGGTCCAGCAACGCAGGAAGGGCTTCCTGCACGCTTGAACGCGTAAGATGGTAAAAACCGATCTGCGGGAGAGAGGTTTGTTCCCCCTCTCCTTTCTGTATGTGTGCAGAAGGAAGTTCCTGCCCATCGGCCATGTTTCTCTCTCCAGATAGCCGTCCCGAAAGACTTATTTTTCCCGGTCAGCCACAAACTGGTTCAGTAACTGAACACCAAAACCACTGGCCCCTTTCGGAATGCAGGCAGAGCCTTTATCGCACCAGGCTGTCCCGGCAATATCCAGATGTGCCCATGGCGTCTCTCCGACAAAACGTTTCAAAAATTCTGCCGCCAGGCTGGAACTGCCCGGACGTCCACCAATATTTTTCATATCGGCGATATCTGAATCAATGCGGCGGTTATAGGCTTCACCCATCGGCATACGCCATAATTTTTCGTCTGTTTTACGGCCAGCCTGCTCAAGCTCTGCGCTCAGGGCATCATCATTACTGAAAAGACCGGCATATTCATGACCCAGAGCCACAACAATCGCTCCAGTCAAGGTTGCCAGATTCACCATAAGAGCGGGGGCATATGTGTCTTTTGTGTAGGAAAGCAGATCAGCCAGAACAAGACGTCCCTCTGCATCAGTGTTCTGAACTTCAATGGTCTGGCCACTATAACTTCTGACCACGTCACCTGGACGTTGCGCGTCACCAGAGACCATATTTTCCACCAGGCCGATCACGCCAACAGCATTGATTTTAGCTTTACGGCGAGCCAGCACACTCATAAGCCCGACAACCGCAGCTGCACCCCCCATATCGGTCTTCATTTCCTCCATTCCCGCTGCAGGCTTGATGGAGATACCACCTGAATCGAAAGTGACACCCTTTCCAATAAAGGCCAAAGGTGCTTCAGCTTTATCATCCGCTCCCTGATAGCGCAGGATAATCGTGAAAGGCGGTTTTGCACTCCCCTGTGCCACACCAAGCAGAGCACCAAATCCGAGCTCTGTCATGGCCGCCCGATCCAGTGCCTCAATTTCCAGCCCCAAAGACTGCAAAAGCTCAATACGAGCCCGGAAACTCTCTGGATAAAGAATATTTGCAGGTTCACTCACCAGATCACGCGTAAGGGTAACTCCCTCTCTCAGAGCTTCCAGATTTTTCCACTGAGCTTCAAGAGCTGAAGCTGACAGACCGGATGGGTAAAATACGGTCAGAGCCGTTGGAGCCGCTTCTTTCTGTTCAGAACGATAAAGAGCAAACTCATAGGCACCTAATTGCGCACCAAAGGCGATAAAGGCTGCCTGAGCTCCCAGAGAGTCCGGGATCACAAAAGCGGCTTCACCGTCTTTCACTTTGGTTTTCTTCAATGCCTGAAACGCGTTCCCGCCCGCCTGCTGAAAACGCACCTGATCTGAAACGCTTTCTTTCCCTTTTTTCCCGACTCCAACCAGATGGAGCTGGATCATCGTTTCAGAAGGGGCGAGCAGACTGAGCGTCTGTCCTGTTTCTCCTTTGAATTCCTGCGCTTTTGCCGCCTGATTCAAACGGCCTTGCAGAATTTTATCGAAAAACTGAAAACACCCTTCCTGTTCAAAATTATTTCCGTCACAAAACAGAACAATTGAGCGACCATGCTCCGACAGAGGGAGGGAATAGTCTTTAAAATTAACAGATATCATTCTTTGACCTCATTTTCTTCAGGCGGTTCACATTAGCTTGAGGACTACGTTTTTAAAGCGTTAAGGAACACACAGACATTCAATTATTGCAACGTATCAGATAAGTGTTTTCGTGACGAACAGTCCTAAATAGGATAGCCTACATAAAATGAACTCTCCTGCTGCTGCAATGCCTGATCTCCATACTCTTATGGAATTGACTGTCGAAATAATATCGGAAGCATCTGCTATTATTCTGCAAATCAGGGAAAAGGGCTTTCAAACCAGGCAGAAAGCTGATTTCTCACCAGTAACAGAAGCTGACCAGGCTTCTGAAACATATATTCTCAGCCATTTGCGAAAAGCCTGCCCTGACATACCGGCTATTTCCGAAGAAGAGTTCTGCTCAGGAATTCACCCTGAAACCCGGAACCTCTACTGGTTGATCGACCCCCTGGACGGCACGCGCGGTTTTGCTGAGGGCGGAAATGATTATGCGGTCAATATTGGCCTTATTTATAATGGTGAACCCGTTTTAGGCACGGTCGCCATTCCTTCAACAGGACAGATTTATATGGGGGGGAAAGGTCTTGGTGCCTTTCTTCAGGACCAAACTGGACGCCGTAAAATCCACACCTCTCCCATCCCTGATGAAGGGATACGCGTTCTGGCCTCGCGTCATTTCGGCTCTGAACAGAAACTGCACGACCTTCTGGCCGGTAAAAAGGTTCAGTCCATCCATCATATGGGATCGTCGGTAAAGATCGTGAGAATTGCCGAAGGCGATGCCGATTTTTACCCCCGCTTCGGCCCTACCATGGAATGGGATACAGCCGCTCCCCAGGCAATCCTTGAAGCTGCGGGAGGACATCTTTATACAGAAGGAGGAGCTCGCATGACTTATGACAAGAAAGACAGGCTTAACCCGCCTTTTTATTGTTCAGGGCCTGTCATGATTGCCTCCTCCGGCCAATCCCAAGCGACTTAACGCTCAAAACAAGGACCTTATACTTCCGTGACTGAATGGCTTGATGCAGGCTTTGACCATATTCGCCGGGCGGCTGATATCATAAGCCAGGGCGGGATTGTTGCCTTCGGGACAGAGACAGTCTACGGACTTGGTGGCCTTTCCCGCTCCGCCTCTGCCATCAGCCGCATTTACGAAGCCAAGGGACGCCCCTCTTTTAATCCCCTCATCAGTCATTTCGCTTCAGCTGAGGACGCCTTCAGAGAAGTTGATCTTTCCGGCCCACTGGGACAGGCGGCACAGGATCTTGCTGCCCATTTCTGGCCTGGGCCACTGACGCTCATCCTCCCTCGCCACCCTGAAAGCCATATTTGCGATTCAGTCAGTGCCGCCCTTCCCACATTGGCCCTGCGTGTCCCTCGCGGGCGCGCTGTGCAGGAACTCCTTCAGCTCGTGAACGCTCCTGTTGCCGCCCCCTCAGCCAATCGCTCCGGACGCGTCAGCCCCTCCTGTGCCGCGCATGTCAGAGAAGAACTTGATGGGCGCATTGATGCCATCCTTGATACAGGACCCTGCACCATTGGTCTTGAAAGCACTGTGCTTGATTTAAGTGGAGAGAAACCGCGCCTTTTGCGGCCTGGCGGACTGACGCAGGAACGTCTTGAAGCTATCATCGGCCCTATTGAACGGGCTGCTCCTCTCGCTGCCGATGATCAAGCCCCCCATTCACCAGGGCAATTAAGCTCACACTACGCCCCGACCCTGCCTTTACGTCTTGACGCACGCTTTCCTCGCCCGGATGAAGCGTGGCTTGGCTTTGGTCCTTCAGACCTTGATCTGGCCAATATTCCATCCTGGAATCTCAGTTCAGAAGGGGATCTGAGTGAAGCCGCTGCCAGACTTTATACAGGGTTGCGCACACTTGATGAAAAAGGACTTTCACAAGGCTGCTCAGCCATTGCCGTGCAGACAATCCCTGACAAAGGACTTGGAGAGGCCATTATGGACCGCCTGAAACGCGCCGCTGCTCCCAGGCCGTCTTCGCAGATGTGACTTTATGGCCGGCCCTGCTCCCCCTCTGGATCCCAAGGAGTTACGGCTTCTTGCTGACATTCTTGCCCTTGTTCTCGATGACGAGGCAGGGCAGGCTCAGGCAGCATTGGAGCGGCTTCGTGAAAGAGCCAGAAAGCAGGATATTTCCGGGGGGACTTTCAAAAATCTGATCATCACTCTGGCTGAAACATCAGAAGGCCGATCTGACCTGCTCAAAAGACGCCATGAGCTGGAATTAAAGCGCTATCAGGACAGCCTGTCAGAGCTCGGTGCTAAACACAGGAAATTGCAGAAATACGTCGCTTATCTGGAGAAGGATAATCAGCTTATCCGTTATAACAGCGCCCAAAATGACACCCTGCCCTGGCAGCGTATCAAATTTATTCTCGCATTGATTACAGGACTTTTCATCGGTATAGCAGCCAGTCAGATTGTCCATGATATGGGCTCGTCACATAAGATAGACCGCGCCCTTTGCCTGCCCAAACCGCTTTCTGACAGTTCATCCTGAGCGGGTCATAATATCACCTGATTTGAATTTTACCCTTTTTTTGCTTTTCCCATAGACGTAAAAAGGGACCATGGCGAATCTGGACAACATTGCGGAAAGACGCTTTTTCCGGCTCATAGATGCCTATGTGCTCCGCCAGCTTTTCATCGGCCTTTTGGGATTAACGTTCGGGGCGATCGCCCTTATCTGGCTGACGCAGTCCCTCCATTTCATTTCACTGATTGTGCAGCATGGCCTGTCTTTGCGTGCCTTTTTGCATCTTACCCTGCTTATGGTGCCGTCTTTCGCCTCTGTCATTCTGCCAGTCAGCACCTTTCTGGTCATCCTCTTTATATACCAGAAGCTGACCCACGACCGCGAAATGGTCGTACTGGCTGCTATGGGCCTCCCCCCCCTCAGATTAGCCAGACCAGGCATTCTATGTGGACTTGCCGCCACCCTTATGGGGTATGTTCTGACATTATGGATGGCACCCACCTCTTATCACGCCTTTCATCGTTATGAATTTCAGATCCGCAATCGTATCGCTGCCTTTTTGCTTGAAGAAGGCGTTTTTACGCCGGTTTCCTCCAGCATGACGATCTATATCCATGAAAAAAAGAATGGCGATGAATTGCGCGGTGTCATGATACAGGATGAAAGAGACCCAAAAAATCCCGTCACAATTTTCGCCGAACGCGGCATGATCTTTTCACGCCCGGAAGGCCCACGCCTGATCCTTTCAAATGGCACAAGACAACAGCTGAATCGCAAAACCCTGAAAATCAACGAATTACAGTTTGCAAATGATACGCTTGATCTGACCAGTTCATCGGCCCATAAATCCACCTTGAGCGAAGACCCATCAGAGCTCCCTCTTCAAGCGCTTATTTCCCCTCCCGGCGACACACCTCCTGCCTTAAGTCATAAATTGAAAGTGGAAGGCTGGAACCGGCTTATCGCGCCTCTTTTCACATTTTCCTACAGTATGATTGGCATTCTCTGCATTTTAAGCGGGCGTTTTTCACGCCGCGGAAATGTTATTCTTCCCCTGCTTGCCATTCTGGGTGTCGTAGGACTTCTGACCCTTTCACTGATGTTCAAGAGTATGGCTCAACGCCATAATGAACTGATTTTCCTGCTTGCTTTCGAGGCGATCCTGCCGGCCTTTCTGGCGTTCCTTGCCCTTGCTTTAATGTCACGACGCGGATCCTCATATTTTTCAGCAGGAATTCGTTAACCATGAGCCACTTTATGGGAGCCGGGCGGTTCAGGCGCCCCTCGCTCCATCAACTCTATCGCGCTCTGGAAGAACAGGAAATTTCTGACAATTTTGGTTATTCATTCACATTTGCCCGTTACCTGGCCCGCTGCTTCCTGACTACCAGTCTCCTGATTGTCCTCGCTCTTACTCTTCTTATCTCACTTTTTGATTTTATTGATCTTTTAAGGCGCGCTGCCAGCCATCCTGCGGCCGGCTTTGCAACAGTGCTGGAAATTGCGGGATTACATGTCCCTTATTACAGCCTGTATGTTCTTCCCTTTGCCATGTTGCTGGCCGGGATTCTGTCATTTTCCCGCCTTGCCCGTTCATCAGAACTGGTCGTGGCACGGGGAGCCGGTATTTCAGCGTGGCAAATTCTCATAAGCCCAGCTCTCTGTGCATTCTGCATCGGCCTGGTCTTTACGATGCTTGTTTCACCGCTCTCTTCCATGATGTATGGAGAAGCGGACAGGCTGGATAATCTCTATTTGAAAAATGCGGTTTCCACACTCGATTTCAAACAGGATTCATTATGGATCTGGCAGAAAAATGATTCCATAAAAGGAAACACGCTTTTTCATCTCAAAGGGCTCCGCCTTAAAAACAACCATCTGACCTCATCACATGTCACGCTTTTTGACCTTGATTCCCATCATCATATTCAACAGCGTATCGAGGCTTCAAGTGGCGAGCTTTTTAAGGAAAAATGGTTTTTTAATAATAGCATTCGCCTTTCTGCCACAGCCAGGCCACAATTTCTGGGAACAATTTACGTTCCGGCTCATTTAAGCCTGAACCAAATGCTGAAACATGCTGCCCCGGCTGACACTCTTTCCGTCTGGGCTCTTCCGCGTGCAATTCGCCTTCTTGGACGGTCTGGTTTTTCGACAATTCACATGAAATTACGTTTTCAGTCCCTGTTGGCTCTTCCCTTCCTTGCTGGTACCATGGTACTGGTTTCAGCCGGATTTTCGATGCACCCTACGCGCAGGGGAGGCATCGCTCGACTCCTGGCGAGTGGTGTTTTAACGGGATTTGCGCTATTTGCAGTCTCCAAGATTGCTGAGCAATTAGGAAAGTCAGGTGCCCTGCCTCCTCTGATGGCGGCCTGGGCGCCCACAATGGCGGGGTTATGCGTTGCTGTGACCCTGCTCTTATTTATGGAGGACGGTTAATGCCTAAGCCCGGAACTTTTCCGTCCGGTATAAAGAGACGATTCTCGTTCCTTTGTTTTACCCTTGCAGGCACAGCTTTAGGCATGATGTCGGCACCTTTTTCGTACGCACAGACGGATTCAGCAAAACGGAAAACAGCCACGAATGCTGCCGCTCCACCGCAAGTCTCTTCCAAAGAGCCACTGACCTATCTCGCTGACCATGAGAGCTATGATAAAACCGGCCTTGTGATCTGGCAGGGAAATGTCCGTGTCTGGCAGGGTTCACAGGCTTTACGTGCCGATAAAATCACCTATGACCGTGCCAGCGGCATCATGAAAGCTGAAGGCCATGTTGCCCTTGTTCAGGACAGTGGCAGCACGACTTATGCTGACCATGTCGAATTTTCAAACGGGCTTACAGACGGCATCGGTTCTTCGATCTACATGAAAATGCAGAACAATGCCAAAATGGCGGCGACTGGAATGAGACGGACCAATACGCAAGTGACCGATTTCTCCAACGTCGTTTACACAGCCTGTAATCTCTGTGAAAAGCATCCTGATTTTCCTCCTTTCTGGCAGATCAAAGCCTATGGAGCGACGCAGGATAAAGAGCATGTCAACGTGGAATTCAACCACGCATGGCTGAAAATTCTGGGCCTTCCTGTTTTCTACTTCCCCTATTTTCTTGTCACTGATCCAACGGTCAAACGCCATAGCGGCTTTTTGATGCCGAATGTCAGCCCCCATGACCGTTATCTTGGAACTTATTTCAACATCCCCTATTTTCTGGTTCTGGATGACCAGCAGGATCTGACTCTCGACCCTCTGATTGCCACCAAGACCGGACCGCAGTTGACGGCCACCTACCGCAATTGGATGAATTTCGGGCGCTTAAACATTACTGGTGGTATTGCAGACGATACAAGACGTAACCAACCCTATATCAATACATTTGGAGACCAGCTTAATCGTTCAGGCCGACATGGTGCTCAGGGATATATTTTTGCCAATGGTGACTTTACCCTTTCTGACCATTGGCGTGCCGGTTTCAAGGCTAATGTCGCCAGCTCTGCTAACTATATGCGTGATTACCGTGTTCCCGGTTACGGTAATGACGTTCTTGATTCCAATATTTACCTCGAAGGTTACGGCGTAGGCTCCTACCTACGCGTGGATGCTCAGGCCTATCAGGGGCTTAACCGAGGGATCATCAATAACTCCGCGCTGCCTTTTGCCCTCCCACGCTTTACCTATGAATTTCAGGGCCAACCTGATGCTCTGGGAGGACGCTTCAGCCTTCATACAACTGACTTCTTTGTCTATCGTTCCAAAGGCACTGTTGACCAGCGTGGGGAACTCGCCATGCAGTGGGACAGGCCATTTACGAACAAGCTGGGGCAGAAATGGCTTCTGACAGCACGGCTTGATACCACACTTTATCACGCCAAACATCTTGAAGAACAACCAGGTTACGGCCATGGTGGCAGCCACCTCAGAGGCACGGTTCTCCCGACACTTGCCCTGAAAATGAACTGGCCCTTCCTGCGGACCTTCGACCAGGGACGTGGCAGTGAGATCTTTGAACCCATTATCCAGCTTATCGCGGCGCCCAATATGGGGAACTCCATTAACCGAAACATCCCCAATGAAGACAGTTTCTCATATGAGTTCAGCGATACAACGCTCTTTGCCCTTAACCGTTATATGGGTACAGACCGGCTTGATAGTGGGCTGCGCGCTAATGTGGGGATTCATCAGAACTGGACATGGAATGGTCACAGCATAGACATGCTTGTTGGTGAAAGCTTTCAGGAACATATTGACCATAACCGCATTCCCTATTCCGGTCTTGACCACCATATTTCAGACCCTGTCGGACGCATTACCATTACGCCGAATCAATATGTCGACCTGACCGCCCGCGGACGTTATAACCCATGGCGTGGCAACCTTGATTATGGTGAGGCCCTGGCATCGGTTGGTGTGCCACTTTTCCGCCTGACAGGTGGTTATGTCTATGAGCCGGTTACACCGTACTATATGTACCGCATGAACTACCGTGAATTGCGGAATCTGCCTTATCTGAAGCCAACCAGTGAATTCACAGGACGTGTGACGTCCCAATTCGGGCAGTATCATATCTCCGCCTATACAAGACGCAGCCTGCAAGCCAATAAAGCCGTCGCTTATGGTGGTGATGTCGGTTATGAAAATGACTGTTTCGGGCTGGACGTGATTTACATCAAGCAGTACACCTATGTCGGTGGCGAGAAAAGAGGTTCGACAGTTCTGCTCAATTTCTACTTCAAAACCATTGGCACATTCGGGGTAAACGGTTGAATTTATGTTAATATCTCTGCGTTCTGCTCTTCTGACATTTACAGCATGCTCATGTGCATTACTGGGTTTCTCCCAGCCTCTCCTTGCGGCGCATCATCACTCTGCGAAAAAGGACCAGGCAAGCTCCTCAACTAGGAAAGCTGATTCTGCAGACCAGGAAGAGATTATTGCTGTTGTAAACGGCCAGATTCTTACAAAACGCGATGTTGACGACCGTGCACAGCTTTTTGTGCTTTCCACCGGCCTGCCTGTCAGCCCTGAAATCATGCAGCGCATGCGTGGGCAGATTATTCATCAGCTGATTGATGAAAAGCTAAAAATGCAGGAAATCCTGGCGCGCCATATCAATATTGAGCCAGATCAGATTGCTGCGGCCATTGGCACAATTGAAGCCCGTAATGGCATGCCCAAAGGGGCTTTGCGTAAACGCCTCTCCCAAGATGGTATTTCACTGACCACATTGATTGACCAGATTCGTGTGCAAATTGCCTGGATGCAGGTTCTAAGGCAGGAACTTGGACCACGCAGTCGTGTCACACCTGAGCAGATTACCCAGCGCGAAAAAGCCTTGCAGGCTGAGGCAGGTCGCACCCAATACATGCTCAACGAGATCTTTGTCCCGGTCGAAGATCCCCGCCATGATGAGGCTGAGCTGGAATTCACGCAGACCATTATCAACCAGCTACGCAAAGGGGCGCCGTTCCCTATTGTTGCAGCGCAGTTCTCTCAGGATCAGAGCGCCCTGGATGGTGGCTCCATGGGATGGGTGCAGGAGGACCATCTGGATCCTGCTGTTGTCGAAATTGTGCGCCAAATGCCTGACAAGGCCATTTCCAACCCGATCAAGGTGCCTGGAGGCTACGTCATTGCTACGGTTCAGGGGCGCCGGCAGGTTGGCAAAGAAATGGGGACCTTGCTGGAATTGCGTCAGGTCTTCTTTCCATTTCAGACAGTCCTTGACCCGCAAAACCCGACGGATTCCCAGAAGCTGATTCTCCAACAATCAACGCGGGCTGCCCAGACACTGACAAGCTGTCAGGCTATGGAAGCCCTGAATAAATCACTTGGAGAGAAGCATCCCTCCAATCCTGGCGTGCAGGTACTTGAACGTCTCGCCCCTCAAATGCGTGAAGTGCTTGAAAAACTGCCTCTCAATAAATCAACGCACCCCCTCGTTGCGCGTGATGGCATCGCCCTTCTTATGGTATGTTCACGTGAGCAGAGGAATCTTGCCCAGCAATCTCCCGGTCAGATTGCCGACCAGCTCATGAATGAACGGATTGAACAATCTGCTCAGCAATTGCAACGCGCTTTACACCGTAGAGCGGTGATTAAAATCCGCCCCAGTGTGCAGGAATTCCTGAATCGTCGCAAACAGGAAGCCTCTGAACAGAATAATGAGGCGGCAGCGCAGTCTGAGAAAAACGCCAAAGTGCCGACAAAAAATACAACAAAAAAAGCTAAAGACCTTCTTCAAAAAGACGACTGAATGCCCACCGTTACAGAAAGACTGAAAACACTTCCCTCTCTTAAAGACTCTATTCTGCAGTATAGCCTTGATGCCCGAAAGGCACTCGGGCAGCATTTTTTGCTGGATCCGGGAATATGTTCTCATATTGCTGCTCTGGGAGGGGACCTGAAAGGGCGTCACATTATTGAGATAGGCCCCGGACCGGGGGGGCTCACACGGGCCCTTCTTCTCAGTAAGGCTGAAACCATCACTATTGTTGAGATTGATCCACGCGCCTGGCCACTTCTTGAAGAGCTCTGCGCCACGTTCCCGGACAGGCTTTCACTGGTTAAACAGGATGCCTTAACGCTTGATGCCACAACCCTGGCGCCTGCCCCTCGCCAGATCATTGCCAATCTGCCTTATAATGTTGCGACCCCTCTCCTCGTAGGGTGGCTTAAACAGGCTGCGCAATGGGAACGCCTGGTTCTCATGTTCCAGAAAGAAGTCGCTGACCGCATTTGCGCTACCCCCGGAAGCAGTGCTTATGGGCGCCTTTCAGTACTCTCACAATGGTGTGCTGACTGTTCAGTCGCAATGACGCTTCCGCCAGGGGCTTTTTCTCCTCCGCCCAAGGTCAGTTCAGCGGTTGCCTGCCTTATTCCGCACAAAGATCAACCCTCCCCCGCCCTCTTTAAAGCGATGGAACAGGTCACAGCCGCCGCTTTCGGGCAAAGACGGAAAATGCTGCGCGCGTCCCTGAAGCCTATCGGCGGAGAACGCTTACTTGCCCAGGTCGATATAGACCCGACACGACGGGCAGAAACCCTCACTATTGAGGAATTCAACAGATTGGCCACCCAGCATCTTATCAATAGTGGAAACTAGGCTTTATTCCGGGCAAACATATAATCCCGTGTTAATGGTACGGCATTGATGTCAGACGTCAGTTGCAACTGAAAATTCATATGTCCCTGAACACGGAATGCCTGCTCACTTGCCAGTAAATAGAGCTCAAACATTCGGACAAAGCGTTCGTCATAGAGCGCTTTTATCTTCTCACGATTCTGCACGAAACGTTTATACCATTCGGCAATCGTTTTCGCGTAATGCAGACGCAGAATCTCACAATCCGTGACCCATAATCCCGTTTTTTCAACGGCGGCAAAAACTTCACTCAAGGCAGGAGAATAGCCACCAGGGAAAATATATTTGGCAATCCAGGGATTTGTTGTCCCCGGCCCATCCATCCGGCCAATGGAATGGATTAAAGCAATGCCGTGTCGTTTCAGGCAGCGTTTAATATCCTGAAAGAACGTCTTATATTGCTTGAGCCCCACATGCTCAAACATCCCGACTGAGACAATCCGGTCAAATGTGCGGTGCAGATTCCGGTAATCCATCATTTCAAAGCGGACCTGTCCATCAAGCCCCGCCTCTTTTGCCCTTTGACGCGCCACGACCAATTGTTCAACAGACAAAGTAATGCCCATGACTTTCGCCCCATATTCACGGGCAAGAGTCAGAGCCATTCCACCCCAACCACACCCAATATCCAGAACGTCCAGGCCTGGGTGATCGAGACATAACTTGGCAGCGATATGACGTTTCTTCGCCGCCTGCGCTTCTTCCAACGTCATATTATCGCGTTCAAAATAGGCACATGAATATTGCAGATCCTTATCAAGGAACAAGGCATATAAAGCCCCATTAAGATCATAATGATGGGCAACATTCTTCTGAGAGCGGCTTAATGAGTTAAAGGGCTTAATCAATCGAAATAACTGCCTCAGACGTGCCCCTATTTCATTACTGAGCAATGTATGATTTTCCAGATTCTGCATCACAACATGAAGCAGCTTTTCAAGAGAGCAGCCTTTTGGCCGGACGTGCCCGTCCATAAATTCCTCTCCAAAAGAGAGGGCAGGATTCAACGCTATGGCATGTTCCGCTTTCAGGGTCGTAATTTCCAGAGCGGCTTCGTCTCCTGGGTTCTGCCCTACGTAACGACGAACCGAACCATCGCTATAAATTACAGTTAAAGCACCCGTTTGAATAAAATTCCTCAGAAGAATATCCAATACCCGTCTCATAGCCCGCCTCCTGATCATGATCTGCCTACAACTCACATAACATCACCATTATAAAAATAAACTTTACAAACCATGTAAAAACCAAAATATAAATTTCCTGAATACCTGACTTATATATTGGCCTTTACCTGCCTCATATCAAGATGGGCATAAAAAAACCCGGAAGATTTCTCTACCGGGCTTTTTACTTATAGAATCTGAAATTTGTTTCCAAAAACCAGATCTATATTACTTGCTTCGCAGGATTAAGAGGCAAGTTCAGCTTCTTCAGCTGCCTGTTCTTCTGCAAGCTGTTCTGCGTGCAGTTCGCCGAGGATGTTTTCCTCTTCTTCATGCACAACAGCTTCTTCACCGCGAGCCTGACGCTCTGCTTCTTCTTCAGAACGGGCCACATTGACCACGATCTTGATTGAAACTTCCGGGTGAAGAACGACTTTTGCTTCAGCCAGACCCAGGAACTTGATTGGTGAATCAAGCACAACCTGCTGACGTGTGATTGTCAGACCAGCTTCTGTGGTAGCGGCTGCAATATCACGGGTTGAAACAGAACCATAAAGGCTTCCGCTATCACCAGCCTGGCGGATAATGACAACGCTGAGCCCTTCCATACGTTCTGAAAGGCGTTCTGCCTCTTCACGTTTGTGAAGGTTATGCGCTTCAAGCTGAGCGCGCTCTGTTTCAAAACGCTTGCGGTTAGCCGCATTTGCGCGCAGAGCTTTGCCTTGTGGCAAAAGATAGTTACGTGCGTAACCAGGTTTTACACGGACGATATCGCCCATCTGACCCAGATTTTCAACGCGCTGCAAAAGAATGATTTCAGTCTGTGACATAACGCGCTCCTTAGCTTACAACATAAGGAAGCAATGCAAGGAAGCGTGCCCGCTTGATTGCCTGCGCCAGTTCACGCTGCTTCTTTGCTGAGACAGCCGTAATACGGCTTGGTACGATTTTACCACGCTCAGAGAGATAACGGCTCAGAAGTCTTACGTCTTTATAGTCAATCTTGGGCGCATTCGCACCAGCGAATGGGCAAGATTTACGACGACGGAAGAAAGGACGACGTGCCCCGACAGCCATGCGGCGTGTAGCGGGATTCACTTCAGCTGTATTGGTCGTATCAGACATGAATTTTACTCCCCGTCTTCGAAGGCAAGGTCACGAGCCTCTGGAGACTCATTGTTACGACGGCCACGACCGCTCTCAAAACGGCCACCGCCGGAACGTGAACCCCCACGGGAAGACCCACGCTCACCACGATCATCGCCCTTGCGGGACAGGATCGGAGATGGTGTGTCGTCAATTTCTTCAACGCGCAGTGTCAGAACACGCAGAACGTCTTCATTCAGGGAAAGCTGACGCTCCATTTCGCGCATAGCGGCAATCGGCGCATCGATTCCGAGAAGAACGTAATGTCCTTTACGGTTCTTTTTAATGCGATAAGCAAGTGTACGAAGGCCCCAGAACTCACGTTTCAGGACTTTACCTTCCTGCTCTGCAAGCTGGGCTGTGATGGTCTCAACCAGGCCTTCGACCTGGGCCTGAGAGACATCATTACGTGCAATCAGCACGGTCTCATAAAGTGGCATGTGAACCCCTTCGGATAAAATCAACCCGGACAAGCCCTACGCCAGTCTCACTCAGTCCGGTCAAACCAGACTGCGGGTATAGCCGAACATCGCCATAATGCGCGGCAGGGAAAGAGCGTTTTTATGTTACAAAACAGAGAAAATTACAAGAAAAAATCGCTAATACACGTCTCTTTCCACAGATGTTACGGAACAGGACGTAAAAAATACTTTGGAATTCAACTAAAAAGAAAACCCGATATCAGCATGACTGACACCGGGTTCAATAGATTCAGAAAAACGCAAAAACCTCAATCATCAAGGAATGAACGCAATTTCCGGCTGCGGCTGGGGTGCTTCAATTTACGCAGTGCCTTGGCCTCAATCTGGCGGATACGTTCACGCGTCACGTTAAATTGCTGCCCGACCTCTTCAAGCGTGTGATCTGTGTTCATCCCAATCCCGAAACGCATACGCAGGACACGTTCTTCACGCGGAGTCAAAGAAGCCAGAACACGCGTCGTGGCTTCACGCAGATTGGTCTGAATGGCGGCATCCAGCGGAATAACCGCATTCTTATCCTCAATGAAGTCACCCAGGTGGCTGTCTTCCTCGTCACCGATCGGGGTCTCGAGCGAGATCGGCTCTTTGGCAATTTTGAGAACCTTGCGCACTTTTTCAAGCGGCATACCGAGCTTCTCAGCCAGTTCTTCAGGGGCCGGCTCACGGCCGATTTCATGAAGCATCTGGCGTGACGTACGCACCAGCTTGTTGATCGTCTCGATCATATGCACAGGAATACGGATCGTCTTTGCCTGGTCGGCAATAGAGCGCGTAATCGCCTGACGGATCCACCACGTCGCATAGGTCGAGAATTTATAACCACGGCGATATTCGAACTTATCAACCGCTTTCATCAGACCGATATTGCCTTCCTGAATCAGATCAAGGAATTGCAGACCACGGTTGGTATATTTCTTGGCAATGGAAATCACCAGGCGCAAATTCGCCTCGATCATTTCCTTTTTGGCACGTGTTGAATCACGCTCACCACTGGAAATGCTCTGATAAACCACACGGAACTCGTCAACAGGCAGGCCCATCTCATAAGCCAGAGCCTTGATATCCTGACGCAGGCGTTTGAGCGGCTCGATATATTTGGTGGTCAGAAGCTTCCAGCCCTTACCGGGCAGGGCAATGATCTCATCAATCCAGTTCGGGTCCATCTCATGGTGACGATAATAGGACATGAACTCGTCACGCGAAATCTTGCAGCTTTCTGCCAGACGCAACATGCGCCCTTCAAGACCGTTCAGCCGCTGAACTTGGCCTTTAATCAGCTCAACCAGTTCTTCAATACGGTTATTATGAAGATGCATGCGCTCGACGATAGCGACCAGTTCGTTACGAAGCTGGTTATAGCTTGCTTCTGCCTCGTCTGATGTTTCCTGACCTTCAGCCAGTGACTTGATACGCTCACTCTGCATAGAAGAGAGTTTCTGATAAAGAGTCTCAAACTCCTCAAAGAGAAGCATGATTTCAGGTTTCAGCTTCTCTTCCAGAGCAGCGAGGGAGAGGTTATTGCCCTCTCCATTATTTCCATCACCCTCTTCTCCGGCGGAATCGGAATCATCACCTTCCTCTTCGTCGCTGTCATTCTCACTTTCATCAAGATCGTCACCGAGCTCGCCATCCCCTTCAGGATCGCTCTGGCTGGCTTCAAGATCGATAATGTCACGTAACGGCATGGAACCTGCCTGAAGGCTTTCATACCATCCAAGAATAGCAGAGAATGTCAGAGGGCTGCGGCAAAGGCCGCCAATCATCTCACTACGGCCGACCTCAATACGTTTGGCAATCGCAATCTCACCTTCGCGGGACAGGAGCTCCACGGCACCCATTTCGCGCAGATACATCCTTACAGGGTCGTCTGTGCGGCTTGCTGTTTCAGCATTAACATTGCCGCCGACTGCTTCGTCCGCATCCCCGTCACTGTCTTCAGAGGCAGAGGCTTCCTCCCCTGACTCATCATCACCTGACGAAGAACTGTCCTCATCGCGATCTTCGCTTTCAATGACCTGAATATCCATTTCGGACAAAGCTGCCATGACATCTTCAATCTGTTCGGACGTCATTTTATCCTGAGGCAGAACGGCATTCAGCTCATCAAACGTGATATTGCCGGTTTCCTTACCCTTTAGGATAAGCTTCTTAACGGCAGCGGACTGTATATCTAAAGGCGAACCATCCTGTTCCGGAACATTCTGACCCGATCCAGAAGCTGTTTTCGTCGCCATTCGTCTCTCCGTTGCGTTTTACTCAAAATCAAAAAATATGAGGCCAAGATGCAAGTGGGCAATTCCTGCACACAAGTCAAGACCGATCGCTCTTAAAAAGGCTCCCTATAAAGAGATTCGTAATTTTTTTTGAGTTATCATCATGGGTTCAGGCTGTTATCCCTCCCCCTGTAGCAAATCATTCAAGGCCTGCATCTTCGCCGTTAACTCAAGAGGAAACGTTGCGCCCTGAGACGATTCGTCCAAGGGGCGCTCATATGATTTCATAATCGCCTCCTTCACGGACCGATCAACATCCGCTTTAAAAGCCGCAAAATTGACCAGCCCGTAAAAATGCCACCACATCTCAGCGACACTTATAAAAAAGAGGTCCTCTTTTTCTTCCCGGCCTGCTTCTTTCACCACAGGCTTATTACGGGCTGCCTGAGGGAGAATGTCTTCCATGAGCTCTTTTGTAAGCTGTGACTGCCCCTGTTTTTTCATCCATTCCTGACAGGTCCGTGACGTAATTTTTTCCGCCTGACTGGCCCACTCCAGAAAAACGGACCGGTAACGAGACAGGTCTTCAGGCAAGGTCAGCTGATAAAAAGACTGTTCGACCTGCGGCAGGATTTCAGGATGAGCCACCAGCAGCGCCACAAGAATTTTCAGCCGCTCTGACGTCCCTTCAGTGATAAGGCGCGGTGTTTCATAACTGACTGCCTGACGCCTACCAAAAGAACCCTCTGTTTTTCTCCCATTATGATCCCGTTTTTTTGGCCTATTGCGGAAATATTCAAAGAACAGATCCAGCAAGGTACTTTTATATTCTCCCGCCAGAGAACGATCTGGAATTTGATAGGACAACTCAACCAGCTTTTTGCGGATAGCCGCACGTTCTTCAGGCCCTGCTCCAGTTTTACCGGCGACCATCAAGGCAAATAATTCTTCATATAAAGGGCGTGCCGACTGCAATAACGCTTCAAAAGCCTGCGGCCCCTCCCTCTGAACCAGACTGTCAGGGTCGTCCCCATTCGTCAGGCGGCAGAAGCGCAAACTCTGTTCTGGTGTGATCAACGGCAAGGCAAGCTCACAGCTGCGAAGGGCTGCTCTCTGACCGGCTGCATCGCCATCGAGGCAGATAATGGGTGCTTTTGTCTGACGCCATAAAAGTGTCAGCTGCTCTTCACCCAACGCCGTTCCCAAGGGAGCGACAGCTCCTTTAAATCCGGCCTGATCCAGGGCAATGACATCCATATACCCTTCAACAACAACCAGCTCAGCACCTTTTCTGACGACTTCAGAAGCACGATTGAGATTAAAAAGGGTACGTTTTTTAGAGAAAAGAACCGTCTCAGGGCCATTCACATATTTAGGCTGGCCCTCTCCTAAAATGCGCCCCCCAAAAGAGATCAACCTTCCCTTTCGGTCATGAATAGGAAACATCAGCCGGTTAAAAAACAACTCTCCACGGACTGCACCCTGTTCATCGCATCGTAACAACCCTACGCGAACAAGCTGCTCCTGGGTAATATCGTAAGGCTTAAGGGATTCCAGCAAAGAGCGCCCATCCCCGGACCACCCAAGCCCAAAACGGGCAATCGTTTCCTGCGACAATCCTCTTTTCTTCAGATAATTGCGTGCAGCTTCGCCCTGTTTCGCAGCAAGATTGCGCTGATAATAGGCCTGCACATGCCCCATGACCTCTTCCAGAGACGCGACCTGCCTGGCTCGTTCCTCGGCACGGGGGTCCTCTCGGGGCATCTCCAGACCCACTTCATGCGCCAGCCGTTCCACAGCATCCCGAAAGCTGACACCCTCACTCTGCATGACGTACGAGATCGCATCACCATGGACCCCGCAGCCAAAGCAATGAAAATGATCTTCATAAATATAAAATGAGGGCGTCTTCTCTCCATGAAAGGGACAGCATGTCTTCCAGTTCCGCCCCGAGCGCACCAGCTTGTTGCTACGCCCGATCAGAGAAAAGAGGGGCATCCTCTGGCGTAATTCATCAAGAAAGGCAGAGTCTATGGCCATAAATTTTATATCTGATATCTAACCCGAAATTGAAAATTGGCGCTCTTTATGCCAGAGAGCCCGGTCACTATAGCATTATTTCTGCAAAAAGGATTTTTCCGTGAGATCGAAATCTGCACTCGGTTTATTTTATGGGATCAGTGCAGGTGCTTTGTGGGGATTTGCCCTTTTGGCCCCTTTGCTCATTCGCCCTTTCTCATCGTTTCAACTCGCCTGCATGCGCTTTTTATTTTACGGCCTCATCGCCGGAATATTAAGCCTGCCCCGCTGGAAGAAACTGTTTGCACCACTGGGCCGTCAGGAATGGATGGGTCTTCTCATGCTCAGCCTGACCGGCAATATTATTTATTACGCTCTTCTTGGCACGGCGATTCAGTTCGCTGGCGTCACGATGCCGACATTAATCGACAGTCTCCTTCCGGTCTCCGTTATGATTATTGGTTCTCGTGAACCCGGCGCCGTCCCTTTGAGAAAATTAGTGCCGACAATTCTGCTCAGTATTGCCGGATTATTATGCGTCGCCTTCCACGCGTACCACCAGACGAACCATTCGGAAAATAGACATACCCTTCAGACGCTCATCGGCCTGCTCTGCGCTTTTGGCGCCCTGATTTCATGGAGTTATTACACGGTCAGCAATACAAGATGGCTCCATCGCCTGAGCACCGTGTCAGAACATGACTGGAGCCTTCTCACCGGTCTCGTGACGGGGCTCCTATCGCTTGGTCTTCTGCCTTTTGCTTTTATAGGCCATATGTCTTTCCCCCTGTTTCAGTGGAAATGGTTTTTGGGCATTACTTTTATAACGGCTTTCCTTTCCTCTATTCTGGGGAATGTCTTCTGGAACAAGATGAGCCGGCTACTTCCTATGACCATGGGAGGACAGCTTATTTTATTTGAAACATTTTTTGGGCTGTTTTACGGCTTTCTTTACGAAAAAAGACTTCCAGTTTTTTCAGAAATCATGGCGATCATCCTTATCTCCATGAGCATCCTCAGTTCTGTCCAGATTCATCGCCGACACGAAATGACACACATAAAAACGTCCTGACTATCGTCAATCCGGATTTTTCTCTGTTTATTTCGATTTTGTATTGAAATAGCGTTTACCTCTCTGCATAAAAGATAGTCACGAACACGTTATCAGGTGGGAAGTGTCTTTTATGATGGAGCGTAAAACAGCTCTGGGCTTTTTCTGTGGCGTCGCTGCCGGGGCTCTTTGGGGCCTGGCCCTATTGGCTCCCGCCTTGATTCGTCCCTTCTCTCCTCTGCAACTGGCCTGCGCGCGCTTTAGTTTCTACGGAGTTTTTGCAGCTCTGCTCATTCTTCCCCGGTGGAAAAAAGTCTTTTCCCATATTGGCCGTCAGGAGTGGCTTGGCCTGCTGGTTTTAAGCCTGTTCGGCAATATTATTTATTACGTTCTGTTCGGCACAGGGGTACAGCTTGCCGGCTCTGCCATGCCAACCCTGATTGTCGGGTTTCTCCCTGTTACGGTTACAATTATCGGCTCTTTGGAACATGGCGCTGTCCCCTTACGGAAACTCACACCTTCCATTCTGCTCAGTATCGGCGCAATGAGCTGCATTGCCTGGCACGCTTACATCCTCGCCCGCAATGCCCCTCATCATAGTGAAGCCCTTAAACTGGTGATCGGGCTTCTCTGTGCCATCGGCGCCCTTCTCTCATGGAGTGCCTATGCCATTAAAAACGCCCGGTGGCTGAACCGCCTGAATCATACTTCAGAGATTGAATGGAACCTTCTGACCGGTCTGGTAACCGGGATCCTGGCTCTCTGCCTCATTCCCTTCAGCTTTTTGGGAAATATCTCCCCGCTCCCGCAGGAAGGATGGCTCTGGTTCCTGACAGTCAGTTCTGCCACGGCTCTTCTGGCTTCCATTATCGGCAATGCCTTCTGGAATAAAATGAGCCGGCTTCTTCCCCTGACGATGGTCGGGCAAATGATCCTGTTTGAAACACTCTTTGCCCTGATTTACGGCTTTCTTTATGAAAAAAGATTGCCAGCTCCCTCAGAAGCACTGGCCATTCTGCTGGTGGGCAGCAGTGTCATTACCTGCATGCACGCCCACCGCAAACCCGTCGAATCAGTTGCTGAGGGGCATGGATAACGCCCCTCATTTCCCTTATTTTCAGCTCAGGCGAGCTTTCACCATGGCACTGGCCTTTGCTGGGTCAAGTGCTGCTCCGAAACGTTCTTTCAGAGCCGCCATAACACGGCCCATATCTTTCATGCTGGAAGCCCCCAGCTCAGATACGATTTTCTCTATTTCAGCAGAAAGGGCATTTTCATCCAGTTCGGGAGGAAGATAGTGACGGATGGCATTAATCTCTCCCTCTTCTTTCTCCGCAAGCTCAGGGCGTCCCCCTTTAAGATAGAGCGCGACTGACTCTGTCCGTGACTTGATCATGGAACGCAGAGCCGAAAGGATCTCCTCTTCAGTCACCTCAGCCTGTTTGGCACGTGCGGCAACATCCAGATCCTTTATTTTGGCAGTAATGCCACGTAATTGAGCCACTTTTTCAGACTGCCCGGCCTTCATGGCCGCTTTGAGATCATCCATTATCTGCGTGCGCAAGCTCATAATCGCTCCTGTAAACTATAATAAATCAGAAAAATTCACTCTCTCTGGGATTTATAACCCATAAACAGTCCGGAAGGAAAACATGGGAAAAAATTTCCCATATCATTAACTGGAAATTAATTTTTACATTGTCGGAAAAAACTTCCCATTTCCCCATTATCTCTCATATAAAGGAGGAGACTATCCCGTTCCTGAAAGCAGAGTGTTTCCCCATGGATATTGACGATCTTATCACAAAGGCAGGTGGTGCGGCCCGTATCGCGGAACTGACAGGAGTCGGCACTGAAGCGGTCCGTAAATGGCGCCAATCCGGCGTGATCCCGGCCCGTCACTGGCCCGCTCTGCTTACCATAACCGGCATCACTCTCACTGACCTCAATCGTGCCCCTTCCGAAAGTTCTGACATAATGTCCGACCCTACCCTCCCCCAACAACCTTCTGGCACAAATGCCGCTCTTGTCCTGGCTGACGGAAGCATCTTCTGGGGGCGTGGTTTTGGAGCCCATAGTGAAAGTGCGGTCGGTGAATTATGCTTCAACACAGGCATGACCGGCTATCAGGAAACACTGACTGATCCTTCTTTTGCCGGGCAGATTATCACATTTACCTTCCCCCATATCGGCAATGTCGGCACTAACACTGAGGATAATGAAGCCCCGCATATGGCAGCCTTAGGCCTCGTGGTGAAAGAGGATATCACGGCTCCAGCCAACTGGCGCTCAAACCAGCCTCTCCAGAACTGGCTTGTCAGTCAGGGGAAAAGCGGGATCAGCGGAATTGATACACGCGCCATCACACGTATTTTACGTGAAAAAGGCCCGCAAACAGCCGTGCTGTCCTTCCCCGCCAAAGGAACAATTTCACCGGAGGCGCTCCTGAAACAGGCTCGTTCATGGCCGGGTCTGGAAGGGATGGATCTTGCTAAAGACGTGACACGTCCAGCACGCAGCTGGGATAAACCGGTCTGGCATAATCAGCGCCCTGAACGTGATATCAAACGCAAGGTTGTTGCTATTGATTATGGTGCAAAAGACAATATCCTCAGATGTCTTGTCACAGCTGGATGTGAGGTGCATGTCCTGCCTGCAACAGCAACCGGCAAGGACATTCTCGAGCTGAAACCTGAAGGGGTTTTCCTCTCAAACGGCCCTGGGGACCCGGCTGCAACAGCTACTTATGCCCTGGGCGCCATCAGGGCAGTCCTTGATGCGGATATCCCCATTTTTGGCATATGCCTTGGGCACCAGCTTCTTGCGCAGGCCCTTGGTGGAAAGACCTACAAGCTGGAACAGGGCCATCGCGGCGCGAACCAGCCTGTGAAGGATCTGACCACAGGGAAAGTCGAGATCACCAGCCAGAATCACGGTTTTGCCGTTGATGAAAAATCTCTTCCCGCTGATGTCAAAGTCACCCATATCAGCCTGTTTGATGGCTCCAATGAGGGCATAGCCTCCACGACGAAAGACGCTTTCTCAGTGCAGTACCACCCAGAAGCCAGCCCTGGTCCCAGCGATAGTTTCTATCTTTTTGAACGTTTTGTTTCCGTGATGGACAGACGCGCCAACTCTCTTAAGTCTTCACCCAAAGCGGGAGCCTGAACCATGCCCAAACGCACTGATATCAAATCCATTCTCATCATCGGGGCTGGCCCTATTGTCATCGGGCAGGCCTGTGAGTTTGACTATTCCGGCGCTCAGGCCTGTAAGGCCCTGAAAGAAGAAGGCTACCGGGTCATTCTGCTCAACTCCAATCCCGCAACGATCATGACAGATCCCGGGCTGGCTGATGCGACCTATATCGAGCCGATTACCCCGGAATTTGTCGAGCGCATCATCCTCAAGGAAAAACCTGACGCCGTTCTGCCCACAATGGGGGGGCAGACAGCCCTTAATGCCGCCATGGCCCTTGATAAATCCGGCTTTCTGACCAAACATAATGTCGAGCTGATCGGCGCCCGTGCTGACGTTATTGACCGTGCCGAGGACCGGCAGAAATTCCGCGAAGCGATGGATGCTATCGGGATTGAAAGTCCCCGCAGCGCGATTGCCCATACACTCGAAGAGGCCCATGAAGCCTTAAAAACAGTCGGGCTCCCTACCATTATCCGCCCTTCTTTCACGATGGGTGGGTCCGGTGGCGGCATCGCCTATAACAAAGAAGAGTTTGAGCAGATCGTCCGTAGCGGACTTGATGCCTCTCCCACGACCGAAGTGCTCATTGAAGAATCCATCATTGGATGGAAAGAATTTGAGATGGAAGTCGTCCGCGACGTGGCTGATAACTGCATCATTGTCTGCTCTATCGAAAATATTGATCCTATGGGCGTCCATACGGGGGATTCCATTACGGTTGCCCCTGCCCTGACCCTGACAGACAAGGAATTCCAGCGCATGCGCGATGCCTCCATCGCGTGCCTGAGAGCGATCGGCGTCGAAACAGGCGGGTCGAACGTGCAATTCGGGGTGAACCCGAAAGATGGCCGCATGGTCGTCATTGAGATGAACCCCCGCGTTTCACGCTCTTCAGCACTCGCCTCCAAAGCAACAGGATTCCCGATTGCAAAAATCGCAGCCAAGTTAGCGGTGGGCTATACGCTGGATGAACTGAAAAACGACATAACAAAAACCACGCCGGCCAGCTTTGAGCCGACGATTGACTATGTCGTTACCAAAATTCCTCGCTTCACATTTGAGAAGTTCCCCAATACCCCGGCCCTCCTTTCCACCTCCATGAAATCGGTAGGGGAAGCCATGGCCGTTGGGCGCAGCTTTGCAGAATCCCTGCAAAAGGGCCTGCGCTCAATGGAAACAGGCCTTACAGGGTTGGACCCGGTTCCGGCACCGGGTGATGGCTCTCATGAGGCCTATAAAGCAGCCCTTTCAGAGCCACGCCCGGAACGCATACTGATGGCAGCACAGGCTTTCCGCGCGGGACTGACGCTTGAAGAGATTCAGGAAGCCTGTCAGTTTGAACCCTGGTTCCTGCGTCAGATCGAAGCTCTCGTTGCAACAGAACGCCAGATTGAAGCGGAAGGATTGCCACAGGATGCCATTTCGCTGCGGCATCTCAAAGCGCAAGGTTTCTCCGATCGCCAGCTGGCCCGCCTAAGCGGTAAGGATGTAAAAGAAGTTGCCGCTTTAAGGAAAAAACTGAACGTTACACCGGTCTATCGCCGCATTGATACCTGTGCGGCCGAATTCGCTTCGGACACGCCGTACCTCTATTCCACCTATGAAGGTGGGTTTGGCACGCCGCTTTGCGAAAGTGAGCCGACGGGTCGTGACAAAATCATCATCCTTGGTGGTGGCCCCAACCGGATCGGACAGGGGATTGAATTTGACTATTGCTGTGTCCACGCCGCCTATGCCCTGCGGGAGGCCGGCTTTGAAACCATCATGGTCAATTGCAACCCTGAAACAGTCTCAACAGACTATGATACGTCGGACCGCCTCTATTTCGAGCCTCTGACCGCTGAAGATGTCATTGCGCTTATTCGCACGGAAATGAGCAATGGTCGCGTCCTGGGCTGCATTGTCCAATATGGTGGCCAGACACCGCTGAAACTCTCTCACGCTCTGGAAGAAGCCGGGATCAAACTCCTGGGCACCCCTGCCGATGCCATTGACCGTGCTGAAGACCGTGAGCGTTTTCAGGCCATGCTCCGCAAGCTGGGACTGCGCCAACCACGCAATGCCATTGCCCGCGGACCGGAAGAAGCCCTGAAACTGGCTGAAGAAGTGGGCTATCCCATCGTCGCACGCCCTTCCTACGTTCTGGGTGGACGCGCTATGGAGATTGTGTTCGATCAGGCAGGCCTGACGCATTATCTCAACACAGTCCTGCGTCAGGCGGGAGAAGATATCGCAACCGGCCCCATTCTGCTGGATCATTATCTCAATGAGGCCATTGAAGCCGATGTGGACTGTATTGCCGATGGCGAGAGTGTCTATGTCGCAGGCGTTATGGAGCATATCGAAGAAGCCGGCATTCACTCTGGCGATTCAGCCTGCTCCCTGCCGCCCTACACGCTCTCACCAGCTCTGGTCACGGAACTGAAAGCCCAGACAGAGGCAATGGCGCGTGAGTTGGGCATAAAAGGGCTGATGAACGTGCAATTTGCCATCAAAAATGATGAAATTTTTGTGCTGGAAGTAAACCCTCGTGCCTCACGTACGGTTCCCTTTGTTGCAAAAGCAACTGGCATCCCTGTTGCAAAAATTGGTGCCAGAGTGATGGCTGGGGCAAAACTTTCGGACTTCAACCTTGATGAACGCCCGATTGTCCCGCACGTTGCCGTTAAAGAAGCCGTCTTCCCGTTCAATCGCTTCCCCGGTGTGGATGTCATCCTCGGCCCCGAAATGCGTTCAACGGGCGAAGTGATGGGACTGGATACAAGTTTTGAGATGGCTTTTGCCAAATCGCAGCTTGCAGCAGGTGTCAATCTGCCGCGGGAAGGAACGGTATTTCTTTCCGTGCGTGATAGCGACAAAGTGCATATCCAACCTCTGGCACGCAGACTGATTGATGCCGGCTTTAAGATTATGGCAACACGCGGCACAGCGGCCCGTCTTCAGGAAGCGGGACTTGACGTCATTATCACCAACAAGGTTGCGGAAAGGCGCCCCCATTGCGTGGATGCAATCCGCTCCGGTGACGTGCAGATGATTATCAATACCGCACGAGGCGGACAGTCCACTCGCGACAGTTTTGACATACGTCGTTCTGCCCTGACGATGGGTATCCCCCATTATACAACGATTGCAGGGGCTCGGGCTGCCATCCACGCTATTGTGGCTTTAAAGAATGGCAAAGAAAATGTTGCACCACTACAGTCATATTTCAGTCACACATTTTAATGGACTGAAAAACTTGCAGCATCTTTAATCTGCTGTATTCTACCGGGTCGAAATAACCTGGAACTCCCTTCCCCTTCCTTTATAGACAGGGGGAAGGGTTTTTCTGTTCAAAACTTGATGTTTTTCTTTAATTTGGGGAAAAAATGTGCAGAAAAGTCCAATGACCGCACAGGGACTAAAGAGGCTGGAGGATGAACTCTGGCGTCTGAAGTCAGAAGATCGTCCCGCTGTGATTCGCGCTATTGCAGAAGCGCGCGCCCATGGAGATCTCTCTGAAAATGCGGAATATCATGCAGCGCGGGAACGCCAGTCATTTATTGAAGGGCGTGTGCTTGAGCTGGAATCCCTGATTTCCACAGCCGAAGTTATTGATCCCTCCAAGCTTTCGGGCACGCGGGTGCAATTTGGTGCAACCGTCACACTCGTGGACGAAGAAACCGATAAGGAAAACACCTATCAGATCGTCGGCGTGCATGAAGCAGACATCAAGGACAGGCGGATTTCTGTCTCCTCCCCGATTGCCAAGGCTCTTATTGGCAAGGAAACTGGTGATACTGTTTCTGTCCCGGCCCCCGGTGGTGACAGGACTTATGAAATACTGAAAGTGGTTTATCAATAATGACACACTCTACCCCGCACCGTCTGAGCCTTGATGATGTCTATGATGCGCAGAAACGTATTTCTGCAACCATTACAAAGACACCCACCATCAAGAGCATTGCGCTCTCACGACTGACCGGGGCAGATATTACCTTAAAACTGGAAAACCTTCAGGCCATTGGTTCCTTCAAGGAAAGAGGCGCTGCAAACCGCATCGCCCTCTTAAGCCCTGAAGAAAGAAAACGGGGAGTCATTACCGTCTCTGCTGGCAATCACGCTCAGGGTGTTGCCCGTCAGGCCAGCCTTCTGGGGCTCGATGCAACAATTGTGATGCCGCGCTTTACGCCAGCGACCAAAATCGCTGCGACTGAAAGCTGGGGGGCCAAAGTGGTCCTGGCAGGTGAAAATTTTGATGAAGCCTGTGCCACAGCCGCTCAATTGCAGGAACAGCAGGGAAGCATTTTCATCCACCCATTTAACGACCAGGCGGTCATGGCTGGTCAGGGAACCTGCGCACTTGAACTTCTTCAGGATGCCCCTGATCTGGATGCTGTGATCGTTCCTATTGGCGGTGGCGGCCTTATGGCAGGCTTCGTGACGGTCTTTAACGCGCTAAGCCCCAAAACAAAAATTTATGGGGTGCAGGTCGCCTCTTATTCTCCTTTTGGCGATTATCCCGGCCCGCTCAGAGCTGCCAAAGGTGGCCCTACCCTGGCTGAAGGCATTGCTGTTGTACAACCTGGGGACCAGTGTATTCCGGTCTTTGATCATAAGCTGGAAAAAGTCTTTGTTGTCGACGAGCTTCAGATTGAAAGCGCGATTACCATGCTGGCAGAAAAAGCCCGGCAGGTTTGCGAAGGTGCCGGTGCCGCCCCACTGGCAGCCCTGGTTGCCAATCTGGATCTCTTCAAAGGCAAAAAAGTCGCCCTCCCCCTTTCGGGCGGCAATATCAATGCCCGCATTTTCTCTCATGTTATTTTCCGCTCTCTGCTCAATGAAGGGCGCATCCTCAGACTGGTCTTCCAGATCCCTGATCGACCGGGGCTGTTAGCTGACATTTCAAAGAGAATTGGCGATTCAGGTGGTAATATTATCGAAGTTTCTCACCACCGCCTCTTCGCTGCTCCTTCAGTGCAAACAGCAGAGCTGGTCGTCATGATTGAAGCGCGCGATACGCAACACGCCAAAGAAATCGAAGCGGAACTCGCCCGGCATTATACCGTTACCCGGGAGAAATAAATGACCAGGTTTCAGTGTGCCTGACCTTATTTTTAAAATAAAATTTAAACTTATTGTGTGAAATTTAACGACATTCGGCACACTGAAACCAGGTCATTTCAAATCAAAGCGAGCTTTCTTTCTCAAAACTTTCTCACAGGCTCGTCCAAAAAGCGATATATCCCGCAGATAACCAGGGATTACAGCGCTTTCATGTCTTTTCTGTAAAACAGGATTTTGATATATTCCGCGCCCTGCGGAAAAGCACTGCGTGTTGCCCCTACACCCTGATTAATCCCGCTTTACTCTTGTGGGCCTCTCATGCTCATATTGAAAAAACTGAAGAAGGTATCACCTTAATTTATTAGATAATCTGAGGTGATATCTTCTCCCTTTACATCTCTGCTTAGGGGAAAAACGTGACTATTAAAATTGCCATCCTGAGGGAAACGCAGCCTGATGAAAAACGGGTTGCCATGATCCCCGCAGTAGCCCAGCGTCTTTCCAAACTCGGGGCTACACTCGTTCTGGAAAAAGGTGCCGGAACAGCCGCGACTTACACTGATGATGCTTATAATAAGGCAGACGTTAAAACAGAAGCTGATCTTTCAACTCTGGTTTCTGATGCCGATATTGTTCTGGCTGTTCAACCGCCTCCTGTTGAAACAATTCAGAAAATGAAACCGGGCGCTCTGCTCGTGTCTTTTGTTCACGCACAGGCCAACCCGGACATCACCAAAGCGCTCCGTGACCATAAGATCACGACATTTGCCATGGAGCTGGTTCCCCGTATCAGCCGCGCCCAGGCGATGGATGCCCTTTCAAGTCAGGCAGCGCTTTCGGGCTATTATACGGTTCTGCTGGGCAGCACTCATATGCAGAAAATCCTGCCTATGATGACGACAGCCGTCGGCTCACTCCGTGCCGCTCGCGTTCTGGTTATGGGGCTCGGCGTTGCCGGTCTTCAGGCATTGGCAACCGCGAAACGCCTTGGGGCCATCTGCGAAGGCTATGATGTGCGCCCTGAAACCCGGGAACAGGCTGAATCCGTTGGTGCCAAATTTGTTGATACCGGTATCGATGCCCGGGGCGAAGGTGGCTACGCCAGAGAACTGACGGCCGAAGAAAAAGCAAAAGTCCGGGACGTTGTCTCCCAGCATATTGCTCAGGCTGATCTGATTATTACAACCGCTGCCATTCCCGGCCGCAAAGCCCCCCGCCTTATTGATGCCGGGCAGCTTGCCGCCATGAAGGAAGGATCCGTCGTTGTTGATATGGGCGCTCCCAACGGTGGGAACTGTGAAGGCACGAAAAACGGTGAGACTGTCAAAATCGGGCCTGTCACGCTCATTGGACCGACCAACCTTCCTTCCGCTCTCGCGCAGCAATCCAGCGAACTTTACGCCAAAAATATCCTTAATCTGCTCCAGCAGGTTCTCAAGGACGGTATCCTGAACCCCGACTTCACAGACGAGGTTATCAGCGGCACAACGCTCACACGCGATGGCAAAATCACAAACCAGGCGGCACAAAAAGCCATTGAAGGCACAGCCGGGGAGAAAGCATAATGGTCACTGCTACGTCCATGACGTTCATCATCGCTCTCTATATCTTCATGCTGGCCGCTTTTACCGGCTTCGTGGTGATCAGCAGGGTGCCGTCCATTCTTCATACCCCGCTCATGTCGGGCTCCAACTTCATTCACGGTATTGTCGTCGTCGGAGCGCTGGAAGCTCTCTTTAATGCGACAACATGGTTTGCGCAGCTGATTGGTTTTCTGGGGGTGTTTTTAGGCGCTGCCAACGTCATGGGCGGTTACGTCGTAACAGACCGCATGCTGGCAATGTTCCGCCCCAGTGCCAAAGACAAAACGGCCTCAAAAGAAGAAAAGAAAGGTCAGCAGTAATATGTGGATTGAATATATTGTTGGCCTGGCAGGGCTCGTGGCAGCAGGTCTGTTTATATACGGCCTGAAAGCCATGTCTTCTCCCGTAACAGCGGTCAAAGGGATTGTGACTGCCGGTTATGGTATGATTCTGGTCATTGCGGTTTCATTTCTGAATGTGTTCCGTGTCGGACCGGAGGCGCACCCTCACCTGATGGTCAATCTGGCACTGGCCGTCGTTGCTCTTGTTGCAGGTTGCTTATGGGCCGGCCTTAAAGGCAAAAAAGTCCAGATGACCGAAATGCCGGAAATGGTTGCCCTGTATAACGGTATGGGTGGTGGCTCTGCTGCGGCTCTGGCAGCCGTGTCTCTGATGTCAAACAACCCTGACGTCAGCAGCCTTCATCTTGGCATCACCTTTATTGGTGCTTTGATCGGCTGTATTTCGCTGACAGGGTCCGTCATTGCCTGGGCCAAGCTGAATGGCACAATCAAGAAGCCAACCCGCTTTGCCGGACAACGGATTTTTAACGGGCTTGTCTTTCTCGCAGCTATAGCCCTGGGTATCTTCACAGTTGTCAGTTACGGGACGTCTGCGGCTCTATTGCCGGGGATCCTGTTCTTCGTTGCGGCTCTCTTCTTTGGTATCTGCATGACACTGCCGATTGGTGGTGCCGACATGCCGGTTGTGATTTCCCTTTACAACGCCTTTACCGGTCTGGCTGTCGGGCTTGAAGGGTACGTAACCGATAACCCTGCCCTTATGATCGCCGGTATGGTTGTTGGTTCAGCGGGAACATTGCTCACCGTTCTGATGGCAAAAGCCATGAATCGCTCATTGACCAATGTGCTCTTCAGTAACTTCGGCGACACTTCCGGAAGCGCCAAAGGCCCTGAAGGAGAAATGAAATCCGTTGATGCCGCTGATGCTGCGACGTCAATGAATTATTCATCCAGCGTTATTATTGTCCCGGGATATGGTCTTGCTGTCGCTCAGGCCCAGCAGAAACTCTATGAGTTTGTAAAACTGCTGCAAGCTGATGGCGTTGATGTCAAATTCGCCATCCACCCTGTTGCAGGGCGTATGCCTGGTCATATGAACGTGCTCCTGGCCGAAGCCGGTGTTCCTTATGACATGATTTACGACATGGACGACATTAATGACAGCTTCGCCAATACCGATGTTGCCCTCATTATCGGTGCGAATGACGTTGTTAACCCTGACGCCCAGACCGATAAGTCCTCACCGATTTATGGCATGCCTATTCTGAATGCCTATAAAGCCCGCCAGGTATTTGTCATTAAACGCGGACAAGGCACAGGATATTCCGGCGTGCAGAACTCTCTGTTCTTCAGAGATAACTGCACCATGGTTTATGGTGACGCCCAGAAAGTCATGTCAGAAATGGTAGAGGCTGTGAAAGCCCTCGGCCACGCATAAGACGACCTTTTATACGCCATTAAGAAAAGGGAGCCGCCTTGAAAGAGGCGCTCCCTTTTCTTATGTCAGTCTTCCCATAGTTCTATCCTGCAAAAACCATCTTTTTCCTGATAAGGCATTATAAGAAACAGCTTTTACAGGCGCATGAATAAGAGTTAATCTGTCACACGATAAGTTGATTATGTTTTTATTTAAATAACAACCTCAATATCAAATAGATTAACATAGTAAATATACATATATTCATTATATAAGACCATATTTTTATTGATTTTTAAAATATAAATAAGAAATATAATTAATTTTAGACACATTATTATCATAATTATATATTTTATTTAAATTTTATGTATTACGATTATGTTTAAAAAAAATAATCTTCTTTCAAAAATTGTTTTTATACGAATTTATCATAATAAAAATGCCAGATATTTTCTTTTTTTATGAAAAAAATAAGGCAGTGCCGGATATTCCATGCTCTTGAAAAGTCCTGCTATATACTTAAGTCTTTAAATATTGATTTAAAAAAGAGGATGTTAAAATGGCTTATCAGACAATAAATCCCTTTACCGAAGAAAAAATCAAAACTTTCCCTGATGCAACAGATGCTGAAATTAACGCAGCTCTGGATACAGCAGAGAAAGTATTCCAACAGTGGAAAAAGACATCCTTCGCTGAGCGCGCTAAAGTCATGCAGAATGCTGCTGATATCCTCCGCGCCAAGAAAGATGAATACGCAAAGCTTCTGACCCTCGAAATGGGCAAAACCTTTGCTGAAGCAAAAGCTGAGACCGAGCTTTCAGCCGAAATCCTTGAATATTATGCTATTCACGCTGAAAGCCAGCTTGCTGCGGAAATTCTTCCAGTTTCCAACGCCCGTGGAACACGCGCACAGATCGTTTATGAACCACAGGGCATCCTGCTCGCAGTTGAGCCCTGGAACTTCCCTTATTATCAGATCGCCCGTATCATTGCCCCACAGCTTTCAGTTGGGAACGTCATGCTTCTGAAGCATGCTGCCAATGTGCCACAATGTGCGGCCAAATTTGTGGAACTCATGCACGAAGCAGGTCTTCCTAAAGGCGCTTTCCAGAATCTTTATGCGTCTCATGAGCATCTTGCCAACATCATTGCTGACCCACGCGTCCGCGGTGTTGCGCTGACAGGCTCAGAAAGAGCCGGCGCAATCGTCGCTGCACAGGCCGGGAAATCTCTTAAAAAATGCACCATGGAGCTTGGCGGGTCCGATGCCTTTGTTGTGCTGAATGATGCCGATGTTGAAAAAGCCGCTAAATGGGCTGCTTTCGGCCGTCATTGGAATGCTGGTCAGGTCTGCGTCAGCTCAAAACGCCTGATTGTTGAAGCCGGCATTTATGACAAATTCCTTGATCTTTACCGCAAATACGTCAAGGAACTGCGCATGGGTGATCCCATGAAAGAGACGACAACACTCGCTCCCCTCTCCTCTCGTGGCGCTGTTGACGCGTTGCAGAAACAGGTTAAGGAAGCTGTTGCCAACGGTGCTCATGCAGAAGAAATTCCTTTGGATATGCCTTCAACAGGCTGCTTCTTCCGCCCTGTTATCCTGACCAACATTGACGAAAAGAACCCTGCCCGTCACGTCGAATTCTTCGGCCCTGTGACATCCCTCTTCAAAGCCAGAGATGAGAAACATGCGATCGAAATCGCCAATGACTCTCCTTATGGCCTGGGTGGCTCCATCTTCACACAGGATGAAGAAAAAGGGGTACGTCTGGCTCGTCAGATCTATACCGGAATGGTCTATATCAACCATCCCACCATGGTTAAGTCAGATCTGCCTTTCGGTGGTGTCAAGAATTCAGGCTTCGGCCGTGAATTGCTTGAACTTGGCCTGAAAGAATTCGCCAATGCCAAGTTGATCGGTGTTGCTGAAATTGATTCAGCATTCTGATCTCTAAAGCCTGAGGCTTTAAGGGTGGGAGCATAATCGCTCCCACCCTTTTTTTTATGTACCGTAAAATCTGTCTCCCGCATCTCCCAGACCGGGCACAATATAACTGTCAGCATCCAGACCCTCATCAAGGGCGCATGTAATAATCCTGACATCCGGATGGATATTATGAAGATGCTTCACCCCTTCCGGGGCTGCGACAAGGCAGGTAAAGATAATATTCTCAGCCCCGGCCTGCTTTAGCCGCCGGATTGCCGCTACGGCAGAATGACCCGTTGCAAGCATTGGATCCAGCACAATTGTTAAACGTTTTCCGAGCTCTGGCGGAGCTTTGAAATAAAATTCTTCCGCTTCCAGCGTGGCATGATGGCGCTGCACAACAATATGCCCCACGCCAGCCGTAGGAACAAAATCGAGCATCCCTTCAAGCAGAGCACTCCCTGCCCGCAAAATAGGAATAAGACACAACGTGTCATTCTCCAGCTTATGGGTCAGACACGTTGAGCCATCGGGCAATGCAACCTTCTTTTCTTTCAAAGGCAGCCCCCGCGTTGCTTCATAAGCCAATAACAGGCTCAACTCTTTCACAAGAGCCCGAAACTCAACGATCGAAAGTGAACGGTCCCGCAAAAAGGAAAGTTTATGCTGAATGAGAGGATGATCAATAATCTGTAAATATGAGGACATGACCAGACATCTTTCTTATAGACTGAGTTGGTATCATGTCCTTATAGAGCACCCGGCTCATTTCAAGCAAAAGGATATAGCTGCTTTGAGAAAAAGAAGCTCTTATCAGGAAAAACAAAAGGTTTCCTGTTAAATGAGCCAGCCATTTTAAACAGGAAATGCTTCATCTCTAGTTTGTGGTTCAGGAAACAGAGACAGGAATAGTGACTTTCCCTCTTCCAAGAGCCTCAACACGCTTTGCTAATTTATGGGCATATTTCAACGCAGGTTTTTCAATAAAAAACCAGCTGATTACCGCAAAGGGAACCGTACAAAGAAGATTGATTATGAAGATTTCTAAATATCCCATGTGAGGAAAATAAGCGATTAACGTACGTTCTACCGGCCAAGCATAAACATATAGACCATATGAAAAATCATTTTTATTGTTAATAATGGTCGTAATGCCTTTATTGCTCAATAATGCAAAAGAAATAAGCGCGTAAGCCCCAAAAACAGACATCCCAAGTCCTGCATATTTTTCATAATTCAAACTCAAAATAAAACAAAAAAACGAAAGTAATGTCCATTTCCATGCAAGAGGTATATGCTTTCTATATACGAACATAATTGTACCGGAAAGAAACATCGTTACCAGTCTGAAGCCATTATCATCATGGTAAAATACAAATATAAAAGCAGACAGGGTCCATGCAGGAAACAACAGGTATTTCCTAAAAAATCCTAACAATCCAAATAACATTATTAAAATATAACACCGAAATTCATATTTTAATGTCCACATGGAACCATTCATAGATATCCCTGTTAATTTGGGTGCTTTTAAGAATAATAAACGATTCCACTCTTTTAATGTCTGGTGAAAAAGATGAACGTAATGCACGCCACCAATATGCCCAAATACAAGCATGCTAATCAGAAAAGCGACAACAAACCCCGGGTATAAGCGTCCTACCCTTTTAATCAGATATGAGTAAATACTACCGGAAGAAACCAAACTTTTTGTTATTAAATAACCGCTTATTATAAAAAACCCATCAACAGCAAAATCACCTATAGAAAGACTCCCAAACAAACGCACAAGCATGTCATGATCATTATTTTTATCTTTCATAAAAAATGCATGATTATTTATAACACATATTGCTAGAAATAACCTTATAAAGCCAAACGAGTTTTTATGTGTTATGTTTCCATCCATTATACAAACAACCTAATAACTAAATATAAATTAAGGTCGTCTGTAAAATCATAAAATATCAAAAATAACAATGATAAATTGTAAATTTATTTAAAAACAAACTCCAAACATATTATAACAACACAAAAAAGCCAAAATTAAGCCTTTTATCGAACACATTTCTTAATATATATCGACAAATTCACCCCTCCATAGGATCAGCAGGCGTCACGAAGTTTCTTTGATAAAAAGCCAGATCGAGCCATTTTCCAAATTTATAGCCTACTTCCGGTAATGTCCCGACGTGACGGAAGCCAAAGCTTTCATGTAATTTGATGCTGGCAACATTGGCAGCGTCAATTCCACTAATCATGGCATGCATATTCGGATCCTGTGCGAGATCAATCAGACGCTGCAAAATCATGCGGCCTAATCCATAACCACGCTGGTCTGCACGAACATAGACAGCCAGACTCGCTAAAGCCATACCACTATGATTTATATTAACCATCCAACCACGGTTAGATCAGCCTGCCTTTCAATAGGATCAAGGAGTCAGGCTCAGACACTCTTCTATAGTCTGTGTCGGTAGCATTGTGTCCTTATAGTACATACTTTCATTCAGCTGAAGAATATACGTGCTTTCAAGCAAACTGTCCCAATGCAAAAAACATAAAAATTTTCTGCATTGAGAATAAAGGCTTTTAAAAGGAGGCCTTCATTTTAATTACAACCCAAGGGGAAAACTCTACGCTATTTTGCTATTTCAGGGACAGGAATATTAACTTTCTCCTTACTATCAGCTATTCTGCGTTTTAAAAATTTGTGCACATAATTCAAGACAGGCTTTTCTACAAAAAACCAGCTAATAACCGCGCACGAAAATGCACCTGCAAGATCAAATGTAAAAAGTTCTATATATCCTATTTTAGGAATATAATATAAGAGCGCGCTTTCTATTGGCCATGCATAGAGATAAATTCCATATGAAAAATCATTTTTGTTATTAATATTAACAGAAAATCCATCATTATTTAGAATGGCAAATGAGATAAAAGTATAAGCTCCAAATATAGCTACTCCAATCTCTGCATATTTGCCACAGCATAGACTCAATATCATGCACAGAAATGCAGCAGCCATACCTCTCTTTGAAAGAGGTATATATGCTCTATACACATACATGGAAGCGCCAGAAAGAAACATTAAAAATAATCTAATATCTTTCTGCATTGGTATAAATGCATATAGAACCATAAGAAATATAATCAAAATAATTAATCTATATTTTTTAAGAATACCTAACATTGATAAAAATACAATAAGAATATAACACTTTGCCTCATAAAAAAGTGTCCACATAGCAGCGTTTGTTGTTCCATTATTGTAAGAAACAGTAGAAAAAATATGCTTTATCTTTGGTTTTTGCAAAAATAATATACGATAACACTTTTTTAATGTCTGAAAGAATAGGTCAGGATAATGACCTCCTCCGATATACCCAAAAAAAAGCATGAATATCAGAAAAGCAACGATATAACCGGGATATATTCGTGAAGCTCTCTTAAGAAAATATGCATAAATATCATTGGATTGTGTAAAACTTTTTGTAATCAGATAACCACTTACTATAAAAAATCCATCTACAGCGAGTTCTCCAAATGAAATACTATGAAATAACCATGTAAGTATTTCATGATCCCTATTCCCATCCCTTACCTCTACAATATGCGACAATATAACCCATATAGAGAATATCAACCTTAAAAACCCAAATGAATTTTTATGAAATATCTTATCATTCATTATGAAAACAGCCTAAATAATATATAATCAGGCTGGCTTTTAGGGAAAAATATACAGAAAAACAAGAAAAATTAATAAATTGTTAAAGATATTTATATATAATAGTATTCATGAAAAATATATTTTGAGAGATAATACGCTGCGTTATCCATCTCCAGGATCAGCAGGCGTCACGAAGTTTCTTTGATAAAAAGCCAGATCGAGCCATTTTCCAAATTTATAGCCTACTTCCGGTAATGTCCCGACGTGACGGAAGCCAAAGCTTTCATGTAATTTGATGCTGGCAACATTGGCAGCGTCAATTCCACCAATCATGGCATGCATATTCTGATCCTGTGCGAGATCAATCAGACGCTGCAAAATCATGCGACCTAATCCATGGCCACGTTGGTCTGCACGAACATAGACAGAATGCTCGACGGTATAGTGATAGGCTGGAAAGGCCCGAAACGTTCCATAACTTCCAAAAGCGACCAACTCACCGGCCTCATCTTCAAGTCCGATCACAGGAAAGCCGCCTTTTTCTTTTGCTGCAAACCATGAAACCATACTGTCCATGGTCCGCTCTTTATAATCATAAAGGCTTGTTGAATTGAGAATAGCCTCATTAAAAATGGCAAGGATAGGGGCCGCATGGCGTTCAAAACAGCATGAAACAAACCGCACCTTTCGTTCAGACACGAGCCTTCTCCTTAGCTTTTTTCGCGACTATTACGTCATACTAAGCGCTAACCCATATTGGGCAAAAGCAAAAATAAAATGGGAAACAATCAATAATTTTATTTCTTTGAAACGATTGGGAACTTTTGCTGCACAGAGCCCCCCTCCCAGACCAGGGATCAGAATAAACAGACCTGCAAAACTTGCCAACACAACCCCGATCAGAAAAGCCGGAAAGAAAGTTGGGTTCAGTCTGTAATGAGTGCCCCAGATCAGAAGGAGAAGCGCTGCATAAAACACACCTACCCCATAATGAAAAAGCCAGCCCAGAATGCGTTCCCAGCCGCTGGTCTCGGGGTGTGTATCCTGAAGGACAAGCTGTCCCCGCAACAGACCTAATAACCAACGCCCGGGCAGTCCCCAATTCATCACAGGTGATTTCGTCACTTTACTAACGAGCAACAACCATAAATCCAGAATAAAAGTCGATCCGACCCCTATAATTGCTATAAATTCAAAATTACCTGGCCCTTGAATCATATGCTGTCTTCCTCCTGCTGCATTGTATCATTATTCATGGAATAGAGATTCCTTAATCTGATACATTACTGAAGACATCACGTCACAATAATATGATTCATTCCTCTTCAGGACGAAAATCAAGAACGGCCCCATTCATACAGTAACGCTGCCCTGTAGGGGCCGGTCCGTCGGGGAAAACATGCCCCAAATGTCCCTGACATTTTGCACAATGCACCTCTATACGGTGCATGCCATGGCTTTTATCTTCGGTTGTACCGACGGCATCCTTTTTAACATCATAAAAGGAAGGCCACCCTGAACCACTGTCATATTTGGTCCGGGAGGAAAAAAGGGGCTCTCCACATCGGACGCAATAATAGGTGCCGGCCCGTTTTTCGTCATTTAATGGGCTGGACCCTGGTGGCTCTGTGCCATGATGATCCATAATCTGTTCCTGCACGGGGTTAAGTGAGCAACACGATAAATTCTTTGTCATAAAAAACATCCTCTTGCGAAGCGACGTGGCCGAAAACATATAATAATGAAGGGATCGTAAAATCATAAGCGGGGAAGCTGTGGCAAATTCTATTTCAGCCAATCGCTTTTCGCCATATGATGCGATAATAATCTCCTATCCCCTATTAAAGGGAGGGATCACTTCCTCCCCGGATTATTATAAACCAAACGTTGGCAGGAGCGGTTAACATGACCCAATCCACAACTCCCCGTCCCGTTATGCTCGTCATTCTTGATGGTTTTGGCTGGCGTGAAGATGCTGCAGACAATGCTCCCAGAATGGCCAGAATGCCCCACTTTACAAAGCTCTGGGCTGAAAGCCCGCACAGCTTTCTCCAGGCCAGTGGCGAGGATGTCGGCCTGCCAGATGGGCAGATTGGCAATTCAGAAGTCGGGCATCTGAATATCGGGGCTGGCCGTGTGGTCATGCAGGAGCTGCCACGTATCAGTAAAGCATGCGCTGATGGTTCCCTTGCAAAAAACCCGGTTCTGACAGGCTTTATTGAGAAATTGAAGCTCTCTGGAGGGACCTGCCACCTGATGGGACTAGCCTCAAAAGGAGGGGTCCACTCACATCAGGATCACATAATCGCGCTATCCAAAATCGTTCATGAAGCAGGTGTCCCTGTAAAACTGCATCTCTTCACTGATGGGCGCGACGTCCCCCCCCATTCAGGTGAAGCGTTTCTGCAGGAAATCCTGAAGTCCCTGCCGCAAGGGGTGGAGGTTGCCACGGTCAGTGGCCGTTATTATGCCATGGATCGTGACAATCGCTGGGACCGGGTGCAAAAAGCCTATGACGTCATTCGTTATGGTAAAGGGCCCCATTTTGCAAACCCCATCGAGGTTCTGCAAGACCAATATGCCAAAGATAAACGGGGCGATGAGTTTGTCATACCCGCTGTCATAGGACATTATGACGGGATGAAAGATGGGGACGGCATTTTATCTGCCAATTTCCGCGCAGATCGCATCCGCCAGCTTTTGAACGCATTTCTGCTGCCGGATTTTGACGGGTTTGACCGTGGCGCCCCCCTGACACTCGCTGGTGTCTGCACCATGACCTATTATTCTGACACGTTAAAACCATATGTCAGCGTTTTATTCCCACCTGAAATTCTGAAAAATCTTCTGGGAGAAGTCGTTTCGAAAGCGCATTTACACCAGATGCGTATGGCAGAAACGGAGAAATATCCACACGTTACCTATTTCTTTAACGGGGGGCAGGAAATCAAGCTGGAGGGGGAAGACCGTATTCTTGTCGCCTCTCCAAAAGTTGCAACCTACGACATGCAACCTGAAATGTCCTCAGCCGAACTGACCGATCAGGCCGTCAAAGCCATTTCATCGGGTAAATATGACATGATCATCCTGAATTTTGCCAATCCGGATATGGTCGGTCATACAGGCTCTCTTGAAGCGGCCATCAAGGCTGTTGAAGCAGTCGATGTAGGACTTGGACGCATTGGTGATGCCATCCAGGAAGCCGGAGGGGTGCTTCTCATCACGGCAGATCACGGTAATTGTGAAACGATGAAAGATCCTGAAACGGGGGGGCCTCATACGGCACATACTATCAATAAAGTGCCTTTTATTCTCGCTTACGATAAAAGCAGGATAACAGTCCATGATGGAAGGCTGGCCGATATTGCCCCTACGATCCTTCAGCTCATGAATCTTAAGCAGCCTCCTGAAATGAAGGGCCAGTCGCTGATTGATAAAGCATAACGTTTTAATGTGCCGCAACAAGCTGGGGGGCGTGTGCCTCCTGGCCTTTTTTATTTTTGGAAGTGGTTTCGCTACACAGACAGAAGCAACCCCTGAGCAGAATGCGCTTCAGAAAATTCAAAAAGCCCGTAACGACCTGCAGAAAACGCTTGAGGCTCAGCAGGATGCTGTTACGCAGCATGAAGCTCTGATGCGCAAGGCAACGTCAAAAGCCAGGCTCAGCTCCAGGCAGTTACAAGCTCTGAACAGAAAACAGAAAAGATTGGAGATCGTACTTCAGCGCATGAAACTGCGCATGAAAAACCTGACCCAACGTCAGGAACAACTGGAAAAAGGGGAGGCCTCCCTCAAAGACCAGCAAAATGACGCGACATTTGCCTTTGTCAGCGCTCTTCCCGCCGCTGAAAATATGCAGCAGGCCCCGGAATTACTTCTTCTCTCCCCTATGGCGGATAAAGCAGACCCCCTCCTTGCCCCTTCCCTTCTTCAGGCACGCTTAAATATGACTCAACAGGAAGCAGCCTCGCTGGAGACAGAAACAAAGCGCATCCATCAGCAACAGCAGGCACTTGACCATCAGACAGACCACCTTCAGCACCAGAGTCTGCTTCAGCAAAAGCGCAAAGAACGAGACGAGCAACAGGCACAACAGGTTTTAAAACAGAATCTTCTGGACCAGAAAAATCTTGAAATTGAAAAAAACAAGCTTCAGCTGGCACGTAAAAATATGGAGGATCTCACAAATGAGATCGAGCTTATTGCCAAACGGGAAGCCTTATTGAAAAAACGTCTGGAAGCTGAGGCAAAACGTCTGTCAAAACATCACAAAATTGCCCAGGCCCGCAAGGCCGAAAAAGCAGCCAGAGCCTTGAGCACAGGCAAGGGAATCACACAAGGACAGGGTGTTGCCCCTGTGCACGGTACGCTCGTAACACGGTGGCATCAGAATACTGAAGCAGGCCCTGCAACTGGCCTGACCTATAAAACGACCCATGCCGCTCCAGTCGCAGCACCATGTGATGGAAGGCTTCTTTATACGGGAGCGTTCCGCTCATTTGGAAATATGGTGATCCTTGATTGTGGCCATAGCCAGCGCTTTGTCCTTGCCGGGTTTGATAAAATTTCTGCCTCAACCGGGCAGCATGTTGCCCGCAAGGCCACATTAGGCACCATGCCTCCCTCAGAAGGTGCTCTTTTTGTCCAGCTGAGACAAGGCACACATATCGTAAATCCTTCACCTTTCCTGAGATAGGCTTTTTGTTTCATGATATTTGAGAATGGAAAAACCTCGGAAAGTTGTGAAGATTAACTCTTGGAGCGGGCACGTAAAAACTGTAGACTGCTCCCCCGTTACTGTGACTGGATGTTTATTATCCCTGACACCATATTCTTCCGCTTTCGCGAGGATGGCACGTTCATGAAGTTTAAAACGACCCTGCTTACGGGAATTGCCTTTACCGCAGGCATCGGCTTGACCAGTACTCTTTATTCGCTTCATTTTTCCGCTGGTTTTACACCGGCTCTGGCCAAAGAAGCCCCGAAGCAGACTCCAGACAAGACCGGGCAGAAAGACGCTTCTCAACAAGAAGAAAATAATAATGCTGAGACGGTTCGGCTGTTAACGTTATTCGGGACTGTCATGGATGTCGTGCATTCTGAATATGTTACGCCAATCAGTGACAAGACACTGATTACGAATGCCCTTGATGGTCTGGTAGGCAATCTGGATCCTCATTCCTCTTACATGACGCCCGAACAATTCAAGCGTATGCAGGATGAAATCTCGGGACAGTTTGGTGGGCTCGGTCTTCAGGTTCAAGCCGATGCCGGTCACGTTCGTGTTGTTTCTCCCATTGACGGCACACCCGCAGCCCGGGCCGGGATTATATCGGGCGATGTGATCACCATGATTGATCATAAAAATATTGCCGATCTCACGCTTGACCAGGCTGTGCGTAAAATGCGCGGCAATCCGGGCACTAAAATCAATATTACCGTGCTTCGTCCGAAAACCGGCAAAACCATTGACTATACTCTGACACGCGAGATCATTCATGTGCAGGTTGTCCGCTCTGCCTTATATGGCCGCGTTGGTTATATCCGCCTGGCAGAATTTGATGACACGAGTGAACATGAAGTGCGCGTCAATTATGAGAAACTTGTCAAGCAGGTTTCTAAAACACCAGGCAAGACGTTAATCGGCCTTGTCCTTGATCTTCGCGCTGACCCCGGCGGAAAGCTGGACCAGGCCATCGCCATATCGCGTGACTTTATCAAATCAGGTGAGATTGTCTCTGTAAGGGGCCGTCATCCGGAGAATAACCAGCATTGGCGCGCCAATGGCACTGATATTACGCACGGTCTGCCCATGGTGGTATTGGTGGACTCTGCCTCAGCGTCAGCCAGTGAAATTGTCTCCGGCGCGCTAAAAGATCATAACCGCGCCATCATCATGGGGGATCGCACCTTCGGGAAAGGCTCTGTCCAGACATTGATTCCTATTGGTGACCAGGGAGCCATTCGCCTGACGACCGCCCGCTATTACACCCCCTCTGGCAATTCCATACAGGGGCGCGGGGTCACACCGGATATCAAGGTCGCGGCAGCTCATGGTGAAAATGAGCTCTATACATACCGTGAATCCGACCTTGCTCATGTCTTGAGCAATATAGGGGGAACGGGCAAAAAAAATGCTTCTGAAATGAATATACCGGAAAGTCTTCTGAAGACGATTCCTTCTGAACCCCCTGAGAAATGGCCTGCCTTCAACCCCGAGAAACCTGAAACCGACTTCCAGCTCCAACAGGCTCTCCATCTTTTGAATGGTGTCTATTCCTTGAAATCTGCTTCCAAGGGAACAGCACATAATGACGCTGTGAAGGAAAAGAAATGACATCCCCTGTTGCCGGATTAAATCTACCCTATCGTCCCAATGTCGGGCTGGCTCTCTTTAATAAAGAGGGCAAACTTCTTCTTGCCCGCAGGACAGATCTGGCAGGAAATGTCTGGCAATGCCCACAGGGAGGGGTCGATCCCGGAGAAGACCTTCATGAAGCCGCCTGGCGGGAAATGAGGGAAGAGATCGGGACAAATCATGCTGTTCTGCTAGCCGAACACCCTGACTGGGTCACGTACGACCTTCCCCCTCATCTGCTCGGTCATGCCCTTGGGGGACAATTTCGGGGACAAAGACAGAAATGGCTTGTTTTTGGTTTCACCGGCCGTGATTCTGACATCAGGCTTGATGCCCAGACACCTCCTGAATTTAATAAATGGAAATGGCTGAGTATTCAGGAAGCGTTAAGCGGGCAGTATAATCTCGGCTTCAAAAAAGGGATGTATGAAACATTGCTTCCCGAATTAAAACAGCTTTTTCAGGATGCATCCTCGCCTGAAGACTGGGCAAGCACGAGCCGGGTATAAACACCATTCTTTGATAGCAGCTCCTGATGTGAGCCGCTTTCAACCATTTTCCCCTTTTCCATAACAATAATCAGGTCTGCGTGCCTCACCGTTGAAAGACGGTGGGCGACCATGATTGTCGTCCGGTTATGCCGTAAACGAGTCAGTGCGCTCAAAACGCGTAATTCCGTTTTGGAATCCAGCGCACTGGTCGCTTCATCCAGAAGCAGAATACGCGGATCACTCAATAAAGCCCGCGCAAGCGCCACACGCTGCCTTTGCCCACCGGACAGGGTCTGCCCCCCTGTTCCGACCCGTGTGTTCAGCCCTTCAGGCAATGATTCAAGAAAATCCAGCGACGCCCCATCACAGGCGATCTTTACCTCTTCACGCGTCGCCTGCGGTTTACCCAGACGGATATTTTCTTCAATCGTCAGGTCAAATAAGGCCGTCTCCTGGCTCACATAGGCAATAGAGGCACGCAGACTTTCCAGCGTTACGTCTTTTTGATTGCTCCCTTCCAGACAGACAGCCCCTGTACTCGCATCATAAAGGCGCGGTATCAGAGAAAGGGCCGTTGATTTACCAGAACCACTGGCACCAACCAAAGCCACCATCTGACCGGGCTTGAACGAGACCGTCAGATGGTCCAGCCCTATACGCCCATCCATATAACGATAGGAAACATCCTTAAAATCGACCTGCCCTTTTCCTTCAGGTAAGGGATACGCATCAGGCTTCTGGCTGATTTTTGAGGGCTCAGCCAACACGTCATAAATGCGTTCCATGCCCGCCATCCCTTCCTGCATCGCTGCATTGAGGGACCCCAAAGCTCTCAATGGCCGGGAAGCGGCAAATAACGCTGCAATAAAAGCTGTAAAACCTCCCAGAGTGGCACCTCCTGTTGCGGCCCTCCACCCGGCAAAACCAAGAACAAACGCTATGGCCACGCCGCCAATTGCTTCAAGCATCGGGTCAAGCCGGGCACGAGAGCAGGCAATATGAAGATAGGTGTCATGAAGCTGGTCAAGCGCTTTGCCAATCCGTTTTTTCTCCTGCGCTTCAAGACGATAAACGCGCACCTGCCTTGCCAGAGAGAATGTTTCAGTCAGTAAACCGGCAACAACACCGACATGCTCCTGCATCCCGCGTGATGCCCGGCGAATTCTACGCCCGAGTTTCTGCACAGGGATAATCGCCAGGGGATAAAGCACAAGCCCGATAAGGCTTAGTTCCCAATCCGCCCAGATCATGGCTACCGCGAGACCGAACAATGTTACAACGTCACCCAATGCATTAACCGCCCGGGTCAGGGCTTCTCTCATACTCAGGGCATCTGTCGTGAAACGGGCCGCCCATTGTGCCGGGGATTCCGTTTCAATGGTTGCAATATCTGCTTTGAGGCTATGATCGAACATCCGCTCCTGCAAGCTGCGGATAATCGTCCATATCAGGGATTGAACCGAGACATTCTGGGCATATTGCGCAAAAGCTTTCGCCCCTGTGATCAGAATCACAATAAGCGGAATTTGATACAGGATACGGGGGTCATGAGCTGTAAAGAGATCAATAGCATGCTTGATTACAACCGGGTAAGCCGCTGTTAGAACCGCCATGGCAATTGTCAGAAACAGGATCAGAAACAATTTGCCCTTATGATACCGTATATGATCACGCCATAAATATTTCAGTAATAAAGGCGTTGTTCGAGTGTCCGCAGAGCGTAATTTCATCATAAACGCGCCCCGTCAGGCGCCTGAAATTCTGAAGAAAGTTGCTCTTTTAACCATTTCTGACAGGCCTCTTTCCCCGGTCGGCAGCCTTGCTCAAGCCACCAGAGCTGGACTTTTTTCAGCCATGCTCCCAGATCCGGTCCTGCTTTTAACCCGCAAGCCAGCCCGTCCTTACCCGTCAGGGGAAAAACAGGTTGGGAGGTAGCCAGCAAATTCTCCCGGAAGTGCGACCATAAATCACTTTTCTGCCCTATCTCACGTGCCTGAACCAGCCATGAGCGATCAATCAACAGAGATATATCCTGCTGAAAGCGCAAACGACGAAGATCATCTTCTGAAGCTTCAGGCCATAAAACCGGTTCCGGTTCTCTATAGGCTTTCAACGCTGCCTGTTGCGCACGGGATAATTTAAAATGCTCACCAAGAGATCGATCTTCCGGAGCAAGCGCATATAAATAGGTCAGCGCCTTGGGAGGGGCGCCACAATTTAGAAGACGTTCCAAAAAAGAAAGATCAGTTTGTGGCAGGATTTCGCCTAATATGGCCGTCTCTTTCATGAGCAGGAGCGTTGGCCATAAGGCTGGTCCCTCAAGAATCCTGAAGAACTCCGAAACCACACGTTCAATAGAGAGTGACTGCACCAGATTACGGCACTCATAAATAGCCCTGATCGCTGCCTGATCAGGCTTACCCTTGCCATATCTGGCCTGAAACCGGAAAAACCGTAACGCTCTTAAAGCGTCTTCCCTGATTCTCTTTTCCGCATTTCCAACAAAACGGACACGTCCATTTTCTAAATCTTCACGTCCCCCGAAATAATCATAAAGCCGCCCATATTGGTCCAGTGACATGGCATTGATTGTAAAATCACGCCGTTCAGCATCTTCCTGCCAGTCATGGGTCCACGCTACCACAGCATGACGGCCATCAGTCTCGACATCACGCCGCAAACTCGTAATTTCATAAGGAATGTGGTCAATCAGGGCCGTAACTGTCCCATGATCCAGACCGGTTGGGATGGTTCTGATGGCATGGGCTTCCAGCAGTTTGACCGTCTCATCAGGAGCACAGGGAACAGCAAGATCAATATCATGAACCTCACGACCTGCAAGGAGATCCCTTACACACCCGCCGACAAGACGGGCTTGAGGAATCGCTGCCCAGAGACATTCAAGCCCGCCATATCCAGGCAGGTTTCTGATTTCATCATTCATGACTGTCTCTTTATTACAAACCAGTCGGTCCAGACTAGCCTTCAGAAGACAGACGCGATAGCGGGAAAAAACATTTCTGGCTCCATACCCCCAGGCAAGCCTGCCCCTCTGCATATCCTGGTGTCGCCAGAGCCGTCAGCTCCAATAAAACCGCCCGGCTGACACGTGCGAGAATCGGCTTTCCTCCCTCGCCATCGCGAACATGCAGGTAAGGAACCGCACCGTCATTAACAGGGTGTTTCCAGTCACATAATAATGGATTTTTAGGACCTACACATATCAATTCATCAATATTTGTTCTGAAGCATAGCGTCTGGCTATGATTGCACGACCCTTTAAAATCCAGCTCTGTCACAAGAAAAGGAACATCATCAACGTGAATCAACCCCGATTCAGTCGGTGTGTGCAGCCAGTAACAACCACGCTCATCACGTTCAAGCAATGAAGAGAAAAGGCAGATAACCGCTTTCCGGCGGATCGGAGTGCCCCGATACAGCCAGACTCCATCGCGCCGGATCTGAAAGGGCAGAATCGGCTCATTTAACTGTGCTCCTTCCCTCCTGTCAGGCTCCAACGACGCATCATTAACTTCGGAAAAGCAGGTAACCCCCGTTTCGCACTCCAATTCCAACTCCTTTCCATGAGCAATATGGCAATCAAATTTCCGACTTTTTGAGCTTAAATTTCAGTCTGATATGGCGTTTCTGAATTAAAGTCCCATTAAGCGTCTTTGATATAGGTCCAAATTCTGGCTTTAATAAGGGGATAAGAACTATATTTCCGTGCCTGGTCTCGTAATTCATGACACAAGTGCGTAAAAACGGAGAATACAGCATATTATCCAGAGGGCATATGACTGAGCAGACTGTAACCGATCTACAGGCTCCCTTACAGAATCAGGGACAGGACATCATCAATGACGTCGACTCGCTGGCACCGGGCCTCCAGGCTCTGAGCACGGAAATCAGCAGATTCGTCCTGGGACAGGAAAAAGTCATTGAACAAGTACTCGTAACACTTCTTGGGAGTGGCCATGCCCTTCTGGTGGGGGCACCAGGACTGGGCAAAACGCTTCTGGTCAATATCTGTGCCAGAATTCTGGGACTGCAAAATTCCCGCATTCAGTTTACGCCTGACCTGATGCCTTCCGATATTACGGGAGCCGAAATTCTTGAACAGGATCAGACCGGTCATCGGGAATTCCGCTTTCTGCCCGGTCCTCTCTTCAGTCAGCTTGTTCTGGCTGATGAAATCAACCGTGCAAGCCCCCGGACACAATCCGCCCTGCTCCAGGCCATGGCAGAGGGAACTGTGACACAGGGAGGGAAAAACTGGCCCCTGCCCCGTCCTTTTCACGTTCTGGCAACGCAGAATCCTATTGAACAGGAGGGCACCTACCCCCTTCCTGAAGCACAGCTTGACCGTTTCATGTTGCAAATTCCGCTGGAATTTCCTGCCCTGGAAGCTGAACGCGATATGCTGGTCATGACAACTGGCGCAACGCAGCCACAGGCTGAAACCATTTTAAGCGCTGAACATCTGATCAAAGCGCAAACGCTTGTGCGCAAGCTTCCCGTTGGTGAGAAAGTCGTTGAAACAATTCTTGCATTGGTGCGGGGACTTCGCCCACAGGATGGCACCGCCTCTGAGGCCGTAAAGCAGGCCCTTGATTATGGTCCCGGCCCCCGAGCCTCCCAGGCCTTAATGATGGCTTCACGCGCACGCGCTTTGTTAAATGGCCGACTTTCACCTGATCTAGATGATGTTTTCAGTCTTGCTCCGGCTGTTCTTTCTCATCGCCTTGGTCTTTCTTTTGCAGCACAGGCAGAAGGATTAACCGCAACGCAGCTCATCCAGACCCATCTGGCACGTTTTTCCTGAACGGAGTACCACGCTGAGTGTTACGCCATGTTTCTTTTCTGAATCGCATTCGCAAAAAAAGCCCGGCTCTTCAGCAGGGTGTTCCTGCGTTGCCCGACCTCATTCTGGCTGCGGGCAAACTTGCCGTCATGCTCCAATCAGGGCGGCATGGACAGAAAAGACACGGCACTGGTGAGGATTTCTGGCAGTTCAGACCCTATAGCCCGCATGAACCAGCCTCTCTCATCGACTGGAAACAATCAGCACGATCGCCAGATGAAACAGTGCTGTGGGTCAAGGAACGTGAAAAACAGATGCCTCGCCCGCTCTGCCTCTGGGTCGATCCCTCTCCTTCCATGAAATGGCGTTCCTCTCCAAAACTTCCGACCAAATACGAAACAGCCATGATTACAGCCCTGGCTCTGGGACAGGCTGCGTTACATGCCGGGGAATCTGTGACGGTTGCGGGGCAGAAACATTTTGTGAATGGCTCCCATTTCCTGCCCAGACTGGCTTTGGATTTAAATCATATTACGCACGACTTTCCTGATTTCAGGACTATTCCGGCTCACGCTACCATCATTATTATCAGTGATTTTTTCTGGAGTGATGCCTTATTGGAAAAACTTGCCACTGAGTGCCGAATAAGGCCGGGCAGGCTGGTACTTTTCAGAACTCTTGATCCTGCAGAGTTTACACTCCCCTATAAAGGCCTGCTTAAATTTACCAGTGAAGAAAATGAACCCCCTCTTGACCTGACCATTACCAGGGACGCTCAGCAAAATTATCAGACGCTCCTTTCCAGACAGTCGCAGATTTTATCGCATCTCTGCCAGACATTACCGGGGGTCTTCTATCACGCTCATCACACTGAAACGCCTCTTCTTCCCTCTCTCCTGGCGGTAAAAACCCTGATAGGAGACAAGGCATGAATTTTCTTTCTCCATGGATTCTGATTGCTTTCGGTGTTTTGCCTCTGCTCTGGTGGCTGATCCGCGCCTTACCACCACGGGCTCATATCCAGCCTTTTTCTTCCCTTATCATTCTTGAGAGACTCTCTATCCGTCAGAAAAAGGCCGTACACACGCCATTCTGGCTTCTGCTGTTACGGCTGCTGGCCGTAACGTCCCTGATCATCGGTCTGGCCGGGCTTTACAGAACGCCCACACAAAAAGGGCATATTTCACAAAAACTCCTGCTTATTATGGATAATGGCTGGGCTGCCATGCCACAATGGAACCAGCGACAGCGTGCTGCCCTGCATCTGGGGCTTCAAACCCTGCATAAGGGTGGGAAACTGATCCTTCTTCTCAGTGCAAAAGGCGTCAATGGGCAATGGGCCGAGCCTTTCGAAACGACGGATCCTCAACAATTTACGACGGTCATTCACCAGTTGAAGCCTTCTCTCTGGCCTTCGGACCGGCAACATCTGGTCTCACAATTATCGCATGGTCCCTTACGTGACTTTCTCAAAGAGTCTGATAGTGCCGTGCTTTCTGATGGTCTGGCTGAAACTTCCGATCCGGCACTGGAGCAGACACTGGCTGCCAGCCTTCACGTAAGGGATGTACGCTGGGCTGATTGTTCGCTCATAGGGCTCCATGCCGTTTTGCGGGACACGCAACTCAGGGTGATGGCTGAAACCATGGAGCACTGCCCGTTAAGAACAATCTCACTAAAGGGCCTTACGTTGGATAATAACGGGCACTTTACGCCTTTGACGGAATGGTCACTCCAAAGCAATACGCCGCAAACCGTGACCATTGACTCGGCACTTTATCCTTTCCTTCATGCCGTTGCTCTCTCGGACGTTCCTGCTCCTGCCGGGTTTTCTCTGCTGAAAACACCTACTTCCCTCCTCACTGTAGGGTTATTACGCCAGAATGGTGATGATAACCCTCTGATCGGGGATATGTTCTACATTAAACGAGCCCTGAAGAACTTTACAAAAACTCAGGATATTGCGCCCCTGCACCTTAAGGAACATTCTGTTTCCGTAATCTTTGCTTCTGACGAGACACTCAGCAGTAGTGAGAACCGTGCAGCCCTATCAGACTGGGTCCGCAAAGGTGGTATCCTGATCCGTTTTGCCGGAGCTGAGTTGGCAAAGGCCGCCGCCAATTCAGATGACACATCGTCACAATCCCTGATTACTGTTCCCTTGCGGTCAGAAATCCGTTCCATGGGTGGGACAATGTCATGGAACGCCCCCCAGACGCTCGCCCCTTTCCCTGAAAATACGCCTCTCGCGGGTTTGAGTATCAGCAAAGATATTACCATCAGGCGTCAATTGATTGCCCAACCATCAGAGGATTTATCAGAGCATGTCTGGGCGTCCCTGGCTGACGGCACGCCGCTTATTACGACGCGTCAGGAAGGGAAAGGCCGCATTGTCCTTTTTCATATCACCCCGACGGCCGACTGGTCCAATCTGCCATTGTCAGGTTTATTTCCGCAGATTCTGGAAAGACTGGTCAATCACATCCCGCGTAATGCCTCTTTAGCGGCCTCTTCCTCCAACCAGATGGAACAATTATTACTTCCCTGGAAGACCCTTTCTGCCGAAGGGACACTGAAAACGCCTCCTCCTTTTGTCATGCCTCTCAAAATGCAGGAAAGTGCGACCGTCAGCGCTGAGCATCCTGTCGGCTTTTATGGAACGTCATCAGTCAGCAATCCCTTGAACCTCCTTCCATCAGAAGCTCCGCTCACTCCTGAACCCGCATTGGGAGAGCTTACCAAACCGGACTTCAGCCCTTCGCGCATCTTATTGGGGCCTTTTTTCCTTCTCTGTTCCCTGATCCTTTTTTTAATCGATATAACATTCAGTATTGCAAAATCGGGCGCTTTGAGAATTCCTTTCAGGAAAACGGGAATGGCCGTTATCTGCCTTATCGGGCTTTCCTCTCATACCGCCCAGGCGGCGCCGGTTCCTCCTGAAGCATTAAACCCGGGGCTTGCTTTTATTCTCTCAGGGGACCCCGATTTAGACCAGCTTTCACAGGATGGGCTGAACGGCCTGACACGTTATATCAATCAACGGAGCACAACCCGTCTGGGCCCTCCACGCGGCGTTGACCCCGGACAGGATGATCTGGCTTTTTACCCCGTCATTTACTGGCCACTTTCTGCCTCAACACATATTGATGACCGTCAGGCGGCAGCGTTAAATGATTATATGGCCCATAATGGTTTGCTTCTCATTGATGAAATGGGCGCGGGAACAGCCATTAACCCGACCAGCCTGAGCACAATAAAGGGGGTTCTGGCACGAATTGGCCAAAAGGTAACAATTCCTCCTCTTACGGCCATAAATAATGAGAGTCTTCCGGCCCGTACTTTTTACCTGTTACATGATTTTCCAGGCCGCGTTACGGGAGAGAGTGTTTATAGTGCCAGGACCCATTTCAATGAAGGCGAAGATATCAGCCCGATTATTATCGGTAATAATGACTGGGCTCATGCCTGGGCTGTTGATGATAAAAACCATACTCTTTATGCCACGATCCCTGATGACGAAGAGCAACGCGCCCAGTCTTATCGTTTCGGCATGAACGTCGTTATTTATGCTCTTACGGGCAATTACAAATATGATCAGCGCTTTTACTCAGACATGCTGAAAAAGTTTGGCGGAGATAGCGCTACACAGACTGACCAGGAACAGAGCGATTACGGCATCTATAGTCAGGAACCCTACGCGCCATGAACTTCAGCTGGTCTCCTTCCCTGCCACTCTGGCTCCTTGTCTGCCTGGCTGTTCTGGTCTTACTCTTTGGTCTCTGGAGTGTGCTTGGCAGAGTTCGTGGACAGATTCCCAGAATAGCGGCGCTAGGGATCATAATCCTGTTTTTATCAGGTCCGGGTCTGCAAAAATCGAGTTTTCACACCCAGCCGCAAGAAGTTCTTATCCTTGTTGACCACAGCCCCTCCATGCTGCTCCGCCACAGGCAGGAAATGGTTGATAAAGCCGCTGATGAGCTGGAAAACAAGCTACGTCCCTTACCGGGCGTAACGGCCTATCGTGTCGTTGTTTCTGACAGTAATGACCATGACACGCGTCTTTTTGAAACACTGAAACAGGAAACCCAGAATCATCCTGATCTTTCGGCCGTCTTTTTGCTGACTGATGGTATGAATCATGACACTCCTTCCTCGCTTAAAGCTGCTTTCCCTTCTTTCGAACATAAGCACGTTCCAATTCATCTGCTTCTTGCCAGCAAAGGTGAAGAAACAGACCGCACCTTGCAGATCCTTTCAGCACCACCTTATGGAATGGTGGGGTCAGAGGCACATATACGCCTGCTGATTAAAGACCTCGGCAGCCAGACCGGGGAAAATGCCAAAATTTATGAACGCCAGAATAGTGACCAACAGCAACTGGTTTCTGAAGGTATGTCCGGGCAGACCATTGACGTTCCCATAAAGATTTCTCGTAATGGCGCCAATCTTGTAGAGCTTTCGGCTTCTGAACTGCCGGGGGAGGTTTCAACCCGGAATAATCACTCGGTGATCTCCATTCAGGGTATACAGAACCACCTGAAAGTCATGCTGGTTTCAGGGGCTCCGACCCCGAGTGCCCGTGTCTGGCGCAACCTTCTGAAAGCAGATCCTTCGGTTGATCTGGTTCATTTCATCATTCTGCGCTCGCCTGAATCAGCTGATGATACACCGAGCTCTGAGCTCGCCCTGATTCCTTTTCCAACACATGACCTGTTTGTCGAAAAAATAAATCAGTTCGATCTGATTATCCTGGACGGGTTTGATGCCTCCAACCTGATCCCTCAATCCTATATCGATAATATCACCCAATATGTCCTTAAAGGAGGCGGGTTGCTGGTCATATCAGGTAAGGATCTGGCACAGCTCGGCAGCCTTCAGGATACCTCTCTGGGCAGTATCTTACCGGCTCATGTCATGCCCAATAATACACGAACGGCTCTTATCACCCCAAAACTCTCTGCTTTGGGGCAGGTTCACCCTGTCACTAATATGCTCAAGCAGGAAGGACCATGGGGGAAGACATGGGGACCATGGTATCGTTTTCTGAAAGCCGACCATATCAAGGGATCTGTCCTTTTAACGACCGATGATAATGACCCCCTCCTCCTTCTGAATACGGCTGGCAAGGGGCGCGTGGCCCAACTCCTTTCCGACCAGATATGGCTCTGGTCACGAGGAAGTCATGGCGGGGGGCCCCAACAGGAACTCCTGCGTCGTTTATCACATTGGCTGATGAAGGAACCTGACCTCGAAGGTGAAAGACTACAGGCTCATCTTGAAGACCGTAAAATCATGATTGATCGATACAGTCTGACAGAACGTGAAACCCTGACGGCCACTATCCTTTCCCCCGATGGGAAAAATTACACGGTCAGTCTAGCGCCCCTTCAGGGTAACCATCATCATTTGCATGGAACGTTGGTATTAACGCCAAATGACAAGGAAGATCACGGAATCTGGACGATACAACAGAATGATCTGACGGCCACAATTGCTGAAACCACGCCTCAAACCCCTGAAGATAAAGATCTGCGCAGCACCGCTTTAAATCTGTCACCTCTGGTCAAAGAATCAGGGGGGGGAATTTTCTGGCTGGGACAAAATCCTGTGCCAGAAATCCGGCAAGTTAGTGAGAATGAAACGACATCGGGACGTGAGTGGGCTGGTCTGGCTTTGCATAAACAGAAACTGCCAGGTGCAGACCATTTTTACCCTCTTTTGCCCCCCTGGCTGGCTTTACTTCTCGCCCTGCCCTTATTATCACTTGGCTGGTGGCGTGAAGGACGCTAAGCAGTAAAGATTATTGCCTATTTACTCATCTCATGACTCGCCACTGACATTAGAAGAGGCTACAAAGAGAAGATGCGTTTGTTCAATTCCATCAGGCCTTGTCTGTTCCGTTCTGCTCTGGCTGCTTTTCTGGTAAGCGGGGCTTCTGTCTTCTATCACCCGCATTATGCCCATGCTCAGGCTGTGGATGAAGCTGAGGCTCAACAAGATGCCATGGCCGCACAGCAACGCGCTGAAGACCAGCAGAAAGCCAAGCATGCGGCTCCGCCTTCCGCTATTCCGGGAAGCGATCAGGAGGGTGAAGACAATTCCCATTCCCGGCTTGATCTCAACCCGACGGCCGCCTTGTTTGATGCCGTCAATAAAGGCTCAAGCCTCGCTACCAAGGAAGCCCTGAGCCGCGGCGCTGATATCAATGCCCGCAATTCCCTTGATCAGACCCCACTTGATCTGGCGATTGATCTGGGCCGTAACGATATTATGTTCCTTCTGCTTTCCATGAAAAGCTATAATCCAGATGGCCGTCTCATCACCTCTGCCGAGCATCAGACCGTGAAAGACGAAAAAGGGAACGGGAAAATCGTTGTCAGCGGACAGGCCAATATGACCAGAATGGCTCCTAAAAAAGTTCATTATGTCGGTAATAGTGGCTATCCGCAGCCAGGGGCAGGATTTTTAGGCTTTAACAGCGGGCAGACTACACACTATAGCCCTCAGCCTGTTGTTACGAAGAAAAAGACCAGATCCCATAAACACTACACTCATCATTGAGACATTTTCGGTGTTCTCAATAACTCTCAGGCGGTTTGCCTGAGAGTGTGTGTTTCCTGCCTTAAAAGATCTATGGGGTAAAGTTTTCCTTCCCTCTCGAAATACCAGAAGGTCCATCCATTACAGGAAGGGGCATTGGTCAATTGGGCCCCAAGCTTGTGAATCGAGCCACGCTGCTTTCCCGATACCAATGTGCCATCAGGAGAGACTGACGCCCGCAGACGTCTCTGACGATCATAAACATAGGTTCCTGCTGGCAATGAACCATTTTCGACGAAGAAACCAAAAGGAATACGCGGCATTTCCCGCTTTGCTGGCGTAATGGCCAGTTTATCAGGGGGAAGCACTTCCACCCCTTCAACCCGCCTGCGGGCAGCCTCCAGATAGGGCAGGTGACGTTCTATCCCGAGATAATGACGTCCCAGTTTCTTTGCGACAGCAGGCGTTGTTCCTGTTCCACAGAATGGATCCAGAACCACATCATCGGCTCTGGTTGAAGCCAGTAAAACGCGATGAAGCAGACTTTCCGGTTTCTGGGTAGGATGAAGTTTCAACCCCGCATCATCCTGTAAACGCTCTTTTCCGGTACAGAGAGGCAAGTACCAGTCGGAGCGCATTTGAAGATCGTCATTCAGGGCCTTCATCGCCTGATAATTAAAACAATATCTGCTTTGCGCACTTCGTGCCGCCCAGATCAATGTTTCATGAGCATTGGTAAAGCGGCGCCCCCTGAAATTGGGCATCGGGTTGGCTTTGCGCCAGATAATATCATTCAGGATCCAAAATCCCAGATCCTGTAAAATAGTCCCTAATCTGAAAATATTGTGATAGGAGCCGATCACCCATATCGTGCCATCCTTATCAAGCAGCCTTCGTGCTTCAGAAAGCCAATCCCGCGTGAAATCATCATAGGCACGATAATCTGAGAACTTGTCCCAGTCATCATCAACGCCGTCGACGACTGTTTCATCAGGGCGGCGCAATTCACCCTTGAGCTGCAGATTATAAGGAGGGTCAGCAAAAATGCAGTTTACACTACCCGATGCCAATCCTTTCATAACGTCTATACATTCGCCATGCAGTAATTGATCAAGAAATAAATCTTTTGTCATATGGAAGAAGCCTCAAGCGGAAGTAAATGACGTATAGGTGCAAAAGAACGCCGATGATGTGCTGTGATACCGCGCTTTTCCAACCCTTCACGGTGGAGGGCCGTGCCGTAACCTGCGTTACGCGCCCAGCCATAGTCCGGGTAACGCTCTGAAAGACGCTCCATAAGCCGGTCACGCAGGATTTTTGCCACGATAGACGCAGCCGCTATAGAAAGACTGATCCCGTCGCCTTTAATCACCATTTTGACCGGACAAGGAAAATTTTTGGGCGCATGTTTCCCGTCAACAAGAGCGATGACAGGAGGTTTTCCCACTAAGCGGGTCAGACGCTCCAATGCCCTCCGCATGGCCAGGTGCGCTGCTCCACTGATATTGAGTGTTTCAATTTCAGCAACAGACGCGGCTCCGGGAGCCACATAGGCGTAATTGGCTTCATAGAGGGCGTCAAAGGCTTTTTGACGTTTCAAGGCTGTCAGTTTTTTGGAATCATCCAATAATACTGCCAGCTCAGTTTCAGGGGGGGCGCTAAAAGCAACAGCAGCGGCAACGACCGGACCAGCCAGAGGGCCGCGTCCCACCTCATCCACACCAGCTACAAGCCCGTGAAAGGCTGATTCAAGCGTGTAATCTGGCATTCCCTCTCCTAAGACATCACGTTACCAACGGCACATCAACCGCTCTGCTTAGGTTTTGAATCAGATCGAATCGAAAGGGAAGGCCTAAAATGAAAAAAATTAATGAGTCAAGAAAAAATGAGTCTTTTCATGATGTTATAAAAGACCCAATAAACGCCTCAAAGCCTGATCTCATCCGAGTTTGATGAATCATGATTATTTTCAAGGCTTTTCTGCTCTGGACTGCTTTTCTCTGAAGGCGTCTGCTCATCCTGCTTCGTCTTTTCATGATGCGTCGCCCAGGGGAGAGTTTTTAGGTCTCCGCCCTGACTTTGCTCAACCTGAAAATTAAATTTCTCGGGATGCTGATATAAGTAATAGCCCCCCAAAGCAGCCATACCTGCCCACATGATAACCGCCAGGATCGCCTGAGCCATCCCTTTTTTCAGAATAAGGCAGCGCGACCATAAGTAGCATGGAGGACATAACCCCAAAAGAAGCAACCATAGGAACGTCGGTGGTCGATAACCATATCGGCTCAACGTATTTCTGTCCTGAAGCACGGCGGTGATCAGGATCATACCTATAAAGAAAATCCCCAGATTTGGGACATCGAAAAGTTCACGTTTCCTGATGACGGCGAGCCCATAAAGCAGGTAATTCAGCAAACCGGGCAATAAAATAAACCAGCTCCACACGGAGGGAACCTTGGCAGGATCTGCTTTTTCGGCAGGGACAGAGGGATCAGCGTTGTTCCCAGTGGTCATAAATTTAACGGATAGAGGCGCAATCAACCCTGCTTTTGCAGCCGGGCGCCACTGATCACCAAATTCAGCTGTCCATACAAGTGTATGGGGATGAATACGTCTTTGTATAATCAAACGGATGATTTCCGCCCGAGACACTGGCCCGACCTGTTGGCCATTATGTTCGTAATACCACTCCATAAATCAATTCAAATCCTGTTTCCCAACAATCGCGGTTTCATCTTCAGCACCGTCATCTCTATCATTATATAGTGAGGCGATCATGGGAGAAAATACCTCTTTCTCTCCTCACTGACAAAATCCTTTAATGATCTCTTCATTATCAGCAGGAAATCTGTCCTATAAATAAAAAAACAGGCCTGAGAGCGTTACCACCCTCAGAAACCTGCTTCACAAAAGACAATTTCTTATAAAATTCAGCGTTTTCTGAACAGTAGGCGCCCAATTACCAACCCGACAAGACTGACAATTATCAGAGAAACAACCGGACGATCCTGAATGAAGCTCGTTGCTGCTTCCAGTTTCGTTTCATTTGCATCATACAGATCAGAGAATTCCTGTTTGGCGTGCCCCCTGAAAGCCTGGGCCTTCCCACCCATCTGCTGACCGAGATCACCTGTCAGGCCACCAACAGCGTCTTTTACCCGACCACTGGCCTCATCAAGAAGACCCTCTGCTTTCATACTGACTGAGTCAACCATGAGATAATCCTTTTTGATAATGAGTGATAAAAGTCACAGCCAACAAACCACAACTCTCATCTCGTAGTTCTTATGATATGGGGCTTTTAGTATAAACTGCAAGAGGGCTAAAGTTAAACTTACCGTAACCATAAATTAAGATATTAATCATCGCTAAATAAAGTGTTTTATCTTGATTAATAGAGGTAATCCGCCTGATTATCCCCTTTTCATGCGCTAAAAAGTTCCTTGAAAGCGAACCTGCAAGTTTAGGTGCAATCAATTAAGGAACCGATTATAGTCCTCCTTTAATAAATCAGAATCATGAAGCCCTTTTCAGGAGCATACACTCTTTTATGACGACCCAAGATCCTGTCTCTTCCCCCGCCCCGAAAAGAAAAAGCCACAAAAAAATTATTCTGGTGGGCCTTATCCTGGTTTTTATTGTCTGCTGGCTGTTTTTTATGCACAACCCTTTTAAGAAGGCCAAAGGTCATAATCACGCCCATCCTCAGGCTGTTGCGATCGCTCTCGCCCATAAAGGGGACATGCCGGTTACGCTGCAATTATTAGGCACGGTCGTTCCTATCGCAAATGTGACCATTACGCCCCGCGTGAACGGCCATATTCTCAAAATCTCTTATCAAGAAGGACAACATGTAAAAGCTGGTGATGAGCTGGAACTGATTGACCCACGCCCTTACCAGGCAACTCTTGAACAATATGAAGGCACATTGGAGGCTGATCGTGCGCAATTGGCACGAGCCCGGATTGATAATGCCCGCTATCAAAGATTGATCAAGCAGGATTCAACTTCTGCCATGACAGCCAAGGATCAGGAATATACCGTCAAACAACTGGAAGGGCAGGTGAAATTTGATGAAGCCAATGTCGAGAATGCCAAACTGAATCTCTATTACTGCCACATCATCGCCCCGGTTGATGGACGCGTCGGGATCCGTGCACTTGATATCGGGAATTATGTCACGGTCGGACAATCCGGCGGATTGACAACGCTCACCCAGATGCAGCCTATTTCCGTCATCTTCACCTTGCCCCAGAATAACCTTCCCGACGTGCAGGAACAGCTTGGCACGCAGAAAACCCTGCCCCTTGAAGCCTGGAACAGTGATAATACCCAAAAGCTGGCATCCGGCACAGTCAAAGCTCTTGACAGCCAGATCGACACGTCAACCGGAACCGTGCGCCTGCGTGGTCTTTTCACAAATGAAGATGAGCGCCTTTTCCCCAATCAGTTCGTCAATGCCCATCTTCTGGTCAAAACCCTTCATAATGTCATTCTGGTTCCTGGCAGTGCTGTGCAGACAGGGCCTGATGGCACGTTTCTCTATCTTGTCAAAAATGATGACACGATTGAAATACGTCCTGTCAAAACAGGCGAAACTGACGATCAGAATACGGTCATACGCAGCGGTCTCAAGGGAGACGAAAAGGTCGTTACGGATGGGATCAACCATCTGAAAGAAGGAAGCAAGGTAACCATTGCTGCGACACAAGCTCCTCCCTCTCATTAATCTTCCAGCCCCTTTTCCTGACTGAAAGCGTCCCTCCGTGAATCCCTCTCGCCTGTTTATTAACCGTCCTGTCGCAACCAGCCTTCTGATGGTGGCTATTTTACTTGCAGGCCTGCTGGGTTACCATTTCCTCCCCATCTCTGCCCTGCCGGAAGTTGAATATCCGACCATTACCGTTTCAACTTTTTATCCCGGCGCCAGCCCGGATGTCATGGCGACGTCCGTCACGGCGCCTCTGGAAACACAGCTTGGGCAAATGGCTGGACTGGATCAGATGACCTCTCAGTCATCGGGAGGGGCCTCCGTCGTTACGCTGCGTTTCGGGCTGGACATGAATATTGATATCGCTGAGCAGGAAGTGCAGGCAGCGATCAATAATGCTGGTTCTCTGCTCCCTAACGACCTGCCGGCACCCCCTATTTACGCCAAGGTCAATCCAGCGGATACGCCCGTTCTGACGCTGGGAATTACGTCCCGCACCCTCCCCCTTCCGGAGGTTGAAGATTACGTCAATACACGACTTGAACAAAAAATCAGTCAGATCTCAGGCGTAGGGCTGGTCAGCCTGTCAGGTGGAAACCGCAAGGCATATCGCGTCCAGATCAATATTCCAAAGCTTACTTCCTACGGGATGGCCATTGATACAGTACGCACGATTATCGGCACTGTGAACGTCAATTCTCCTACTGGGACATTTGATGGCCCCCAACATTCCACCTCACTGCGTATTGATGGGCAGATCCAGTCTGTCAAACAGCTTCTTGACCAGGTCATTGCCTATCAGAATAACGGGCCGATCCGTTTGCGCGATGTTGCAACAGTTGTCGAAGATGCCGAGAATAACCAGCTGGCTGCCTGGGCCAATAACAAGCCAGCCCTGATTTTAAATGTGCAGAGACAGCCAGGCGCTAATGTGATCTCGGTTGCTGACAACGTCCGCGCCATGTTGCCCCGCCTGAAGCAGGATCTTCCTCCCGGTATTGAGATCACCCCCCTGACCGACCGGACTTCGACCATTCGTGCTTCAATTCATGATGTCGGGTTCGAGCTCGCCCTAGCGATTTTCCTGGTCATTGTGGTTATTTTCCTTTTCCTCTGGAACATTCCTGCAACCCTTATTCCGGGTCTTTCAGTGCCCCTTTCTCTCATCGGCACTCTGGCGGTCATGCATCTGCTGGGGTTTTCACTCGATAATCTTTCCCTGATGGCCCTGACAATCGCTTCAGGCTTCGTGGTTGATGACGCAATCGTCGTTATCGAAAATATTTCCCGTTACGTTGAAGCCGGAGAAGACCGCTATAGCGCCGCCTTGAAGGGAGCGCAGGAGATTGGCTTTACCATTATCTCCCTGACCATTTCATTGATCGCTGTGCTGGTCCCACTGCTTTTTATGAGTGATGTTGTCGGCCGCCTCTTTCATGAATTTGCCATGACTCTGGCCATCACGATTGTTATCTCGGCCATTATTGCCATTACGCTCGTGCCCATGATGTGCGCACGGATGCTCAGTGAGAAAAGAGAAACGCCAGAAGATTTATCGGGTCACAATCATTCTTTTTCAGGGCGCATGGTCTCTCTCATCCATAAGGCCATCACTTATTATGACCGCGCCCTGGCCGTCGTTTTCCGTCATCAACGCCTGACGTTACTGGTTACCGCAGGCACGCTCATTCTGACCGGAGTGCTGGCCTGGTCCATTCCTAAAGGCTTTTTCCCTGAGCAGGATACAGGGGTTGTGCAGGGTGTTTCCGTCATGCCCCAAAGCATTTCCTTTGAGGGGATGAAAGAGCGTCAGGCTGCGTTGGGAGCGCGCTTGTTGAAAGACCCTGACGTAGAGAGTCTTTCTTCCTTCATCGGGGTTGATGGACAGAACATGACGCTTAATGTCGGGCGTTTCCTGATTAATCTGAAACCAAGGGAAAAACGCACTTCCTCTCTCACTGCCATCCTACACAGGCTGGACGAGGTCGGGCATGATCTGGTTGGCACAAAGCTTTATGTCCAGCCTGTGCAGGATATTTCCCTTGATTCAACAGTCTCAGCCATGCGCTATCAATTTGTGCTCGAGACGCCTGATTATGACTCCTTCAAAACCTGGCTGCCCCGTTTTATGGACGTCTTAAAACAGCAACCCTCTATTGCAGGCACAACATCCGACCAGCAATCAGATGGTTTGACAGCCATGCTAACATTGGACCGCACGAATGGGGCCCGTTACTCCATCACCCCTCAAACCGTTGATAACGCTCTTTATGACAGTTTTGGCCAAAGACAGGTTTCCACGATCTATACTCAGGCCAACCAGTACCGGGTTATTCTGGAAGCGAAGCCGCGCCTGCAAAAGGATATAAGCAGCCTGTCACAGCTTTACCTGCCAGGGATCTCATCTGAGGCAGGCAGCAGCACCTCAGGCCCTACCAGAAAACCGACCTCAGGACTTGTACCGCTTTTACAGGTCACGCAGCTGAGCCGCACTACGTCACCTCTGCTGATCACTCATTTCGGTCAATTCCCGGCCGCAACCATTTCTTTTAACGTCACACCGGGTTACGCCCTGGGAGATGCCACAAGTGCGATCGAACAGACGAGAGATAAAATTGGACTGCCTGCCAGCTTCCAGACCAGTTTTCAGGGAACGGCGGCGGCTTTCCAGACATCAATGGGGCATGAACTGGCTCTGGTGGTCGCGGCAGTTGTTGCTGTCTATATCATTCTGGGAATGCTTTATGAGAGCTTCATTCATCCCATAACCATCCTTTCCACCCTGCCTTCAGCGGCAATTGGGGCATTGCTGGGCTTATATATTTTCAACATGCCGCTCGATATTATGGGGATTATCGGCATCGTCCTTCTGATTGGCATCGTCAAGAAAAATGCCATCATGATGATTGACTTCGCCCTCACGGCAGAACGGCATGAAAATCTCTCACCGCAGGAATCCATTCATAAAGCGGCCTTGCTTCGTTTCCGTCCGATCATGATGACAACATTAGCCGCCCTATTTGGTGCCTTGCCTCTGATGTTATCGACGGGAACAGGTGCGGAGCTACGCCGCCCTCTTGGCGTGGCCATCGTTTGTGGACTGACTTTGTCACAACTTCTTACGCTTTTTACGACGCCTGTCATGTACCTCTTTATGGAGAGACTGGCCCGTTGGGTCAAAACGCGCCTCAATCTGCCCGGGACAGCTGTCTCTCATCATGAAACTGAACCTTCGTGAAGCTCATAAGCTTTTTCGTTCATCGTCCTGTAGGGACCACACTGCTTGCCCTGGCAATATTTCTGGGAGGATTACTAGGATACAGGCTCCTCCCGGTCGCAGATCTTCCTAATGTGGATTTCCCGGTTATTATGGTGACGGCCACCCAGCCAGGTGGTTCTCCTTCCGAAATTGCCAGTACGGTTGCCGGTCCTCTTGAGCGCCATCTTGGAGCCATTGCCGGGATCAGGGAAATTACCTCCCATTCAACAGCAACGCAGGCTCATATTCTCCTGCAATTTGAACTCTCACGCGATATAAATGGTGCCGCCCGTGACGTTCAGGCCGCTTTGAGGGCCGCGCGGCAGGATCTGCCAACCAGCCTGCGGCAGGACCCCAAATATAAAAAGGCGAATGCCAACGGCCCCCCTATTCTTATTCTCACACTTCATTCCAGCACGCGCACACCGCAACAGCTTTTTGATTTTGCTAATAACATCATCATGACCGGGTTAAGCCAGGTGCAGGGCGTTGGCAATGTCGTCATAGGCGGGAGCGCCCTCCCGGCAGTGCGTGTTGAAATCAACCCTTTAAGGCTCTTCCGCTACGGGATTGGTTTCGAAGATATTCGCGCAGCGCTTGCCTCTGCCAATGCCCATACACCCAAAGGGTTTATCACACTGGAAGGGCATCGCTTCACCATTGCAACGAATGATCAGGTCTCGAAAGCCAAAGCCTATCATGACCTGATTATTGCCTATCGCAATAACCAACCCGTCCGGCTTTCAGACGTGGCTGAAATTGTGGATAGTTCCGAAGACATCAGACAGGCTGGTTTCGCTGATGGACAACCGGCGATTATCTGTGCCGTCTTCGCCGAAAGTGGTGCCAATATCATCAAGACCATTGACCAGATCAAAGCGCGCCTCCCCACTATTAATGCCAGTCTACCCGGCAATAGCGAGCTTACAATCAAGCTGGATCGCTCCAACTCCATTCGTGCTGCTTTAGATGATACAGAGAAAACCCTGCTTCTGTCTGTGCTGCTGGTCGTTATTGTCGTTCTGGCCTTCCTCCATGACCTCAGAATGACCCTCATTCCCGCTCTTATCGTGCCGCTTGCCACAATAGGAACATTCGGGGTGATGTACCTCGGAGGATATCAGCTTGATACGCTTTCCCTCATGGCGCTAACGATTGCAACCGGTTTTATTGTTGATGATGCCATTGTCGTTCTGGAAAATATCACGCGCTATCGGGAGAAAGGTCTTTCTCCACACAAGGCCTCTATTATGGGAGCGGGAGAAGTCGCGTTCACCGTTATTTCAATCACGCTCTCCCTGATTGTCGTTTTCCTTCCCATTCTGCTTATGGACGGTCTGACGGGGCAATTTTTTCATGAATTCGCCATTACAATCATTATTGCCCTGTCGCTCTCTCTCCTGCTCTCTCTGAGTCTGACCCCCATGATGAGCGCCTATTTCATGAAAGACAAAGCAAAAGGCGCCTCTGTCAGCGATCACGTTTCGACAGGTTATCTACTCACGCTTCAATCCCATCTGACGGTCTGTTTCGACAAACTTCTGGCACTTTATGAGCGTTCTCTCACAAAAGCGCTTCATCATTCACGCCTTGTTGCCCTTTCTCTGCCACTGACAATTCTCATCGCCGTTCTGCTCTTCATCACACTCCCGAAAGAACTTTTTCCCAAAGAGGATCAGGGACTGATTATGGGCAGGCTGGTTGCCGACCAGTCCATTTCCTTTCAGGCACTGTCTTCAATGACGGACAAAATCCAGCGGGAGTTACGTCACGACCCCGATATTCAGAGTGTCGTTACAAGAATTGGCCGCGACACGACAAATGCTTCAGATTTCTTCATTGCCTTACGCCCCCGCCAGACACGCAAGGACATCATTGATACGACGATTGACCGTCTGAACAGGCACTTCTCCCATTATGCCGGTGCGCGTCTGAGATTGCACCTTCCCCCCGCTATCGGCGGAGGGGCCCGCTCTTCTGATGGTGCCTACCAATATAGTCTTCAGAGCAGTTCTGCCGAGGATCTTGCCGAATGGACCCCCAGAGTTGTGAATGGCCTCTCTCAGCTCCCTTTTCTGACTGATATCACAACGGATATTGAAAACAGCAATAGTGCCATGCTTTTCCTGAACCGGGATGTTGAGGCACGGTATAAAGTCACACCACAACTGGCAAGCCAGGCTTTATATGATGCTTTCGGCCAGCGAACAGCTTCCATCATTTACGGAAAGCTCAATCAATATCATATCGTCATGGAGGCTGCTCCTTCTTTTCAGCGCAGCCCTGTGTTCCTCAAACAGATGTGGGTCAGTGTTTCCGGCGGGACCGCGCAGGGCGGCACAGCGTCCAATAATCTGCGCGTCAGATCCGTAAACAATAATAAATCCACGTTAAGCCAAAGCGAACTTTCCTACCGGAATGCCATGGCCAATTCCCTGGCAGGGGGAAAATCAGCATCAAACGGAGCCGCCGTTACAACCGCACGGGAAAATATGATCCCCTTGCTTCTGCTGGGCCACGTTAAAACAGTCAGCACACCACTGGCTGTCAATCATCAGGGGCAATTTGTCTCAACAACCATTTCGTTCAACCTGGCACCAGGCACAACAATCGGCACAGCGATAGAGGCGATTGAAAAAACGCTGGTCAGCTTGCATATTCCCCAATCAATTCAGGGTAGTTTTGCCGGAAATCTGGCCCAGTTCAAAAAAACCGTTAATCAGGAGCCCCTTTTGATTGCCGGGGCCCTGGCAGCTATTTATGTCGTTCTGGGGGTTCTTTATGAAAGTCTGATCCATCCTCTGACCATTCTTTCAACTCTTCCCTCTGCCGGCGTAGGGGCGCTCATCGCCGTCTTCTTCTGTGGGGAGCCCTTTTCCCTCCTGACCCTGGTCGGTATCATTCTGCTCATTGGTATTGTTAAAAAGAATGCCATCATGCTGGTTGATTTTGCTCTTCTTGAAAAGAAAAAGGGAACCCCTCCCTATGATGCCATTCTGAAAGCAAGTCTTTTACGGTTTCGCCCCATTCTCATGACCTCTCTGGCTGCTGCATTCGGAGCTGTGCCACTTCTGCTCGGCCATGGTTATGGCACAGAAATGCGCCACCCGCTTGGCCTCTCCATTTTAGGAGGTCTCTGTCTCAGTCAGCTTCTGACCCTTTATACGACACCCGTTATCTATCTTTATCTTGAACGTTTCAGTATTTTTTCAACAAAATGGTGTCGAAAGCTTCTTAATCGTTTCTCTGTTACGTGATCCTTTTCTTTAGTCCTGGGAATTTATTACGTGTCTCGTCTATCATTTCGCAGTTTTTTAATGTTTTGCCCCTTACTTCCTGCCCTGACAGGATGCATGGTGGGACCAACCTATCACCGCCCAAAAGCCATTATTTCCGAGCGTTTTAAAGAAGCCCCGCCCCCGCAAGGCTGGGTCAAAGGGCGCCCGGATATGGCGGCGATTCCAAAGGGGAAATGGTGGCTGATTTTCAATGATCCTACCTTGAATGATCTGGAAGACCGCGTGGATCATTCCAATCAATCACTCAAGCAATATGAAGCCCAATACCGCCAGGCACGTGCCATGATTGACTCCGTCAGGGCCAATCTTTTCCCAACCCTAAATAGCCAGTTTACCTTTAACCGTAATGGAAAAGGCACCGTTCTTCCTGATAGTAACGGAAACAGCTATACGAAAAACCTCGCGACCAATACATGGACCACAGGGCCTAGTGCAAGCTGGACTGTCGATGTCTGGGGGGCCATACGGCGCCAGGTCCAGCAACAGGTCACAGCGGCACAAGCCAGTGCAGCACTCCTTGCCAATATGCGCCTCTCCTACGAGTTGGAACTCGGCACGGAGTATTTTAATTTACGATATCAGGACAGTCTGATTGCCCTCTTCAGACGGAATGTCGGCCTTTACCAGCATAATCTTGATATTCTGGAAAACCAGCTTGCTGCTGGCGTGGCAGATCCCACCAGCGTCCTTCAGGCGCGCTATCAATTGCAATCCACACAAGCAAGCCTAGCCAATGCCCATGTCACACGTGCTCAATATGAACATGCTATTGCCGTATTAACAGGACGCCCACCAGCTGACCTCACCTTGCCTGAGGCACCATTACCTTCAACAGTGCCGCCCCCTCCTGAAGCTGTTCCTTCAATCCTGCTGCAACGGCGTCCGGATATCGCCCAGGCGGAACGTCAGATGGAAAGCTATAATGCTGAAATCGGCTATAGAATTGGCAGTTTCTACCCGGAATTCACTCTTAACGCGAGCTACGGTTATAGCGGCAATCCCTTAAATAAACTTATTCAGACCGCTATGAGGACCTGGTCTCTTGGCGCAGGAGCCAGTGAAACACTTTTTGCCGGGGGTGCCAGAACAGCCGCTGTGCGTGAAGCAGAAGCCGATTACGACAATGCCGTCGCCTCATACAGACAGACCGTATTATCCGCCTTACAGGATACGGAAGACCAGTTATCAAACCTGCATTATTTAGCGGACCAGATGAGCTATCAGAATATGGCCCTTAAAAGTGCCCAGGAAGCCATCCGTGTCTCTATGAACGAATATCTGGCCGGCACTCAGATTTATACAACGGTGATCGCTGCCCAACAGACAGCCCTTCAGTATGAAGAAACCAAATTACAGATCCAGCAACAACGTATCTTATCTGAAATTCGTCTTATAACCGACCTGGGTGGTGGCTGGAGTGTCAACAACCTGCCGAGCAAGGATTCGCTTCAGCGGGACAATCCTTTCCTTCCCGGCTTTATACAAAAAGATAAAAACTGATACCCGTCAGGCGCGTTACACGATGGGTATCAGTCCAAGCCAAAAAGGGCTCTTAGCTTTTTTTGGCTTTATTCCGGCGGCAGCGATGACGGCCCAGGAAAATCCCTACAACAAACAGGGCGCCAACCCACAACCAGGGATGATCGTTAACCATGTCCTTAACCAGGCACTTCTTTTCTCCAGTCATCGGACAACAAGTATCTTTCTGAAAATCACTCATCACACTAATCTTTCATGCTGAACGAAAATAATTCGCCTCAATAAAAAAGGGACGACACAGTAATGCCGTCCCTTTATTATCTGCTTTTATGAGAAAAAGCTCAAGCCGCTTCTTCAGCAGGAACCTGTACCGGGCCGCTATCTTTGCCTTTAGCTTCGATATCACGCTCTACGAGTTCAATGACAGCCATGTCAGCATTATCACCATAGCGCACACCTGCTTTCAGGATACGTGTATAGCCACCATTGCGGCTGCTATAACGATCTTTCAGAGCAGAGAACAACTTTGCGACAATGGCATCATCACGCAAAAGTGAATAAGCCTGGCGGCGAGCATGAAGGTCGCCACGCTTGCCCAATGTGATCAACTTTTCAGCAACAGGGCGCAGCTCTTTCGCTTTCGGCAGAGTTGTTGTGATCTGCTCATGTTTGAGCAGGGCAACAGCCATATTGCGAAACATTGCCGCCCGGTGAGTTGACGTTACGTTTAACTTACGTCCGCTTAGATTATGACGCATTTTTTATTCCTAATCCTTACCCAAAGCTTCCCAGCTGAGGCTTGTCAGAATGTCTCATCAAGACGACGAGCGAGATCTTCAATACTTTCAGGGGGCCACTCAGGTACACTCATACCCAGTGAAAGTCCCATACCTGTCAGCACTTCCTTGATCTCATTAAGTGACTTACGACCGAAGTTCGGCGTACGAAGCATTTCCTGCTCTGTTTTCTGAACAAGATCGCCAATATAAACGATATTGTCATTTTTCAGGCAGTTCGCACTACGGACCGAAAGCTCCAGCTCATCAACCTTGCGAAGAAGATTGCGGCTGAATGGTAGGTCATCTTCTGTCTCTTCCTGCTGAACAGGACGTGGCTCATCAAAATTAATGAAAAGCTGAAGCTGATCCTGCAGAATACGCGCAGCTAAAGCCAAAGCATCCTCAGGTGTGACAACGCCATTTGTCTCGACAGTGAGACGCAGCTTGTCATAGTCAGTCACCTGCCCGACACGTGTCGGATCAACCTTGTATGAAACGCGAGATACAGGAGAATAGATCGCATCAATCGGAATCAGACCGATTGGAGCATCTTCAAGCCGGTTTGCTGAAGCAGGAACATAGCCTTTCCCGGAATCAACCGTAAACTCCATGCCGAATTTAACATCGTCATCAAGAGTACAAATCACAAGATCCGGGTTCATGATTTCAATATCATGCCCTGTCTGTATCTGACTTGCCTTAACCTCTCCGGGCCCCGTCGCGGTCAGAACCATACGCTTTGGTCCCTCTCCGTGCATCTTGATGGCAAGCTGTTTGACGTTCAGAATAATGTCAGTGACATCTTCACGAACACCAGCAACTGAGGCGAACTCATGAAGCACACCGTCAATCTGAATGGCGGTAACAGCAGACCCCTGCAAGGAGGACAAAAGAATACGGCGAAGCGCATTGCCCATTGTCAGGCCAAAACCACGTTCCAGTGGTTCTACAATGACTGTTGCAATACGGGAGGGAACCGGGCCGGGCTCGACTTCAAGCTTCTCCGGTTTGATGAGGGACTGCCAGTTTTTCTGGAGAACCAAGGTCATGGCCTTTCAAACAACGAAGCCCACCTTAAAATTAAGGTGGTGCCTGGCCCGCACAATCGTGCGGTAAAACTACACCACGGTGGAGATTATTTCCTGATGGGAAATATCTCCACCCCTTTTAAAACCTCGAATTAAACGCGACGGCGCTTACGAGGGCGACAACCGTTATGCGGGATGGGGGTCATATCACGAATAGATGTAATCGTGAAACCAACAGCCTGCAAGGCCCTCAGTGCGCTCTCGCGCCCTGAACCTGGACCGGAAACTTCAATCTCAAGTGTTTCCATACCATGTTCACGAGCTTTACGCCCTGCATCCTCAGCAGCAACCTGAGCTGCATAAGGTGTAGACTTACGTGAGCCTTTGAACCCCTGAGCCCCGGAAGAAGACCACGCAATTGCGTTGCCCTGGGCATCAGAGATTGTGATCATTGTATTGTTGAATGTAGAAAGAACATGCGCAACACCGGAAATGATGTTTTTGCGCTCTTTCTTACGAAGACGTGGGGCAGGAGCCTTGGCCATATTATACTCGTCCTATCAGTTGGCAGATGCTTGAAAGATAAGTAACCGCTTAACGTGTTACTTTTTTCTTACCAGCGATTGCCACAGCCTTGCCTTTACGTGTGCGGGCATTCGTATGAGTTCTCTGCCCACGAACAGGCAGCCCACGACGATGACGGAGACCACGGTAGCAGCCCAGATCCATCAAACGTTTGATGCTCATGGCCACTTCGCGACGAAGGTCACCCTCAACACGATATTCACTATCAATAAGCTCACGAATCTTGACGACTTCATCGTCAGAAAGTTCGTTTACGCGCTTAGCATCAGGAATCCCGAGCTTACTGCAGATAGCCTGCGCGCTCGACGGACCAATGCCATAAACATAGCGCAGACTGATGACCACACGCTTGTTGGTCGGAATGTTTACGCCGGCAATACGTGCCACGCCAATTCTCCAATCAACGCGGCACTTTCACCGCGTTCCCATTAATTTCGAGCCCTATTGGAAAGTCTCTGACAGGGTTGTCAGCATACTCTCCCCTTAAAGGCGATTCCAGCTTTAACGTTAAAAGCCACACCAAATATCTGCTGGGCGAAATATACCGCCCTGCAGATTTAGTCAAATTTTATTGATCACTTTTTCGTGATTATACAGGAACTGTTACTTCCCTGCAACGTCAAGAATCCTATCAATTGATTGACCAACATCCCCGATTGCCTGCAATCCGTCAACCCTCTTAAGGCGTCCATCCTGCTCATAATAAGGCAGTATCGGTTTCGTCTGCGCATCATAAACTTCCAGACGGGACTTGAGAACCTCTGGAGTATCGTCAGAACGCTTTGAACCATCATCACCGACACGCCCGGCAATACGCTTCATCAGCTCTTCACGCGGAACGTCAATCAGGATGACAGCATCAATCGCGATATGTTTCCTCTTGAGCATTTCATCCAGTGCCACAGCCTGGCTGGTTGCTCTTGGAAAACCATCGAGAATAAAGCCTTTCGCACAGTCCGGCTGGCTGATTCTTTTTTCAATCATGGCAACCATGATTTCATCGGGAACCAGCTTGCCAGCTTCCAGGATCGCTTTCACTTCCTTGCCAATTTCAGACCCGGCAGAAACCTCGGCACGCAACATATCTCCCGTCGAGACCTGTTTCATGCCGCGTTCGGTTTCGAGTCTCTTGGCCTGAGTGCCCTTACCTGCCCCAGGAGGCCCGAGAAGAATGATATTCATTCCTACTTTCCTCTTTCTTTTGTTCGATAGGCGCTGCGTCCACGCTGTTTGCGGATGAGGCCCTGATATTGGTGCGCCACCAGATGAGACTGGATTTGTGTCACCGTATCAATCGTAACAGACACGATAATAATCAAACTCGTCCCGCCAAAATAAAACGGCACATTATAATGGCTGATCAAAATCTGCGGGAGCAGACACACCAGAACCATATAGGCTGCACCGATTGTTGTCAGACGAGAAAGAATTTTATCAAAATAACGCGCTGTGCTCGCTCCCGGACGAATACCAGGCACAAAGCCCCCCTGCTTACGCAGATTCTCAGCTGTTTCTTCCGGGTTAAAGGTTACCGCAGCATAGAAATAGGAGAAGAACACGATCATCAAGGCATAAAACGCCATATAAAGTGGCTGACCCTGAGAAAAGAGCTGTCCGACCTTACCGAGCATACCCGTATTATTATGTAGGAATCCTGCCAATGTGGCCGGAATCAAAAGCACGGATGACGCAAAAATCGGCGGAATAACGCCCGCTGTATTCACCTTTAAAGGCATATGCGTTGAATCACCGCCATAGATCCGGTTACCAACCTGCCTTTTGGGATATTGGATAATAACCCGTCGCTGTGCCTGCTCCATGAAAACAATAAAAGCAACAACAGCAAGCGCCATAACCAGAAAAATAGCCACAAATACAGGAGAAAGAGCCCCTGTACGCCCTAGCTCAAAAAGACTTGCTGTCGCATGGGGCAGATTGGCCACAATGCCGGAGAAGATGATCAGGGAAATGCCATTACCAATTCCGCGTGAAGTAATCTGTTCACCGATCCACATCAGGAACATAGTACCCGTCACCAGCATGACAACATAGGAAAAAACAAAACTCGGGCCAGGAGAAATAATGGCACTGAGGCCACTCTGGGTATGCAGACTTCTCAGCCCCATTGCAAAACCATAAGCCTGCACAATGGCAATCAGCACTGTGAGATAACGCGTATACTGGTTAAGCTTTTTTCTACCGCTCTCCCCTTCTTTCTTCAGGGCTTCCATAGAAGGCAGAGCCGTCGATAAAAGCTGAATAATGATGGAGGCGCTGATATAAGGCATAATATTGAGGGCAAACACTGTCATGCGCCCCAGTGCCCCACCTGAGAACATATCAAACATTCCCAGAATACCGCCTTGGTTCTGAGACATGATTTCACCCAGAACAGACGCATCGATCCCCGGCACTGGAATGAATGTTCCCAGACGGTAAATAATTAATGCCCCAAGGGTGAACCAGATACGTTTTTTCAACTCAGTCGCTTTAGAGAATGAGCCAAAATTCAGGTTCGCGGCTAGCTGCTCGGCTACGGAAGCCATATCCACGTCCTTTCATGAAAACAGCGTCACCGCACATAGTACGGGACGCTGTTTCAACAATCACTAAACCCTGAAAAGGGTTATGGTGAACATATTAAGCCTCAGGCTGAGTTGCGCCTTCAGAAGCTAAAACCTTTACAGTCCCACCAACTTTTTCGACTGCTGCAACAGCAGTCGCAGAAGCACCGGCGACCTCAAAGTTCAGCTTGGAAGTCAGCTCGCCTTTTGCGAGGAGACGGACACCTGCCACTTTGCGAGAACCAACAAGACCTGCTTTACGAAGTGTCTCAATGGTTACCACATCAGAAGCAGACAACTTGCCGTCTTCAAGGGCTTTGGAAACAGCACCGAGATTAACCGCAGCATATTCCTTGCGAAAAATATTCACAAAGCCACGCTTAGGCATACGGCGATAAATCGGGAGCTGACCACCCTCAAAGCCATTCAGAGCAACACCCTCACGGGCTTTCTGACCTTTATGACCTTTACCGGAGGTTTTACCCTTACCAGATCCAATGCCACGACCAAGACGCTTCTTGCGATAGCGGGCGCCTTCATTGTCGCGTAATTCATTCAGATTCATCTTAGTCCTCCACCTTCAAAAGATGAGCGACCTTACGGATCATCCCACGAATTGAAGGAGTATCCTCAAGCACACGGGAAGTCCCGATGCCACGCAGCCCCAAACCCTTGATTGTTTCAGCCTGACCAGGCTTGCGCCCGATCACAGAATAAATCTGTGTAACGCGAACAGTCTTACCTTGTGATTCAGACATTAGCAGCCTCCGCTTCCGCATTTTCACGACGGCCGAAGAGCTCAAATGTCTTTTTACCACGACGCGCAGCAACCTGGCGGGGGCTTGCAACACGTTCAAGGGCATCAAATGTTGCCTTGATCATGTTATGCGGGTTACGGGTCCCGGTGCTTTTAGCGACAACGTCACTAATACCGAGACTTTCAAAAACCGCACGCATTGGGCCACCAGCAATGATACCCGTTCCGGCATCAGCTGCACGGATCGTCACTTTACCAGCACCAAAATGCCCGAAAGCATCATGATGAAGGGTACGGCCTTCCTTCATAGGAACGCGGATCATGTGACGACGTGCACGCTCTGTAGCTTTACGAATGGCTTCAGGAACTTCACGAGCTTTACCGGCACCGTAACCGACGCGACCTTTCTGGTCACCAACGACAACAAGCGCAGCAAAGGCAAAACGACGTCCACCTTTAACAACTTTAGCAACGCGGTTAATGGTTACGAGTTTGTCAACAAGCTCATCACCCTGCTCACGTTCACGACCACCACGGCCGCCTTCTTTTGGCTCACGTGCCATGTGTGATCCTCCTTAGAACGAAAGCCCGCCCTCACGGGCCGCCTCAGCCAGCGCTTTCACCCGGCCATGATAAAGATATGCGCCACGGTCGAAAACGACTTCCTTAACGCCTGCCGCGAGAGCACGCTCTGCGACGAGCTTACCGATAACGGCAGCAGCCTCAATATTCGCACCTGTTTTACCAGCACTGCGAATATCCTTCTCAAGTGTTGAAGCACTTGCCAAGGTGTGACCATGCGCGTCATCAATGACCTGAGCATGAATATGTTTGCTAGAACGAAAGACCGACAAACGCGGCCGGCCGCCGCTCTTGCGACGAAGCTGGAAACGTAACCGCCGGCGGCGACGTTCCTGCAATCCTTGCAGCGATGCCATTACTTCTTCTTACCTTCCTTACGACGCAGAACTTCAGTCTCATAGCGAACGCCTTTGCCTTTATAAGGCTCTGGGCGACGGAAATTGCGAATATCCAGTGCTACTTGACCAACACGCTGCTTATCATTTCCCTCAACCATGATCGCCGTTGGACGCGGCGTTGTAATTTTAACATCCGAAGGAATCGGATAAATTACATCATGAGAAAAGCCAAGGTTCATGACAAGATTTGAACCTTGCACCGCTGCACGGAAACCAGTTCCCTGAATCTCAAGACCTTTTGAGAAGCCTTCAGAAACACCTTTGACCATATTGGCCAACAGAGCACGTGTGGTTCCCCACAACGTCCAGCTCTCACGGGAACGACCACCTAACGGCGATACGACGATCTTTCCATCCTCAATCTTGACGTCAACACGTGAAGAAAGAGAGAATTTAAGCTCACCGCGCTTGCCTTTTACAGAAACGACACCATCGGCAATCGTTGCTTGCACACCAGCAGGGAGCTCAACAGGATTTTTACCTACGCGAGACATTCTTCCCTCCCTTAGAAGACGCGGCAGAGGATCTCGCCACCAACGTTGGCAGCACGAGCCTCAATATCTGAAAGAACGCCACGAGGAGTGGAAAGAATCGAAACACCTAGTCCGGCATAAACGCGCGGCAATTCCTTGATTTTGGAATAAACGCGGCGCCCAGGGCGTGAAACACGATTGATTTCACGAATAACAGGCTGACCATCGCTATATTTCAGCTCGATACGCAGCTGTGAAATCCCTTTACGGACCTCTTCAGTCTGGTAACCGCGAATATAACCTTCGCGTTTAAGAGCTTCAAGAACATTGGCACGCAATTTCGAAGCAGGTGCAACGCAGGCAGTGTGACGAGCGCGCTGTGCGTTACGGATGCGGGTAAGCATATCACCCAGCGGATCAGACATAGACATTTAAACTATCCTCTTACCAGCTGGATTTTACCATACCGGGAATTTGACCCGTAGAAGCCAGATCGCGCAGTGCAATACGGCACAACTCAAACTTACGGTAATTCGCACGGGGACGCCCAGTGATTTTGCAGCGCAATCTCACGCGGGTCTGTGACCCGTTGCGAGGAAGCTGTGCAAGCTTCAAAGTCGCCTCAAAACGCTCTTCCATAGAAAGCGAGCGGTTTTTAATAATATCTTTTAATGCGGTCCGCTTCTCACGATCGCGCTTGGCTAATGCCGCGCGATGATTGTTGCGGAGAATCGCAGAGGTCTTCGCCATCTCGAATTTTCTCCCGGAACCTGTCAGGACAATCCCAACGGTTTTCCAATTGGTCATCATTTAGCGAGATTTAAGGATAAGATAAACCCCTAATCTCGCTAAAATGATTATTAAACTTCAGAGTTAGGACAGGAAGGGCAGATCAAAAGCCTTCAGAAGGGCTTTTGCTTCTGCATCTGTTTTCGCTGAGGTTACGAAAATGATGTCCATTCCGCGGACGGAATCAATCTTATCATAATCAATTTCAGGGAAAACAATCTGCTCTTTGATACCCATGGCAAAATTACCACGTCCATCAAAGCCTTTATTTCCTGGCAAGCCACGAAAATCACGAATACGTGGCATTGCAATCGTCACAAAACGATCAAGAAACTCATACATACGGGCACGACGAAGCGTAACCTTACAGCCGATTGGCAAACCTTCGCGAATCTTAAAGCCGGCAATAGCCTTTTTAGCTAAAGTCTTGACAGGCTTCTGACCGGAAATAAGCGTCATCTCAGCCACAGCAGCGTCAAGTTTTTTCTGATCGCCAGCAGCTTCACCAACGCCCATATTCAGGACGATCTTCTCAAGTTTAGGAATCTGGAAATCGTTCTGATAACCAAACTGCTCTTTAAGCTTCGCTTTTAAAACGTCCCGATAATGCTGTTGCAAACGGGGCAGCTCATGTTGATTGTTGCTCATCGTTTGCTCCTTAGCCTTCGATCACGTCGCCTGTTGCCTTGGCAACACGCACTTTGCGACCATCCTCAAGCACACGGAACCCAACGCGTGTCGGCTTACCGCTTTTAGGATCAATCAGCTTCAGGTTGGAAAGATGGATTGGCATTTCCTTGTTGATAATGCCGCCATTCTCACCCATACGATTAGGCTTTGTGTGACGTTTTGCCACTGCAACACCGCGAACCAGTGCCTTTTCTGTTTTTGGAAAAACAGAAAGCACTTCACCACGCACGCCTTTTGAGCGACCAGTCAGAACCAGAACCTGGTCCCCTTTTCTGATACGTGCAGCCATTATAGCACCTCCGGAGCCAGGGAGATGATTTTCATGAACTTGCGTGCACGCAGCTCACGAACAACCGGGCCAAAAATACGTGTTCCGATTGGTTCCTGCTGCTTGTTAATCAAAACGGCAGCATTGCGATCGAAACGGATCGCTGAACCATCAGGACGACGTACCGGGTATGAAGTGCGGACGATCACTGCCTGATGCACATCGCCTTTCTTCACTTTACCACGGGGAATGGCTTCTTTAACGGACACGACAATAACGTCGCCGACCGAAGCAGTCTTCCGTTTGGAACCACCCAGCACTTTGATGCACTGCACCCGACGTGCGCCAGAATTGTCTGCAACGTCAAGGTTGGTCTCGGGATGAATCATCTGTCAGCTCCCTTACGCGCCAGCTGAAGCTGATGTCGTTTTCACAACATCAACGCCATTGCATGAAACGACCGTCCAGGTTTTGCGTTTGGAAATGGGGGCGCATTCTTCAATACGCACCACATCACCGATCTTGCATGCATTCGCATCATCATGCGCTGCATATTTCTTGGAACGGCGGATAAACTTTTTATACAGGGGATGCATGACGCGACGATCGACAAGAACGGTAACCGTCTTGTCCATCTTATCGCTTGTCACACGCCCTGTCAGGACGCGCCTTGGCATCGTCCGTCTCCTCTCAGGACTTGTGCGCGGACGTTTGTGCGCCCGTGCTGTTCTTCGATTGATGCAGCAATGTTTTAATGCGAGCGACAGCGCGACGCACTTTTTTCACATTGCTGGTGTTCTCAGCCTGACCTGTGGCGGCTGAGAAACGCTGATTAATCTGCTCACGCTTCAGCTCTACAAGAAGAGCCTGCAACTCATCGGCAGATTTCGCACGCAGATCAGAAACTTTATAAGCTTCAGCCATATCAAGCCTCCTCAATGCGCTGAATGAACTTCGTCTTAATCGGCAGCTTCGCAGCTGCCAGACTCAGGGCCAGACGCGCTACATCAGGTGGCACCCCTTCGATTTCGAAAAGGATACGACCTGGCTTCACGCGAGCTGCCCAGTACTCCGGGTTACCTTTACCGGAACCCATACGCACTTCGGCAGGTTTTGTCGAGACCGGAAGGTCAGGAAAAATACGAATCCAGACGCGACCGGCACGTTTCATGGCACGTGTAACAGCACGACGAGCCGCCTCAATCTGCCGAGCCGTAATTCTTTCCGGCTCAAGCGCTTTAAGACCGTATGCTCCAAAGTTCAGCTGGGTACCCCCTTTAGCCAAACCATGGATGCGGCCCTTACGGACCTTGCGGAATTTTGTCCGCTTTGGAGAAAGCATCTTTTATACCCTCATTTTAAACACCAATGACGTAGTTCGAAGACATTATGCTTCGTCTTAACGCTGAGGTGCTTGCTCCGCAGCTCTACGGTCCTGGGCCATTGGATCATGAGCGAGAATCTCGCCTTTGAAGATCCAAACCTTCACACCACATGAGCCATAAGTTGTATGGGCCGTTGAAGTCCCATAATCGATATCTGCACGCAATGTATGCAAAGGAACACGTCCTTCACGATATTTCTCATCACGAGCAATCTCAGCACCACCAAGACGACCACTACATGTGATACGAATGCCCTGGGCCCCAAGACGCATTGCTGACTGAATTGAACGCTTCATCGCACGACGGAAAGCAACACGACGTTCCAGCTGCTGAGCAATAGAGTCAGCAACCAGTGTCGCATCAATTTCAGGCTTGCGAATTTCAACGATGTTCAACGCAACATCTGCATTCACCATACGGCTGAGCTCTTTGCGCAGTGCATCGATATCCTGGCCTTTTTTACCAATAACCACACCTGGACGGGCGGCATAAATGGTAACGCGTGGCTTTTTGGCAGGACGTTCGATTACAACGCGTGAAACGCCAGCACTGTTTAATTTCTTACGAAGGAAATTACGCAGCTTCAGATCTTCATGGAGAAGACGAGCATAGTCATTTCCTGCGTACCAACGGCTGTCCCAAGTACGATTAATACCCAGCCGAAGACCGATTGGATTAACTTTATGTCCCATGACTTAAGCCGCCTTCTGCTCTTTGACGCTTTTTTTCGATGCTGTTTCTCCCTCAGGAGCTTCAGCACGCTCAGCGACAACAATCTTCAGATGACTGAAAAACTTCTCAATACGGGCAGAACGACCACGGCCACGTGCATGAAAACGCTTCATGACGATTGACTTGCCGACTTCCGCTGATTTCACAACAAGACGATCAACGTCGAGCTGATGATTATTTTCAGCATTTGCCACAGCGCTCTCAAGTGTCTTCTTTACCTGCTGAGCAATACGGCGACGAGAAAATGTCAGAGCTGCAATTGCCTTGTCAGCAGGCTGATTACGGATAAGAGCCGCCACCAGATTAAGCTTACGCGGGCTGACGCGGATATTGCGAGCAACAGCCTGGGCCTCTGTCTCGGCCAATGTACGAATATGCTTCGGTTTGCTCATAATCAGCCCCGCTTCGATTTTTTATCGGAGCCGTGACCGGTATAGGTCCGTGTTGGTGAGAATTCACCAAACTTGTGACCAACCATATTTTCCGAAACCTGAACAGGCAGGAATTTATGACCGTTATAGACACCGAAAGTTAAGCCGACAAACTGAGGCAGAATGGTGGAACGACGTGACCAGATTTTGATCACTTCGTTACGACCAGAAGCCCGCGCTTTTTCGGCCTTGCCAAATAGATACCCGTCGACGAACGGGCCTTTCCAGACGGAACGTGCCATCTTAATGCCCTCTCTTACTTACCAGACTTGCGACGACGGATGATCAGGCTGTCCGTCCGCTTATTAACACGGGTTTTGTAACCCTTTGTTGGCACACCCCAAGGCGTAACCGGATGACGACCACCCGAAGTACGTCCCTCACCACCACCATGTGGGTGATCGACTGGGTTCATGACAACACCACGCACATGAGGACGACGGCCCAACCAACGACTGCGACCTGCCTTACCAAAATGCTGGTTCATATTGTCTGGGTTAGAGACGGCACCAACTGTAGCCATGCATTCGCCACGCACGATACGCAATTCGCCAGACTGAAGTTTAATCTGGGCGTAACCGGCATCTTTACCCACGAGCTGAGCATAGTTACCAGCAGAACGAGCCAATTTGCCGCCTGCACCCTGTTTCAGCTCAATATTGTGGATAATGGTTCCGACTGGCATTGCTGCCAGCGGCATTGCATTGCCTGGACGAACATCAACCTGGAAGCCGGAAACGACCCGGTCACCTTCTTTAACGCGCTGCGGAGCGATAATGTAGGAAAGCTCCCCATCATCATAGCGAATGAGCGCAATGAAGGCTGTACGGTTCGGGTCATATTCCAGACGTTCAATTGTGGCCGGAACATCGAATTTACGACGTTTGAAATCCACATAACGATAGGACTGCTTATGCCCGCCCCCACGGAACCGAACCGTGGTACGACCATAGTTATTACGACCGCCAGAATGGCTCTTACCTTCAGTAAGCTGTTTGACAGGCTTACCTTTCCAGAGACCACTCCGGTCAATGAGTACTGTGCCTCTTGCACTCGGCGTCGTGGGATTAAAGTGCTTTAATGCCATTGTATCTTCCCCGCGCGTTAGCTGATCTTCGCGGTCAGATCGATAGACTGACCTTCGGCTAGCTTAACATACGCCTTCTTGATATCAGAACGACGTCCCGGACGCCCTTTGACACGTTTTGTCTTTCCTTTTTGAACCAGTGTGTTGACAGCCAACACCTTGACATCAAAAAGCTTCTCTACAGCGGCCTTGATCTGAGGCTTTGTAGCAGAAAGAGCAACCTTGAAAACGACCTGGTTACGCTCAGAAAGAAGCGTTGCTTTTTCCGTAATCAGCGGAGCGCGAACAACATCAAAAATTGCTTCATTTGAAAGAGCGGCTGCGCTTTTACGCGCATTCATCACAGCGTTTGTTGTCATGCCAGACGCTCCTTAAGCCCTTCTAGACCAGAACGGGTAATAACCAGCGTTTCATGGTTCAGAATATCGTAAACATTCGCACCAACAGTCGGCAGAAGGTCGATCTTGGGCAGATTGGAAATCGCTCTCAGGAAAGCACCATCAACGTCTTTATCTACGATCAGTGCAGATTTCCAGCCAAGAGCGGCCAGCTTCTCTGATGCTTCGCGTGTTTTGGAAACACCCTGAGCACCGTCGAGCACAACCAGCTTACCTTCAGCAGCTTTCTGGGAAAGTGCGGAAAGAAGGCCGAGACGACGAACTTTCTTGGGAAGATCATAGCCATGATCACGAACGACAGGTCCATGAACCACGCCACCAGTACGGAACTGAGGAGCTCTCAAAGAACCCTGACGAGCTGAGCCCGTTCCTTTTTGACGATAAGGCTTTTTAGTCGTGCCGGAAACTGCACCCATGCCTTTTGTTGCATGTGTACCAGCACGGCGCTTAGCCAACTGCCAATGGACGACACGCGCCATAATATCCTGACGCGGAACAATTCCGAAAATCTCTTCCGGCAGTGCGACAGTGCCTGCACTCCCGTTATCGAGGGTTTTGACTTCGTATTCCATATCCCTCACCCGGCGGCCGCAACGGTCGCAGCCGGATAGGGCGCGTCCGCATGGCGGGCCTTCTTGATTGCATCGCGAACCAGGACATAACCATTCTTGGCGCCAGGAACAGCACCACGAACCATAATCAGGTTACGTTCTTCATCGACAGCCGCAATTTCTAAATTCTGTGTCGTTACGCGTTCATCACCAAGATGACCGGCCATCTTCTTACCTTTGAAGACTTTGCCAGGATCCTGACGTTGCCCTGTCGACCCATGAGAGCGGTGGCTGATTGAGACACCGTGCGTGGCTTCAAGACCAGCAAAGTTGTGGCGTTTCATAACACCAGCAAAACCTTTACCTTTGCTCTGCCCGGTCACATCCACTTTCTGACCTACCACAAAATGTGAGGCAGAAATTTTTGTGCCTGGCGTCAGCAGCGCATCTTCAGCAACGCGGAACTCAACAAGCTTGCGCTTGGGTTCAACTTTTACACGGGCAAAATGTCCGCGGTTCGCTTTCGTGACGTGTTTTGTCTTTGCGTTCGTAATACCAAGCTGGACAGCTGTATAGCCATCACGATCATTGGTACGGGCATCAACAACCTCGAGATTATCGAGGTACAGAACCGTCACAGGCACATGTGTGCCATCTTCTTTAAAGAGCCGGGTCATCCCCAGCTTTTTTGCAATCAATCCGGTACGCATCGTCTGGACCTTAAAGTTTAATCTCGACATCTACGCCAGCGGCGAGATCGAGCTTCATGAGGGCGTCCACGGTCTGCGGTGTTGGCTCAACAATGTCAAGCAGGCGGCGATGAGTTCTCATTTCGAACTGTTCGCGACTTTTCTTATCCACATGAGGTGAACGATTCACGGTAAACCGTGCAATATGCGTGGGCAGAGGGATGGGACCCCGAACCCGCGCACCCGTACGTTTCGCCGTATTAACGATCTCCTTTGTGCTATTATCGAGCACACGGTGATCATACGCCTTAAGGCGAATTCGGATGTTCTGGTCGTCCATGGTCTGTTTTTATCCAACTAAATTTTCCGACTGTCCTCTTATAGCCATTTTAAGCGAAATGGAACCCCGGCCGATAAAAAATCGACCGGGGCCCCAGAGTCAATGGCTAATCAGGGGACTTAGGCCGTGATTGAGGCAACCACGCCGGCACCTACCGTACGACCACCCTCACGGATAGCGAAACGGAGACCTTCATCCATAGCAATCGGAGCAATCAGCTCGACATCCATAGTAACGTTGTCACCAGGCATGACCATCTCGATGCCTTCTGGCAGATGAACAACGCCGGTAACGTCTGTTGTACGGAAATAGAACTGTGGACGATAGTTTGTGAAGAATGGTGTATGACGACCACCTTCCTCTTTCGTCAGCACATATGCTTCAGCTTTGAACTTGCTATGAGGCGTAATTGAACCTGGCTTTGCAAGAACCTGACCGCGCTCAACGTCTTCACGTTTCGTGCCACGGAGAAGAGCGCCAATATTGTCGCCTGCTTCACCACGATCAAGCAGTTTGCGGAACATTTCAACGCCTGTGACGGTTGTCTTTGTTGTGTCACGAAGACCAACGATCTCAATTTCGTCACCAACGTTGATAGCACCACGCTCGACGCGACCTGTCACAACGGTTCCACGACCAGAGATCGAGAAAACGTCTTCGATCGGCATCAGGAACGGACGGTCAACCGGACGCTCTGGCTGAGGAATGTACGCATCAACGGCATCCATCAGGTCACGAACGCGGTTTTCACCCAGTTCCGGGTCACCGTCTTCGAGAGTCACAAGAGCGGACCCTTTAATGACGGGAATTTCGTCGCCAGGGAACTGATAGGAAGACAGAAGCTCACGAACTTCCATTTCAACCAGCTCAAGAAGCTCTGGATCATCAACCTGATCAACCTTGTTCAGGAAGACAACAAGAGCAGGAACACCAACCTGACGAGCAAGAAGGATGTGCTCACGTGTCTGAGGCATTGGGCCGTCAGCAGCGGACACAACCAGGATAGCACCATCCATCTGAGCCGCACCGGTGATCATGTTCTTCACATAGTCGGCGTGACCAGGGCAGTCAACGTGAGCATAGTGACGCTTTTCGGTCTCATACTCAACGTGAGCTGTGGAAATCGTGATACCACGTGCGCGTTCTTCAGGTGCTTTATCGATCTGGTCGTAAGCACTGAAAACAGCGCCACCTGTCTTAGCGAGTGTTTTTGTAATAGCAGCAGTCAGCGAGGTCTTGCCGTGATCGACGTGACCGATGGTGCCGATGTTGCAGTGCGGCTTATTCCGCTCAAATTTAGCCTTTGCCATCGTCTCTCTCCATAACCCTTATCCACTATGAACAAGGGATAAGACTAAAAACTTTAATCCAGTACCCGCCTTAGCAGATACTGGAAACAAGATCACTGATAATATCTTACCAGCGATAATGACTGAACGCTTTGTTCGCTTCAGCCATACGGTGCGTGTCTTCCCGCTTTTTAACGGCAGCACCGCGATTATTGACCGCATCCATCAATTCGTTTGACAGACGGTCCTGCATGGTGTTTTCACCACGCTTGCGGGAAGCGTCAATCAGCCACCGGATAGCCAGTGCCTGGCGGCGTTCTGCACGCACTTCGACTGGCACCTGATATGTAGCACCACCGACACGGCGGGACCTGACTTCAACAGCAGGCTTTACATTATCAAGCGCAGAGTGGAACATTGCGATAGGATCTGCTGAAGCACCACCACGGCGACGCAGAACTTCAAGCGCCCCATAAACAATACGTTCAGCAGTTGATTTTTTCCCGTCGTACATCAGAGCGTTCATAAAACGTGTAATGACGACATCTCCGAACTTCGGATCAGGAAGGATCTCACGCTTTACAGCGCGATGACGGCGACTCATTCCAAATACCCCTTATTTCGGCCGCTTCGCGCCATACAGCGAACGACGCTGACGACGTTTGGCAATACCTTGTGTGTCAAGCACACCACGAAGAATGTGATAGCGAACACCCGGAAGGTCTTTTACACGTCCACCACGAATCAGAACAACACTGTGTTCCTGGAGGTTGTGACCTTCACCGGGGATATAGCTAACCACCTCATACCCATTGGTCAGACGCACTTTGGCAACCTTACGCAGGGCGGAGTTCGGTTTCTTCGGTGTTACTGTATAGACACGCGTGCAAACACCACGCTTTTGCGGACATCCCTGCAGAGCAGGAACCTTGTTCCGCTTGGCGGCCGGCTCACGGCCCTTTGCGATCAACTGGTTGATGGTCGGCATGCGCCCTTCCCAATCCTTTGTCCATATGCTGACAGAAGACAACCTCCTGTCATGACATCCGTTTAAACCGACACGCGGTCTAAACCGCCTGTCTTTGCACAATAAGCCCGAGGGAAATGATCTCTCACCCCCCGGACCACTCGAATATGCCCGGTCTTTACCTCTTTCCTCAAGAAAAGGAAAGCGTAGATTCGGGCACGATTTGTTAACCTGTGAGCGATTCCTTTATAAATAACGCTATAAAGGAATCGTCTTTCGTGCGGACCCTAAAAGGGCACGCCCCTGAAGTCAAGCCTCTCTCGCAGAAAGAGAGGCTTTAACTCACACAGATTACTCAGCAGCATCCTCAATCTCTGAAGATGTCTGCGTGATTTGTGACTGAGCCTGTGAAGCTGCAATCGCTCTCAAACGCCGCATTGTGCCACCCGTCCCCGCTGGGATCAGACGACCGACAATAACGTTTTCTTTCAGGCCACCCAGTGAATCAACCTTGCCGGACGTTGCCGCTTCGGTCAGAACACGTGTGGTCTCCTGGAAGGAAGCCGCAGAGATGAAGGAGTTTGTCTGCAGCGAGGCTTTGGTAATCCCCTGCAGAACCGGGATTGCCTGCGCAGGGGTACGCCCGTTTGCCAGCATGTCCTCGTTCTCTCTCTCATACTCAACACGATCAACAGTCTCACCAATCAGATAGGTCGTATCCCCTGGCTCTGTGATTTCCACTTTCTGCAACATCTGACGAACAATGACTTCAATATGTTTGTCATTGATCTTCACACCCTGCAGTCGGTAGACATCCTGAATCTCGTTAACGAGGTAGTCGGACAATGCCTCTACGCCCATGACTTTCAGAATATCATGTGGAACGCGAGGACCATCAACAAGCGGATCCCCCTTGCGGACAAAGTCACCTTCCTGCACGGAAATATGCTTACCTTTCGGGATCAGATAGCTTGTTTCCTCGCCAGTCTCATCGTTTTTCACGATAATGCTGCGCTTGGCTTTATAATCCTTACCGAACTCAACGCGTCCATCACCTTCGGCAATAATCGCATGGTCTTTAGGACGACGTGCCTCGAAGAGCTCCGCCACACGTGGCAGACCACCTGTAATATCGCGGGTCTTGGAACCTTCACGAGGAATACGGGCAAGCACGTCACCAGCATGAACCGTCGCACCATTTTCAACAGACAGAATACTATCTGGAGACAGGAAGTAGCGAGCTTCATTGCCATTAGCGAGATGAACCACATTGCCCTTCTCGTCTTTCAACTGAAGACGTGGACGCAGGTCAACACCTTTGGAAGACTGCTTATAGTCCACCACCACGCGGGATGTCAGACCAGTCACCTCGTCCATACGCTCGACAAGCGTAATAGAGTCGATCAGGTCGAGATATTCAACCGTTCCTGACTGCTCAGTGATGATCGGCAATGTGTATGGATCCCACTCGGCCATTTTTTGGCCACGTGTCACCTGCTGACCTTCAGACACCATCAAACGGGCACCGTAAGGCACGCGGTAACGAGCGCGTTCGACGTCGTTCTCATCAAGAAGCAGAATTTCGCAGTTTCTTGACATGACGACGGGAACTTTTTGTGAGTTCTCAACAACGTTGAAGTTATTGATTCTCACAATACCATCACGAAGCGCCTCTACCATGGATTGCTCTGCACCACGTGTCGCGGCACCACCAATATGGAAGGTACGCATTGTCAGCTGAGTACCAGGCTCACCGATGGACTGTGCCGCAATAACACCAACAGCCTCACCGATATTGACCGGTGTGCCGCGTGCCAGATCACGACCATAGCAACGACCGCAAATACCAACGCGGCTTTCACAGGTCAGCACGGAGCGGATTTCAACGCTTTCAACATTGGCATTTTCCAGAATCTCAACATCAGCTTCGGAAAGAAGTGTGTTGCGCTCCAGAAGAAGCTCGCCCGTTGCAGGATGATGGACATCGCGCGCCAATGTGCGGCCAAGTGTTCTTTCAGAAAGTGAAGAAACCACTTCGCCACTATCCATGACAGCACGAACTGTCAGACCGCGTTCTGTACCGCAATCTTCTTCAGTAATAATGCAGTCCTGGGCAACATCAACGAGACGACGCGTCAGATAACCGGAGTTAGCTGTTTTAAGCGCTGTATCAGCAAGCCCCTTACGAGCACCGTGAGTAGACGTAAAGTAGTCAAGGACCGACAAACCTTCTTTAAAGTTTGCGATAATCGGCTGCTCAATAATCTCACCCGACGGCTTCACCATCAGGCCACGCATACCAGCAAGCTGTTTCATCTGTGCCGGCGACCCACGAGCCCCGGAATGGCTCATCATCCACACAGAATTGGTTGGTTTACCGATCACCTGCTTGGAAATTTCTTTCAGCATCGCAGCCTGCACTTCATCCGTGCAACGTGACCAAGCGTCAACAACCTTGTTATAGCGCTCGCCAGCAGTAATCAGACCTTCCTGATATTGCTGCTCAAACTCTTTAACCTCTGCCGCTGTACGATCAACCAGAACAGCCTTTTCGGCTGGAACGATCATATCGTCCTTACCGAAGGAGATCCCCGCCTTGGCAGCATGACGGAATCCGAGAGCCATCAGACGATCACAGAAGATAACCGCTTCTTTCTGACCGCAATGACGGTAAACCGCATCAATCACGTCTGAGACGTTCTTTTTCGTCAGCTGTTTATTGATCAGGCTGAAAGGAATGGCTGCGTGCTGAGGAAGAACCTGCGCAATCAGCGCACGACCTGGTGTTGTGACAAAGGTCTTGCGAATTTCCTGACCGTTTTCGTCAACCGTATCCATACGCAGACGGATCTTGTCATGCAGCTTCAGAACACCGGATGCAATGGCAGACTCAATTTCAGCAACACTACCAAATGCAGGAGGTCCTGCTTTAACAATCTTGCCGTCTTTAATCTCGGGCTCATCTGGAGTCAGAGCATATTCCGGCACTTCCAGGCTCAGATAATAAAGCCCAAGGACGATATCCTGAGATGGAACGATAATCGGCTTACCATTGGCAGGGCTGAGGATGTTATTGGTGGACATCATCAGCACGCGTGCTTCAAGCTGCGCTTCCAGAGATAATGGCACGTGAACAGCCATCTGGTCGCCGTCAAAGTCCGCGTTAAAAGCGGTACAAACCAGCGGATGAAGCTGAATGGCCTTCCCTTCAACCAGAATAGGTTCAAACGCCTGAATCCCCAGACGGTGAAGCGTTGGCGCGCGGTTGAGCATCACAGGATGTTCGGAAATAACCTCTTCGAGAATATCCCAGACTTCCGGACGCTCTTTTTCAACCATACGCTTTGCAGCTTTAATGGTTGTCGCGTGGCCATATTTCTCCAGTTTGGAGTAAATAAACGGCTTGAAAAGCTCAAGCGCCATTTTCTTGGGCAGACCACACTGATGCAATTTCAGCTCAGGCCCGACCACGATCACGGAACGGCCTGAATAGTCAACGCGTTTACCCAGCAGGTTCTGACGGAAACGGCCCTGCTTTCCTTTCAGCATATCTGAAAGAGATTTCAGTGGACGCTTATTGGCACCCGTAATCGCACGACCGCGACGGCCGTTATCAAACAACGCATCAACAGCTTCCTGCAGCATGCGCTTTTCGTTACGGACAATAATGTCAGGCGCGCGCAGTTCGATCAGGCGTTTCAGACGGTTATTACGATTAATAACACGACGATAAAGGTCGTTCAGGTCGGAAGTCGCAAAACGGCCGCCATCCAGAGGCACAAGTGGACGCAATTCCGGGGGAATAACCGGAACGATATCCAGGATCATCCATTCAGGATGAGCCCCGCTCTCGACGAAGGATTCCACCATTTTAAGGCGCTTGACCAGCTTTTTACGCGCTGCCTCAGAGGTCGCCTTACGCAATTTCTTGCGCATGATGGTTTTTTCGGAATCCCCTTCCATGACTTCTGCGTCATAATCGAAAGGATCGGGCTCACCACGTTCTTTGGCTGCTGCGCTTAACTCGCGTTCCTGAGCGTTTGGAATACCCCAGTCATAGCTTGCAAGGGCACGCTTGATGGCTTCTGCCCCGATACCGACTTCAATCCCGGCATCAGGATAGGTATCAAGCAGCTCTTCACAACGCACTTCATCAAGAAGATACTGGTCACGACGTTTGCCGAGTTTATAAGACTCGATCTCGTCTGACTCGTAAACACCTTTATCGAGAACAAGGAATTTCTCGAAATAAAGTACTGGTTCAACATCCTTCAGAGGAAGGTCAAGCATCGTTGCAATACGGCTTGGCAGTGATTTCAGGAACCAGATATGCGCTACTGGAGAGGCCAGCTCAATATGACCCATGCGCTCACGACGCACCTTGGCCAGAGTGACTTCAACACCGCATTTTTCACAAACGATACCACGGAATTTCATCCGCTTATATTTACCGCACAGGCACTCATAATCCTTGGTAGGACCAAAGATACGCGCACAGAACAGCCCATCACGCTCAGGCTTGAACGTACGGTAATTAATCGTTTCCGGCTTTTTGATCTCGCCGTAAGACCAGGAACGAATCTGCTCGCTTGAAGCAAGCTGAATCCTGATCTGGTCAAAAGAAACGGACTGACCAGATTGCCCCAAAATCTTCATGAGTTCGTTCATGCACCGAAACCCCGCTGTGCCAGACGGCGTCCCGCCGGCACGTTAAAAGAGAACTGTAGAGAGAAAGCTGAAAGCACCGGTCTTACGATGCTCCCTGCTCAAGTTCAACATTCAGACCGAGTGACTTCAACTCTTTAACAAGCACGTTAAAGCTCTCTGGTATCCCGGCCTCAAAATCATCCTGCTCACGGACAATCGCTTCATAGACCTTTGTGCGGCCGGAAACGTCATCGGATTTAACCGTTAACATTTCCTGCAATGTGTAGGCAGCGCCGTAAGCTTCAAGTGCCCACACTTCCATCTCACCAAAGCGCTGACCACCGAACTGAGCCTTACCACCCAGAGGCTGCTGGGTAACCAGCGAGTAAGGACCAATCGAACGAGCGTGAATTTTATCATCAACAAGGTGATGCAACTTCAGCATATAAATGTAGCCGACCGTTGTTTTACGCTCAAAAGGCTCCCCTGTACGTCCGTCAATCAGCTGTGACTGGCCTGATTTATCAACGCCTGCTTTTTCAAGCATCTGCTCGATATCAGGAATTGACGCACCATCAAACACTGGTGTTGCAATAGGCACACCTTTGCGAAGGTTCTCACAGAGCTCAATCAGCTGATCATTGGAAAGAGTCGCAATGTCATCATTATAGACACGCTCACCATAGACTTCCTTCAGGCGATCAAGCAGCTCCTGACGGCGCTCACCTGTGCGCTGATATTCATCAACCATCTCACCGATGTTCTGACCAATATTAGCGCAGGCCCAGCCGAGATGTGTTTCCAGAATCTGCCCGACATTCATACGTGAAGGCACACCGAGCGGATTGAGAACAAGATCAACAGCCTGACCATTTTCAAGGAACGGCATATCTTCGACAGGAACCACGCGTGAAACCACACCTTTGTTTCCGTGACGACCGGCCATTTTATCACCAGGCTGAAGCTTACGCTTCACGGCAATAAAGACCTTGACCATTTTCATCACACCAGGTGGCAGTTCATCACCACGCTGAAGTTTTTCGACCTTATTATCAAAACGCGTATTGATCCGGCGCATCGCGCTGTCAAACTCGCGACAAAGGGTCTCAAGTTCAGCTGTAACAGCCGCATCTGCAACCGGGATATTACGCCAGCCACCACGGGGAATATCCGCAAGAACCTGCATCGTGATCTCGGTGCCGGACTTCAGACCTTTAAAGCCCGCAGCAGCGACCTGCCCTGTCAAACGCTCTTTCAGGCGGTTATAGAAACTTCTTTCCTGAATATAACGTTCATCGTCACGGTCTTTTGCCAGATGTTCGATCTCAGCACGCTCAATAGCCATTGCGCGTTCGTCTTTATCGACACCACGACGAGAGAACACACGAACGTCAACAACCGTACCACTTGTTCCAGGAGGAAGCTTCAGGGATGTATCACGAACGTCAGAGGCTTTTTCACCAAAGATTGCGCGCAGAAGTTTTTCTTCCGGCGTCATCGGGCTTTCACCCTTTGGCGTTACTTTCCCGATGAGAATATCACCCGGATTAACTTCAGCACCGACATAAACAATCCCGGCTTCGTCAAGATTTCTCAGCGCTTCTTCACCAACATTGGGAATATCACGCGTGATTTCTTCCTGACCCAGCTTGGTATCACGGGCCATGACTTCAAATTCTTCAATATGAATTGAAGTAAAGACGTCGTCACGGGCAATACGCTCAGAAATCAGAATTGAGTCTTCGTAGTTATAACCATTCCAGGGCATAAACGCGACGAGCACGTTGCGCCCCAGCGCCAGTTCACCCAGCTCTGTGGAAGGACCATCAGCGATGATGTCACCAGCTGCAACCCGATCCCCTACTTTAACCAGAGGACGCTGATTCAGACAGGTTGACTGATTGGAGCGCATATATTTACGCAGACGGTAAATATCAACACCAAGCGTTGCGCCATTCTCATCTGTCGCACGGACGACGATACGGGCACCATCAAGCTGGTCAACAATACCACCGCGTTTGGCGATAATTGTCGCACCAGAATCATGGGCAACAGCGGCTTCCATACCGGTACCAACCAAAGGCGCATCCGCCTTCAGCAACGGCACAGCCTGACGTTGCATGTTCGAGCCCATGAGAGCACGGTTCGCATCGTCGTTCTCAAGGAACGGAATAAGCGCTGCAGCAACAGAGACAAGCTGTTTGGGTGACACGTCACAGGCTGTAACCTGCTCAGGCGGCACCAGACGGAAGTCACCCTGCTGACGCACGGTCACAAGATCATCTGTCAGGCGCATACCGTCCAGTTTGGCATCAGCCTGTGCGACGACGAGCTTTTCTTCTTCCATGGCAGACAGGTATTTCCACCCATCCTGCAACACGCCATCCTTAACCAGGCGGTAAGGTGTCTCGATAAAGCCGTACTTATTGACCTTGGCGTAGGTCGCCAGAGAGTTGATCAGACCAATATTCGGCCCTTCAGGCGTCTCAATCGGGCAGATACGACCATAATGCGTTGGATGAACGTCACGCACCTCAAACCCTGCACGCTCACGTGTCAGACCGCCTGGACCAAGCGCTGAAAGACGACGTTTATGCGTTACTTCAGAGAGGGGATTCGTCTGATCCATGAACTGGCTGAGCTGAGATGAACCAAAGAACTCACGCACAGCAGCTGCCGCTGGTTTTGCATTGATCAAATCATGAGGCATGACCGTATCAATATCAACTGACCCCATACGCTCACGAATAGCGCGCTCCATACGAAGCAGACCAATGCGATACTGGTTTTCCATCAACTCGCCGACAGAACGGACACGACGGTTACCAAGGTTATCAATATCGTCAACCTGTCCGCGCCCGTCTTTCAGATCACAGAGAATCTTGATCGTGCGGATAATATCTTCCTTACGCAAAGTGCGGTAGGAATCATCCACCTCCACATCAAGACGCATATTCATCTTAACGCGACCAACGGCTGAAAGATCATAACGATCTGAGTCAAAGAAAAGACCATGAAGCATGGCTTCGGCCGTTTCACGGGTCGGCGGCTCACCCGGACGCATAATCCGGTAGATATCAATCAGCGCTTCTTCACGTGAATGATTTTTATCAGCCATCATGGTGTTACGGATCCATGGACCATGCATGCTATCAATAGCAAGCGTTGGAAGATCTGTAATACCGAGCGCTTCAAGTGTTTCGAGAAGCTCTTCTGTCAGCTCCTCACCAGCTTCAGCGTAAATCTCACCTGTTTGTTCATTCACCAGATCACGCGCGATATAACGCCCGATAACATCCAGACGACCAACACGAACAATTTTGGTGTTTTCAGCGATTTTACGAACGGTACGTGCCGTCAGCTTTGTTTCAGCCTCAGCGACGATCTCACCTGTATCAGCATCCACCAGAGGACTGAGCAGTTTCAGGCCACGAAAAGCATCCGGCTCGAAAGGACGGGCCCAGTCTTCACCCATGCGAGTAAAGGGTACTACGCCGTAGAAGTTGGCAAGGATTTCGTCTTCATCCATACCGGAAACTTCGAGCGCCTCGACGTCTCCACCTTCAAGGCGTTTTTCCTCTGCCATATTCAGGTAATTTGCGCCCTGCATTGCATAAAGCAGGGTCGTAACCGGCAGCTTGCGCTTCCGATCGATACGGACATGAATAATGTCTTTCGAATCAAATTCGAAATCGAGCCATGAACCACGGTAAGGAATAATGCGGGCAGCGAACAGGAATTTACCTGATGAATGGGTTTTACCCTTATCGTGATCAAAGAATACACCCGGACTACGGTGCATCTGAGAAACGATCACACGTTCTGTGCCATTGATGATGAACGTGCCATTCTCAGTCATCAGGGGCATATCGCCCATATAGACTGGCTGTTCTTTCAGGTCACGAATGGAACGTGTCCCCGTATCCTCATCAATATCCCATGTCGTCAGACGCAGGACGACCTTCAGCGGCGCTGAATAAGTCAGACCCCGTTGAATACATTCCTCAACGTCATATTTAGGCTCCTCGAATTCATAATTAATGAAATCAAGACGCCCCTTCCCTGCAAAATCATGCACAGGAAAGACAGAACTGAATACTTCCTGAAGACCTTCCATCCGGCGGCTGTCAGGACGCACATTCATCTGCAGAAACGCTTCATAGGAAGCGCGTTGCACATCTATCAAATTGGGCATGGGCGCAATCTCGGGAATGCGCCCAAAGCTTTTGCGAATTCTTTTACGACCTGTGAACGATTTCGTAATTGCGTTCATCTCTTCCTGCCTCTGCACCAGACCTCCGAGTCGCCTGCCTGTACGTCACCCGCCATGAGAGACGCTGTCCTTTGTCAGACGACTTGAACGACTGGCTCTGGTTCCTAAACACAAAAATTCAAAGAAGTACTTATATAAGCACTTTCTCTGCAAACGGCAACAAAGCGGGCGCTGATTCCAGCACCCGCCTGTTTTTCGTTCCATTGGACATTCTTTAACAGAATGCCCTCTGTCCGAGATTTATTTAATTTCGACTGTAGCGCCGTTTTCTTCAAGAACTTTTTTGATTTTCTCAGCTTCGTCCTTGGAAACGCCCTCTTTAAGAGTTTTAGGAGCGCCTTCAACGAGGTCTTTAGCTTCTTTCAGGCCAAGACCTGTGATGCCACGGACTTCTTTAATGACGTTGATTTTCTTGTCGCCAGATTTAGCGAGGATAACGTCGAATTCTGTTTTGTCAGCAGCAGCTTCGCCACCAGCAGCAGGAGCAGCAGCAGCAACTGCAACAGGAGCAGCAGCAGAAACGCCCCATTTCTCTTCGAGAAGCTTGGAGAGTTCAGCAGCTTCGAGAACGGTCAGGGCTGACAGTTCGTCAACCAATTTTGCCAAGTCGGCCATGTTAGTTTCCTTAATAATGCAATAAATCTATTATTACCCTCCGCAAGGAAGGCAAAGATTGTGTTTAAGCGGCTTCTGTCCCGCCGGTTCTGGCATAGGCACCAAGAACACGAGCAAGCTGACCAGCCGGAGCCTGAGTGATACCAGCGATGCGTGTGGCAGGTGTATTAATCATACCCACCAGCTGTGCACGCAGTTCATCAAGCGACGGCAGCTCGGCAAGGGCTTTAACGGCTTCGACACTAAGTGCCTGACCGCCAATTGCACCACCGAGAATGACGAGCTTCTCATTTTTCTTGGCGAACTCGACCAATGCTTTAGCCACTGCCACAGGCTCATCTGACCACGAAAGTGCAGTCGGGCCTTTCAGCAATGGAGCAATACTGTCGAATGGGGTCCCATCCAGAGCACGGCTGACCAGCCGGTTTTTCGCGACCTTGTAGGAGGCTCCCACCGCGCGGATGTTGCGACGAAGCTCAGTAACATCAGCAACCGTAAGACCTTTATTTTCGGTCACGATTACAATGTTTGCGCTGCCAAACACCTTTGCGAGGAAGTCAACAAAGGCCCGTTTTTCCGTACGGTCCAAAACCTGTCTCCTCGTTGGCCTGTTTTCACAGACCGGATTACCCATAGGTTGCCTCTGATCACTCAAAGTTCAACCCGCTCGCCTGTCCATAACAAGGGAAATCCGCAAAAAGCACTATCAAGTACAAAACGGTTTCCACCTATCTGACGTCCGCGATCTTTCGACCCTTAGAAAACCCTTTAACAGGGTTTTACGTACGCTCTTGGACAGGAATGGGGCAGTTTCCTGCCCCTGACGTCACTCCGAAGAGTAACGATCTCTTTATCAGGGATGACCCCTGATTAACCTTCCAGACCGGAAACGTCCAGAGCCACACCTGCACCCATTGTGGATGTCAGGGAAGCCTTTTTCAGATACGTTCCTTTAGCGCCTGTTGGACGTGCTTTCTGAACAGCCCCAACAAAAGCTTTCAGATTGTCAGCAAGCTGCTCTTCAGTGAAGGAAGCCTTACCGATACCAGCATGCACGATACCAGCTTTCTCAGCGCGATATTCAACCTGACCGGACTTTGCTGCTTCGATCGCAGATTTAACGTCCATGGTGACTGTACCGAGGCGAGGGTTAGGCATAAGTCCACGTGGACCAAGCACTTTACCCAGACGACCGACCAGAGCCATCATGTCTGGTGTTGCAATGCAGCGATCGAAATCGATTTCACCAGCCTGAATTTTCTCGGCAAGGTCTTCTGCACCAACAACGTCAGCACCGGCTGCCTGAGCTTCTTCAGCTTTGGCACCACGAGCAAAAACGCCCACACGGATGGTTTTACCTGTTCCATGAGGAAGAGAAACCAGTCCACGAACCATCTGGTCAGCGTGACGAGGGTCAATTCCCAGATTCAGGGAAATTTCAACAGTTTCGTCAAACTTGGCGGTTGCATTCTTTTTTACGAGCGCAACAGCTTCGCCAACGGCATAATTTTTATTGGCGTCGATTGTCGCACGGATTGCTGCCAAACGCTTATCTTTTGCCATGGACTTAGCCCTCCACCACGTCAATACCCATTGATTTGGCAGAACCGGCAAGCATGCGCACAGCCCCGTCAATATCATTGGCGTTCATGTCTTTAAACTTCGTCTCAGCGATTTCACGCAGCTGGGAAATCTTGACAGAACCGACAGAAGCAGACTTGCCAACTGTCTGGCTGCCTTTGGAAATCTTGGCAGCTTTCAGAAGGAAATATGTGTTGGGTGGCGTCTTCGTAATAAAGCTGAAAGTACGGTCCGCATAGGCCGTAATAACAACTGGAATCGGCATACCTGGCTCAAGAGTCTGCGTTTTGGCGTTGAACTCTTTGCAGAACTGCATGATGTTCAGACCACGCTGACCGAGAGCTGGACCCACTGGAGGGGAAGGATTGGCCTTACCGGCCGGAATTTGCAATTTGATGTAGCCAACGATTTTTTTGGCCATATCCGGGACTCCCTGTTATCTGTTCCCGAACCGTGGTCTTGACAGAGGACAGAATCCCCCTCCCACGTTCGATGTATGACTGCGCCTATATGAGAATAAAGGATCTGTCAAGATTTATGTCCTGCCACCGTTCGGGTGGAAAGGTTATTAACATCCTCTCTGGTCTGACTTTCCACACCACCGACCGTTTTCGGATGGTCAAGGTTCTCATATTGCAGAGGACCAAAGGGATCAATTTCCTTGATTGCGGGCAATTGTTTCTTATTCCAGCCGCCGCCAAGTGCACGGATCAGCCTGATTCCTGCCTGGATCTGTGAGGTCTGGGCCTTGACTTCCTGCAAGCGCGCCAGAAGAGCATCCTGTTGGGCCACAAGGGCATCAAGATAGTTGGACAGGCCGCCTGTATAAAGGGCCATCGTCATACTCTGTGTTCTCAAGGCCGCATCAACAGCCTGATGCTGATGAATCTGTTCCTGATGGAAAAGCCGGATCTGGCTCAGGCCGTCCTCCACTTCACCAAAGGCACTTAAGACGACACTTCTGTAATCATCAACACTTTGGCGATATTGCGCCCAGGCTCTCTGAAGCGCCGCTCTGCGCAACCCACCCGTAAAAACAGGCTCAACCGCCTGAACCGCTATACTCCAGAACGCTTTGGAAATACTGGCCAGATCAAAGCCACCATCTTCAAAGCCACCTGTCGCACTGAAGGTGATATGGGGATAGAAAGCCGCACGGGACACCCCGATCGCTCGCGACGCTGCGGCCATATGCCGCTCAGCTGAAGCAATATCGGGCCGACGCTCCAATAAAGTGGAGGGCAATCCTGCTTGAACGGCCATCACATCAAAATTCAGGTGAGCGCCTTTAACAGGTTTGATATGAAAGGCAGCCGGCACTGTATTAAGAAGTATGGCGATCGCATGTTCCATCACATCACGGGCAGCCTGCACACGATCATGCTCCGCCTGTGCCGAGTAAAGCTGGTTTTCCGCGCGGGAAACGTCCAACCCTGCCCCGATGGCTCCCCCTTGCCGCATACGGGTAATTTCAACCGCAGCCTGGAAGTAGCGGATGGAATCTTCATAAACGGACAATTGGGCATCAAGTCCACGCAAGGCCACATAATCACTAGCAAGCTCTGCCTGAAGGGAAAGACGCGTCAGAGCGTAATCAGCAGCGCTGGCCTGGGCCAGATTTTTTTCCAACCTCGTTGAATTACGAATTGAATCCCAGAAATCGGGCTCCCATGTTGCCGCACCGCTATAAGCTTCATTCGACTCATAGGTAATGGAGTTCCCGTTTTCACGGTGGAATAAACGCCCGGTTGAGGCTTTATTCTTACTCATTTTCCCCGAACCCGTGAATTGGGGATAAAGCCTGCTTTCACTTTCACGGGCAACATCTCTCGCCTGCGTGAAACTTTCAGCGGCCGCTTGCAGGTCAGGGTTCGTTGCAAGCATCCTTTCCTCAAACTGGTCGAGAAGCGGATCTTTCAACACGGTCCACCAACGGCCTCTGGGATCAGAATCTGCCGGCTGGGCATTCTGCATAATCCCTTTACCGGCCCAGCCCTCAGGATAAATATAGTGAGGCAGTTTATAGGAAGGCGTCAGATCACATGAGGTCAGCCCCATGGAAACAGACGCAAATAATAAGGCCGCCAACCGTTTATGTTTAAGAGAAGGCATCATGGCAGCTGCTTCTGCCCTGGAACAGTTCCCCCAGCCGTCTCTTTTCCAGCTTGTGCACCCTCTCCGGCAGGCGCGGATTCATCCTTGTCGGAAGGTTTTTTATCCTCATCAGCGATCGTATCTTCGGGAGAAGCCGCAGCAGCCCGCCGCATATCACCGGGTGTTTTATTCTTGAGCGGCTTTGGCACGGCTGCAGCATGAGAATTATAACCATGCGTCGTCGGGACGATCTTGACCTGATCACCCTCCAGGAGATCGGCCGTCGGGTTAGCGACAATTTTGTCTGTCGTTTTAATCCCGCTTAAAATCTGAAGAGTTGTGCCGAAATTGATACCTGTTTCGACCTTCTCCAAATGGACGTGATTTCCGACCACTTTGGCAAGCTGGGTTCCCTGCGCCCTGAAAATCAGGGCACCAGACGGCACAATCAGAATGGAAGGATCTCCCGGTGCCATAATCTTTGCCGTTGCATAGGAATTAGGCCACAACATACCTTCCGGGTTATCCAGGCATAGTTCCGTCGTAACAGTGCGGGTTCCCGCATTGAAGGCCTTGGCTGTTGCCAGAAATCTTGCATGGAAAATACGTCCGGGATATTGCGGCACAGTCAGATCCGCACTGATTTTAGGCGAAATAACGCTCGCATAATCCTGCGGGACAGACACAAACACACGGATCTTATGAACGTCCGCTACTGAAAAAAGCTCAGCAACGCCACCCCGTGAGTTGAGGTTACCCCCCTCCCCATTGACATAATCACCAACATTCACCAGTCGTGAGGTCACGATCCCATCAAAAGGAGCGACAATTTTCTTAAAGTTTTCCAGAGCCTGAAAACGCTCAACGTCATGAGCGGCTGCCTCAAGCTCTGCTTTCTGGGCAGCAGCATTGGCAATCTGGACGTCAACTTCCTGACGGGAAACGGCCTGGGTGCTTTTCAGGGCACTCCAACGTTCCGATGTGATCAGGGCCAGTTTGTAACGGGCCATTACCACATCATAATGTGCTTTGGCCGCTGCATATTGCGCGTCCAGACTTGGCGTGCTGATCTCTGCCAGAACGTCCCCTTTTTTGACGTGGGCGCCATAATCTTTGTACCACATTTTAACGTAGCCTGAGACCTGGGCGTAAATAGGCGCCTCATACCAGGCTGCCAGATTTGCCGGCAGGCGCACAGTCCGTGTTGTAGGACCATGCTGCGGGGAGATCAGCGCCACTCTTGGAATGGAAGCGTCTTCGGTTTCCACCACCAGATTGTGACTATGGATGCTTCTCTGAGCAATCCCCCAGCCCGCAAGCGATAGCGCAATCAGTAAAATACAGAGCAGGATGATACGGATACGAACGCGCGAGGAACCGGCTTTGGAATGATGAACTGACTTCACGCGTTTTCCCTTTCTGAGTGCAGCCCTTCCGCATTGAGGGAGGAATTTTCAGGTGTTGTTTCTTTATGATGTAACCATGCAAAAACGCATGGCACCAGCAGGAGAGTTGCGACCGTCGCCACCATCAGGCCACCAATGACAGCCTTACCCAGAGGCGCATTATCAGAATTACTGATGGACATGGGAATCATACCGATCATCATAGCCAGAGCCGTCATGAGAACCGGTCTGATACGTTCATATCCCGCCTCTACAGCGGCTTTGAGCGCATCTCCGTGCACATCCAGCCTTTCACGGGCAAATGCCACGACCAGGATGGCATTGGCTGTGGCCGTTCCCATACACATGATGGCCCCCGTCAAAGCGGGAACAGACAAGGTTGTATGCGTCAGAAACAGGCTCCATGAAATACCGGCGAGTGCGCCCGGAAGAGCCATGATAATCACAAAAGGATCCAGCCAGGACTGAAAATTCACAACAATAATCAAATAGACAAGCGCAATGGAAAGAGCCAGACCACCAATGAGCTGACTATAGGCACTACTCATGGTGACAGCCTGCCCTCTAACCGTCATGGTCGCCCCACGAGGGAGGTTTTTATTTTCCTTTTTGACCAGCCTTTTCACAGCACGAGATACGGTCCCGAGATCAATATTCTCAGGAGAGGCATAAATATTGAAAACAGGCATGATATTATAATGTGAGACTTCTGCCGGCGTTCCCGTCGGGGTGATATCGCTGAGCCCTCCTAAAATCTGCATAGTCTGCCCTTTAGGGTTACCATCACCTTTATCAACAGGAATCATCTCAAGCTGATTCATCCCCTGCAGGTAGCGGGCAGGCATCTGCACATCAATCAGCTGGGAAACACCTTGAGGACTCAGGTAATAGGTCTGACCTACCTGCGAACTGCCGGAAAGGGCAATAAGCATATTCGAAGCGATATCTCTTTCCGTAATACCGGTCCCTAGCGCAAAACTCCGACGTGCACTGACTTTCAGGGTCGGTTGGGTCATGGGTTCCTGAACAGAAACGTCCGTTATCCCAGGAATATGACGCATTTTGCTCGCGATTTTCACGGCAAACGCATAATTTTCCTGCAGATTGGTCCCTACAATCTGAACATCAATTGGCGCAGGCAGACCGAAATTAAGAATTTTTGCTGTCAAATCCCCCGGCTGAAACGTAATCGATGTTCCCGGAAAAGACTCCCTTAATCCTGCGCGGACGATACGACGATATTCGGGAATGGGACTTTCCGGGTTTTTCAGCTGGACCGTAACGTCGCAATCCTGTGTGCCGACCGTAGGTGTCGGGAGCATGGCCTGATTCAACTGGCTGGCGGGCAACCCGCAATTATTGACAACTGTTTCAACCTGCCCCGGCAAAAGCTGACGGATCTGCTTTTCCACCAGCCCATTGATTTTCGCCGTTTCTTCAAGGCGGGTTCCGATAGGGGCCCTCATATGAAATTGCAGTGTGCCGGATTTGATTTCAGGGAAAAAATTCTGCCCTGCGAAAAACAGCAAACCTGTCGAAGCCAGTGAAACACCCAGAAACAAGAGAATAAAACGCCCTCTTATGCCCACAAGAACCATTAATAGAGACTGATAATGATGTCTGAATTTTTCAAAACTAGCTTCAAAACCCTTTTGGAAACGCTGTGCCAGACTTCTACGCTGGTCTTGCCCTTCCCCATGAACACCATGAGCCATCTGAGCGGATAAAAGCCACTGTGCCATCGTCGGGACAAGAGTGCGGGACAGTATAAAAGACGCAACCATGGCAAAGATAATCGCTTCAGCCATCGGCATGAACAGCCAACCGGATATACCCGTCAGTTCAAAAAGCGGCAACCAGACAATACAGATACACGTCGTCGAGACAAAGGTCGGCACGACAATCTGATTAGCGGCATCAATGATGGCTGGCTCCAGCTCTTTGCCCATATGAATATGAGCATCGATATTCTCGATCATCACGGTTGCATCATCAACCAGAATACCGACGGCAAGAGCAAGGCCACCCAGCGTCATGACATTGATGGACTGACCAGCCAGGGAAAGACCGATCAGGGCAGAGAGAATAGCCAATGGAATTGACGTGGCCACGATGACGGTTGAACGCCATGACCCCAGGAAAAGAAGCACTGTGAGGCTTGTCAGGATTGCGGCCATGACCATCTCACGCACAACGTCAATGATAGACTCTCTCACAAATTCCGACGCATCAGTGAGCACACTCAGGGTCGTACCTTCGGGCAGGGTTCTTTCAACCTGCGGCAGAAGTTTCTTGATTCCACTGACAACAGAAAGTGTCGAGGCATCACCGCTTTTGAGAATAACCATCATCACAGCCTGCTTGCCCCGTACAAGCACGGCATTTGTCTGAGGGGGCCCTCCTTTATGAACCCAGGCGACATCCCGCAGATAAACGACGGCATTACCGACCTGTTTAATCGGCATATCATTAAAGGCCTGAAGATCCATTGGGGCAGAATTGGTCCGCACCATCAAATCGAGCGCACCAATACGCTGATCCCCCGCTGGCAGGACGATATTCTGCCGGTTCAAGGCCGCTGAAACATCCTGTGGTGAGACCCTGTGTGCCAGAAGTTTGAGGGGATCCAGATCCACCATGATATTTGCCGCCTGTCCCCCATAAGGGTGCGGAATGGCAGCCCCTGCGACAGAAACAAGCTCCGGCCTGATCAGGTTCATGGCCATATTATAAACTTCGGAGGCAGACATCTTTGGATTATTGACCTGCAGCGTCAATACCGGAATTGATGACGCATCCATTGCCAAAATCAGTGGCGGCGTAGCGCCTGTTGGCAATTGTTTGATAACCGTCTGGGAAACTGACGTGATCTGCGTCTGGGCAACAGAGGAATCTGTCCCGGGCTGGAAAAAGATTTTGACGATACCACGGCCGTAATAGGAATCACTTTCAATATGTTCAATATTGGCGACCGTCGCTGTTAAAGCACGCTCGTAGTAATAAACAATACGTCCCGACATCTCTTCAGGCATCAGGCCCGTATAGGACCAGATAGCCGCCACAACAGGAATGCGAATACTGGGAAACACATCAGTCGGTGTCGTAATAATCGCTTTAACACCGAAAATAACGATAAAAATAGATAGAACAACAAAAGTATATGGCCGCTTTAAAGCGGTAATAACAATCGCTTTCATTGTCTACACAACCTCACATAAGGAGGTAATCATTATACAAAATTCTGGAATTGAAATTTTCACACGTATTTTTCCCGAAGGATGACCTCTTATCTCATAAACCTTTTGATATAAGGCACTATCCCCCTCAGTGGTATCCTCTTTATTATTAAAAGGTTTTAAGTTTTTTCACACGCTCCTGAGACACTGTAGTCTCCTCATCCCAAAGGAGAGGAAACACAACTCTGAAAATAGTGCCTTTGGCATTCTGGTTATAGACGTTATGGTTAATCTCCAATGTGGCATCATGCAGATCCACAATCGCCATAACAAGACTCAGTCCAAGACCATGACCGGGGATCATGCGGGTTTTATCTGTGCGATAAAATCTGTTCAGGACAGCCCCTCTCTCTTCCTCTGCAATGCCTGTTCCCGTGTCACGCACTTCGATCCATGTGTGATGAGTCACATCTTCACCCAGAGCAATGCAGACCTCTCCCCCTGGGGGCGTGAATTTTATGGCATTATCAACAAGATTGGCCATAACCTCATTAAGAAGATCAAGATCCGCATAAATCCTGCGTTCCTTAAAAGGAATCATCACCGTCAGTGAGACATTTTTATTCTCGGCAATCGGCTCATAAAGATCAGCAATATCGACAATAAGAGAGACGACATCAAGCTCTGCAAAACCCTCACGACGGCGACTGCTTTCAATTTCGGCAATTCTCAGCAGGGCCTTGATCATGGTCAGACACTGACCAATATCGGCTCTGTTGCGCTCAAGGGCTCTGTTAAATCTTTTAATTTCATAGGGAAGAGGCAGATCCGGCAATTCGGACAAGCGTGCCATTCTGGCCTGAAGACGCGCAAGAGGCGTCCGCAAATCATGAGCAATATCATTGCCAACATGACGCACGGCCTGCATTAACCGCTCAAGACGGTCAAGCATCTGATTAACCGTTGCGGCAATATATTCCAACCCGTCACGGTCTTTGCCTACCGTCAGGCGTTCCTGCCAGTTACCATTCATAATATGTCTGATCGTATCGTGAATACGCTCGACACGCTTGAGAATGCGCTGACTGACCAGAAAGGCGGAAAGGAGCGCTATGATAATGACGGGCAACATGGACAACACGGCCAGGTGAGCCACGATGTGAGAAAAATTCCGCCCAATCAGGTCACTTTGTGCCAGAACCAGATAACGAGGCTTTTTTGCGTTGTCTATCGGCACAACCAGGACATGCATCCGCGATATCCTGCCATCCCCGGAATGGAAATTTATGGTCTGTACCTGTGGAGACACACGCATTTTACGGGGCCAATGATAAATATCGCCTGCAATATAATGCCTGTCCTGATCAAAAATCGCAGCTCCATTCAGAGTCACCTGTAAAACGTTCCTGCTGCGATCCCTGACTTTTTCCTCTAACTCTCCCTGACGATCCTGAAGAAGCAGCTGAGCCGTACGGTGTAACAAACCGTATGACACCTCATCTTCGTTGGATTTTACCTGTTCGTAGATAATAAAAAGCTGTATGGCCATTCCCAGTATGACGACACCGACAAGTATAACAGCAAAACGAAAGGCCTGGGTCCGAAAGGGGTTACGGCGTAACATTCAGACTGAACCCAACCCCTCTGATGCTTTTGATCAAGGGAATTTCATTTTCCCCATCCACCTTCCGTCGCAATTTCCCGATATGCACATCCACGAGATTGGTCTGAGGCGTAAAACGATAATTCCACACTTCTTCCAGCAACATTGAGCGTGTCACGACCGTATCAGGGCGGCGCATCAGATATTCCAGAAGCCGGAATTCACGCGGCAGAAGTTCAAGCTCACGCTGGTCACGCCAGACCTTGCGTTCGATAAGGTCCATTTTGAGCGGGCCAACCTGCAGAATGGTCTGACGGGGGTCTGTCAATGGTCTGCGCAGGAGGACTTCCAGCCTCACAGCAAGCTCTTCCGGAGCAAAGGGTTTGGTCAGATAATCATCGCCCCCCGCTTTCAGACCCGTCACCCGGTCATCAACCGCTGAGAGGGCTGAAAGAACCAATACAGGCATTGTCACACCCTCATTTCTAAGGGTCGCAACAACCGTCAGACCGTCCATTCCGGGAAGCATGCGGTCAATAATCATGAGATTATAAGGATTCTCACGCGCCAATTCCAACCCCTGAGTGCCAGAAGTCGCGTGTTCGACATAATAGCCGCGCTCTTCCATATCCGCCTTGATTTCAGCGGCCAGCTCGCTATCGTCCTCTACCAGTAACAAACTGGTTTTACCTTTGCTACGACCTTCAGAGAGGTTTATTGTCTCGCACAACGTTTTATCCATTTTTCCTTCTTTCACCTCTTTGGAACCGTAAACAGGCTTATGGACGTCTGTAGCTCTTACCGGGTTTGACAGTCTTTCTATGTTTTTAGTCTGCTTTCACGATATTTTTTCATGCTCGGTAGATGTTTCTCCCAGGGCATTTAATTTACGCCCCAGAACACGTGACCGACGCCTGGCCTCTTCAATCGTATTCCCCATAGTCCCGGCATTACGCTGTAATTTTTCCAGCACCATATCCATTTTCAACATTTCCTGACGCGTCTCTCCCAACAGAGCCGCTATCATTTCCGTTCTTTCTTCCAACGCCAGCGTAACATATCCTAAATGAACTGTCCTCAAGAGAGCGGGCAATAAAGCCGGTCCCATAATCAATATGCGGTGTAGACGGCCAATTTCATCTATAACGCCGGGCAGACGAGCGATTTCTGTATAGAGGCCATCCGTTGGCACATAGAGTACAGCAAAATCCACTGTAACGGGAGGACGAATATATTTCTGGGCTATTTTCCTGGCCTCGAGCTTTACAATCTGCTCCAGTGCCTTGGTTGCCTGCTTTTCTGCCTCATGATCGCCCATTTCATTCGCCTGGATCAGACGCTCATAAGCTTCTGTCGGGAATTTACAATCTATGGATAGAAAGGGGGCTTCCTTCCGGCCGTTAGAGGGCATCCTTACTGCAAATTCAACGACTTCGTTACTATCAGGGGATAATCGGACGTTACATTCATAATGATCGGGGGACAAAATATCATCCAGAATGGCCCTGCATTGGGTTTCCCCCCACCCCCCTCTGGTTTTGACATTGGTAAAAAGGCGTTTGAGGTCGTTCATCTGCGCTGTCGCCTGCCGGACTTCCCCAAGAGCCTTCTGCATCATGGCAAATTGCTCTACAACACGCTGAAAACTGCTTTGCATCTGTTGTTTGACGGCACCTTGCAAGCGTTCATTGACGCTTTGCTGCAATGACGCCATCTGCATCTGTTGGCGTTCTGCCATTTCCCGCAAAGATTCAGACAATAAAAGCCGCATATCGCCCTGGTCTTTCTGCGTTCTCTGGAACGTTTCATCAAAGAGCTGCCTGTTTTCAAGACGTATCTGTTCAAGGCGCCCACCAAGTGCTCTTTCCAGCTCGGAAATCTGCTGCCTCTGATATTCTGCATCCTGCGCCTGCCGCTGGGCTTCTCTTGTGGCAAGCTGATTTCCCCCCTGACCACGCAGAAAAATAATAATGGCCAATAAGGTAACGCAGCCCGCCACAATCCAGGGGAGTATCGTTTGTGTCATAACAGGTCCTGACCTTTACCCTGACTGTCTTGCGTAATGAGACGCAGCCCGTCCCGCCACATAGCCACTTGACCAGGCCCATTGGAAATTATAGCCACCCAGCCAGCCCGTCACATCCACAGCTTCCCCCACAATATAAAGACCAGGAACGGACGGCGCTTCCATTGTTTTGGAAGACAAGGATTTTGTATCGATGCCTCCCCTCATAACCTCCGCTTTTGCGTAACCTTCAGAAGCGACAGGCTGGAGTTCCCATCGTTCTATCAAAGACGCAAGAGCACGCAGGGATTTCATGGGCTGTTCATTCAGGGGACGATCATCACATAATGTGCTGACGAGAACGCGTCCTAGTCTCTGAGGTAGTTTTTCCAGAAGAGCCAGAGGCTGAGCGTGAGGTCGCCGCGTTCTGATCTCCTCAAACATATCCATAACATTTACCCCCGGTAAGAGGTTCAATGTCAGAGGATCCCCTTTCTGCCAATAAGAGGAAATCTGCAAAATGGCCGGACCGGAAACACCTTTATGCGTAAAGACCATTCCTCCGGTAAATTTTGGCTTTTTCCGTCCCAGAGAGGCTTCAACCGTTACAGAAACCCCTGCCAGATCCGGATAGGCCTGTTGGAGGACGAGCGGCACAAGGGCTGGGAAAGGCTGAATGATTTTGAGGCCGAACTGTCTGGCAATCCGCAATGAAAGATCCGTCGCCCCCAATTTCGGGATTGGAAGGCCGCCTGTCGCAAGAATAAGAGACCGGCCGCGCACAACACCCTGAGAAGTCTGAATCTCAAAATTTTCTTCATGTCGCATGACCGAGATAATCTGGCAGCGAAGCTGAAGCTCAACGCGCCCTTTACGGCACTCGGAAAGCAGAAGATCGACGATCTCCCGCGCAGAGCCCTGACAAAAGAGCTGCCCCTGCTCTTTCTCCACCCATTTTATATGATAATTTCTGACGAGTTCGCAGAACATGGATGGTGTATATTGGGCAAGGGCTGAACGCGCGAAATGTGGGTTCAGTGAAAGATAATTGCCAGCCTGTGCACCCAGATTTGTGAAATTGCACCGCCCTCCACCGGAAATCAGGATCTTCCGCCCCGGCTCCTCTGCATGGTCCAGAAGAAGCACGCGCGCTCCCGTCTGACCAGCCTGAGACGCCGCCATCATGCCCGCAGCTCCTGCGCCCAGAACAATAACATCCCAGTCTTTCTGAGGCATTTTCATTTATGTCAAAGCTTTCTATAAGGCTCTTTTAGAAATCAAGATCTGCATAATGCGGGGACGCAACAAACCCGCTGACCTTGTCGGCCAGCAATGTGCGGAAACAGGGCCTTGATTTCACACGGGCATACCAGTCCCTGACTGAAGGTGCCTGTGGCCAGTTGATATCACCCAGAAAATCAAGGGCTGAAAGATGTGCCGCTGCTGCAAAATCCGCCGCTGACAGGGAAGGGCCGGCTAGCCATGTCCTCGTTTCAGCCAGATAACCAATATAATCAAGGTGGAAGCGCAGGTTTTTATACCCCACCCTTAAAACCGTCCCGTCAGGATGACCAAGGCCGAAAAGACGTTTTTCCACTTTCTCGCCCAGAAGATTCAGACTGACTTCCTGCTGGAACAACCGATCAAACCAGTCAAGAAGACGACGGACTTCGACACGTTCCGCTATCGTGCGGCCCAACAGGGAAATATCAGGATAAACATCCTCAAGATATTCCGCGATCACCATCGCACCCGGGACGACCTGACCGCTATCTTCGACCAGAACAGGCACCTCACCTGACGGGTTCAAAGCACGAAACTGATCTGTCTGTTCCCAGATTTTTTCGTAAATAAGTTCACAGGGCAAACGTTTTTCACCAAGCAGAAGCCGGACGAAACGAGATTGCGGAGAGAGGGGTAAATGGTGCAGTACGCGCATCACTTCTATCTAGGGCACAGAGATGAATTGTCCAAGCCTCTTATTACAAAAAACCTGTCTGATATACGATGGATTTGCCATAAAACCATGCTATAAATTCCCCTTATGACCCATGACCTTTCTTCTGTCTCGGGGGAACCTTCCTCACTCCCCCGTATCCGCGCCAGAGGGCGTTCTTTTCTTGCCCTCGTTCTCTCCCCTGAAGCGCCTCTCGAAGCCTGGCTCAGAGGCCTTGATGTGCAGATCAGCCATTCAGTCAGCTTTTTCAATAGTCGTCCTGTTATCCTTGATCTCAGCCTTTTGGAGGCTGAAACGGAGGGACTGTCTGACCTTCTTCCTTCCCTGAAGGAACGTAACATCCATATTATCGGCATAGAAGGCGGTGACCGCTCATGGCCGGCACTGGCTCAGTGGGACTGGCCAGCCACCCTGCAGGGGGGCCGCCCCAGTGGAACCGTGGCTCTGCCAGAGGCTCAGGACACCATCTCCCCGCCTCCCCCACAGGAGCCCCCTTCCTCTCCTTCGGAGACGCTGGTTATTGACCGCCCTGTGCGATCAGGCCAGGTTATTGAAAATCTGGATGGCGATATTGTCATTATTGGCGGGGTCTCTTCCGGAGCTGAAATCATTGCTGGTGGCTCGGTCCATGTCTATGGCCCTCTGAGGGGACGCATTATTGCGGGGATTAATCACCACCCGGAAGCCCGAATCTATACATCCCGCCTGGAAGCAGAGTTTCTGGCCATTGATGGCTATTATCTTGTCGCTGACGAGATTGATCCCTCTTTGATCGGACAAGCAACCCAAATTTGTCTTGAAGAAGGCCGGATTAAGGTTAAGCCACTATCGGAGAAGCGTCTTCAGGATAATGGGAACCAGGCTGATCCTGTAAAATAAATTAAAAAAATTGCTTCAAAATAATTTCTTTAATAATAAGATAGCGTTTGTACATTAGATTACGTAGTGATTACTGAACTTATGTTTCTGGCGTTCTCTCAATGATATAAAAGAAGGTTGGCAGGTTTATGGCAAAGATTATCGTTGTAACGTCAGGAAAAGGGGGCGTTGGAAAAACGACTACGACCGCGGCTTTAGGCGCTGCCCTGGCACGTAACGGGCAGAATGTAGTTGTCGTTGATTTCGACGTGGGGTTACGTAACCTTGATCTGGTGATGGGGGTTGAACGGCGCGTTGTATTTGATCTGGTCAATGTCATTCAGGGAGATGCCAAGCTCTCTCAAGCTTTGATCCGTGACAAGCGGTGCGAAACGCTCTCCATCCTTCCTGCCTCCCAGACACGCGATAAAGATGCCCTGACCCCGGAAGGGGTGGCAGCCACGATGGAGGAGCTGAAGGAGAAATTTGACTGGATCCTCTGTGATAGCCCGGCCGGCATTGAACGCGGCGCCCAGCTGGCCATGTATCATGCTGACCATGCCGTGATCGTCACAAATCCGGAAGTCAGTTCTGTACGTGATTCAGACCGTATTATTGGTATGCTGGACAGCAAAACAGCCCGCTCTGAAAAAGGGGAACAGGTTGAAAAACATCTCCTGATTACCCGTTACGATCCGGCTCGTGCTGCTCGTGGCGAGATGCTCAATATCGATGATGTTCTCGAAATTCTTTCCGTGCCTCTGATAGGCGTTATCCCGGAGAGTGAGGATATTCTCAAAGCATCCAATGTCGGTAGCCCTGTTACATTATCATCTCCTGACAGTGTTTGTGCTCAGGCTTATCTGGAAGCCGCCCGCCGTCTTGAAGGTGAAAAACTTGAGGTGACCATTCCGGTCGAAAAACGTGGTTTGTTTGACTTCCTGTTCAAGAAGAGGGGCGCATGAGTTTCTTTGACAGTTTTTTCTCACGCAAACAGTCCTCTTCAAGTAACGTTGCCAGAGACCGCCTGCAAATCCTTCTCTCTCATGAGCGTTGCTCCAGTAGTGAGGGAGATGCAGACCTTATCCGCAAATTGCATAAGGAAATCCTTGAGGTCTTGTCACGTCACGTTTCTGTGGATCAGGATAAGGTTCAGGTGAAGCTGGACCGTGGCCAGCAATTTTCCACACTGGAAATTGACATAGAAGTACCCGAGGAATTGGAAAAAAAGAAAAAGAAGAAATCAGCTCCGTAACAATTTTACGGTTACTGAATCTTCTTTTGGGGATATCCCCTCAAGAAGGTCTTCTTTTTCTTAAAAGCCACTATAATTCTGACCAGCATCTAAGAAGATTGTGATAAATATTGGTCAGGTTTAATACTTCTCCGTCTTTAGGGCCTCGCTCAGCTGTCAGCCTCTGAATACTCTGATCGAGATCAAAGAGAATAGAGCGCTGCTCCTGTGAGCGTATAAAAGATTGCGTCCAGAAAAACGATGCTAGGCGGCTGCCGTGTGTAATAGGCAGGACAGCATGAAGAGCAGTCGTCGGATAAACAATCATATCCCCTGCCGGTAATTTAACGCCCTGCTGTTCTGAAGGCCCATAAATCACCAGCTCCCCTCCTTCATATTCCTCCGGATCTGAAAGAAATAATGTGCTGGATACATCTGTGCGAATACGCTGTCCCATCCCGGGAATAGGACGAAGCGCATTATCAACATGGGCTCCAAAAGACATCCCCTCATCATACCGGTTAAACAGAGGAGGAACGACACGGAAGGGCAACACAGCACTGTTAAAAAGGGGGTTTGTACCCAGTTTTTTCAGAAGAAAGGTCGAAAGCTCACGCCCTAAAGGACTATCAGGAGCGATCTGCAGATTATTCTTCGATGCAGCTGATTGTTGACCGGCTGTCCCCTTGCCATCCACCCAGGCCCCCTCATGCAACCTAGCGCGTAACTGGGTTACTTCCTCTCTGGTAAGAACTTTCTCTATATGTAAAAGCAAAACCTGGTCTCCTTTATTGCAAAAATGAACAATCCATTGATGGCAACATGAATTTCAGAAACTCTCCGAACGTGACCATAAATACTGACGTTGGCTGATTTAATAAGACAGTCTTAAGTTCTGATTTTTGACAAAAACATAAGATGCCGCTCACATAACAGGGAGTCACTCGCACCGGTCATTTTACATTTTATTTCAAGAGTTTGGGTCTCGTGATAAACTTTATCAAGCATTGTCAGGGAAAAACGCTGCAATGCCTTCTGGAATAGTTCTTTCCTTTTAAAAAAAAGAGGCGGCCTTAATGAGCTGATTGCCTGCTGACGGGAAAGTCCTTCTGACTCCTGCATCAAAACAGTATAAATCTTATCAGCCACCTGAAACACGGCTCTGGCATAAGCAACAGGAGCAGCGCCATCAGCCAGAGCTCTGGATAATAAAAGATCAGCCTGTGGAAACTGCCCCGCAAAAGCAGAATAAACGGCCTCTTCTAAAGAAGTACTCCCCGAATCTCCAATACAGAGACGAACGTCATCCAGCCCCAATGTCTCACCAGGACGCGCATAGAGTCTCAGTTTCTCGATTTCACTACGCACCAGAGCTCTATCAGCCCCCAAACGCGCCTGTAACCACTGAAGGGCACTTCGTTCAAGATGGACCTTATCCTGAAGCAGGCTCTCCTGAATTGTTTGTGATAAGGCCCGTCCTTCTTCAGGATAACAGGCAATAGAGGCAATTCGGGGATGTTTTTCTGCAAAAACACGCAATTTCGAGCGAGGGGACAGGCTCCCTGCCTCCATAATCAGAAGCGTATCTGTCTCGCTCGCCATGACACGTTCAAGCCGGGAAGCCAGACCATCCTGCGCCTCACTGATCCAGACAACACGCCGACCACCAATAAGCGATAGAGAGGCCATTTCCTCATCAAGTCTGGCCTGCTCATCACCTTCCAGCCGGGTCAATCGAAAGGGATCCTGCAAATCCTCGACAATCTGCCTGGCGGCTTTTATCGCCCTCTCCCGGATTAGGCCTGTATCTTCTCCATAGAGGAGAATCGCGCGCCAGGCACCGCAATCGGCCAGAGTGCGGTCAATATGGCGCGTTTCAATTTTCAAGGTTGCTGGTCATATAAATTACCGGTCGAATAGTCACGCTTGACACGACCTGTCGCCATAGCCGGGAAGCCATCACTGTCAAGATTACGGAAACGACCGCTATGGTCATCCTGAATCTCGTCAGTGTCTATATACTGACCGCGCCTTGGCTCTTTCGTTGCCCCAGGCGCTACATGGGCCTTGAACCAGATCGCAACCTGTTGCGTAATGTCATGCGCCAAGGTCTCTGAAACCCGCTTCATGATGGTTTCATCATTCAGGGTCTGGGCAAAATATTGCTGAATTGTCGGATCATAACCATCCAACGTACGAGCAAAACCCTGCGCCAATAATTTTGGCTCTTCCCCGACGCTATATAATTTCCAATTTGCCCGACCGATGACTCTGGAACGACCCGACGTATTATCAAGGTGGATATCGACCGATTCAAAAGACGCTGTGCCGTCCACCTTAAGCGTATAGCCATCAGGCTGCACTGACCCATCGCCCGCCATATCCTGCTGTAATGCCAGGCGCATCGTCTGCCCAAAACGGGTGGGAATATTCTCCACATAAACACGTTTCAACTCATTGGAAGCATCCACTCCCACCCCTTGGCTGGATTTATCACCATAAAGGGGGTGAAACCCGCACCCTGATAAGCCTATCATGCCAAGGCTCAGCAGAGAGAGAATTCCATATTGTTTCAACAGGGCCCGTTTGGAAAGCAGACGAAACTGGATCATTTTGGTTTCACGACAAAATTCACAATCCGGTTGGGAACGTGAATCTCCTTTATAATGGACTGTCCTTCAAGCGCCTTGACGACATTCGGTTCCGCACGTGCCAGTGCCAGGACTTCCTCTTTCGGGGCGTCGGGACGGCAGGTGATTGTCCCTCTCAATTTACCAAGCACTTGTACAGCAAGTGTGACCTCATTAACAGTCAGCCATTCCGGCTCTGCTTTCGGCCAGGGGCGCTCAGCCACCAGAATACCCTCTGGCTCCAGTAAAGCCATCAGCTCCTCGCCCAGATGAGGCATCATGGGAGAAATGAGCATAGCCAGCGTTGCCGCAGCCTCACGCCTTGCTGCCCCCAGCCCTTCGGCCTGCTTTTTCTCAGCATCAGCCAGGGCGGACGTCAGTTCATGAATACGCGCCACGGCCACATTGGGGCTGAAACCCTCCAGCGCTTCCGTAACGGCCGCAATTGTGCGATGTGTCACGCGGCGAAGGTCATCCCCCCCTTTCCCATGAGCTGCACCAGCTTTATCCTGAGCAGCGACTGACTGCACCAGACGGTAAAGACGCTGCATAAAGCGGCCCGCTGCTGCCACGCCGGCAGCCGTCCACTCCATATCACGCTCTGGCGGACTGTCAGATAACACAAACCAGCGCGCTGTATCAGCACCATAACGCTCAATGATATCAACAGGTGAAACGGTATTACGTTTCGATTTGGACATTTTTTCTGAACGTCCAACCGTTACAGGGGCACCATTATCCTTACGGACAACCTGCTCACCACGCCGTTCAACCTCTTCAGGATAGAGCCATTGCTGCCCGTCACGATAGCTTTCATGCGTCACCATCCCTTGCGTGAAAAGCCCGCTAAATGGCTCATCAACTGCCAGATGACCTGTTTTATGCATCGCTCTGGTAAAGAAGCGGGAATAAAGCAGATGCAGAATCGCATGCTCAATCCCACCGATATATTGATCGACGGCCAACCAGCCATTTGCCGCTTCAGGCACGGTCGGGGTGGCGGCATGAGGGCTGGTAAAGCGTGCAAAATACCAGGAACTATCGACAAATGTATCAAATGTATCTGTCTCGCGCCGCGCTTCCTTGCCACATTGCGGGCAATGAACATGCTTCCAGCTTGGATGATAGTCCAACGGGTTGCCTGAACGCTCAAATGAGACATCCTGCGGAAGTGTGACTGGAAGCTGGTCTTCCGGCACGGGCACGACACCACATGAGTCACAATAGATAATGGGGATCGGACAGCCCCAGTAACGCTGACGGGAGACCCCCCAGTCACGGAGGCGCCAATTTGTGACTTTTTCCCCTATTCCCAGATCTTCCAGGCGTTTGATGGCCGCTTTTTTAGCGTCCTGCGTCTCTTTGCCACTTAAAAAACCTGAGTTATAGAGGGTTGCCTCTCCGGTGATGGCTTTATTACCGAGCCTGAATTCGGCTTCTTCCTCACCAGAGGGAAGGAGAACAGACGGTGTTTCAAGGCCATATTTACGGGCAAAATCCAGATCGCGCTGATCGCCGCAAGGACAGCCGAAAATCGCCCCTGTGCCATATTCCGTCAAAACAAAATTGGCAATCCAGACAGGCACAACCTGCTCAGGTTTAAATGGATTAACAACCGTCAGCCCTGTATCAAAGCCACGTTTTTCCGCTGTATTAAGCACTTCCTCCGAAGTCCCCAGACGGCGACATTCCTCGATAAAGGCTCTGGCTTCTGAATTCTGTTCAGCAATTTTCGCAGCAAGTGGATGATCGGCCGCAATCCCGACAAAACTCATACCAAAAAGCGTATCTGGCCGCGTTGTGAAGACCTCAAGCCCATCTTCTTCAGCATCAAAACCTGCTGGCGGATTATGGAGAGGGAAGCAGATTTTTGCCCCTTCAGAACGACCAATCCAGCGCTCCTGCATAATCTTGACGCGGTCAGGCCAACGGTCAAGGGTCTTCAACCCTTCCAGTAGTGGCTCTGCGTAATCACTGATTTTCAAAAACCACTGAGAGAGTGTTTTTTTCTCAATCAGAGCACCGGAACGCCACCCGCGCCCATCCACAACCTGCTCATTAGCCAACACTGTATGATCGACTGGATCCCAGTTAACCGAAGCATCACGCCGCTCAACAAGTCCGGCCTTGAGCATATCAAGAAATAATTTTTGCTGCTTGCCGTAATATTCCGGCTGACAGGTCGCAATCTCACGTGACCAGTCGAGCGAAAAGCCCAGACGCTGCAGGGTCTTCCGCATAGTCGCAATATTCTGCATGGTCCACTCACCTGGGTGAACCCCACGCTCACGTGCTGCATTTTCTGCGGGAAGACCAAACGCATCCCACCCCATTGGATGGAGCACAGCAAAACCTTGTGCCCGTTTATAACGAGCGACAACATCACCAAGCGCGTAATTCCTTACGTGACCAACATGAAGCTGCCCTGAAGGATAAGGAAACATCTCCAGCACATAATATTTGGGCTGATCTGCCGGAGGCACATCAGACACCTTGAAGACATTTTTTTCTTCCCAGCATTTCTGCCAGTGAAGTTCACGCTTATGAAAGTCAAACTGCGCCGAAGCGGCTTGTGATGTTGTATTGTCGCTCATTAAAACTTACTTTCCACCGCCATTTTCAGATCTTAACTGGCGTGCACGTTCCAAAATACGTGCTGTAATATCAGAAACTGTCGTCGGAGCCACGGGGGCATCCTGCCATTCGCCCTCATTTAAGCGCGTCTGGCGGAAAATTGTGACTCGAAGCGCATCAGAGCGTAAGCGCCGGTCAAGAATATAGGCTGAAATCTTGAAGCGTTCACCCTGTGTGCTGGGAGGCTGGAACCAGTCTGTCAGAATCACACCACCCTGCGCATCAGCTGAGAGCATGGGCATGAAGGAAAGCGTATCAATCGCTCCACGCCATAAATAAGCATTTACCCCACCCTTGAGCTGATCTTTCCCACCATGGGCACCACGGTCTGCACCAAGAAGATGGTTACGGGGACGCGCAAGGCTATCAGGATTTCGGGCACTGCCACCACAGGCAGAAAGACCACACAGGCTAATAACAGCAAGACTGGCTAAAAAAGTCGACGTACGGGGTAATGACATTCCCTTTAATCGACGCAACACTATGTTGGAAGTCTGTGATATTCGGGACATGATGATCCTGTTCCGGCCGTGCCAGGGCAAGATGATGAAAGTAAATCGTCAGGCTGGCAAACCTGACAGACAATGATTCCCCTCCTTCATAGAACGCGAAACGCGCAAGGCCAAGTCATGAGTTGAAAATCTATACTTGCAGCCTACTTCATTTAAGGTTAGTGAACTCGTGTGTGTCCACGTAGCTCAGCAGGATAGAGCACAGGATTCCTAGTTTAATTGGGCGCTGGGAGTGGGAAACCCCCCAGTGGATTCGCTCAAATTCGGGGAAAGCTCTGGTTTATACCGTGCCAATCCCGAGCCAAGCTTTCAGCCTTACAGGCGGAAAGAAGGTGTAGAGACTGAACGGGCGATACCTAAGAGCCTTTGGCTTTTATGCTGCAAGGCTTAAGGTAAAGAGACAGTCCAGCTCACAAACACTTCGCTTTTGTGAAGTGGCTATGAAAATAGTAGTGGGATGAATCCTGGGGCCGAAGGTTCGAATCCTTTCGTGGACACCACTCAGCTTTTATGACCATGAATGATGCATAGTCCTACTTCTGAGAGACGGATCTCTATAATTCCGCCAGGCGAGTAAGTTATTATAGACAAATTGCCTGCTCACCTTGCCACCCGCAATACTGATTTGCCAGCCAATCTCCATGAAAGACCACTGAATGACGACTACTCCCTCTTTTCTTTTTGTCTGTACCGGCAATATCTGCCGCTCTCCTCTCGCAGAACTGGCCATGAGAGAAGAAACCCGCAAAAGAGGCATTGAGGTCAAAATTGATTCAGCTGCAACAGGAGACTGGCATCTTGGCTATCCACCTGACCCGCGCGCCCAGGCTATCGCCCGGCGGGAAGGGCATGATATCTCCCATTACCGCTCACGGGCCGTAAGAGACAGTGACTTCAGTGAATTCACCCATATTATAGCGCTCGATCACACACATTACAGCACACTGAAAAAGCTTCAGCCCTCTACGTCGAAAGCCCGGATATTTCTATTGCTTGATTGTGTTAAAGGCCGTGAGGGAGAGGATGTTGCCGACCCCTATTATGGCACTGAGAAAGATTTTGAAACAACATGGTGTGATGTGCAGCAGGCTTGCCAAGCCCTGGCTGAGCAGGCACTTTAAACTACCTGCTCAAACATGTCCGAGGATTGGTCATTATGTCTTCTCTCGCCGATATTCTTGTCATTGATGCTTACGCACCGCCTATTCTGAAACAGCTTTCAGAGCATTTCACGCTTCATCATTACGAAGATACTGCAAGCCTTGCCCCGCTTGCCGCGCAGATAAAGGGTATCGCCACCACTGGTGCCGCTGGTATCCCTTCCGGTGTCATGGAAGCACTTCCCAATCTGGAAATCATTTCCGTCAATGGGGTCGGGACGGACCAGATTGACCTTGAGCAGGCCCGGCAGCGCCAGATTCCCATCAGCGTCACAACAAACAGCACAACAAATGATGTCGCTGACCTGGCCATGATGCTGCTTATGACACTTAAGCGTCACTTCCGCTTTAATGAGGATTATACAAGAGCAGGCCGTTGGGCACGTGAGGGTTACCCTCCTCTTTCTCATAGCCTGGAACATAAGCGTATGGGCATTGTCGGATTCGGTGCCATCGGGCAGGCTATTGCACGCCGCGCCCTCGCTAGTGAAATGGACGTTGCCTATTACAGCCGGCGTGCCCGCCCTGAAAGCTCATGCTCTTTTGAACCTGATCTCCTGAAACTGGCTGAATGGGCTGATGTGCTGACACTGGCTGTGCCTGGAGGGTCTGCCACAAAAAATCTCATTGACAGCCCTGTCCTCAACGCACTGGGGCCTCAAGGCGTGCTCATCAATATTGCCCGTGGCTCAGTTGTCAATGAAGAGGACCTAATTGACGCCCTCGAAAATGGAACCATCGCCGGAGCCGGACTGGACGTGTTCTGCAATGAGCCCGCAATTAATCCGGCTTTCCTGAAATTCAGTAATGTCACGCTTCAGCCTCATCAGGGGTCTGCCACGGAAGAAACGCGCCAAAGCATGGGAGAAAATGTCGTTGCCAACCTATTGGCACATTTCAATGGGAGACCACTGGTAACACCGCTTTTCTAAACCAGTGATAATCACAGACACCGGAGCCATTATCTGAACCCCTTCCGGTGTCTTTCTTCAGACCCTCTACCCTCCGGCAAATTGTTCAGCAATGATTCTTTCTGACAAACTATGACCGGGATCAAACAAGAGCGTCGCCTTGATGCTACGCTCTTCATAAATCGTCACTTCTTCAACATCACGAATTTCTTTTGACCCCGCCACTGCTGAAACCGGGCGTTTCTCCGGCTGGTTCATAATAAAGCGAACCTTGGCCTGTGCGGGTAAAAGTGCCCCACGCCAGAAGCGGGGAGAAAAGGGTGACACAGGTGTCAGAGATAATAAATCTGCCCCTAAAGGTATAATGGGGCCATGGGCCGAACGATTATACGCGGTCGACCCCGCAGGCGTGGCAAGAATAACCCCGTCACACGTCAATGACTCAATACGGCGTTTCCCATCTATTTCTATCGTGATCCGTGCCGTCTGCCGCGTTTCACGATAAAGATAGACATCATTAAAACTCAATCCCTGATGGACGTCCCCCCTACAGGTTCTGGCGATCATATGCAGCGGAGAAATGACCGTTGGTTCAGCAATGGTCAGACGTTCTATCAGATCATGATGATCACGGTCATTCATCAGAAAACCGACCGTTCCATAATTTATACCAAAAACGGGAACAGAACTATTTAATGTCTCCAACAGGGTTTCAAGCATAAACCCATCTCCGCCGAGACAAACAAGAACGTCAGCCTTTTCCAGCGGAACGCTGCCATAATAGTCAGTCAAATGAGAAAGAGCATTCTGTGCCAGCTCAGTAGAGGCTGCGGCGAAAGCAATTTTCATAATGCGTGGCAACTTTCGGGATGAGATCTATCAAATTCCCCTGATTTTAAAGTATGAGCTAAACTATATCAAGACAGGTATTTCTTATGAGAAAAATCACTTACGTCTATAGAATATCTTTATAAGATAAAAATGTTATAATAAAGCACCATATTTAATAAGATAATAACGGAGTAATTTCATGAAAAAAGTATTTTTCACTTTATTATTCGGGCTTATACTTAACATCCCGTTAAAAACCATGGGACAGCCCTCTGATAATGGGCTTCCTGAATCTGGTATTAAATCGCCCTATAGTCCGCTGGCTATTCCCACAATATTACAGCCTGTTGACAAATCTATGGCCAACTTGATGAGACAACAAGGTTACTCTGTCGTGACGACCTCTTCTTATGGTGACTCAGGACTGATTTTCACCCTGAAACGTAATAAAGATGTCGTCCTCTGCATCCTTAATCCCCCCTCATCTGCTCCTGGGTCAGACCAGACTGTCCCAACATCACGTTGCTGGAAGCTTGATTAAGACACCATACGCCCTTACTTCTCCGGCTGTTCCTCATCATTATCAATGATGTCATAGGAAGAAGAACCGGGATAAGGGCCTTTTTCAACATCAACATTTGATGGGCAGATCAGGTTATTGCCTTCCTGCAAGGCTAGAGCCAGAAATTTATGACTCTTCAGACTACGAAGTCCCCGGGCTGTTATTTCATGGTCAAGCCGAATACGGGGCAAAAGTGTTTCTGAGAGAATAACTTCAGTTCCATCTGTCAGCAAAATACCTTGCGGTGTAACTCTGGTGACATCGCCCGTCACTGTAGGCAGGACTTTCAGATCATAACTGCATTGAGCTGCCTGTGCCTCTTTTGCAAGAAGCACAGTGCCTGTCACTAAAACCAGACCTGTTAGAAAACGGAATATGCTCATCTTTCAACGCCCGATTTTAATCACTTATTCTGGTTAATATTAATGCCTGAAATGGCGCATACCTGTAAAGACCATGGCAATGCCAGCTTTATCAGCCGCGTCAATCACTTCCTGATCGCGGATAGAGCCACCAGGCTGAATGACGGCCGTAGCTCCCGCCGCAACAACACTTTCCAGACCATCAGCAAAGGGGAAGAAAGCATCAGACGCTGCGACTGAACCAACCGTCAAGGCTTCGGTCAATCCAGCAGCATGAGCCGCGTCCTCGCTCTTACGGGCGGCAATCCGGGCACTATCCACGCGTGACATCTGGCCCGCCCCGATGCCCACTGTTGCCTGATCCTTCACATAAATCACAGCATTGGACTTCACATGCTTGGCAACACGGAAGGCAAAGAGCATATCTGCCATTTCCTGCTCTGTTGGTGCTCTTTTGGTCACCACTTTCAGAGACTCAAGGCTGACATGTCCATTATCACGGCTTTGAGCAAGGAACCCACCTGAAACAGAACGCACAACCAACCCTGCCTCTGCCGGATCAGGAACGCCACCGGTCAGTAACAGGCGGAGATTTTTCTTTTTAGCCATGACATCAAGAGCCGCCTGATCTGCATCCGGCGCAACAACAACTTCCGTAAAGATTGTGCTGATCTGCTGTGCCGTCGCTTCATCGAGAGTGCGGTTCAGAGCCACAATTCCACCAAAGGCAGAAACCGGATCACATTTCAGGGCTGCTTCCCATGCCTCCAGCAAATTGGAACGTGTCGCAACACCGCAAGGATTGGCATGTTTTACAATAACAACACTTGGTTCTGTGAATTCTGCCACAGCTTCAAAAGCGGCGTCAGTGTCATTCAGGTTATTATAGCTCAGCTCCTTACCCTGAATCTGGCGGGCTGTGGCCAGACCGGCACGTTTGCTTCCATCACGATAAAAAGCTGCTTTCTGATGGGGATTTTCACCATAGCGCAAAAGGCTGTCACGCTTCCCGGCCAGAGTCAGCACTTCAGGCAGAACCACGTCACCCGGTGCAGCTTCCTGCCGGGCAAACCAGTTGGCAATCATGCTGTCATAAGAAGCTGTATGCGCGTAGGCGGACTGCGCCCAGTTACGGCGTTCAGCCAATGTTGTGCCCCCTTGTGACAAGGAGGACATGAAATCCTGATATTGCGCAGGAGATGTCAAAATCACAACATGCTGGAAATTCTTGGCTGCAGCCCGCACCATAGCTGGCCCACCAATATCAATATTTTCAATACATGTCTCAGCATCAGCACCAGAAGCGACAGTCGCTGAAAAAGGATAAAGATTTACGCATACGAGATCGATCTGCGCAATTTTATGAGCATCCATCTGTTCCAGATGCTCCGGATTATCACGGCGCCCAAGAATTCCCCCATGAATCCAGGGAACCAGTGTTTTAACACGCCCATCAAGGATTTCAGGAAAGCCAGTATGCTCAGAAACTTCCTTTACCGGCACGCCTGCTTCACGCAGAGTGCGGGCTGAACCACCCGTTGAGAGAATTTCAATATCCTGCGCGACAAGGGCACGCGCAAGATCAACCAATCCCTCTTTATCAGAAACGGAAAGAAGGGCACGGCGAAGGGGTAATCTTTGTTCGGCGGTCATATTCTGGAAGTATCGTCCTGTTTAACGTGTGCGGTTTATTGTCTGGCCGGTTGATATTTATACGGTTTCCTGAGCGCTCTTAGAAAAAGCCGCCCAGGTTGGCAAAGCCGGTTTTTACCTTTTTATCAGGTGGAACAAAAGGCTGCCAGCCCCCACCCAGGGTTCTGTATAAATTAACCGTTGCGATATTTGTATCTGTCCGGCTCGCAGCCATTAATATTTCATTGGCCAGAAGAAGGGATTCAGCACGATCCACCTCAAGGAACGGAACAGCTCCTTCCTTGTACTGATCCTGCGCTGCTGATAACGCCAGTTTATTCTGACGGACCGTCTCCTGCAAATCCTTATAACGGACCTGAATATGAGCCAGATCTGTGATAGCGTCATCAACCTCGCGCCAGGCATTCAGAACAACACGCCGGAACTCAAAAGCCGCTTCCTTGGCCTGTTGTTTACGAAGTTTCAAAGTGCCACTCAGACGACCGCCCTGAAAGACCGGTACACTGACAGTCGGGCCCAACTTGAAGTACTTCGCTGAAGGCATAAAGAAATCACCCGCAGACAAGCTTTGAGATCCCAGATCACCTATAAGATTGATATCAGGATAAAAAGCTGCCGTCGCCGCCCCGATCCGCGCTGTTGCCGCGTGGAGGGCTGCATCGGCTTGCATAATATCCGGACGGCGCTGCGCCAGAGTGGACGGCACACCGACCCCGACAGAAACCGGCGCCGATGGTTGTCCTTTGCGCGGCAGGAGCTGTTCCTCCAGCTTGCGTGGTGGAAGGGCCAGCAAATATCCGATCGCATTCACCAAAGCAGCCTGAGACTGCCTTAAGGGAGGCAGGTCACTCTTTGTTTTTTCAACCTGCCCTCTGGCCTGAGCAACTTCCAACGCATTGGACGCCCCCTCTTTCTGGCGTTGAAGCACCAGATTTAGGTCACGCTGAACAAGCCTGAGATGTTCTTCAGTATAATCAAGCTGTTCCTGCACCCCTCTCAAACGCATATAGCTATCGACAAGGTCCGAAAGACTTGCCAGAACCACGGCCTTGCGGGCCGCTTCAACGGCGACGAGATCGGCATTGCTTGCCTCAACAGCCCGGCGGATGGCTCCAAATAGGTCAAGGTCCCAGGTAGCGGAACCTATATTACTATATTCCTGATATTGTAGGTCGGCACCCGGCTTGGGCTGAACCATGCCAAACATGCCTTTTTCACTCTGTTGCGTCCAGGCATATCCGCCAGCCCAACCGACGTGAGGCAATCCCGCTGAAGCAGCAACCTTCAATTGCCCTTTTGCCTGACTGACCCTTGTTGCTGCTTCCTGGATGTCCAGATTCTGCTTTCCCAGAGTCTCGATCAACTGATTTAGAACCGGGTCATTAAACCGTCGCCACCAGGTAAGATCAACCTGCCCCCCATAGGTCAGACCGGCTTTCTGGTTTTTGGGCGCATCAGCTGCTTTGGACCATTGGGCTGGCTGCTCAGGAGACGGAGGCGTCTTGTAATCCGGCCCCATCCTGATGCACCCGGCCAGAGCCGTTGTTAACAAGGCCAGACTTACAAAGCGCTGCCCTATTTTCTTCCCGAGATTGTAAGGAGCAGAGCGACCAGAAAGAGACTTGGTTCTCATCGCGCAGTCACCGAGCGGTTGGTATGGCGCTGTGCCTCAACAATATTGGCCAGACCCGTGTGAATCGTCGTTTCAACCGAGAAACCCATTCTTAATAATTTTGCGAGAGGCTGACCGGGAATCAGTGTGATTTTTACAGGAAGACGCTGCACGATCTTTGTGAAGTTTCCTGTCGCATTTTCAGGAGCCAATGGTGCGAAGGCCGCTCCGGAAGATGGAGGCACACTATCGACAATCCCTTTGAGATCAATATCATAGGCATCAACGTGGATATCGACTTTCTGGCCGGGTTTAACGTGGCGGAGAGCGACTTCACGGTAATTTGCCTGAATCCACAAATCATCAATCGGCACAAGGGCCATAATGGGCGTGCCAGCAGGCACAACATTACCTATCTGCACATTACGTTCGCCAACCATACCGTCAAACGGGGCTCTGAGTTTTGTATAGGACAGATTAAGCTCCGCCTGATGGACACGAGCCATATCAACCATGACCTGTTTCTCAGCTGCCGCATTTTTGGCTTTCAGAACGAGCAATTCATCACGTGCCGCTTCCAACTCAGCTTTGGCGGCATTATAGGAGGCCGTCATTTCCGCCAAGGTTGCATGAGTTTTCTGGCCTTCCTGCAAGCTTCCTGCACCGGTACGGGCCAGGTGGCCGTAACGATCGGCATCCTGACGAGCAAAAACCAGCTCAGCCTGTAATTGGTCAACCCGTGCCTGTGCATCATCAATCAATGCTGGCTGACGAGCGACATTCGCTGCGGCATCCATAACCTTAGCCCTGTCATCCGCCTCAGTTGCACGGGCCTCATCAAGGGCGGTCTGATAATCGTTGGGGTCCAGCTCCGCCAACACATCCCCTTTATGGACGGATTGGTTATCTGTGACATTGACAGCAACGACCTGACCATAAACACGCGGAGCAATCACGGTGTGATGGACTGTCACATAGGCATCATTTGTCCAGACCCGTGAGGTCGGCACAAAGATGATTGCCAGCACGATCGCGATGAAGACGACCACCACGCCTCCAGCCAGGAAATAAGGCCAGCGAGCGGTTTTACGAGGTTCAGCCATGAAGATTAACCCTTACAGTAACCATTATTTTGACGGCGTGGAAACAGGATCAGCAGGAGGAATCATACCCGCCAGCGCAATCCGGGGAGGATAAGCCCGCACGGGCACAATCAGAAGCCATAGCAGCAACAGCCCCGCAATGCAGGCCATAATCATGAAAAGATCTTCAATCACCAGTGTCGAAACCTGGTGATGAAGCTGCTTGCTTAAAGCAGCGACTGCGCCGGGAGAGCGACTGGTCCCATTTGGCAGAAGAGGAGCCGGATGCTGCCAGTCAGGATTTGCCCCCTGGAATAATCCATAATGATATTGCCCGAGACGGTCTGTCAGACGCTCAGAATGAAGATTGCCGCGCCAGTGAAAAGCTAGCTGCACGAGCCACGTTCCCATCACCTGCACGACAGCTCGCGGTGCATTCACCATTCCTGCGGCAAAAGGGCCTTCCTGCGGCATGACGGCATTCGTTGCACCCATTAGAATCGGCATAACAATCATGGCAGCTCCCAGAGCCTGAGCCACTTGCCATGCGTAAAACTCATTACGATTCCATTCTGCTGTAACAAAGGAATTGGCAGCGCAGGCCGAAATCATCAGGACCAGACCGATGAAGCTGACAACGCGTGAATCCACCCATTCATAATTCAGCAAAATCGCCATAAAGGGCAGGAAGATCAATTGTAACGAGGCAATAACAGCCGTCACGAGATAAATCTGTTCTGGCCTATATCCTGCGACGGCCGTCAGATACTGACTTGGAATGGCGGAACCTGAGATCGACAACAGCACAAAAATCTGCAGACCAACAACCGCATAGAGAAAATTCCGGCGCCTTAACAGGGAGAAGCGAAAAAACGGTTCAGGTCTCTTCAGCTCATTCATCACAAAAAGCGGCAGAGTGACAGCTGAAATCAGGGCACAGACGCAAACAAGTTTGGAATTAAACCAATCCAGCCGGTCCCCTAGCGCCAGCATGATGACTAATGGCGGGGTTGAAATCAGCAAAAGGGCGGCACTCAACCACATGCGCGGCTCTTTAAAGCGCTCCATACGGCCTGCGGTTTCAGGGAGGCCAAAATAGAGCAGCGCCATGGCTGCTCCGCCCATAGGCAGAATCTGAAAGAAGATAAAGCGCCAACCGACAAGATCAGTCCACAATCCGGCGAGCGCCGTACTCAGATACGGGAAACAGGTTGCGGTCAGGGCATAGGCAGCCAGACCAAAAAGCCTGATTTCAGGGGCCAACACTTTAAGAGCGATCGCCATCAGAAGCGGAATACTGCACCCCCCGGCAAAGCCCTGCACCGCCCTCAATGAATAAAGAAGTGTCAGATTTGTCGTAAAGGCCAATGGAACTGTACTGATAATGGCAACAGCTGCCACGATCAGCACAAAGCGTTTCATACCAACCGTTATGGCCATCCATGGAGCAACGCCCATTCCTGCCACTTCTGTCGCGCTGTAAACGGTTGTAAACCATGTGCCCGGATCATGGCTGATTCCCATCCCACCGAGAATATCACCGAGCCCCTGAGAGGAAACCTGCTCATTAAACGACGTCGACATAGCAAGACAGATAATCCCCGCCAGGCCGAATAAGGAACGAGTTTGGGGAGTCACAGTCTTTTTACCAATGCGTTAATCATAATCATCACGTGCTGTTTTAACATAATAGCGAGAGATCAGCCTCTGACGTGACCTCTGATCCTCTTTGTCCGATTCCATGAAAGAACGGACAAGGGAGCCTCTCACCGTAATCAATGCCTGTAAAGATACCTTGATAAGCAGCCATCGTCTCTGCAACCCTTACTATGGTATAGTAACACTGGATCACGCATTTATTCCGTACCGATGTCAGTCTCATTAACATGACGCCCCTGTCTAATGGGGTATATTTATGATTGCAACAAATTTTATTTTTTAATAATAGATCGTTATTAAAAAATATATCGTTCCAGTATGCATTTTTATAACAGATAAAATTATGAAATATATTTATGTATTTTTATATACAAACATTTCTTAAGCCTGAGAAAATTTAGACTCTATATCATCATATAAATATAGTTAATCTATGATGATAAATATGATTCATTTTTAAAAATGACATATTACTTAACAATATTTTTCAATGTGGTTTATTATAGAGTACGAATGAGCATAAAATGAGAGTAATAGTGCTCTTCTCTTCCTTTGATGATTTCTTATAATTTAACTATATGGTGATATGGATGATCCCATATCACCATAATAATATCCATTAACCGTGCGAGGTTCCGATCTCTTTTTCAGAGGAAACTGTCGGCCACTGACGGTCCGCAAGAGACATAAGAGACGGTGTCTCCAGACCCATTTTCCGGGCATAAAGCCATGTTGTTTTCAGGACATCATGGACGTAATTTCTGGTCTGATCATTCGGCAGGGTTTCAATAAAATAGAGAGGATCCCGCTGATTGGGATGCAAAGCCCGCCAATGCAGAATGACACCAGGGCCCGCATTATAGGCAGCCAGGACCGATATGAGATTTCCGCTCTTATTGCGCTGATCAGCCCTACTGCCCAGTGTTTCAATATCCTGCACAGCCGTTTCAGCCAGATACAGGATATAAAGCTGTCCCACTTCCAGATTATAAGCCGGGTCATGCAGCCGTTTGGCCATATCTTCAGGAACTTTTATAATCGCCTCACCATGGGCATCAAAACGGATGTGATCGGCTGTAATGAAACTGGCTGTTCTAGGCTGAACCTGCATAAGCCCCCTCGCCCCGACGGGAGAAACAGCATTGGGATTGAAGTTGGATTCCATACGCGCCACCGCATAAACCAGAGCCGGATCAAGACGGAATCCATGCTGGGGCTTAAGGTCAGGCAAATCAGATTTTACTGTATTGACCAGAGGAATCGTCTGATGTTCTTCAGCCTTGTCCATCTGATCAGCAAGCCCGATCATCCCCGCTTTGCGGACAACCAATGCGAGGGAATGAGCTCTTACCAGGTCCTGCCTCACAAGAACCGGCCACATATAACGCGCCAGAGCTTCTGCCCTGCCCTGTTCCTCAATCTGGAGTAACGCAAAGAAATGCCGCCCTTCCGGTGCATTCAGAACCGTATCAACGTCATTGCGGTTCATATGTTTATGACGGAGAGCCTCCAGTTCCGCTTTCGCACTCTCAGGTTTCTTTTCCTGTTTATTGTCCTTTTGTGCCAGAACCGCTGCAGCGACGATTCCATAAAAACAATCTTTGTACGAAGCAGCCCGCTTCAACCAGAATTTATAATCATTTTCGGAATGCAGACGCTCCTGCGTCCGTGCTTCCCAGAAAGCCGCTGCCGCCTGTACGTAGCTATCTGTTTTGGGAGCATTGGTAGCATCCTTAAACGAAACAGCTGCTGCTTCCCATTTTCCTTCATGCCACAATGCCAGCCCCTCCACATAGGCAGGCAGCCCTATTTGTTTCCCCCCTTTTAGAAAGGCGGAATGGGCCAGGGACATTGCGGAACTGACTTCTCCCTGACTTAAATAAGCCAGAGCGATTTCACCCTCAATCTGGGCATGATAGTCATTCGGCAATCCGGAAAGTTTACGAATAAAGGCAGCAGCCTCTTTTGCGCTGGTCAGTCCCTTATTTAATAAGGGCTGGACGATGTGATCGACCCGGACATTCCTGGTAACGACTGCTCCACCATCCCCGGAAGAAAAATTGATCTCCGTTTTTCCCGGCGCCAATGAGGGCTGGAGGGAAGGCGCTGATCCCGCCTGGGCAGCATATAGCTCTGCCATACGAGTATATAGATGTTGGGTGTCAGGAAGGTGGGAATAGAGCTCCAACCAGCTTTGCATCGTCGCCAAGGTTGGGACGACCCCACTATGCAGATAATATTCTGCCAATATATCAGATTTCAGAACAGGGTCTGGAATTTTTTCCACTGACGAAGTCAGGGACGTAAAATCCTCATTTCTAACATTATGAAATAAGGTTTTATAGTGTCTCGCATTTTCCTCTGTAAGAGGATGAGGGAAAGGAACCGGGTTTCTGACCAAAGCCGTAGCTGGGTCCGGTACAACGCCTTCCTCACTGCCGGAGAGCAAAACAATCTGATTAGCAGACTCGTCTTTTATCAATAGGTTAAAGAGCGAACCCTGCGAAATGACAACAGCACCTAAAATAGTAAAAAATGCTGTCCAGGTAAATAGTGATAACCGCCGCGTGTTCATAGCCGAGGTTACATAAGGATCATGATTTTAAAAATCAAGCTTATAAATAAGCATAATTCCGAACTGTGTCATCTATGCCTCATCTCTATCTAAAAAACTTTTCACGTAGTTTTCATATATACCAGAACTATTATTTTTTTAAACTATATTTTCAAAGTATCCAAAAGTAAAAGCATATCATTCCAAAGTCCGCGCTTAACAACAGAACCTGCCTTTAACTGTAAAGGATGATAGGTCGGCAGAAAGCGAATTTTAAAATTATGCTCCGGCGCCATAAAATCATGCCAGACTCCCCGGGCTCTGATAATAGGAGTTGCTTTCCCTTTCATAAGCCGCAAGGGCGTTGTACCCATTGTGACAACAGGGACTTCTTTCACCAATCCCAGCGCCTTTAGCAAAATATCACCGGCAATTTCCAATTCGTGAGGTAAAAGAGGGCGCCCACCCGGTGGCCGCCACGGAATAGAGGGAATAAAATTTATGTCATTTCGTTTTAGGCCCAATGAGCGCATTATTTTCTCAAGATAAAAACCCGCTTCACCTGAAAAGAGATTTCCTGACCGGTCCTCATCGGCATCCGGTATTTCACCAATAATCGTAAAACGCGCATTCTGGTGCCATTCCGGCGTCAGATAATGCGTGGCCGTGCGGGCCAGAGGTATATCCTTGAACTGGTAAATAAACGCTTCAAGAGCGTTACCATCAGTGACCTCTTTTTTCTCTGATTCCTGCTTTTTTACGGGTAACCCGACAATTTCTCTTAATGGCGCAGCCTCAGAGATCTCCGCCTTACGAGGCAGGATTTTCGGAGCCGTTCTGAGAGTTACCGCTTCTTCAACCGGGTTCCATGGAAACGATTCAGTGACTGTTTCCACACCCCATGCAAGCTGAAGCTCCAGAGCTGCCCGCAGGCTTGCGTCAGATATTGGGGGCATCGGAGACGTTATCACTTATAACCTGCATTTTCTCAAAGATAGCCATTTCTGTAATCTTTTGTTACATCGTCCTGATCGACAAAGGAAGTTTTCTAAAAAACCTCCTGCAAAATACATAAGCGCCATTCACGGTCTGATACAGACCAGGGTTTTTATGAGAAGGTCTCATGATGTTTCCGCTAGAAGAGATAGCTCACGCCAAAATTAATCTTTATCTTCATATCACAGGTCGGCGTGAAGATGGTTACCATCTCCTTGATAGTCTCGCTATATTCGCAGGAGCTGGAGACAGGCTTTTTCTAACGCCTTACAAACCGTCAGATGAAACAGAAACCATAACGCTCTCTTTGACTGGTCCCTTTTCTGAAGGATTGAAAGCAGAGCCCGATAACCTTGTACTTCGTGCCGCCAATAATCTGCGGCAAAAAGCCTTTGCAGAGACAGGGCACCTTCCAGATCCTGTCAGTTTTCTTCTCGAGAAGAATCTTCCCGTCTCCTCAGGGATAGGCGGAGGCTCAGCTGACGCAGCTTGTGCCCTGCGCCTCTTGACCGATTATTGGAAACTCCCTTCTTCTTTCGCCACTTCAATTGCCCCCTCTCTGGGGGCTGACGTCCCGGTCTGCCTGAAACAGGCCGCACAGCGCATGAAAAATATCGGGGATCATTTATCCTCTGGTCCGCCATTACCTGCTCTGGGTATGATTCTGGTCAATCCCCGGATCGCAGTTTCAACGCCTGTTATTTTTCAGGAACTGAATTTACCCAAAGGGTCTATAAAAACTGATGATACGTCCCTTCCCACGAAGGGATGGCAGAATACCAAGGATTTCATAGCGTTTCTTAAAACAACCAGAAACGACCTTCAACCAGCAGCTTTAAAACAGGTTCCGGCCATTGGTGACGTCTTACAGGCACTGTCTTCCTTACCGGAATGTCTTCTGGCAAGAATGAGCGGTTCCGGTGCAACCTGCTTTGCTCTCTTTGAAACACCCGAAAAAGCCCGGGCGGCACATCAATCGCTTTTAGAACAGACTTCATCCCGGAACTGGTGGAGCTGGGCTGGAAACATTCTCCCCTGAATATAAAAAAGGTCCGTCTATAAAACGGACCTTCATCCTACTAGGCAGAACCTTACTGTGCCTGTGCACCTTTCAGGTGAGCATTACATTCCGACCAGTAACCGCCGCCTTTCTGAATCCACTTCAGAGCACCATTACCACCATTTTCCTTATTAGCGTTATATTGGGCAACGCAGGTCTTCATGCGGGCTTTCCCCGGCGTTAAGGACGCATATTGGGGATCAATTTTATTGGGGAACACGACACTGCCACTCACAGCAGGAGCTGATGACGCTGTCGTCGCTTTATTGCTGGACTGTGCAGGTTTTTCTTCTGACTTTTTCTCTTCAGTCCCGGCAGAAGCGCCACCGGCACATTTCGAAGCTTTATAAGCTTTATAGTCCATGCCGTTTAAGGTGCCATCCTTCTTCGCAGCGAAAAAAGCCTTGCGACAATCCCTGCCTGACATAGCGGAACCATTGTCCTGCGTTGAAGATGCTGCCATGGATGAACCTGTTGCCATAGCCGCTGCCATGGCCATAACTGAACATAAATGTGATAATTTCATTAAATCACTCCTTCAGATAATGGTTCGACATCCAGAATCCTCCTGACCCGGAAGAGTCGCACCCTCTTAATCTATACAGCCATCTGACATGTCTGTGAGAAAAAACTTTATGAGAAACGGGGAGATAAAAAGATCATACAGGCCCCGGCCAGACAGAATATGGCTCCAAGAACATCGAATAAATGCGGAGGATTTCCCTCAATCACCCACATCCAGAGCAGAGAGGCGACAATATAAATGCCCCCATAAATCGCGAAAGCCCGCCCTGCTTCATCTGAAGGGCTGAAGGTCAGACACCATGCAAAGCAAATGAGTGAAACCAGCCCGATACCCAGCCAGAACCAGGGTTTACCTTCACGAAAGAAAAGCCAGAATCCGTAACAGCCGCAAATTTCGGCGATAGCAGCAAGACTATAAATAAGGAGTATTTTTATAAAACCTGCTGCCATGGATCTGCCCTTCCCTCTCTCTTTTTTAATTCAACCGCTCTCCATGCTGAGTCATATCCAGCCCTTCAAGCTCTTCATCGCGACTGACGCGCATCCCGATCGTACGGTCCAGAACAAAAACAATAATGGCTGTGACAAGAGCGCACCAGACGACCGTCACACCCACTGCCTCTGCCTGTTTTAAAAGCTGAGAAAAACTGCCAACCGTCCCTTCGGGAGAGAGATCAGTCGCCGACAGAGGGCCATAAGCCAATATGCCTGTCAGTAAGGCCCCGACAATGCCCCCCACACCATGAATCCCGAAAGCGTCGAGGCTGTCATCATAGCCGAGTTTTCGTTTTACAACACTGACAGAGCCAAAACAGATCACACCGGAAATCAGACCAATGATAACCGCCCCGATTGGCAGAACAAACCCGGCTGCCGGCGTAATCCCCACAAGTCCCGAAACAGCGCCTGAGATAATTCCCAGAGCTGTTGGCTTTTTGGTATAAATCCATTCCATCGCCATCCAGGCCACGGCACCTGCGGCTGTCGCAATCTGCGTTGTTAACATCGCCATGCCGGCACGCCCATTTGCGCCGAAAGCGGAACCTGCGTTAAAGCCGAACCATCCTATCCATAGCAGGGCAGCCCCAATAATGGCATAAGCCAGATTATGAGGTGACATATCTTCCCGCCTGTACCCTGTGCGCTTGCCAATCATCAGAGCACAAACCAACCCTGCGATCCCGGCATTGATATGAACAACCGTTCCCCCGGCAAAATCCACAGCTCCAAGCGCTGCAACCCAGCCATTCGGGCTCCAGACCCAATGGGCTACGGGCACATAAACCAGCAGGCCCCATAAAATCATAAACAGGCACATAGCTGAAAACTTGATTCTCTCAGCGAAGGCTCCTGTTATGATCGCGGGGGCAATAATTGAAAAACTCATCTGAAACGTCAGAAATACACTTTCCGGGATCGTCATGGGCGTAGCGGCGGGCGTTCCTGCCCCCAGCGTGAAGGCACTATCAACCCCATGGTGAAAATGATCGACAATTCCATTGAGAAAAAAGCGGGACGTATCGCCAATCCAGCTGGTACCAGGTGTAAAAGCCAGACTATACCCACAAACCATCCAGACAAGAGACGCCAGGCAACAAACCGCAAATGACTGCGCCATTGTCGAGAGCACATTCTTCCTGCGGACCATTCCTGCATAAAAAAGAGCGATACCAGGAACCGTCATCATGATTACAAAGGCGGTACTGGTTAGCATCCAGGCGGTATCACCTGTATTAATCGGCTGCATTACAGTGCCCCTTCCCCGCTCTCGCCGGTGCGTATTCTGATAATCTGCTCTAATGGGGTCACCATAATCTTACCATCACCAATACGGCCCGTACGGGCCGCCTGCATAATCGCCTCAACCACTTCAGGGACAATGTCTTCCCGAACGGCAATTTCAATCTTAATTTTTGCTATGAAATTTATATGATACTCAGCGCCTCGATAAATCTCTGTCTGGCCTTTTTGGCGCCCAAATCCCCTTACCTCTGAAACTGTCAGCCCCTGAATTCCCAGTTGCGTGAGTGCCTCGCGCACGTCATCAAGCTTGAATGGCTTTATAATTGCCGTAACCAGTTTCATAGTAAAAAACCCCTTGATAATGGCCTCGGAAATCTATTTCCTGGCAAATTTTCCTGCCTTCGAAAAACGTATCACTATCGCAACGATATGAGCAAGACTTTCTTTTCTTATAAAGCCGGGCTAGGAGGAAGAGACACTAAAGGGGCGTAGTCATGACACAGCATTATGATGTCTGCATTAATGGAGCCGGACCTGTCGGCAGCACACTTGCCTGTTTGCTTCTTCAGGCGGGAATGCGCGTTCTATTGCTGGAAAAACAGAGCCTAGCCACCAATGCCGGTCCCTCTCTCGATGGGCGCACATACGCTCTGACAGAAGGTTCCAGACCCCTTTTGGAAGAAGCCGGTATCTGGCAGAATCTGCCCACAGCGCCAGAGGCTATCAGACTCATCAATGTCGCTGATGGTGACGGTTCTTTCCCCCGGCGTTCTCCTGAAGTGACCTTGAGCTTTACCCCCGATGATTCCCCGGAACATCAGCCTTTTGGTTGGATGGTTGAAGCCAGCACGTTATTGGCTGCCATTGGTATCACCATGCAGACCCAGACCTCGGCTCTCAGACTATGCTCTCCCATGACAGGGCAGTTTTCCTTTTCTCCCGACCATGTCTCTATCACATTGGAAACAGGGGAAATCGTAAGGGCGAGTCTGGTGATTGCTGCTGATGGTCGCCGTTCCAAACTGCGCCAGCAGGCCGGAATTGGGCTGACAGTGATCCCTTACAATAAATCAGCTCTTGTAACAGTGCTTGCCCATACACGCCCGCATAATGGCAGTGCTCTGGAAAATTTTCTGCCTCAGGGACCGTTCGCCCGTCTCCCTCTCCCTCCTACAGATGCTCACTCCCATCGCTCAGCCGTTGTATGGACTGACCGACCTGACCGGATCGAACATTTCAGAAATCTTCCTGACGATGTTTTTGTTGAAAATATTTCCGCCCGTCTGGCTGGTGAAGAGTTGGGAGAGCTTGAAATTATTGGCCGGAAATGGCTGTATCCCCTCGCGTCCCAATATGCCCATCGCTATATCAACCATCGGCTGCTCCTTATAGGAGATGCCGCGCACGGGCTGCATCCTGTAGCAGGGCAAGGCATGAATCTGGGCTTTAAGGATGTTCGCATCCTCGCCCCTTTGCTCTGTGAAGCCTTCCAAAGCAGACGCGACCTCGGAGAGGCCGCTCTTTTAGCAGAATATCAACAGCAGACACGCCCTCATAATCTGGCCATGCTGGCCGGATGCGACTTGATGGAACGACTTTTCAGCAATAATAAACCGTTTTTACAATTTATCCGACAGAGTGGTTTACGGTTCCTGAAGCGGAGTCCTCGACTCAGACAATCCTTTGTCAAACAGGCTATGGGGTTATAACGTCATTCCATGCGTCACAGTCATTGCTCTCCCCAAAACTCACCCACTCTGGCCCAATTCTGGGCGCAGGTTCAATCTCAGGCATGCGGCTGTCCTGACCCGCTTATCAGCGATCTTTATGCCATTAATATCTGTGACCATAGCGACTTCCCGTCCGCTCTTGCCTCCCTGCTCGGTGCAAAACTGGCAGATCGCTCTATAACAGAAAGCACCCTGACACGTCTGGTCGCGAAATCGATCGAAGAGGATATCACGATTGCTGAAGCCGCTCAGGAAGATATCCTCGCGACTTTTGAGCGTGACCCCGCCTGCACTGACCTTGTAACGCCTTTCTTGTTTTTTAAGGGATGGCAGGCCCTGCAAGCCTACCGCATCAGCCATTTTTTATGGGAAAAGGGCAGGCGTCCTCTGGCTTATCATATACAAAGCCGGATTAATGAGCAGTTCAGTATCGATATTCATCCCGCTGCCCGAATCGGGAAAGGATTAACAATCGATCACGGCACAGGAATCGTGATCGGAGAGACCTCTATCATTGAAGATAATGTTTCCCTTTTTCAGGATGTGACCCTCGGTGGAACTGGGAAAAATGAGGGCGAGCGCCACCCAATTGTCCGATATGGTGCCATGATTGGCGCCGGTGCCAAAGTCCTTGGGCGACTCGAAATTGGTGCTTATGCCCGAATCGGTGCTGCCTCTGTCGTTCTGGAAGACATTCCAGCCTATGCGACGGCCGTCGGGAATCCAGCCCGAATCGTCCGTCTGGAGTCGCCTTCTACATAAACGCGAACAACCTGCTGTTCACAAACGTAAACAGATCCCTCTTATAACTTACCCTCATTGATCATAAGCTTATTTTTTTGGATTCGGGTGAGGGGTTTTTGGGGGTTTTTGGGATTTTTTGTGTGTGACGGGTGGCTTTTCGAGGCGGGTTTTTGAGACTTCTTTGGGGAGTCCAGAAGGGGTTGCGGCTTGGTTCAAATTTGTTTGAGCCTTGGGGGTGGTCAGTTTGTGGTCTGGTTTGAGGGTTGGGCTTTAATTTCTGGGGGCGACTCGGAACAAGGAGTAGCAAGGTTGTGTCTGGGCTTAGGTGAGGCCTGAGAGAGACATTCCGGTGCGTGTCTCTTCGTGACTTCTTTGGGTAAATCTGATTCGGGCAAGGATTCAGGGGAGAACCAGAGAAAATTTTTGGGACTCGTTATGGTTCTTGTCGGGATAGAGCATTTCTGAAGAGTGTCTGAAAAAACGAGGAGATACGGCGCTTTTCTGACACAGAGAGCCTCTGGGACGGGGCTTAGGAAGGAATATCCGAGGCTTATTATGATCGCTAATGAGACCAGAGCATTTCCGAATGTGAGCTTTAAAATGGGGAATCCAGGCATTTCCTGCACAGAAAAGGGGTTCTGCAAGAGGGGCCTGAAGAAGAACTCTGGGGCTTATCATGAGTGCATCTGGGATAGAACGTTTCTGAAGATAGGCCTTAAAAAAGTGGGAATTCCGCGCGTTTCTCGCTCAGGACAAGGCTTCCGCGAGCGGGGCTGAAGGGGACCTCTGGGAGGCGTCAGGCCTGTCGACGGAGTAAAAGTTTCTAAGGGTAGGCCTCAAAAAGGTAGGAATTCCGGGCCGTTTCCTACCTCGAAATGGCTTCTATGAAGGAGCCTGACGGAGAGCGCTGAGGGGCGTCATGAGTGCTACTGGGATAGAGAGGTTTCCGAGGGTAGGCTCAATAAACGTGAGAATTCCCAGCGTTTCCGGCCTTCGTAGAGAGGCTGTCACGTTAGTACAGAGGGATCAGGACGGCCGCCCCAAAGACGCCGTCCTGATGCGGGGTTAGTGATCGAGGTGGATCGAGCCTGTGATTTTGCCGAGCAATCTGATGGAGCCCTCTTTGCTGTCTTTGTCCCAGGTGACGGAGTCTATGGGGACTTCGAAGCCGCTATATTCTTTATTATCGCTCACAATTTCAAAGAGTTGTGTGGTTTTGATCCCCAATCGCCGGATCAGGATCATATCGCCAACAGTCATGAGATAGACCCCCGGGCGGATGGTGTGGTCACTGCAGGTGACGATCAGCACATCCTGTGGGCGGATTGTGGGGTGCATACTATCATCGCCGCGGGCCTGCATGAACAGAATACCCTCTGGATCTGAGCCCAGAAGGGAGGCGATGAAACTTCTGGAAAAGGGGATTTTCCGCGCTTTTTTCCAGTCATCTGACACAATGGCAGCCCCAGCAGCGGCTTCTGTCTGGAAATAGGGAACCGCCATCATCACCTCCCCCGCACCCTCGGTGGGCAGTGCGTTCATTGGGCCGGGAGGGCGGAGGGCCCCGCTGGAGGAATCAGAAAAGCTGTGAGGCAGCGCGCCCTTGCGCTCCACCCCGCGCACGAGCCAGTCCAGCGTGACGTTGCACGCCTCGGCAAGTTCGGCGAGCTCCCTGAGGGGCGGCTCCCCTCCCTCCATATAATGCTCGAGCATTCGGGGCGGGATCGCGGTCCGGTTGCTGATGACGGCGATGCCGCCCCCTCTCTGGATGGCGAATTTCAGCCGGCGCGCCCTGGCCTGAAGGGCGGGCTTTTTCCGCGCTTCGGCAAGCTCCTCCTCCTTTTCCGCAGCGGTGAGCTCGCCTTCGGGCTTTCTGCCATGGCGTTTATCGGCCCCCGACATGGAGCCCTCTCCGCTCAGAAGCCACTCGAGCGACACGCCGCAGGCAGCGGAAATAGCCACGGCGGCGCTGGCTTTCATGTCCCTGCCTGAAGCATAGGTGCTGAGTGTTGGTTTGGGGATGCCGGTTGCCTTGGCAACATGGCTATTTCCGCCCCCGAACTGGATCGCCTTTGCGAGGCGCGTGCACCGGTCTTGCACGGACTTCTTTTTTTCGTAAACAAGTCTGCTTGCCGGTAAAAGTGATTCTGCTGACATAGTCCCTCAAATACGCACTCTTCCGCAAAAAACACACGCAACGGGAACATCAGTGAGAAACGTAAAGATGTCTGTTCGCGTTATGAGTAAGTTTTGTAAACTCGCGCATATTATATGGCGTGGAAACGCGGTGTAAATCTGGAAGTCATAACGCGTTCCTGCTGTGGTTGAAGAAAAAGGGAGGCCTTACCCTCATACTTATCTAGATTTACGCCTCTTTATTATAACAAAAACAAATGAATTATTGAAGCGATAAAAGAAGCGCCAAAATGATAGATCCATTTTCCTGTCTCTATACTCTCCTCCTCAAGTCACAACGTGTAATTAAGCGTAGTGTTTACGCTTAATAAGGGCGATTACGGCCGGTTCTGCTTGGAAGAATGTCCAGACAGAATGAAGAGACACACGACCGGAATCAAAACAACAAGCCATCAAGACAAGACGGGTATCGTTTCCTTAATAAAGCGTTTTTACGCCAATAAATAACCTTTAAAATTGGTATAAATATGATTTATGGTTTTATTATGGAAAGTAATGTTGAGACATAATATTTACACAAATGTAAACATTACAAAAAATTAAGGTTTTTTGTTCGCGTTATACATTGTTTTTTGTAAACCTGTACCTATTATGAGGACAGAAACGCGGTGTAAATCTGAAAATAATAACGCGTTTCAGTGGTTGAAAAGACGGGAGAGCCCTTCTCCCACAAGACGGATTTACATTTATGAACTATTGCAAAAACGGAATGGATATCGAAGACATCAAGGGAGCCCTGCGCAAAACATACGGGCCATTGACGGCTATTTCTGAAAAGCTGGGCTTTAACAAAAATGCGATCAGCTCGGCTATTCGCGTTTCGGGCTATTCTATTAATCTTGAGCGCATTATTGCCGAGCTTCTGGGAAAATCGCCTTTTGTGGTGTGGGGTGACCAACGCTTCAATGAAGATGGAACGCCGGTCAAACGTTCCCCCTCCCCGCGGAAATTCAAGGAAATTCCCTCCAAATTCTGCCGCCGGACGGAGATGGAGCCATGATACAGGAATTTGCAACCATCCCTGAAATTGTGGCGATGAACCTGCCGACCTTGCCGACGCGTGTGCCGCTTCAGGTCCGGGCAGAGAAAAACCGCTGGGCGCGGCCGGAATGGGAAGGCATTTATTGGCGGCCCCATAAGGGACTGGGCGGCGGCGTTGAATATTCCTACCTGCTTATGCCGAAATTGGCCCAGCTTGAATGGGTCCGCCGGCTGGTGGCCGAAGATGCCACCGCGCAGACAGAAGAGGAAAAAGCCCGCGCCACCGCCGCTGCTACGGGGCACGCTGCGATCTGGGCGGCCTATCAGGAGGCGAGTGAAAACCAGAAACGCGCCGGGATGCGGGCTTTGCAGATCCTGCTTTCGCTCGAGCATCTGCGCCGCGCGGGATGGAGAGTTGAGGAAGCCGTTGCCGCCCTGAAATGCGAATATAAGACCAGCCGCGCCAGCGTCATGAGGTGGCGCCAGAATGTGCGCCCCTTGCCGCGGGAGCATTGGCTGGCCTATCTCACCCCGCAGAAAACCGGGCCGAAAGCCCCGCGTTATCACTGCTCGGAAGAGGCATGGTCCTTCCTCAAAACCGACTGGCTCCGGCCGGAAAAACCGACCCTCGCCGCCTGTTACCGCCGCCTGAAAACGGCCTCGGAGCGCAATGGATGGATCATCCCCTCGCGCAAGACCTTCTCACGCTGGCTGGCCGAATTGCCGATCGAGGTGGTGACCCTGGCACGCGAAGGGCGGGAAGCAGTGAGGAAACTTATTCCGGCTCAGGAACGAGATAAGAGCTGCTTTCATGCCATGCAGGCAGTCAATGCGGATGGGCATTTATGGGACGTGCGCGTTCAGTGGCCTGACGGCACGATCGGGCGGCCGCTTATGGTGGCGTGGCAGGATATCTATTCCAACATGATTTTGAGCTGGCGGGTGGACCGTTCTGAAAACACCGATGCGATCCAGCTGGCTCTGGGTGATATGGTGGAAAAATACGGCATTCCCTCGCGCGCGTACCTTGATAATGGGCGGGCTTTTGCCTCCAAGCGCATGACGGGCGGGGCGAAAACGCGCTTTCGTTTCAAGGTGCGCGAGGGCGATGCGGCCGGTGTGATGACCATTCTGGGCATTGAGACGGTTTTCGTCACGCCTTATAGCGGGCAGTCCAAACCCATTGAGCGCGCCTTTGGCGATCTGGCGAGTGATCTGGCCCGCCACCCGGAATTGGCAGGCGCCTATACCGGCAAAGACCCGCTCAACAAGCCCAGCAATTACGGGGAAAAGGCGATCCCGATCGAAAAATTCCTGAGCGTGATTGCCGCCGGAATTGAGGAATATAACGACCGACCCGGCCGCCAGAACGCGATTTGCCGCGGCTTTAAATCCTTCCGCCAGGTCTTTGAGGAAAGCCTGGCGCATGTGGCGGTGCGCAAACCCACACCCCAGCAGCGCCATCTCTGGTTGCGGGCGGCCGATAACATCACCGTCAACCGCCAGGATGGCTCCTTCCGCTTTATGGGAAACCGCTATTGGGCGGCCTTTCTGCGCGAGCATCGGGGCGAGCATCTCATTATTCGTTTCGACCCCAAAATGTTGCATGAGCCGATCCATGTCTATAATCCCGCGGGCGCCTTTCTGGGCGATGCGGATGTGATTGAGAAAACGGGTTTTGACAATCTCGCCGCCGCTGCGGAGAAAAAACGCGCAGAAAAGCAGCTCCTCAAGGCCGCAAAAATGCAGCTTGAGGCGGAACGCGCTCTGGCAGTCTCCGATCTGGCAAAATTATTACCAGATCGGAATGATACAAACGTGAACATTACGCAACAGAAACTAGTGACGCCTTTCCGCCCGGGTCCGGTCGCTGTTACGCCCAAAGAGCCGTCAGAGAGTGCCAGGATCCAGAATTGCGGGGAAGAGGATGAGGATCAGGGAACGGTAAGCATCCTCAATTTCATCCGCCATCAGGGCTGACCGTACGAAACGCAAGCGAAACGAGTAATGACATGAATGATGACACACACCCGCAGAGCGGGGCGGATCATGCTGCCCTGATTGCCAAGATCAAGGCCCTTCAGGAAGGCGCTCAGGGCGTCACCGGGGGGGAACCTCTAAGCCTGGCGCAGATCAGCCGTGAATCCGGTATTCCCAAATCCACTTTGAGCCAGTTTCTCAACGGGCTTTATGAGGGCAATAATGAGAAAATAGCCCGTCAGGCGCAAAGCTGGGTGGAGAGCCATAGTGCCCGCCACCAGATCAGCGCTGCGCAGAAGGAGGCGCCCGGCTTTCTCATGCTGCCTTCGTCGCGGCGCTGGTTGCAGGTCTTTGAATATGCCCAGCTGGCCCATGATATCGGGGTGGTGACGGGCGCTCCTGGCACGTCGAAAACCTGGAGTGCCGAGCATTATTGCCAGACGCACCCCAATGCCTGGCTCATCACGGCCGATCCTGCCTTGCGCACCCCGCGCGCCCTGCTTCACGAGATTGCCGAAGCGGTGGACGCGCCGGTAAAATCCGGCCCCGGGCTGGTGCGTGCTCTGATCGGGCGGCTGAAAAACACGGCGGGGCTGCTGATTATTGACGAGGCCCAGCACCTCACGACCGAGGCGCTCGACCAGCTCCGCTCGCTCAACGATCAGGCCGGGATCGGGATGGCCTGGATCGGCAATGAACCGTTACGGGGCCGGATTGAAGGGATGGAGCAGCAGGCCGCCAATGCCCAGATTTTCAGCCGGGTGGGGATGTGGAAATCCCGCAAAAAGCCGACAAGTGCCGATATTGAGCAGCTTCTCACCGCCTGGGAGGTGGAAAATGCCGAGCTGGAGCCGCTATTGCGCTGGATCGCCCTGCGTGAAGGGGGGTTGAGGGAGCTCGATAAAACGCTGAAATTCGCCTTTTATATTGCCGGAAATGAGAAACGCAGCGCCCTGCTCCGCTCCGATATCGAGGCGGGGTGGAACCAGCGCAAACCCACCCTTCTGCCGCATATGGCTCCCTCCCGGAGCGTGACAACACACGAGATGGGAGCGCGGTCATGAGCCATGTCCTGACCGAACGCCTCTCCCATATCCTCGCCCTGTCCGAAGATGTGGCCCTGACGCGCACGGAGATCATCGAGGCGCTGAGCAATGTCAGCCCGGCCCTCGGCACGGTCGGCATTTTAAGGGACGCCCTGATCTCCCAGCAGGAGGTACGGGGCCTGCCGCATCATTGCAGGCTCTGGAGCATTCTGGTGTTCTATCTCGAAACATTGCCCCGCACACTCTCCCTGCCCGATCTCTGCCGCCAGCTGCAAAGGGAGGCCCAGCCCCCGGCCCTATCCGAACTCTTCCGGCAGGATGCGCGCCAAACCTTCTGGCCCCACCGAAAATTCCGCTTCCTCCGCGCCGCCCACCGCGCCCGACAACGCGAAGAGATCGGCCGAGGCAGCGCGTAAGGAGGGCCTATCAGAGAAAGGGGTGCCGGAAGGGTGCCCCTTTTTTGGAGGGGAGCTCTTACAACCTGCCCCCTCTGAGGTCAAAGCGCGCTGTTATTGGAAGCGATAATGCTTTGTTTTTTGGCCATATATTGTGTCCAGCGGGTCCTGCTCTCCACCTTTTTCGTCGATTAATTTGTGAAGGAAGGTCACATTACCGACGAGAATATCATGGGTGATTTCGCCAGGTTCTGGGCCGCCACCCATATCTCCAACCTCGACAAAACGAACCTTCCCGGCATATTTATGGTCCATTTGCGTTATAACGTCACGTAGTTGCGTCACTGACAGTGAACCATAGTTCTTGCGGATATATTCTTCCGTCCCTGGAATAACGCCCTTCGCCGTATATTCACTATATAGTTTCATACTACATCTTTGTTCTTTTATAACATTCATATGGCTACATTTTTGCTTGTCTTCCTGCTTCATCTTCAAATCCACGGCTTTCCACTCAGGATCGATAACCGGCGTCAATTGGGCCAGTGCGACGCAGGGTAAGGAAACGCCGAGGCAGAGGGCTAAGAGGGACTTTTTCATTAGGGTGGTGCTCCATTGGGACGTTCTGGAACGTGCCGGTTAAGAGACAGAACATGCTAGGACCTTATTTAAAGAGACATTGCGTCTTTATTAAGGAAGCGTAAATGCGTGGTGAGAGATTCCCACGCCCCCCTCTGACGTCAGAACCGTTCGGTTATTCATAGCGATAATGAACGGTCTTTTTGCCAAAGAGCGTATCAAGTGGCTTTTGCTCCCCGCCTTTTTCATCGATTAACTGGTTGAGAAACGTAACGTTATCGACAAGAATATCATGGGTAATTTCGCCAGGCTCTGGGCCGCCATCTACATCTCCAATCGAAACATAACGGACATGCCCTGCATATTTACGGTTCATTTGCGTGATCACGTCTCTTAATTGCTTCACAGACAAAGACCCATATTTTTTGCGAATATATTGTTCAGTGCCCGGTTCAACACCTTTGTCAGTGTATTTGTTATCTACATTTGATGCACATTTTTGTGCTTGTACGATACCAAGACCACTATGATTGCATCTATTTTTTTCCTGCTTTATCTTTAAAGCCTCAGCTTTCCACTCAGGATCTATAACCGGGACAAGTTGAGCCATGGCTACACACGGCAAGGAAACGCCAAGGCAGAGGGCTAAGAGGGATTTTTTCATTAGGGTGCTCCATTGGGACGTTCTGGGACGTGCCGGTTAAGAGACAGAACATGCTGGGCGGTTATTTAAAGAGACATTGCGTCTTTATTAAGGAAGCGTAAATGCGTGGTGAGAGATTCCCACGCCCCGCCTTTGGCGTTAGAACCGTTCGGTTATTCAAAGCGGTAATGTTTTGTTTTTTTGCCAAACATTGTGTCCAGCGGGTCCTGCCGGCCGCCTTTTTCATCAATTAACTGGTTAAGATAGCGGGCATTTTCCTCAACCATATGATTCGTGATTTCGCCAGGCTCTGGTTTCGTGGAGCTTATATTATCGACGTAACGCACATGGCCCGTATATTTGTGATTCATCTGCTTTTCGACATCTTCCAACTGTGACACAGACATGGAGCCATATTTTTTGCGAATATATTCTTCTGTGCCAGGCACGACGCCTTTCGAGATATATTTTTGTCGGACTTCCACGGTACAATTTTGTGCTCTTACGATATTCAAACGGTCACAGTTCTTTTGATCCTGCCTCATCTTTAAATCAATCGGTCTCCATTGCGGATCGATAACCGGCGTCAATTGGGCCAGTGCGACGCAGGGTAAGGAAACGCCCAGGCAGAGGGCTAAGAAGGACTTTTTCATTAGGGTGCTCCATTGGAAAGTTCTGGAACGCGCCGATTAAGAGACAAAACATGCTGGACCTTATTTAAAGAGACATTGCGTCTTTATTAAGGAAGCGTAAATTATGGGGTCAGAGGTAATGATCGAGAGAGGTTATTTCCACGGCGCCCTGACATCGAAACCGCCTTGTTATTCATAGCGATGATGAACTGTTTTTTTGCCAAAGATCGTATCGATCGGATCCTGCTCGCCACCTTTTTCGTCGATTAACTGACTCAGATTACTGACATCCTGGACAAGCATATCATGTGTAATCTCGCCTGGCTCCGGGCCACCTCTGACGTCTGCAATATGCACATAACGAACCTTACCGGCATATTTATGGTTCAGCTGATTTATAGTATCTCTTAATTGTGTCACAGACATGGAACTGTAATTTTTACGGATATATTCTTCTGTACCCGGAATCAATCCTCGTGATTTATAGGAATTTCTAAGATTTCTGGAACAGATTTGAGACTGTACTATACCAAGCTTATCGCATTTTTGATGATCTTCCTTTTTCATCTGTAATTCAGTGGCCCTCCACTGAGGGTCGATGACCGGGACAAGTTGAGCCATGGCTACACAGGGTAGAGAAACGCCGAGGCAGAGGGCTAAGAGGGATTTTTTCATTAGGGTGCTCCATATGGACGTTCTGGAACGTGTCGGTTAAGAGACAGAACATACTGGGCGGTTATTTAAAGAGACATTGCGTCTTTATTAAGGAAACGTAAATACGTGATGAGAGATCGCTCACTCTTTGGAGCTTTTGCTTTCCTTCACTTCCTCACGGGAGGAAGTGTGAGAGACGTCGAAAGGGAGGGTGCCTTGTTGGGCGACGTGGCGGAAGGTTTGACGGATCAGCTCGGAGCTGGTCAGGCCCATATGTCTGAGCACATGCGTGGCCTTTTCTTTCACGTCCTTCGAAATTCGGGCGCGGATAATGGTGTCTTCAGGCATTTGTCTTCTGGCATTTCTTTCACAGTTTTTTCAGATAGGGCTGACAGTGCCTGTCATTAGGGATAAGGCTGCGCATTAAGCTGTTCCTGAGGCGTAATCCAGATAGCAGGGATGCGCAGCTTACGTATCTTTGGTCTTATGGGGGCTCTGTTTGGAGGGACTGTTTACAGAGGAACCCTTAGGGAGAATTCGTTAGACAAAGAAAAGGCGGACACTCTCACACTGCCCGCCTATGATGTCAGAGCACCTTCCTACTCATAGCGATGATGAACGGTCTTTTTGCCAAACAACGTGTCGAGCGGGTTTTGTTCTCCGCCTTTTTCGTCTATTAATAGGTTAAGGTACGTCACATCATCGGTAGCAATATCATGTGTGATTTCGCCAGGCTCTGGCCCGCCATCTATATCTCCCACCGAGACATAACGAACATGGCCTGCATATTTATGGTCCATTTGCGTGATCACATCTCTTAATTGCGTCACAGACAGGGAACCATATTTTTTGCGGATAAATTCTTCCGTCCCCTCAACGACGCCTCTTTCTCTATAGGCCTTTCTAAGATTTCTGGAGCAGATTTGAGACTTTACTATATTCTTTACCTTATCGCATTTCTGGTGATCTTCCTTTTTCATCTGTAATTCAGTGGCCCTCCACTGAGGGTCGATCACCGGGACAAGCTGAGCCATGGCTACACAAGGCAAGGAAACACCCAGACAAAGGGCTAAGAGGGATTTTTTCATTATTGTGTTCCTGTATTACTGAAATTCTGAAGATTCTGAGAGCTCTGAAGATCGGCTTCAGCTCGTTGATTTTCCAGCGCACTCTTTGGCGATTTTGTCTTCCTTCGCCTCCTCACGGGAGGAAGTGTGAGAGACGTCGAAAGGGAGGGTGCCTTGTTGGGCGACGTGGCGGAAGGTCTGGCGGATGAGCTCCGAGCTGGTCAGGCCCATATGTCTGAGCACATTTATGGCTTTTTCTTTCACATCCTTCGAAATTCGGGCGCGGATAATGGCGCCTTCTGGCATTTCTTTCACAGTTTTTTCAGATAGGGCTGACAGTACCTGTCGTTAGGGATAAGGCTGCGCATTAAGCTGTTCCTGAGGCGTAATCCAGATAGCAGGGATGCGCAGCTTAAGTGTCTTTGGTCTTATGGGGGCTCTGTTTGGAGGGACTGTTTACAGAGGGCCCCTGGGTGAGAATTCGTTAGACAAAGAAAAGGCAGACCCTCTCCCACGGCCCGCCTTTGGCGTCAGAACGCCCTTTTATTCATAATGAACATGTTTCGTCTTTCTGCCGAAGATCGTATCGATCGGATCCTGCTCGCCACCTTTTTCATCCATTAATTTATGTAACCAGGTAACATTACCAACGAGAATATCATGGGTAATTTCGCCAGGTTCGGGACCGCCATCAATATCTCCATCAGTCTTGTATCGAACACGGCCGGCATATTTGCGATTCATCTGTTTTTCGACATCTTCTAATTGTGTCACCGACATAGAACTATAATTTTTGCGAATATATGCTTGTGTTCCTGGGACCATTCCCTTTGCCACATACTGATTATAAACTTTCACAACACAGTCTTGTGATTTTATAATACCAAGACGACGACAATTTTTCTGCTCTTTCCGCATTTTTAAATCGTCTGATCTCCATTGCGGATCAATAATGGGCGTCAGCTGAGCCATGGCTACACAAGGCAAGGAAACACCCAGACAAAGGGCTAAGAGGGACTTTTTCATTATTGTGTTCCTGTATTACTGAAATTCTGAAGATTCTGAGAGCTCTGAAGATCGGCTTCAGCTCGTTGATTTTCCAGCTCCAACTCTCTGATTCTTTTTTCTTGCTGAACATCAGCTTCAATTTTTTGAAGCTTTATGTCAGCAGACTTTTGATGTTGAAGAATACTATTTTGAGTCGCAATCAATTGTAATGTAGCACTCAAACTATTATCTCCGAGTGAAGCGATTTGTTCTTCCTGTTTTTCAATTTCTTTATCTAGTTTATCATTTTGTTTTTGAATCGCTTCAGTCGCCTGCATCTTTTTCATAAGATTATCAGTATCGCGATTAGCCTTATCGGAGGTCGAGGACTTGGAAGCAGAGGAACTAGAAGAGGTGGAACCTCCTCCGTCAAAGATGTTTTGCAATTTCGCTTCAGCGCTGACGCCATCTTTGGGGATGTTATAGGCTTTTGTGAGATCTGCCCGGAGGTCTTTTATAAAGGACTTGGAAGAGGGATCGAGCTTCTTGAAGGCATCGATGGAATCCTGAACATCCTGGACGGTTTTCAGAGCATCATCTATGCCTGACGTTAAGTTTTTAATGGCGCCTTCTGGCATTTCTTTCACAATTTTTCAGATAGGGCTGACAGTGCCTGTCATTAGGGATAAGGCTGCGCATTAAGCTGTTCCTGAGGCGTAATCCAGATAGCAGGGATGCGCAGCTTAAGTGTCTTTGGTCTTATGGGGGCTCTGTTTGGAGGGACTGTTTACAGAGGGCCCCTGGGTGAGAATTCGTTAGACAAAGAAAAGGCGGACACTCTCCCACGGCCCGCCTTTGGCATCAGAGCACCTTTCTATTCATAGTGATGATGAACCGTCTTCCGACCAAAGATCGTATCAATCGGGTTCTGTTCCCCGCCTTTTTCATCGATTAATACATTAAGGTAAGTCACATCATCGACAAGGATATCATGTGTGATCTCCCCAGGCTCTGGCCCACCGTCAGCATCTCCAACCATGACATAACGAACATGGCCCGCATATTTATGGTTCATTTGCGTGATCACATCTCTTAATTGCGTCACAGATAGGGAACCATATTTTTTGCGGATAAATTGCTCCGTCCCTTCAACAACTCCTTTTGCTCTATAGGCCTTTCTAAGATTGGTGTGGCAATTTTGACGTTGTACAATACCAAGCTTATCACATTTTTGATGGGCTTCTTTTTTCATCTGTAATTGAGTGGCTCTCCACTGCGGGTCAATAATAGGAACAAGCTGGGCCATAGCTACACAAGGCAACGAAACACCTAAGCAAAGGGCTAAGAGGGATTTTTTCATTTTGTTGCTTCCGTATTGATTAAAGTCTGCGCACCCTTAAGAGCATTTAGATTATCTTCGGCGCGTTGATTCTCCAGCTCCAACTCCCTGAGTCTTTTTTCTTCCTGAATATCAGATTCAATCTGTTGAAGCCTTATATCAGCAGCCTTTTGATGCTGAAGAATACTATTTTGAGTCGCCATAAATTGTAATGTAGCGGCTAAACTATCATTCCCAAGTGAAGCCAGTTCTTCATCTTGTACTTCGATTTTGTTATTTAAATCATCATTTTGTTTTTTAACAATTTCAATTGACTGTATTTTTTTCATAGAGTCATTAGTATCGCGATTAGCCTTATCAGAGGTTAAAGACGCGGAACCAGAAGAGCCGGATGAGCCAGAACTACCACCATTGAACATTTTTTCCACTTCGGCAGCCGCACTGATGCCATCTTTAGGGATGTTATAGGCTTTTGTGAGATCCCCTCGGAGGTCTTTGATAAAGGATTTGGAAGAGGGATCAAGCTTCTTGAAAGCAGCGATAGAATCCTGAACATCCTGGACGGTTTTCAAGGCATCGTCTATGCCCGACGTTAATTCTTTAATGGTGTCTTTACCAAGGCCAAGTGCATTCTCAATTTGCTGCTCTAATTGAGTAGCCGTATTCCCGGCTGTTTTAATATTACTAACGTCTGTGGTCTGGATGCCTGTGGGATCGTCCCCGGCCTGTGCTTTATCAAGGGCGAGGCCTGAGAAGAGAGCGATGCCACAATAGAGCATCAGACTATTAGAGCATTTATTGCGATACCATCGATACTTCATACCCGCCATCCCTGAATGGTGATGTTTGCGAAAAGAGACTCCAGTTACTATAATTTTATTTAATCATTAATTATGTCTTTATTATGTCCACTAAGCGATAATCGCCGCGTCTTCTGCGCGGTCAGTTCAAACGCCCTATTCAGGGCCGGATTCAGGATCGAAAGCCCCCCCCTCCCCTAATTCCCGGCGGTGCGGATCAGGGTGGGCCAGTCGCCGGGGAGGACGTTTTTGCAGAAATGGGCGCGGTAGCGGTAAGCGGTCATGACGAAATTCCGGCCATCGAACCGCCAGGTGCCGTTTTCCCCGCAGCCGGCATTTCCTTTGGCAGTGAAGGAGAGGCTGGCGGATTTTTCATCATAATCGGGGTCGATCAGCATATTGCCATCGCCTTCCTCCTGCGTGCCATTGATTTTCGGGTAAGGCAGGTTCAGAGGCTCTGAGGTTGTCGGGTCTTTCAATGAGGTGGTAAAGAGCAGCGCATTGCCCTGATATTCCCCCACCGAACAGAACAGGATCACCAATGCTTTGCGGTCATTCAGGGCGTAAGCGCCGTCTGTATGTTGTTCGGTATCGCATTGATGGGCCTTCAGCGCCTTGAGCTGTGCGGTGCGGACGGCATGTGTGATCGCCTTTTCCCGCTCGCGCGACAGAGAGGGAGCGGGCGTTATAGGTGCCACAAAAGGCAGAGGGCGGGGGGCGGGCACGTGATCGTCAGAAATCTGACCCGGCTGGATGAGGGCGGTATCGGTGCCGGTCCGGCCCTGAGCGTCATCCATCGCCCCAAGTGCCTCTTTCAGACCGCTCAGCGAAATGGTGCGGTCTTTCGTCACAGACAGGGTGGTGCCCTGAGAAAGCCTCCCCACAAACGCTTTGACCGCTATGGGATCTTCCAGCGTGTAGCCTGTATCAGACAGGCTCCAGCTCTCTTTTGCGATACCGAGTGGTGCGCCATTGAGTGTCACCTTACCGGGCGAGGCGGCCGCGCCCTCAAGAGTGAGTGCCAGCTTTCCGCTAGGGCCGGCCTCTCTGGTGATTTTGAGGGTGGTGGGCAGGGCGTCCCCTTCCTTCTCGGAAGCAGAGCCCTCTGCCAGGCACGCGCCGGTGTTATCGCAGGTCAGAAGCCAGTGAGTGAAGGGCTTGTAAATCGGGAAAGGATTTTCCTGCCCGGCCAAAACTCCGGCCAGTGCTCCGGTCTGCACTCCGGCCAGTGCTGATGACGCGGAAACCAATAATGGGACGGCTGCGATGAATGACCTTACCAGGCGCATAAAACTCCCTTTCTCTCATTATTACGTCATGGAGTGTCAGATTCTTTGAGCAAGCCTGACATTTATTTTATGATTGGTAAATAGGATTATGACCGGCCCCGTATTTATAAGAGCTTTATTTATAAAATAGGCGATTGATCACGCCGGGATTCAGACGTAGTGTTTCCTGGGAGGGTTGCTTCTGGTGATCTTTTAGGCGTCCCCCCTTCTATCCTGACGATAAGATAAACGCTGAGTGAGGCCATCACTTCCATGAAAACTGAACGTTATCTTTTAAGAGTGCCCGATGACACTGCCAGGGCTGACCGGCATTATGAGGATAATGAGGGCCCGCTTTCCCCCACGCAGCTTGAGCAGATCCGAACGCTGGCCGCGCTGGAAGCTCTTGAGGATGAGGATTTTGAGGAGCGGCTCTTTTAACGCCCATATTGCCGGATATGAGGAGAATGCATGGATCGAGGCACAGTCTTAAAGCAGGTTCTCCAGACGCTGAACCTCTCCCCAAAGCGATTTGCCGAGCTGATCAAGGGCAATGAGCTGACGGTCCGCAGTTGGGCCCGTGGCAGGAGTCACCTGCCCGCAGATATAGAGCAATGGGTGCAGAAAATGGCCCATTTCCTGCAGGAAAACCCGCCGCCAGTCAGGAATAGAGAGGAAGACCGGTAACGGATCCCTGTTTCCCTGAAAAGGACGTTACCCCCCGCTCCCCAACATCTTCGTCACCAGAGACGGGTCTTTATCCAGCATGGCCAACAGCACCATGGCGGGGCCTGTGGGGGCCCTTCTCCCCTGCTCCCAGTTAAGAAGCGTCCCCTTCGCCACGCCAATCGTCTGGGAAAATTCCTGCTGGGAGAGGCCCGTTTTAGCGCGAATTTCTCTCACATTAACCGCCGGGACACGGATATGATGCAGGGTCACCGTGCCCCCCATATCACCGCCACTCTCTCTTTGGGCAAAAGCGAGTGCTTCATTCAAACCCTGCATGATACGATCGGCTGCCTTACTCATAACGTCCTCCATAGGCTTCCACCAAGGCGCGTGCCAATTTTACCGCCTGGAGAAAGCCCGGCTGTAGGGTTTAATGCCATAACCCCTCACCACGCGATGGAGGCGCGGTAGAGGGTTGGCCAGAGATGGACCGCGCGGGGGTCGCATTGATCGCTCCTGCGGTGAAAGGAGATCAGGTTGAATCTCTGCCCGTCATAAGCCCACCGGCCACTCGTGCCGCAAGTGTCAAAACGGGCCGTCCATTGTGTAAAAGAAAGAATGCCGGTCCGGGGGTCATAAGCGGGGTTGGTCAGGTTGTTGCCGGCATCCGGCTCAGCCTCGCCATTGACCGCTGGATAAGGCAGAGAGAGGGGCTTTGCGTGTGCGGGGTCGGAGGCCGGGGCGATATAGAGGTGGTAGTCGCTTTGAGGGGGCCTCGCCTGGTCGGCTCTGGCTTGATAGGACCCGGCCACATTGATCAGCATCACCAGCACGTTCTGACCGGGGCCGGGGAGGCTATAGGCGACGTCGCGCTGTTTGCAGAGCGCCGCCTTCTCTGCGCAGGGGAGATTCTGAAGTTTGCGGATTGTGGAAATAATGGCGCCATAATCCGGTTTCTTCCCTTTTTCATAAAACATGGGCGGCCTGGCTGGAACGACAGGCAGAGGCGGCGCAGTGGGCACTGTGCTCGCCGGGTTCATCCCCGGCCGGATGAGGGCGGTGACGGTGCCGACCCGGCCCTGGGCGTCATCCATCGCCAGAAGGGCGGCTTTCAGCCCGTTGAGCGAGATCGTATGACCCTCCGTTACGGTCAGGGTCGTGCCATCACCGATCCGTGCCAGAAACTCCTTTGCCTTTTCAGAATAAGTCAGGCTGTATCCGCTATCGACAGACTGGCCGTTACGTTTCTTCAGCCCCAATGTCACACCATCAAGCGCCACATTCTCAAGCTGGAAGATCTTTTTACCATCAAGGATGATCAATAGGTGCCCCGCCGGGCCGCCATCGCGCACGATATAGAAGATCTCCCCCTCGCCCTCACCGCCGCTTCCGACTGTGCTGAACGCATCGCACCGGGCGGTGTTATCGCAGGCCAGAATCCAGTTTTTGAAGGATTTATAAAGGGGCAGAGGCGTTTTCAGCCCGGAAGGTGCGTCGGAGGAAAAGGCTGGAAAAGCGGGCACCATGAGTGTGGCGGCCACGATTACGGACATGACAGGGCGCATAAAGCTCTCTTTAGTGAGGATCAAAGCTCTTCCCATAACCAGTTCTTTATTGATGAATCGTTAATCAGAGTCAAACCGGAGTCTCTGCTGAAATAGGTCCATTTTTGAGAAAGAATGGGGCTGCCTTATTTAGGACAAAATTAGTCCCTATAACTGCCTTAATGTCATAGAGGGCCCTGATATTTCTATCGAAATCTCATCCGGGCTCGCAGTCTCTTTGTGGTTTATTATTAATCAATGGTTGGCACTCATATGGTTACTTATATTAAAACCCCTTCTCTGACCCCGGAGGCGCTGATTGAGTTCAGCGTTACCGAGATTACCTCCATGATTCTGGCGGGCGCCTTTACCCACCATTCCCCGCAGGAAATCAGCCTTCTGATGGAAGGCATGGCCCATATGAGCGCGCGGACAGCGGCGCATTTCCTTATCGAACAGAACGGTGCCGACCTCAGCGAGGACGATCCGAACATCATTGCGGGCTTTCAGCAAACCGTGGAACGTCGCGTCCTGACCTGCCTCAGGGAGCTCAATAATGGCTGACCGTGAGACATCCGCCCCTGAAACAGTTCTTGAGGGGCCAGAATCTTTTCTGAGCGACATTCTCTCGGAAATCCGGCGTCATTACGCCCGCAGCGATGCCCGCCGCGCCCGGTCCCCCTCTGCCCGATCACTCGAAACGTTGGAGTTCGGCGCGATCGAGCCCGAAACACTCAGCCATTTCATCACAGAACTGACCCACCTCCACCAGAGCCCCACCCGCCCAAGTCTCAACATAATTATGACAAAACTTATGGGCAGGAACGAGGAGGAAATGGGGCTGGGGGCTGTGTGAGGGGGGGGCTGGTTACGATTCAGGAATCTTCCGGTCAGATTGAGAAAAAGAGTTCCAAAGAATAGCAGCATCGTGGCTTCTCCCAGAAGCGCAAAAATACTGATGTCATAGCCGAAAAAGCTCCTATGAGGCAGGGAACCATAGGCTTCAAGATGCCATACGGGTAACTGAAAGATAAAAAAGGCCGTCCCCAACATTATTACTGAGAGCCCCAATATCATGACCGCCCCCCTGAAGAGCCATCTCTCAGCTTTAGAAACTTCCTCCAAGCGGGAAAGGAAATGCCTGATCCTTACCAGGGCAGGCACGCCAAAAGCCACGTAAATATGGGTATAATACTTTAAAATCCCGAGAAACAGTTCATAATGATAATGCATGAAGATAGCTACCAGGTCATTCATGGAGAAAGTTCCTTTCGTCACTCTTTCATCATCCGTAAGGGCTGACGGCGCAGTGCCGGCAAAGAGGCCTCTTTCAGCGTTCCTTTTCCGGCTCCATCCTTTTCTGCTCCAGAACAGCCCTGATGATTAATCCACCTCCCGCAAAGAAGAAAAGCCAGGAGAGCATCAGAAACACGGTCGTCATCACATGATAATGCTGGATTTCTTTTTGGAAATCGGCCGGAACAAAATGCTCGTTCATGGGATAGAGAAAATCCCACATATGGATATAAGCCCCCATAAGGAGCGCAATATCGAAGATAAGAGCTATGCCGAAGCAAAATACCCCCGCCGGAATTTTCCACCAGACGGAGTGAGGCACCTTGCGTAGGTCGGGTAAAAATATCTTCAGAATGGCAAAGGCCACCCCGAAGGAACCGCCATAAACGAGCAGGAGGCGTTTGGCGATATCGACAACAAAGCCGTAATCATATTTAAGAAAGCCTGCAATAACCGCATTCATCTCGCGACCTCGGACAAAATCTTCAGGATTCAGATGGTTTTTCTACTGCTAAAGATGGCTAGAATGATTAGTAAAACTCCCATGAAGAAGAACGATAATGAGTAGGTAAATGGTTGATAAAGATTCTCTAAATTCTTTACGAATATGTCTTCATACCAGACATTAGAGAACTGATTACTTTCTCTATGATGCACCACAGTCAGCATGCTAAAATAATTCATTGCATATGAACAAATTACTCCGAAAATGGCCATAACTACACATAACTGTCCAAAAGAAAGACACCATTTAGCAGAACACGAGATTTTTCCCGAAAGTGCAAAAGAAGCTATAAGAACAGATACATAAAGCGAGAAGAGAGTTTTAACGCCCGTAAATATGGGAGCGTAATCATACGTAATGAAATTCATTGCGAGATCATTCATAGGGGACCCTCTTTACAGCCTATACGTCTCATCATTCAGCCCCTATTTGCGGCAATTGAGACGGGATTTCCGAGATTCCGAGGAAGTATTCACCCCTTTTATGGCGTAAATAAGGTTGTCAGGGTTTGGGGGACATAAATTTTTATCCAGCCTTTACCTGAGTAATCGGAACATAATTAAGGTATTTCCTTACAAAACCATGTGTAATTTCAGGATATTAGGGTCCGAAATACTGTAAAATCCTTTTTTTACTTGCCCTGAAAGAGCCTGACAGCCTATATTCAGGATAGAAATTCGCCTCTTTCGGCACGAATGTCAGAGAGGGCCGCAGGGCCGCGCTTGTGGGTTTTTCAGTGGGAGATCATGTCATGTTTGCGGTACCGCTGATTGCAGATTTGGGAAGTGCCGCGCTTGCAGCCGCTCCAGAGGCGTGGATACCCCAGACGGAAGCCTGCGTGAGCCATGTCTGCTCTGAAAGCGGTCTGTTAAAAGCTCGTGCGAAGGAATTTGCCGACCATATCAGGCAGCAGCGCCAGGAGCTATGCACGACCATCGCCCATATAACCCTCCTGATGGATCTCTCTACGGCCAAGGCGACAGATTTGATGCTGGGCGGCTATCCGTCAGAGGCAGAAGAGATCCTGAAAGCCTTTGAACGCTTCGCCGAAAGGAATATGAAGCTGGCCGAAGGGAATATTGAAAGCGCCCGGAAGGCGACACACACGCTCGCAGGCTTTAAAAGTTACGCCTCCTTGATAGAAAATGAACTCGATCACTACCTGTCTTTAAACAAAGAGGTCATATCGAGATTGGAAGAGACATCAAGAAAGATCGCATTCTCTGAAACAATCAATAAAGAGATTAATGGGAAAGGCTTCATCTCCAGCGCCGTCAATGTCTATAAGCAGGCGATTTTTGAGATATGCCATAAAAAAGCAGAGCCGATACGCCTCAAGGATGATGATGGTTACGGGGCGATTTTTTCCTTTACGGTCCCCCTCCCCAAAGAACAAAGGCGCGACCGGGCTTTTAAACGGGATCTTGAGGGCCGGATTCACGATCAGGTGGAAAAGACCGATCCTGACGCTGTGGGGAAAATAGGCATTATCTGGGCCACTGAAGACGCTGAAGAAGCCGCATAAGAACGTGAAGGGGGAAGAATTTTTCACCGCTGCGAACGCTCTTTTCAATAAAGACCATCTTGGGGAGGCAGAGTGCCGGAGCATCGTCCATATGGCCTATTACGCGGTCTATCACACATGTGCGCGCATTCTGGGAGAGGAAGTCCAGGAAGGGAAACCCGCTGAGCGGATCACTCATCGGGGCCTGCGTGACATTATCATAAAATCGACAAACACCACCCCCGTCATCAGGGAGGCAAAACGCTTTTATAGCGGCTTACTAGCCCTGCGCATCAAGGCTGATTATGACTTGGCCGACAGCATGGATGCAGACCACGCAGATGACGCTCTGGAAAAAGCGGAAACGATCTTATACGCTCATCAAAGCCGGTAATCCCGCTTACTTCTTATGAAGTAACCATAAATAATGCGTTAATCACTCTGACATTACCTTTTCTTCTAATCACCTGATTTCAATCAGTTATGATGTATCGGTCGTTATTTGGTGGGAATATGCGCAATTGACCTTGCAGGGATATTGGGAATCTTCTTAATATGTTGGATGGATTCATCCGCCGTCAGGGGAAGATATGTTCAACCTTACTTTGTCACAGATCGTATCGAAGGTTCTTGGCACGCTTCATTGCTTTGCTGACAGGGATATCCCTGCCCTGATGACCGAGATTAAGCAGAATTCCTTGAAGGGGGAAGACGGGCATTTCCACCGGCCGCCGCAGATCATGGATGTGACGCAGGAAGGGCTGGCGGAGTCTCTGGCGGGCGGGCTGGACCGGGAGCAGAAGATTGATCTGGCGGATTGCCTTATCAACTCCCTTGAAGAAGCCTATCACTCAACCGTCCGAGAGCAGAAAAACCAGCTTTTCACCCATTATGTCGAAGCAACCGATGAGCGGATTGAGGCCCTGATCGAGATCCTTTTTCAGGAAATCCTGATGATCGCCTGCAAAAGCCTGCTCAGTGACGCCATTCTCCAGGTTCTGGAAGAGGAACGCCAGCAGAGATGGCCCAGCCACCGCACCTTTGCCGGCTGCCTGACATGGGGCGATATCCTTGAAAGACTGGCCCTGATCGACGAATTCCACACCATTTTCGATTTCGATAAAGAGAGCGTCTACCCCACGCCACATGGCTATTTTGAAGAAATCATGAATGTCTGCGTTGAGGATCATGGCTGGATTTCTGACAAGGATGGCTCCGTCCTGCCTGATGAGGAGGATTTCTATTTCCGGATTACCGAGGAAGGCTCTGCCCATTTGCAGGCGGAGCGTCCCCAGCCATAGGCAGGGCCGGAACGAACGGGTCATGAAAAGGGTGCTCGCGGGTGCCCTTTTTTTGCGACTCTTTTTTGCGAACAGATACGGCGTATGATTTTGTAAATAAAGCGTCTTTTATTATCTGACAGGATTTAATAAAGTCCCTTGAACGGGCAAATAATACTCATAAAGTACGGATAATATCTTTTTATAAATAAGGAGATTATTTACGATTCACGATTGTATAGTGTCTTTTTTATGTTATTGTAAAACGTAAATAAGCCCCATTTTTTTCCCGTTGCGGAAGAGGAAACTTTAATCAGGAGGATCGCGATGATCTTCTCTAAAGAGTCAGAATTGCTGACCCATCTTTTGTCCGAAAAACTGTCAGACGAACAATTGACGAAGTTGAAGGACCTGCTGAGCCGGCCTGGAACCTCGGGGGAAAGCCCGTTCCAGGCACCGCAGGAACGCAGCGCACCAGGGACAGGGCGTGAGGGCTTTTGTGACCAACAGCATGACCAGCAACGTATCCAGCACATTCTTCAGGCCCTGCTGGCCCGGGCCTATAAGCAGTGCAGCGCGGAGAACAAATCTGAAAACGGGGAGCCCCTGCCCCTTGTCCTGCTCCCGCCCGAAGCGCTGGCTCGTCACCTGACCGGGCTTTTGATCAAGGATCGGGAACCGCAGGATTGTGCCGCGCTGATCCGCCTGCTCATCATGCTTCTGAGCGAAACGGAAAAAGCCCCCTATCTCAAGCGCCTTGAGACCATCACGCCGGAACATTACCGCCTGCTCTGCAATGCGCGGGAAGGCGAAATGCCGACCTGTTATGAATGTTTCGAAAAACGCGAACTCGAAAAGCTCCTGACCGCACTTTTGCAGGAATTTGTGCGTGAGACACGGATGCTGCCCCTCTGCTATAGCGTGCTTGAAATCCTCAAACAGGAGCGGGACACCGCCTTCCCCCGCTATTCAAAAAATATGGGGCTGAATCATTATCTCAAATGGGAAGATATCGCCCAGAGGCTGCGGGGCCGGCTGAGCGCAAAACACGCGAAAAACCCGCCCTTTATGCCCTCTGAAGGGTTGGGCGAAGCGGCCTCCAACCCGTATGGCTTCTGGGGCACGCTGATTAAAATGTGCATCGACCGTGAATGGGTGGACCTCCGGGAAGTCCCGGGCGATGAGATCAGCAAATATTACTTCAAAATCACCGAAAAAGGCATACAGCGCCTCCAGGCCCTCCAGCAGCCACTTCAGACAGAATCCGAAGCCGCCTGAAAAGGCAGGCTGGGACAGGCTGAGGATAAGAGGGAGGCCTGAGGATTAATTAGCCCGGGGAGAACGTGACTGACCGCTGCGGATCTCTCAGAAGAAGGACTGCCGGCCAAGCACGGATAGGCCCGCTCTACCAACGCCTCTGACCCGGTTAGATCCTGTCATTTCTACCCATCGTGATGGAAGGCGCGAAGAAAGGGCAGCCGGTTTTCTGCCCTACAGTCCTGCCCCTTTTTACCAACCATCACCCTTCTTCCGGATTTCTCTTCGGGCCTTCTCTTCTGATCTCCTCTTTTGGCCTTTCAGCCTGATATGTCCGTCTGAGAGCCGGGTTCTGGAAGTCGGGCTTTCATGGTCCCCCATTATGTCCCTTTAATTCAGCGTCTCTCATTCTGGCAGCACGCTTTTGGGCACCATGATTTTGGCCACCCTGCTCCAAGATCCTGGCCCTGGGCCTCTGTCCCTCTAGTTCTGAGATCCTGCTTCTGGGAAGCTGCCTCTGGGATACCGGTTCTGGGATACCGCTTCTGGGATCCCACTTCTGGCGCCGTAATCTGAGATTACGGCACTCTGGCACAAGGAAAAACAGTACTGATTTTGTTCTAAATTCAAGCCGCGGAAAGGAACCGATTTTCATCAGAAAAACAGGCAGGATGCAGCGTGGAATTTATACGGAGGTGAGTGAGGTGTCAGGACTTCATCACAAAGACCTTTTCCCCTCATCAGGGCCATCCGTTCCCTTTTCCGGTCTGCTGGGATAGGGCCTCCCCCCTTTAAAGGGAAAGGCCACCCTTGCCAGCATTTGTCCCCTTCTCCGTGCGAAAAGAGAAGAGTGAGCCTCACCCGGAGGAAGCGAGGCTCTTTGGCAACTTATTTGGAGTCTGAGGAGTCAGACTCTTTTTTGCTGTGCTCTTTGGACTCTTTTTTGGATTCCTTGGCAGCCTTTTTATCCTCTTCAGGAACGGGCAGTTTTGCTTCAGCTTCCTGAGTTTCAGCCGCTTTGGCCTCATCCTGCGTCATCCATTTTGCCAGGCGGGCTGGTTCGGCGCTGTCAGAATGTTTGGTCATTTTTCTGCCTTTACCGGCATGGCAGTAAAGAACCGTATCAGCTGCCTTGATCAGAGCGCCATCTGAATAGTTGGAACCCTCATAATAGCAGAAATGAATAAAATCAGCATGATGGTGAGGACGGTGAGCCGCAGCTTTACCTTTGCCTTCACCCATATCGCCTTCAGCATGGGCAGCAACGCCTGTAAAGCCAACGCCAACCAGACATGCGGTAAGTAAATACTTGAAATTCTTCATTATCAGTTCCTTTCCTAGTTCTGATTCCCCTCTGCGTATCACACTCTATTTAAAATAGATACACTTATAATGAGGTAAATTTATGAGATTTTTATTTTTTATAGTCTGCGTGACAATCATGCCATAAATCTTCTTCTTCAAGTCGAAAAAGATATAGTTCACGATATGACATGATAGTTTCCAATTATTATGTTATTAATGTGGTTCAATTATGTCTATATTATGTCACAAACGCGTGAATAAGGCAGACACACCATAAGACCCGCAGTTTTCCGTCTCTTAATAAAAATCAAGAACAAAAAAATGCCTTATTTTCGTCAGAATCGTCATAATCAAATTGCAGAACGTTTCGAGTTGTTATAGGATTTAACCAGTTCTTGAGAGAGAACACCCTATTAGAACCTATTAATAATTACCCGACACGGAACCCCGGGTTGTTTATGAGAAAAATTTTTACGTATCAGGATATGAAAATGGCACCCTTCGACGACTATAACAGGGTCTCAACCGCGCATTCCCTTACATCTGAAAACAGGCGGGGTCTTCATGCTCTTATGGAATTTCTGACATTGCAGAAGTTTTTATGGTTCCTGGGGTTTCTGCTCGCCCTTTTTGACCTCTACCTGCTCACACACTAACCGCCCGGAAGCCACCAGGCGCGACTCAGTTCGCGTTTCTGGTCCATAAATGGAAACAACTGTTCCCGTTTATTGTTATTGGGACGCAAGAGCCACCCGCTTTGGAGCAGAGCGCTCAATCACGCGTTGCCAGCCCCGGATCACCAGCGGGCGCACCGGATCTCCACCCTTCTTTTGCAACCCCGGCATTAAGGAAAAGCCCGTCAGGCGTTCCAGCTCGGCCAGCCCTGTCAGGCGGCATTGGGCCGGTGTTTCATTGAGGCAGAAGATCGCCGTTTCTCTATGATCCATCGCGTCATAAACGACCTTGAACAGCCCGATCGGCACCCTCCGTTCCCGCCCCGCCTTATAGACAGGACCCGTCACGATATAGAGCAACCCGTCATCCAACGCTGCCTGCCGCGTGGCTTGCTCGATCTGGTTCCAGGGACCGGAATTCATGGGGCCGTCCTGGGGCACAATGTTGGAGTCACGAAAGCTCTCCTCCCGCGCGACCCTGTCGCCCATATCGCCCGCAGGGGTCAGATGCCCGCGGACGTACGCGCCCCGCACAGGGCGATAGTCCGGCAGGCGCCCGTCAAGGTGAAAATGCGGCCGCCCCGCCCCCTTGCGCGGGAAGCTCCGCGCCGCCTGCACCTGCTCTTCGCTCAGACGCTCGGCCGACCAGAGCGGCACCCGCAATGACGCGGAATACCCCACCGCATAGCCCTTATTACACAGCACCACCCCCGCAGAAGGCGCTACCGCTCCCGCGAAGAAATGAGCACACGCTGGAGCTCCGAGCGGTGCAGCCACAACAATAATAGAAGACGCACCCCAAACTCCCCCTGCCACTATCATATTCCAGAATAATCGCGTTAAATATCGACTCACAACCACATTCCCATCATGGGACGGGTCTATAGCCCAGCATCTCTTAAGAATTCGTTATCGGGACATAATAAATACGAAACAAAGGAAGCCTTAATATGCGTGAAGTGCCGATTGCAGTATTTTTTATGAGGCTGGCCTTCCAAAAACCTACTTTGACGAAGAGCCGGATTTTTAGTGATATTTCTTCCCGCTCCTCTATTTTTCAAAAAGAGAAGGGAAAGGAGACCGACCCCTTTCCCTTCAAAATCGCCATTCCCTGGATTAAGGAGTGCAACGGGCCGTACTGAGCTTTCGACCAGACTATGTCAGACACACATCATAAAGGCCTGATTTCTGATCTCTACTATCAGAAACCTCCCACTTCACCCCTCTCAATTCGGGCTGTGATAATTTTTCCTGACCTCCTGATACAAAGCCTCTTTACGCTCGAAAAACATACCGCTCTGAAACTGAGTAACCATTTCAATATCAGAACCTGCGCGTTCCTCTTTCACATCACGATCCATATATAAACGAGCAAAAGAACAGCCTGTAAGGCCTGCTTTCATATATAAATCGTGTAAATGATTATATAGAGTCTCATCTAAGCATAATCTGTAATAAAGAATCTTTTCCCCAATGTTATCAAGTAAAGTAAGACATTCCATAAGAAGACTCTTATTCATTTTATCGGATAACATCTTATGAGGATATGGCATATTACGTATTATAAGCGTATCAATTAATGAAAGACTGATAGAGATTTTTTCGAATGAGAACCATATGTCCATCAGGCCCTCTATTTCCTTGTCGGCAATTCTTTTTTTCCGGTCCAGAACATAGGCTTCATGAAGCAGCCTCATCTCCTCTCTTTTTGTTTTATAAACGAGCAGATTAGAAAAAAAATCAGTTACTGACCTGGCCAGAGGAATTAAACTCAACAACTGGAGATGACCATCTCCAGGAAAAAGGTCAATCATTACAATTAACTCCTTTTTTTAAAATTATAAACGCATGATTATCACGCGTTTTCCAGATATTCATATAACATTAAGCAGAAACAAAATAAGGTATTGACTGCTAGATATCGTTTCAAAATTTTATAAACCAGTCAAAATACTGATTCGTCACATTAAAAATATAAGGATTTACCTGATTATTATCTCATTCACTTTCATCTTTTCTTGAAAAAATATTTTTTCTTCACAAAAAAAGATCATCCTGAAATACTCAAAAAAAATGGAAAATCTTCCACTTAACTGTAAAACACGCCTCTCATATAATTTCTTTATAAAATGTCACTTAAAAACCACACAAAAAGAAAAGTTATACCTATAAGTCATCTTCTCCCAGTTCCTATATCCATACATATACGCACCTCAGGCCATAGGCAGGAAAAAGAAGGAGGGTGTTCCTGATTGTGAAGAGCTCGCTACGATTAGGAAAGATAGCCTCCCCCCGCCTTATCCCGGATAATCAGAACCCTTATCCGCGTACGCAGCGTTTTAGAAGCAGTAAGGTAGTGCCCACACAGTTTGAAAAACCTCCTTACGCGGCTTTGAAATCGCCCAGATAGCCCCGGATCAGCTGGAAGATTTCGTCTCTCTGTTTCAGCACCTCGCCGAGGATATCGGCAAAGGCGTTATCTCCCTTGACGTAGAGATTCATCGGGAGGTTATAGCGTGTCTGGCAATAATTCAGGGCGTTGCGGAAGTCGCTGCAACAGGTTTTTAACCGCTCATACAGGGCGCTATCCATAAAGAGGCTGTATTTGCTCAGGGCATCATTCATCGCATTATAGAGCGTATAGAGCTCATTGAGCTGCTCTTCATACCGGCTGCTTTTGCCGAAATTGACGGGAAACCCGACCTTGGGAGAGGTAAAGGACTGTCTGGAAAGATCTTCAAACCGGCTGACGGCTTTTTCAATATAGGACCAGACGTCCATATAGCCTTTCAGCTCCAGCTCATTGATTCTCTTCTGTTTATCAAGAGCCGTCGCCCGGGAGACGCGCCGTGCCTCCTGTTCCTCGGGGCTTTCCTCTTCGGGTTGGGCCGCTTCGTACTCCCTTTCACGCTTATAAGAGCTCTCAGCAGGGAGCGAACCGGCACGCCCACTTATCCGCCCACTTATCCGCTGGCTCAGCGTCCAGCCAAACCACGCGGCCGCCATGGAGCCAAGGGCGGCAATCATGGTCACAATCGTCATGATCCAGCCCACAGCCCTGAGCCCTTTTGGGGGCGGAGGAGCGGGCGGTGCCTGAACCCGGATGACCATCGGGGGTTGCGGCGCCATGCTATAGGCGGAGACCGGGAGCGTCTTCTGCCCATAGACCGAAACGACGTACGATCCTTCCTTATTATAGGAACGCCACAAACTGTTTTTCAGGCAGTTTTCAGTCTGATCGGCGCGCAGATTGGCCCAGTTATCGCAGCTCGTCTCATCTGAACCGAGAAAAGAGGCCGCCTGCGCTGAAGACACCAGAGCCAGCACGCAAGCTGATAACATGCCGAAAAAGCCTGTAACGCGATATCGTCTCATCATAACTGCCTGTTTTCCCCCTGTTTCTCCAAAGGTCCGATCCGAAACGATCATTCTTAGAACAGAATTGTGGCTTTTCTTTATCCATCCAATTCTGGCCAATTCTGGCCCCATGATGACGGCGGGCTGCATTGACAGCAGGGCGTGATCCTGCTCCCTTGGCAGAGCGCGCGGTTTAAAGCCGCCCCCGGAGGATTTTAAAATGACCGGACATGAAACAGGGCGTGTTGTGACACTTGGCGTTTCCTCTCTTGAAGAAACAAAACGCATGAACATCCTCAGCGTCATGACAGGGCAAGGCCCGCTCTCCATGCGTGAAGTGTCCCGCCGTGTGAAACGCGACGTGAAATCCGTGCATAGCGACCTCCACGCCCTGCTCTCAGCCGGGGTGATTGACCGCACAGAAAGCGGCGCCGTCCTCTTCCCCTATGACCAGCTGCATGTGGATTTCTACGTCACACCGGAAAACGACCCCCGGGTGGCCTGAGCTCTGGATGTCTGAAGTAAAAGCGTTTCTCCAGGAAATAGGAATAACACCATGAGCATCATGATCTCACTAGGATCCTCAGGCCGAGGCTATCAGGCGCGTGTCTCTTTCGAGGCGGAAGATGGCGTCTTTGTCGGGCGGCTGGCGGGGATCAGGGACCGGATCCTTTTTGAGGGAGAAAGTGTGTCCGAGCTGAAGAGCGCTTTTGAAGCGGCGGTTGATGATTATCTGGAAACCTGCCGGAAACATGGAAAAGCCCCGCAAAAACCCTATAGCGGACGCATGATGCTGCGTATCGACCCCCACGCCCATGCCAGAGCGGCTCTGGCAGCAGAACTTTCAGGAGTCAGCCTGACAAAATGGGTGGAAAAAGCGATCACCCATGAGGTCGAAAAAGCGGGCCTTTAATCGCGTTACTTAAGAGTTGTTACCTTGCCTGATCGAGCAGGTGCATCACGGTCTGGGAGGTGGCGAACTGAAGGGTCAGATCCGGCTTTTCCTTGCACAATCTGGTAAAATTCGCTTCAATCTTCTCAGGTGACATGACATCAGGGTTCGGCGTGGCTTTCCCCTGAGTCAGCCCCACCATGACCGAATTGACCCCGGAAATATAACCCTCCACCCAGGAAAGATCAGCGGATTTGTCCTTACGCGCCAGAAACGCCCGACACGTCCCCTTCCCCGCCCCGACAATCCATTGCGAAGGTTGGGACGGTTGTGAAGGTTGAGCCGCCCCCTCCTCAGCAAAGCCGGCAGAAGGCAGAAAAACAAGCGCTACCAGAAAGCCCCCCATGACAGACTTCATCATATCCTCTCTCCTTGTGGCCAACCTGAAAAAGAAGGCATCACACCGCTTTTGAATTACCCTGATAGAACAGGCGTGGTTTGTTTCTTTATAACGTAACCGATGAGAGGGAAAAACCCTGTCTGGTTACTGGGAAAGAACCAATCGTTATAGTGGGGCACATGACCATTAGTGAGTAGCCGGTTCTTCTATTGATGAGTGAGGTTCCACGTTCTGGACAGCCTTTTCCTCTGCCCGATACAAAGCCTCCCTGACTTTTTCAAACAAGGCTTCTTTATTGGCCTCCCAATTTAAATCTCCAAATTTAGCGAATTTTTCTTCCGCAGCTTTTTTTTCTTCCGTAGCTTTTTTAATATCTGCGTCATAGGGTCTGAAATCTTCTTCAGGATTTAGTAACTTCAGAAAAGAATAGAAAACATCCATAATATTCATGTGAAATTTTTGCAATAACACAAATAAATCTTTATCAATTAATATTTCATACATATTCATTTTGTTAAAAAATATGTCATTATACTTATTATATTTATTAAAACATTCATAATATTGATAATTTTTTATTTCTTTGTTTATTTCATTCTCTGCATAATCCTCTGAAATTACCTTGAAATAATGTATTTTCATCCCAGAAAGATTTATATACATCATTTGAAGAGCTTCCCATATCTCCATCAAGCTAGTGATTTCTTTCTCGTTAATCCGCTGTTGCCGGTCCAGGGCGCTCCCTGTTGCGATCTTGAATGTTTCCATAGACTTATTGAATTGATTATTGCGGTTATCGCTTTCCTCCTTCAATTTACGATTTAACTCAGCACTTTCTTTATTTAAGCGCCCGTTAATAAATAACCCTAATAATCCCGAACCAACTACCGAACAAATTGATGCAAAGGCCGCAATTCCTGACGCAATAACTGTCGCAATAGCTCCACCATCCATAACCATAATCCCTTTACCAGAAATAACCTGCCATTATTCTTATCATCTAAAGCTGTTTCGTAAATACAAAACATCAATAAGCGGTTTTTATAGATGATTAATGGACACTATTACCTCCCTCTTTACCACACCATCCACGCCCCCTATAGTAAAACACCTCCAGACCCTCGGTCCTTTTTTCCATAAGGGCCTTTTGGACTCTCTCATTCAGGACAGGTTCCCCCCCATGAGCACTGAAACATTCTCTCATTGTGAGGTTACGGATTATCTGGAGACAGAAACCGAGATTGAGGCGTTTTTGCGGGAGGCGGAGACGTATGGGAACCCTGCATTCATGCGCCGTGCCCTTGTAGTTGTGGCCAAAGCGCGGGAGAGGAAGAGGAGCCGGGAAAACTCTTGATAGAGAATGCCTGTGTTTAAAACAGGAGTGATTTATAGACGCAAAATAATGGAATTATTTATGGGTATCGTTATGGGAATCCCTCGAAATGCCGACCTTGCTGAAAATCCCGACCAGATAGGAAAGAATAGCGGTCACACAGGTCGTTAAATAGCCTTCTTCATTATTATTAAGCCAGCGCCATTTATCGGGAAGTATTATATTAAGCACCCAGGCACATACTATAAGAAGCGAGAAACTTCCTGCTAACCTTACAGACCAATGTAAAATCCAGATCTGCATTTTACAGGCATGATCTTTTATAGTTTTATCATGCTCATAATCATCCCTGTTTTTCAGTTTATTTATTTGGGATTTCGAGTACCCATCATTCACCAGGTCTGTTTCTTTATCAGCCTCTTCGAAAGAGATGTCCTCATCCGTATCGTCAGGTAAAGGATCCATGTTGGAATGAGACATCACCTGACCCGTATTTACTTTTTCGCAGCTTGGATTTTATCGGAATAGTATTTTTCTATAACTTCATTCGGGATGACAGACCAATCCCCGTGTAAATCGTGAATTTGAGACCAGGGCGTCCCCGGCATATGCGTCAAGGCGCTTAAATAGACGCCTCTTTTACCTTTATAGGTTTGATACGTCCTGTTTATAATAGCAGCCGCCTCATCAGAAATCGCTTCAATGGGTGCGGGAATTGTCTCGGTAATCTCTCTTCCCTTATAATGGCGAATAGAGTCGTATAAATCCGCCACAACCGGACCATATTGCCAGGCTTCCACAGGTTCCCTGATAAGTTTCTGGTGATGATATCCCAGCATCCACCCATGAGCCAGATAGACAAGCTTCAGTAACTGCATCGGGTCAAGCGCGCTATTCTCCTCACCAGCCAATCTGAGAAAATAATTGGCAACTGTTTTCGCACTTAAAGGACGATGATCCAACACATGATCCAATGTATGATCTGGCAATGGAGCAGAACTTTCGTGAGATTCAGGGCTTGAAGACACTGTTTATAGCTTCCCTCTGGTTAAGCTGGAATCAAATTTATCATAATTCAAAAATGTTCGATATAATTTTGCGAAAAATTTTAACAGCTTGATGTAAGTTGAATAGAAAGAAACGTTCCAAAGAACGCTCTATAACCTTAAATAATCACACCTTATAACAGAAAAAACCATAAAAGTCATTAAAAATCTCATAAAATCATCCAGACATAATAAATGATACACCATCCTGAACCATCAATACAATAAATAACGTCCATCAATATTTTATGAGACTGTGATTAATACTTATAACGTGCTCCATATTCTGGTAACGTAACTCCCAATACATCAAGAAAAAATGGGGATGGACGTGTTGATAATTCCGGTGCCGGTTGAGGTGGGGTGGATGGCGGAGTGTGTGGGGGAAGAGCTGACCTTCCGCTTTATAGAGGCCATGGCGGGGCAGAAGATCTGGGTGCCCCGGCTGCGTATTGAGCAGTCCCACCTCGCGCAAACCTGGGGGAGTGCGCTGGCTCATTGCCTGGCGGAGCGTTATGGCGGGGAGCAATGGCAGGTGCCCATGCTCAAATCATGGCGCATCAGGCGGCTGGCCCTGCTCGGATTTTCCAATAACGAGATCATTGCCCGCGTGGGCGTGGGGCGCAGCTACGTCAAGCACACGCTCCATAATGTGCGCGAGCAGCTCAGACCCACCCAGCCTGCCGAGCCGGACGCCAGACAACCAGCCGGACAGCTCCGCCTCTTCTGACACCATACTATCAGGGGGGGTGGTTCTACCCCCTGATTCTGCCAGCATGGCTCTTCTAGGCTCGCTTTATGAAACAGAGCCTTGAACCCTCCCTCGCTTTTACCCTTCATTGTGAAGGGGGCTATCAGTGCCTCCGCTCAGACCCCGGTAACTGGACGGGCGGGTCTATTGGCTCGGGCCATCTTGTCGGCTCGAAATACGGCCTCTCCGCCCCGCTCATCGCCCGCGACGTGCCTCAGCTGACCGCACAGAAAATGCGGCTCCTTACCGAGGGTGACTTCCGCAACGTCGCAGCTGAGCAGTTCTGGGACCCTCTGTCCTGTGACGATCTCCCCCCGGGGCTGGACCTGCTGGTCTTTGATCACGGCTTTAATAGCGGGGTGGGAAACTCCGCCAGACTGCTCCAGCAGCTCGCCGGGGTGCGAACGGACGGCGTGATCGGCACCGATACGCTCACCGCCGTGTCCCACGCCACGGTTGTGACGCTGACGCCCTATCTCAATCACGATATGACGCTGCTGCTGCAAAAGGAAATGATGATCGACGAGACCGGCAGCCTCAATAGCGATATGCGCGCAAAGCTGAATTGCCTGAAATGGCGCCCCTCCCTCTGGTGCTGCGCCCTCGCCTCCATGCAGGCGGTGGATTACCGCCGGAAACGCCATTTCAGCATTTTTGGCCGCGGATGGCTCGCCCGGGTGCAACAGCGCGCTCAGGCCGCACTCGAACTCTGCCGCAGCTCACGTCTTGAACAACCCCCGGCAAGCTGACCCGTCCCCCCTTTCCCCCACCGGGCGCGGCAGGGGGCGATATCAGAACGCGCAGGACGCAGGCGCATTGTGAGGCATTATGAAAATTCTGGACTGGCTGGAGACACTTATCCCGGCGATCAACACAGCCCTGGAGCCCACTCTTGAGGGCACGTTATCGAAATATTATGACGCGGCCAAAACCGCCATCCGCTCCGCCCTGACGAAAATTGACGGCGGCGCCGATCACCTTCTGGCCGTCTATCGCAGCTATGAAAGCAACCACCCTCTGGTGCAGGAAGCCATTAACGAAGCCTGCAAACTGCTCAAGGTGGCCGGGGTTGATCTCCCCGATGCCGATATTGTGGAAACGCACATCAAGGCCGCCATTCACGATCTGGCCGCCGCTTTCGTCCCGCCTGATAACAGTGCGTCCTCCACAACCACAAAACCGGCCCCATAACACCGGTTCCCCTTTTCCCCCCGGCTTTTTCCTTTCCCCGGGGGGAAATCCTCCCCTCATGACACCCCTCAGGAGCCCCGCCATGCCGGACCTCGATTTCTCGTCCCTGCTGCTCTGGGTCATGGCGGTTCTCATTCTGTCTCTGGTCATCATCCTGCTGCTCACTCATGACGACCAGCAGCCCCCTTACTGGTGAGCCCCTCCCCATGTCCTCCCTTCCCAATCAGCCCACCGGCCAGCGCAAAGAGCCCTTCTGGAACATTCTGGCCTTTCTGGCAGGCGTCCCCGCCCGCAGCCTTAATGAAGACGTGCTGCTGCTCTGCTTTCATGAATTCGGCCTCCCCCTCGGCAAGGCGGAGCTCCGCCACGCTCTTGACGTGCTGGAGCGCAAGGGCTGGCTGCGCCTGATCTCCTATCGCCTCAGGCAGGGCCGCTCCCTTCTGGTGGTGCAGCTGACCGCCGAGGGGTTGAAGAGCTGGCTCTCCCCCCAGTCCCTTTCCTGCCTCCCTTCAGGAAAGCCCCTCTGACATGCCCCGCACCTCAGCAGCCCCCTCCAGAACGCTCCGCCTGCCCCCGCTTCTGCGGCAGAGTGTGACCCGCCTGCTCAAGGCCGGTTACAGCGCTGAGGATCTGCTGGCCGCCCTTTCCAGCCTTGAGACCGGTCGCCTTGAGACCGGTCATGGCGCCTCCATCGAGCAGCAGCAGAAACAGCTCCTCACGCTCTTTCACAACGCCCTGCTTGAGCTCTTTCTGTCCCCCGAAAGCGAGGCGGGCGCGCTTTCCGTGCGGAAAAACCCGCGGGAACTCTCCATTCTGGCGACCACCCTGCTCACGCTCGCGCGCATCCGCAAGCTGATGACCGAACAGGCCTCTGACGAACGGTCCGATGAGGGCGCTGACGAGGATGAGGAGTTCCCGCCCGGCAAACCCGCCCACCCCACTACGCATTCCACTACCCGCAATCGGGGCCTTTCGGCTGAGACGATCGAGCAGATCATGAGGGCCGCTTTCGGGGTGTCCTCATGAGCAACCCGCTTTTTCTGCCCTATCAGACGGAACTGATGCGCTCGGTGCGGGACCATCCGGTCACGATTATTGAGAAATCCCGCCGCACGGGGGTGAGCTGGGCGGCCTCTTTCATCGCGGATCTGACCGCCGCGGCCGGGCCGCAACATGGCGGGATGGATGTGTTCTATCTCGGCTATAATCTCGAAATGGCGCGGGAATTCATCGATTACTGTGCCGATCACGCCCGGATCATGCAGACTGTGGCCCATAAGGTGAAAGAGAGTTTCTGGAAAGACCCGGACCGCGAGGAAAAGGACGTCAAAATCTTCCGCATTGATTTTGCCTCCGGCCACAAGATCCTCGCTTTGCCCTCCCGCCCGCGCGCCCTGCGCGGGATGCAGGGTCTGGTCATTATTGACGAGGCCGCCTTTCATGACGCGCTGGAAGAGCTGCTCAAGGCGGCCATGGCGCTGCTCATGTGGGGCGGGAAGGTGCTAGTCATCAGCACCCATAATGGCGAGCAGAACCCCTTTAACAGGCTGGTCAATGACGTGCGCTCAGCCCGCAGGCCGGGCCATGTGCTGCGCCTCACCCTTGATGACGCCCTGTCTGACGGGCTTTACCGCCGGATCTGCGCCCGGCAGAACCGCCCCTGGAGCGCCCGCGCCCAGCGCCTCTGGCGGGAGGAACTCATCGCCACATACGGCACGGATGCCGATGAAGAGCTCTTCTGCATTCCCGCCACCACGGGCGGGGCGTGGCTCCCTCCCGGCCTGATCGAGGCACGGTGCACGCCGGACATTCCCGTCATTCGCTGGGGGTGTGAGGACGGGTTCGTGCTGCTTTCCGAGCAGGTGCGCCTTGCCGAGACGGCCCATTTCCTCCGCACCGAACTCACCGCCCCGCTGGGGAAGATGGAGGCCGCAACGCCGCATCTCTTCGGGGTGGATTTCGGCCGATCGGGGGATCTGACCGTCCTCTGGGTGCTGGCTCTGGAGGCTGACATGACCCGCCGCACCGCTCTGGTGGTGGAGCTGCGCAATGTGCCTTTTGAGCAGCAGAAGCAGATCCTCCATTTTGTGCTGGACCGCCTGCCCCGCCTGCGCGCCGGTGCGATGGACGGGCGGGGAAACGGCCATTACCTCGCGGAAGTCACCATCCAGAAATATGGCCCGCGCATTGAGGCCGTGATGCTGAGTGAAGGCTGGTACCGCACCACCATGCCCGCCCTCAAGGCCGCCTTTGAGGATGGGCGCATCACCCTGCCCTGCGACCGCGACATTATCGACGATCTCCGCACCCTCACCCTTGTGCAGGGTGTCGCGCGCATCCCCGACCAGCGGCGGCAGGGCACGACCGGCCCCCGCCACGGGGATGCCGCCATGGCGCTGGCTCTGGCCTATGCCGCCAGCCGGTCTGAAACGCGGTCCTATGACTATATCCCCGTTCCGCTCTCCCGCCCGGCACACGCCGCGCCCTCCGGTTTTACCGCACGCGATGAGGAAGAGCGCGACCGCACCCGGTCCACCGCACCCTGGAAGAGCGGGGGGCAAAGCAGGTGGCAGAACGAAATGATGATGTGATGAAAGGGATTTTATGACTGACCTTGTAAAAGACACCGAGAACGAACAGGCTGCTCTCCTCCTGCTGCTCCTGCTTCTGGGGCTGGCCGGACTGGCGTGGCTCTCATGGCGGGCGGGTAAAATGAGCACGCTGAGCAAAGACACCGGCAAGGCCCTTGAGCAGAGCCGCCAGACCCTGACCCTCACCCAGCAGGCTGACAACGCCGCCGCCAATGCCTGCCCAACCAATAACGCCCTGGAGGAGGCTTTGAATCATGGCACGTTCTAGCCGGTGGCTCCTCCTTCTCTTCCCAAGCGTTTGTCTCAGTGGCTGTCAGGCGCCGGAGCGTGTGGCGCTGTGTCCGGCGGTCGTCTCTTACAGTGCGCAGGATCAAAAAGCCCTGCTGGCTGAATTGCAGGCCGGGCGGCAGGCGGCTCTGCCTCAGGAACAGACGTACCGCTTCCTCCGCGATTATGGAAAGCAGCGTGCCGCCTTGCGCGCCCTCTGCCCCCATTCCTGACCCCCACTCTTTGCCGAAAGGACATGACATGACCACCACGCCTTCCACTTCTCACGAAACCCTACAGGAAACCCCACAGGAAATTATGGGGGCCTCGCTGCTCGGGGCGCGCCCTGCCCTGGCGGACCCCATTGCCACATTGGGGCTCAACCCTGCTGATGTGGGCGCGCTCCTCCATGCGGCGTCTCATGGCAGTTCGAGTGACTGGCAGGCGCTCTGTGAAGTGATTGAAGAGCGCGACCTGCATTATCTCGGGGTGCTGGGCACGCGCAAGCGCTCGGTCATGCAGCTGCCTTTCACGGTCAGGGCGGCAGGCGGGACGGCACTTGAGGCGCAGCAGGCGCGCTTTGTGCAGGACTGGCTTGATCGTGGCCTCATTCAGCGGGCGAGTTTTGACATATTGGACGCGATTGCCAAGGGCTTTTCCGTTCATGAAATGATCTGGCACTGTGAGGCCGGCAATTACTACCCGGAGCGCCTGATCTACCGCCCCCAGCGCTGGTTTGAAATCTCCTGGCAGGATGGGGAGACGATCTGGCTGCGTGATGAAAAAAGCACCGCCACCCCCGCCATCGCCGGGGCCGTGGCTGAAGACGGGATGCGCGCGCTCGACCCTGTTCGCGCCCTGGTGCACCGGCACCCTTCATGGTCGGGCCTGACCATCCGGGCGGGGCTGACGCGTTCAATCGTGTTTAACAGCCTGTTCAAACTCTTTTCAAACCGTGATTGGGGGGTGTTTGTGCAGTCATTCGGCATTCCCATCCGGGTGGGGAAATTCGACCCCGCCAGCACGAAGGAAGACCGCCAGACCCTCTGGCGTGCGGTGTCGGACGTGGCGGGCTCGCTCGGCTGTCTGATCCCCACCTCCATGGAGCTGGAATTTATCGAGCCCAAAGGCGGCCCCGGCTCCAGTGACACCCATGAGCGGCGGATCAAATGGCTCGATGAACAGACCTCCAAGGCCGTTCTGGGCCAGACCGGCACAACAGACGCCCCTCAGGGAAGCTACGCCTCAGCAAGTGTGCACCGGCTGGTGCAGGAGGATATTGAACGCTCGGACGCCGCCCTTCTGGCGGCAACCCTGAACAGCCAGATCATCCGGCCCATGATTGATTACAGCTTCGGCGCCCCACCATCCGGCCACTACCCCACCCTCTCCATCGGCCGGCCCGATGAAGTGCCGGTCGAGGTCCTGGTCGACGCCGTGCAGAAACTCGGCCCCCAGGGCTTCAAAACCCGCGCCACAGAGCTCTATACCCGCCTGAACCTGACACCGCCAACGGAGGGAGAGGAAGTCGTGGGTGGGGGTAAGTGAGGGGTGATTGAGCGGTGCGTGAGGGCGTAAGAAGGGGCCTGAAAGAGGCACAATCCCCCTCATTTGACCTGCCTGTTTTATAGGCAGAAATATCGGTAGATTTCTTGACAGGCTTTTTCAGCAGGAATAACAATAGCTTCCAACAAGAGTGTTCCCCGCACACGCGGGGATGAACCGCATGGACAAGCTTAAGCCGTGGGGTTCTGTCAGTGTTCCCCGCACACGCGGGGATGAACCGAGTATTTCAGACTTAGGTTCACTACTGGTGTTGTGTTCCCCGCACACGCGGGGATGAACCGTAGTCCATTATTGCATGATGGACATGATGCTAGTGTTCCCCGCACACGCGGGGATGAACCGCTTCTTTAGTGAGGAGCCCTACAAACGTTACGGTGTTCCCCGCACACGCGGGGATGAACCGTAGTTTGGCCGTCCCTGTGTGTCAGCTCTATAGTGTTCCCCGCACACGCGGGGATGAACCGCCCCTACCGCTGCCAGATAATATCTCCAATACGTGTTCCCCGCACACGCGGGGATGAACCGTTCAGGCGGTTTCTCAGGGAGTAGGACCCTTTGTGTTCCCCGCACACGCGGGGATGAACCGATTGCTGTCTATCCCCTGCTCTTTACAGGCTTGTGTTCCCCGCACACGCGGGGATGAACCGCAACGTCTGAGATTGCCAATAACGTTCTCATTGTGTTCCCCGCACACGCGGGGATGAACCGAACGCGTGCCATGTTTTTACTGGGCCAATAGGGTGTTCCCCGCACACGCGGGGATGAACCGACTATCAATGAGTGCGATGACATGATGCGGACGTGTTCCCCGCACACGCGGGGATGAACCGTCGCTACAATGGGAGATCGTTATCAAATTCTTGTGTTCCCCGCACACGCGGGGATGAACCGATTCGCAATTCAATATCAATATCAGCCGACACGTGTTCCCCGCACACGCGGGGATGAACCGAAATTCTACTGGCCCAGTAAAAACATGGCACGGTGTTCCCCGCACACGCGGGGATGAACCGCTACGGCGAATCGCAATTGAGGGACCCGGCTTGTGTTCCCCGCACACGCGGGGATGAACCGCTTTTGCCACTGGTTTATTTGACGGCCTGAAAGTGTTCCCCGCACACGCGGGGATGAACCGCAGGTCCAGAGAAACATGTGCGCGTCATGCAAGTGTTCCCCGCACACGCGGGGATGAACCGGCACATGGTCAGTGCAGTCGGTTAATCATGAAGTGTTCCCCGCACACGCGGGGATGAACCGCCGTGCTCACCTATCACGCCGTCCGGGCTGTAGTGTTCCCCGCACACGCGGGGATGAACCGGGTGAAAAGGGACGCGTTACACTAAATGCGCTGTGTTCCCCGCACACGCGGGGATGAACCGCCGGCATTTGAATGGATGGCACCGTACTGGGAGTGTTCCCCGCACACGCGGGGATGAACCGTGCCAATGTAAAATGACGCCCGGTATAGCTCAGTGTTCCCCGCACACGCGGGGATGAACCGCCTGACGGTAACTTTACCAATCCGCCTAATTAGTTTTCCCCGCACACGCGGGGATGAACCGGGCGATCAGTCTTATCTCTGGATTTCGTTCCCGTGTTCCCCGCACACGCGGGGATGAACCGTGTTACACGTATCCATGAGAAACGACAGCGCGGTGTTCCCCGCACACGCGGGGATGAACCGCAAGCGAATCCATTACAGGCCCCAGAATTTCGGTGTTCCCCGCACACGCGGGGATGAACCGACACTGCTCAAACTGGCCCGCGCTGGCTCTGCGTGTTCCCCGCACACGCGGGGATGAACCGATGCAGCTCGATATGTTGGCAGGCGGCAAGAAGTGTTCCCCGCACACGCGGGGATGAACCGCAGTGGTTGAATTTTTAACAAACCAAGAATTGGTGTTCCCCGCACACGCGGGGATGAACCGTAATCAAACAGTTCTTCCTTATTCATTTGCTTGTGTTCCCCGCACACGCGGGGATGAACCGAGGGGCGCGGCGCATAGTGAGCGTAAAAATTGGTGTTCCCCGCACACGCGGGGATGAACCGCAGGGTTCACAGGAGTGGCTTGACGCGCGACTGTGTTCCCCGCACACGCGGGGATGAACCGCGGTCCTGTGCACCGATTTCCAGCTGTATCGAGTGTTCCTCGCACATGCGGGGATGAACCATATTGTCTGAATATAGACACAAAGAGGCGGCAGTGTTCCCCGCACGCGCGGGGATGAACCGGTGGGGCGCAACTATGCAACCGGCAATGTTGTGTGTTCCCCGCAACCGCGGGGATGAACCGTGTTTTCAATAAACGGGATCGGGTATCCATCAGTGTTCCTCGCACATGCGAGGATGAAGCTATATAAATCAATCCTTGCTGATCCTATTTTAAATGATATCCAACATATCAGGGTTGGAATTTTCGTCCCTCATGAGCCGGATATTAAAGATAAAGGCTGTGGAAATCCGGCCTCCCGTGCAGCTTGAACTTCTTGAAGGGGTGCGTCGTGACCGACTTGTCCGACGAACTGGCGGCTAAGAGGGCCGCCATCCTCAAGGCCCGGAACAGCGCCAAACCTGCTGTCCCGGCCGAAGACGTGCTGAAGATCCTTAAAGCCGATCGGACACGCATTCAGGCAGCCATCGACGTTCTGCCACGCGAGGAACGGCGTGCAGGTTGAATGATCCGATGAAGCCCTGACAGATCGGGCCGCCATTATTGATGATCTGCTTCCTCGTAATCCTCACGCGGCCAAGCGGATTTTGCTCCGGCTGATCGACGCCACCACGGACCTCGCTACGCCCCCCAACATCGGGCGCTAAGGTGAGGACGGCACCCGGGAGTGGGTCGTCGCCATACCCTATATCCTGCTATACGAAATTGATGAAACCGCCAAGATCGTGCGCGTTCTGCGCATCTGGCACATGTCACAGGATCGTCTATAATTCACAAATATTTTTCTATGGAGACCAGCGCCGCAGAGCTCTCTGCCCCCTAAGGGAAGGAGCCAAGCAGGAAGAGCGCTCCCCCATCTTCCTTGCCGGTTTTATAGGCAGACATTCCGGTGGATTTCTTGACAGGTTTTTTCATCAGGCATAACGATAGCTTCCAAGAAGAGTGTTCCTCGCACAGGTGGGGATGAACCGAACCTACAGACCAGGACGAGCGCAGAGCGGGACTGTTCCTCGCACAGGTGGGGATGAACCGTTCTGTTCTTTGAGCCATGCGCCGAAACTGGTGTATTCCCCGCAATTGACTGTCCTTTTATAATTACGCTACAAAAACACAAGTCGAGAACGTTATCAAGGTTCTCAAATTCCAGGAATCCGCGACAGCTCTGATAAGGTTTTCCTTGAAGAGTCCTCGCGGATTTCCGCTTTTCAGGCCTATAAATTTCTGCTCTGTCAGGCATCCCCGTTCTCTCCGGCGGGTGTTCCCTCCTGGCGCTTTATGTTCCAGACGCGGTTCATCCAGAAGATAAAGACAGGCACCATGCCGACCGAAGAGAGGGAAAAGAGGACTGCATTTGGCGGGAAATAAAGGGCGTACATCCCCATAAATGAGAGAAGCGGGACCAGAAGCAGCGCTATGAAAAGCACTGGGCGGGCGTGCAGCCTTGTCACGACCAGCAGGGCTGAGATCACGATATTGGCGGCCAGAAACAGCGCGATGAACTGACCGAGCATCACGCCATAGAGCATGGTGGTCACAGCGAAATAGGACACCCCGCCGATGAGAAAATCGACCGGGTCCAGAATGCCTCTGATATAGGCGCCATCACTGTCAAAAGCGTAGAACAGGACCGCCCAGAGCGCGCAGCTCTGAAGCACGGCCTGTGGATGGACGTAACGCAGGAAGGACACGCCCTGAAGGCGCGCCCGCAGCCCGGCTGACCGCTCACTTGCTGAAAACAGGTAGAAAATCAGCGCTGCGAGGAGAACCAGGACCGAAAAGGACAGTGTCATCCCAAAAGGCGGCAGCCTCGTATGGCTGAGCCTGTCACGGAAAACGGCAAAAGCGAAAATGGGAAGCTTACCCAACATGACAAACCCCCTTTCTGACAAAAGGGCGGACGCGCAGACCCCACCATATGAAAGGGGGGATCGCAGCGACCAATGTGAGGGAGAGGAGCAGCCATGAGGCGTGCGGATTGTGCAACGCTGTGTACACCTCACCTAGGCGCGGTACCCAGAGGACGATGACCGGCACCAGAAAAAGAATGCCGCCAATCATCACCCTTGAGCGCACGCGCAATGCTGAAAGCAGCACTGAGAGTACGGCCGAGACTGAAAAGAACATGATGATGACCTGATTGAGCAAAAGGAACACCCAGCTCCCACAGCTTATCTCAAGGCTATCCAGCGTCATGCCTTTCGTGCCGACGACCATGGAAAAGACGTAAAGAATGACCCAGAGGGTTCCACACTGGAAAATCGTGCGCGGCATGACGTAACGCAGGCCCGGCGCCTGCCAGAACGCCCCTTCAGGCCGGTCTGATTTCCCGAACCACCGCCTTGTATAGAGCCATGACAGGGCTAGCCCGATCACAAGCGATGTTCCCAGATTCCATAAAATCAATTGTCGTGCAAAAGGATCATGCAGGAAGGACTGCATCATGGTCATATTCCCTCACTTTCAACGGTAGGGGGAGAAGCGTCCGTTCGGAGATGGCAGCCCACGCTCAGCCCCCACAGAATGATGGGGATAAGCGCGCTGCAAAAGGGGCCTGTCAGAGACAGGAAAGCGGCTCTCCCATAGGTGCCTTGAAGGATTTTCGTCGAGATCGGCCCGATAACGGCGCAATCCATCACCAGAAAGGTGATGACCGGCACGCACGCCAGCAGCCCTGTCCGGACCCTCAGGGACGCTGGCTGTAAATGAGACAGCAGCCACGACATCCCGGCATTGGCGGCCAGAAACAGTATCAGGGCCGGCATTGTGCAGAAAAGCGGGAAGTAAAAAATGAGCCTTTCTGAAAACACATCAAGATTATGATTGCAGAGAGAGGCGGCAGACATGAAAAGAACAACCCAGAGCACCACACAGGCGGCGATAGAGCCGGGATAGACGTATTTCAGCCAGGGGGACCGCCACAGAGCCTTCATGGTCGGCGTCGCAAACAGGCCCGCGTTCGTTTCAAGCGCGGCGCGCCGGCTGAAAGCGCCCATGATAAGGAGCACAAAAGCGGGCATATAGAGCCTGCGCCCCAAAACAGCCACCCAGAATAGCGGGCCTCCCGGATCTAAGGTCATTTTCTTCCTTTCTGTAACAGGAGCGATCAGTGAAAAGGCCTACTCAGCGCCCTCACTTTCAGGCGTGATGTGTGGCGCGATTTGTGGCAGAGCTTCTGGCGCGGCTTGCGTTAGGGCGCGCGGTCCGCCTGCGGGCACAATTTCGGGCACAACTTCCGGCTCTGGCTGAAACAAATCGCCCTTTCTGAAATGGTCCACGATATTCCAGCCCCATATAATGATGGGAATAAGGGCGCTGCAAATAGGGCCCGTCAGGGTGATGGTGGCCTTACTATGATAGCCGGGATGGCCGCCGAGCCCACGCGCCAATCCCTCAACGATCGGCCTGATGGCCACAAAATCCGTCCCCAGCAGGGCGATCACCGGGACCGCCAGGAGCAGCGCCATCCCGACCGCAGCAGAGCGCGGCTTCATAAAACATAACAGCCACGACACCCCGATATTGACGACCAGGAAGACGAGCAGGGCCATCCGGACATAGACGAGCGGGAAGGTCAGAAAAATGATGCCCCCTGAAATCAGATCAAGATTATGGTTGCAGAGAAACAAGACGAAGAGGAACAGAATGGCCCAAAGGCTCGTACACATAAAAATAGAGCCAGGATAGACATATCTCAGCCAGGGGGACCGCCACATGGCCCGCATTGAGTCATTGGCAAACATGCCCACATTCGTCTCAAGAGCGCTTTTCCGGCTGAAATATCCAAGGAGCAAGATCACAAAAATCGGCAGACTAGCCAAATGACCCAGACCTTTCAGCAATAGAACATAGTGATATAAATGTGTGTGCATGTTCATCCTGTTTATAAATATGAATCAATAAAACAGCTCAACGTGATGCGCCCTTCTCAGTCATGTGACACCACATTCATAACAAATGAGGCCATCCAGGCAGGTCACCGACAATGAAGCACCCCTGTTGGAGCTATAGAGTGCGGCATTTAGGATGAAATTAAGTCTTTATTATGATCTTATTCATTATTTTTTAAATGATTTGACTGTCTGTTACGCATCATGATGTCGCTGAAAGGTGGCCTCGAGGCGGAGCTTTTGCCAGACGCCCCAGCCCCAGTAAAAGACGGCAGCACGGACACGGCGCTGTTGAGCAGCAAAAAGATCGCGATGGACAACCAGCTTATGATCAGGGGAAAATAAACGAATTTCAGCACCCTGCTGCCAGTGCCGCCCAAAGGTGTGAAACTCAGCGATGTGAAGCTCAGGGGCGCGCACCTTTGAGGGCATTTTCTTCCTTTCTGTAACAGGAGCGATTAGTGAAAGGGCCTACTCAGCGCCCTCACTTTCAGGCGTGATTTCTGGCGTGATGTGTGGCGCGGCTGGCGGCAGGGCTTCTGGTTTTGGCTGGGACAAATCTTCCCTTTTGAGAGAGTCTCTCATGATCAGGCCCCACTGAATGATGGGAAAAAGAGCGCTGATAAAAGACAGCAACGCCAGAGAGAGGGGAGCGTTTTCACCATAGCGCGCTTTCATCACTTTCAGGGCAAAAGGCCCGATGAACGCTAAATCCATCCCCAGCAGGACGATCACCGGCACCAGCGTCAGCAGCAGCGTCCTGAGTGCGATGGAGTGCGATTTCATAAGGGACACCAGATAGGACATCACACTGTTAATGGGCAGCATGACCAGCATGAGCGGGACGGCGCAAAAAATCGGGAAGGTGAGAAAAGCGAGGTCTCCTGAAAACAGCTGAAGGTCGTAATGGCAGAAAAGGGACATAAACGTAAAGAGAGATGCCCAGATAAGAACACATCTGGCATTAGCGCCAGGATAGACATATCTCAACCAGCGGGACCGCCACAAAGCCCTGATAGGCGCTTTCGCAAACAGGCCCGCATTCGTTTGAAGAGCGCCTCTCCAACTGACATAAACAACAAGAAAAAGCACAAGACCCAGTAACCAGGTCCCTTCCACAGACATAGTGACCAGAATCGTCTGAGTGGCTGGGTCGTAATACATCTTATATCCTTCTATAAACATAAGAGCTCAAAGTAACGTGACCGTACGTGATGGTCGCCGACTATGAAGTTTTCATATCAAAATAAGTGAGTGCGGCGTTTAGACTGAAATTAAGTCTTTATTATGATCTTATTAATTATTTCTTAAATAATTGAACGGTCTGTTACGCATCATGATGTCTCTGAAAGGTGGCCTCGAGGCGGAGCTTTTTCCAGACGCCCCAGCCCCAGTAAAAGACGGCAGGCAGTCCAACCACGCACAGACCCAGATTTTCCATGCCCTTTTCACCCAGTCCTAAACGGAAATTGTGAAACAGGTAATCATAGGGTGCGATAAAGGCGATCATGGGAAGTGGCAGAAGAGCCAGCGTCACCCCTATGGGAGAGCGCACCCCTGTTAAAGACAGCAACACGGACACGGCGCTGTTGAGCAGCAGAAAGATCGCGATGGACAACCAGCTTATGATCAGCCCAAGAATGACAAAAAAAGGAAGTACAATCAGCACCTTACCGCGAAGAAAACACAGAAAAAGGACACCCCATAAACCAACCCAGATCAGGGTGCAGCGAATGATCAGGGGGAAATAAACGAATTTCAGCACCTTGCTGCCCGTGCCCCTCAGAGATGTGCCCCCCAAAGGTGGGAAGCTCAGGGGGGACGCACCTTTGAGAGCGTTTTTCACACTCACAATGATAAAGCCGATAATCAGCATCATCATTACGAGCTGCAGGCACCCCGCCAGGATCATGACACTGAGAGGGGGAACGTGGTGGGTCATCACTCTTTTCGGGTCATGTCATCAGGACGATTGAGGCGGAGCTGCCTGCGCATTTTTATGCCCCAATCGATAACGCCGGGAAGCGCCAGGAGGAAAAAAAACAGATCCATCACGATCCTTACCCCCCTTCTCTCATAGAGATTATGGAACAGATAAGAGCATGGCCCGATAAAGGCGATGAAGGGAATGGGCAGGAGAACGAGCAGAATAAGGGACGCAGAGCGCACCCCCCTCCAGCACAGCAGGGCTGAGACCACGCAATTGAGGGCCAGAAAGATCATGGCAGACAGGCCGCACAACAGGGCAGCCATCCCAAAGCTCCCTATAACGAGCGTCAGCGGCTTTGTCATCAGTAACTTACTGTTACAGACTATAAACAGAATGCCCAACAGAATGCCCAACAGAACGGCCCAGATCACGCTGCAGCGGATTATGAGAGGAATCTGAACAAATTTCAGCGCTGAAGGCATCGTGAAGGTTCGAAGCGGTTTGCCCCTGATATGATTTTTAACCATCACAATGATCCGTATAGAAACCAGCACAATCACACAGAGCAACAGTATTTCTGAAATCGAGGTGAGCTTGTACAGTAAAATATGGCCTTTATGGATCATCTCTCTCCCCTTTGCATGAACCCGTCATAAAGACGCCGAAGACAGAGCTTTTGCCAGACGGCCCAGCCCCAGAAGAGCGTAGGCGGCATAACGCTCGATAAAAGGAGGATGTCCTGCTCACGCCATGTCTGCCCAGAAAAAATATGAGAAAAAATATGGAAAAAAATATGGGGAGACAGAAAGAGGCAGAACACAGGAACCAGGAAACTGATGATCGGCACCGTAAGAAGGACGAGGATAATCAAAAAGGGCGAGCGCAGTTTCATCCACGTAAGCAGGGCTGATAATGCGCAATTCAGGACGAGAAACGGCGCGATCAACAGAGAGGCAAAACTCATGATCGCAATAATGCTAAGAGGGAACACGATCAAAAAGAGAATATTGGAAACAGACAGGGCGATGAAACAATAGACACCCCAGAGACAGCAACAACCGGCGGCACAAGGACCATAAACATAACGCATCAGAGGATTCCGGTCTGAAAAGCGGGTGATCGCTTTGACCTCTGAACGTCTCACAATCTTCATAGCGCAAAGCAAAGGCGGCAGGACGAGCAAACACGCCAGAACCACCGTAACTATATTGCCTATCAGAGCGTTAAACACGGCACGGCTCATTTCCCATCCTCTTCCGCCCCACTCTCTTCGGAAGGAGGAAGGCGCCCGGATTCTGTGGTCCAGTACGCGTCCTGCCAAATCTCCATGGCCCAGAAAATAGCGGAAGGGATCGCCAGGAGGCCCAGGCCGATATCAATCCCGATCCTCGACCCCAGTCCGTCGTGAGGATCATGACACAGATAATCATAAGGTCCGATGAAAGCGATGAAGGGGACCGGCAGAAGGGCCGACATGATCAGCGTGGCAGAGCGCACTTTCGCCCAGGATAGCAGCACCGAGACCATGGATGTGCCGATCAGGAAGAGTGAGAAGGGCAGGATGGACATGGCAATGATCACCATGATCAACACGGGAAAGGCGATCAGCGCCAGACCCATAGTGACAACCAGGAACAGGACGCCTATGATCCCCGCCCAGATCAGGGTGCAGCGGACAATCAGGGGCAGATTTACAAATTTCAGCACCGGGGGCATGGTGACGCTCAGCCCCTCTTCGCCCCTGAGATAGTTTCTAATCCTCACAATCAGGAGGGTTACAACCGCTATAACCATAAAGAGCAGCACCCAGCCCCCCAATATGGTGAACCTGGACAGATACAGATCATCATGACTATGAGCCATGGTTCCCTCCGCGATCAAAAGATCTCATAAAGACGCCCCGCTCTGCCATCCTGCGTTCCTCAAGGCGGGCAGAGTGCTTTGTTTCTGAAGAAACGTCCGGGTCATGTGCTGCCCTCTTCTGGGCCGCCCTCTTCCGAAGGAGGAAGGCGCCCGGGTTCGCCGGTTCGGTAAATGCCGCGTCTTATCCCCCTGGCCCAGAAAATAGCGGACGGAATCACAAAGACGCACAAACAGAGATCGAACATGATCTTCAGCCCCACTTCCTTGTGAGAGCCGTGACCCAGATAAGCAATAGGCCCGATAAATGCGATGAAGGGGACCGGCAGAAGGGCTGACATGATCAGCGTGACCGAGCGCACCTTCGCCCGGGTCAGCAGCAGCGAGACCATGATGGTGAGAGGCAGAAAAATCGAGAGGAACAGGGTGATCGACAGGGCTATGACGCCAAAAATCCCAATAATGAATATAAAAGGGGAAATCGGGGGGCCAGGAAACACCTTACCGCCAGAAGCATGCAGGCACATCAGGGCGACCACAACGCCCATGATCACGACCCAGATCAGGGTGCAGCGGACGATCAGGGACAGATTTACATATTTCAGCGCCGGGGGCATGGTGAAGCTCAGCCCCTCTTCGCCCCTGAGATAGTTTTTAATCCTCACAATAAAGAGGGTTAAAACCGCTATAACCATAAAGAACAGCGCCCAGACCACCAATAGGACGGACCTGAAATCATGGAGAGCATCATGATTATGAGCCATCGTTCCCTCCGCGATCGAAAGATCTCATAAAGCCACGCCGCTCTGCCATTCTGCGTCCCTCAAGGCGGGCAGAGTGCTTTGTTCCTGAAGAAACGTTCGGGTCATGTGCTGCCCTCTTCTGGTCCACTCTCTTCCGAAGGAGGGAGGCGCCCGGATTCTGTGGTCCGGTAAGCGCCCCGTCTTATCCCTATGGCCCAGAAAAGGACGGATGGGATTGCCATGATGCCAAGGCCGATATCAATCCCGGTCCTCGAAGCCAGTACGTTGTGAGAGTCACGAAGCATATAATGATAGGGTCCGATAAAAGCGATGAAGGGGACCGGCAGAAGAGCTAACATGATCAGCGTGGCAGAGCGCACCTTCGCCCGGGTCAGCAGCACTGAGATCATGGATGTGACAGGCAGAAAGATCGAGAGCGACAGGATGCTCAACAGAGCTATGATGCCAAAAATTATAAGAATAACCATAAGAATCGTTAGAAAAAAGGGAAGCGGAGAGGAAGGCAAGAACTTACTGCCAGAAACAAACGCCTTAATCAGGATCACAACATCTGTTATCCCGGCCCAGATCAGGATGCAGCGGGCGATCAGGGACAGATTTACAAATTTCAGCGCCGGGGGCATGGTGAAGCTTAGCCCCGCTTTACCCCTGATATGGTTTTTAATCCTCACAATAAGGAGGGTTAAAACCGCTATAACCATAAAAAACAGCAGCCAGTCCCTCATTATGGTGACCCTGAACGGATCCATAATATTATAATAATTATGAGCCATCGTTTCCTCCGCGATAAAAAGATTTCATAAAGATGCGCCTCCCTGTCGTCCTCTCTGGCTCCTGCGCCTGTCACAATGGGCATTCCACCAGACCGCCCCGCACCAGAACAGCAGGGCTGGGATAACACTCGTTAAAAGATCACTTTCCCCCTCGTTCCATCCCCATGGTGATTGGCGGGCAAGAGACAGCAGGACGATAAAAAGCGGGATCAGAAAGCAGATGATCGGGACGGGCAGAAGCATGAGTGTCACGACAAGGGGGCGACATTCTTTCATGCCCGTCAGGCAAGCCGACGGGAACGAGCTCAAGGCGATGAATCCCGTAATGAATGGAAATGCCAGAAGCAGCACGATCATCAGGTAACAAGGCAGAAACACCAGGAAAAGCGGTTGTGTGACACACAGAGCCAGAAACAGGCACGACACCCAGACGAGATAACAGAGAATGATATCGCGCTTGTAAACATAGCGCGTCAGGCTGTCAGGTGGGGCGCTCTTTCTGTCGGGGTTGGCTGCGCAGAACGCTGAGCACAACCCGGCAAAGAACAAAGGCAACAGATCAGCGACCATCAGTGCCAGAAAGAGCTGAAGGGTCATGTGCCACCCTCTTTGGACCCAGCTTCTTCAGACCCACCCTCTTCTAAAGGGGGGAAGCGCTGGTACAGATGCCGGCGCCAGAGCTGCATGGAAGGCAGAGCCGAGTAGAAAAGCAGAACGTCAGGAATGAGCCTGGCAAGCGGGTTACCAGGGAAAAAGACACGGACTGATAAATAATCACAAGGTATGAAAAAAGCGACGGCAGAAACGCCGATAAGGGCCCTTCTGATCACGGTGGAAGAGTGCCGCCCCCTCAGGAAAACCAGCCCCGACACCATCATGCTGCCCAGCAGAAAAAGCGCCATGGAGAAAGGAAGCAGATCAAGTGAGGCGATGAGCACAAAGGAGGTCCATGTCTGGAACGAGAGCACGACGTACCCAGCTGACAGGATCGTGCTCAGGATCGTAAAAAGCACGAACAGGCATCCCCCTGAAAAACTCCAGAGCAGCACAGTGCGCGCAATCAGAAATGGGTCAACAAACTGCAACGCCTCTTTCCCCTCGCGCCTGTTTCTGAGCGCCGGAATAATGAAAGGGGACAGCAGAACCATGACCGCCAGCGACGACCAGCAGGCCGCGCGGAAAGCCGCCCCGATATCAAGCACCTCCATCCTTGCGTTCTCCCTCTGTCAGACCCCCATTAAGGACAAACGCGACCTTATGTGATCGGCAATCATAATGAAAGGACAGTATTTATGAAATATAGGGACATATCTATTACGATATAAACGCCAATTACGTCACCTTTAACCCTTCATTAATGAGATATAAAGGCGCGTTATTGCGCAACAGCACTCTGGAAGATATTTAGTGAAAACAGTTATTTAAAGTGATGTGATAGGGATTACAGGGAGGCCTCAGACCACACGCGCCCCACCCCTTTCAGGAACGCGGCAGAACAGAAAACCACCCCGATCCCTGACAGACACATTTTCGTGAGAAAGAGAGGGAATGGTGTGTCACAATAAAACGCTCCGTTTCGAATGGTTTACAAAAAGTAAATCGCTTGCGTAACTTTTAGAGACGTGGAAGTGTGAGAGCGTGGGCATCATCTCTGGGACTGATTTCCTCACTGTCGTAAAAGAAGCGGACAATCATATATGGCGGGTAAGACGATTTGGGACGAATGCTCAGCGTCATTTAACAAGCTGGCAAAAGATGGCGTCATCGGGTTTTACAAAAGCTTCGACGTTGTCGAGATCTTCGCTTTCCAGAAAGACAAGCCTCCTTTCAATGTGTTCTCCATCCTTGTTGCGAAAGAAGAGGACACAGAGGACGGAAACACTGCCAAACGTCTGCTTCCCCCTATCACACTGGAAGGACTCCCTGATTGGCAGTTCGTTATCCAGCGTTCCACCCAATCAGTCGATACGATCGGTAAGGCCATTAAGGATTATGGTGATCACCTCACATGGAACGCAAGCGGGACCTCCCTGAAAAGCGGTCCCCTTACCCCGATCCTGGGAACCTTCGTTCCGGCGGACCAAAAAATTCCTGGTTTCCATAATAAAGGAGACGCTTCCCTTAATCTTGTCTTGAAAAACAATTTCTGGAACGGCTCGCACATCATCGAGCTGGCGGATCCCGAGAAAAAGGACATGGCCTTCTTTTTCGAGACCCCGTCCCTTTTGCAGGAACTCTCTACCGAGATCTCAAAGATCATCCCAATTCGCATTGCAGCACTTTCTGACAGGCTGGGAAACATCATCATCCAGTTTCCGGTAACGGTCATTTGGACCACTTTTCACTATGATGTCACCGCACAACATTATAGCATCCAGCTCGCATGGCACCCTCGGGCAGAACCGCGTACTCTGCAGGCACAATGTGACATCAGCTATGACGGCGCTATTTCAGGATTTGCCTCACGAACCATTCAACCAGGAGAAACTATTCTACCAATAAGACAGAACAGGCACACTCTCGCCAACGGTAACGGCCCGCGTTGCATAATTTACGATGATAAAGGAAGGATCCTGGCCGCTACGCAGGTGCCGGATTTGGCAGAACCAGACACGTCTCAAGACCATCGCTGTGAAGGAGAGGGGCCACGTCGTTTTATTCAAAAGGAAAAAGATGACCAGGGAAAAACTAGTATAATAGAAATGGAAACCTATCTTTTCCAGCGTTCTTCCTTTCTGGACAAAAGGGACAAGCCTGAAGATGCAGATCGGAAATTTATTATACAAAGAGAAGACCATGACAAAAAGCCCATAGAAATGGCTCAGGAATTCCCTCTTTATGATGACGCTATTGCTGATTTTAGGAACTATGTTGCTAAAAACAATCGTGCGAAAAATGAATATTGGGCGGAAAAAAGGATTTACAAAGAAGAACTGGCAATTTTAAAAAAAGAGGTCCGTATTAAACAATATTATGGTCTCGATAGTGATAAGGATGACCTCCAAATCACGTCACTCAAGGATCTATGTTCCCTTATTATAAAACATAATAAAGCAGGCACTTTGTTATCAGACGACCAGTTTCAAAAACTTAAATCTATTCATAATCGTATCGTTACTCAGGACGAGCGTCTCATGACGTTATCCGATGAAGAGATAAGCGGCCTTCAAGAACTTTGCCGCTCGATACAGGAAAATAAAATCACTCTCCTAGAGGAAGAAAATCAACGTAAATTCAAAGCGATCCACGATGTGATCCGTGACATCAATCTGGAAAAACCGTTAATAAAAGAAAAATATATCGAACAGCTCAAATTTCTTTGCGACATTTTAGAGAAAAATAAGAAAGACCAGAAAGATATCGGCTTAAAACCTCAGTTCCTTGACGTTCTGGTAGAAATTTATGAAGAGATTAGCAAAAATGAATGTTCACGCCTAAAATTAGATGAAAATATAATTAATATACTTAAAGAGTTATACGATTATCTTAAGATACAGAAAAAAGACTCACTAGTTAAATTAGATAAATCTTACCAAATATTAATACATCGTTTATATGGCTACTTTAATAAAAAGAAAGACCGAAAGTCATGTTTGAGCGAGGACCAGTTCAAAAAACTTGAAGCCCTTGAGCACGAAGTCAAAAAGTCTCAGACGAATCAGCAACAAAGCTTACAACTTAATGTTCTCAATGACCTCTCAAACCGATTCAACGAACAAAGAAGCATATGGTTAGACGATCGTGACCTGATAGACCTTCAGGATATCTGCGACCAGGTCAGAAAACAGAATGCTCCCTGGTTACAGGATACCGATCTCCAGGTCCTTAATGAGTTCTCTCGTTACCTTAAAAAAAATACCTCAAATGGCTTCTGGTTATGGAACCTGCACCTCAAGGCTCTCAAAGATATTCGCTATCTCATCAATAGATATGGGACAGAGGGTGCCTGGTTATGGGACCCTTACCTTAGTGCTCAAGACATTCTCGAAACACTTTTTTATTGCCGGCATCCAGGCGTTGAACTCCGGGCTCTGGCAATCGCTCGAAAGATCTCAGATAAGGATAAAAAGGGAGAGGCTATAAAAGGGAAAATAGACAAACTACGGGAAAAACTTAATACATATAAAGGAAATACTTCTTTCCTTAATCTGGAATATAGAGCCAAAATCGACACTATTGGTTCTGACTTCCATGACAGGTTCCTGATTTTTCCAAATCAAGGACATGGTGCACGAGCATGGTCACTTGGCACATCAGTCAATACTGTCGGTAAGAAACACCATATCATACTGGAATGTCCAGACGGACAGAGTATCAAAGATGCCTTCGAAAAATTATGGAATGAGCTGACACGTGACGAAGAAACCAGCGAGAAAACCCTTATCTGGAAGTCCCCATCATGACGTGGAATGAGCATTTAAACAGAGCCTTTGAGGAGGCACGTGCGATAATACTGCCAGTCCCTCCTCCCACATCATTTGAGCGCGTCCGCGAGCGCTGCTCGCAACTCCCGGAGGGCAATTCAAAACTTTGGGAACCATTCTTAACTGAATTTTATTTCCTTTGCGATATTAAGGACAATGTGCCCGTTTCATCAGAAGAGTGCGTCTCTCAGAAATGGGCGAATACCCTTGCCTGGCTGATACAGGGCCTGATTTCCTGGCGAAAGGGCAGTCCTGACTCTAAAATAACACTGAATTTCATGCTTAAGCTGGCCAATGCAATGGATCGGGACGATCATTTCTGGCCTCAAATGCCAGAAGAGATTAAAATAAATAATGAATTACTTGAAACCCTGGCTGATGAAATTTCATCCATAGAGTCAAAATATGAGATAAAAGCATCAGGGTCATCTTATGATATAATAGCGCAGTTCGCAGCTGCCGACAGAGCCAATAACTGGTATGAACTGCTGCCCCTCTACAATCATCTGAATGGACTTCAAACTGATGGCTGGCCTGGTTGGTATGCACATATGCTGGCCTATTTCAATTTTGATGCGCTTATTGATGCGACACATAATATCAAACAAACAATTTCAGCACGATGTCTTATTGAATACTTGGATGATGATGAAGCCTTTAGACTGGCGCTTGGAACTGAAAGCCTTCATCTGAAATTCGCCGTTATTTACAAAAATATTTATAAAAAGACGAAAGAAGCTTTAGCGCAGAATCTCCCAGCGCCAAAGCTTCTCACGGAACCCCTCACAGAGCTCCTCATTCAGATCAGCGAAATACCTGACCTCTGGCAGGCATGGATGAAAGTTTTTAACAGCCAACCTAACGATTTTCCGAAATTGCAGGAACCATTGGGAGCGGCCCTTGCGGAAATGACACCAGAGGCGATTGGCGCCTATATTGATAGTTTCGGCCTACATATAAACAACTCTACTCCACACTTTATCCTTTACTCATATAATCAAGATAGAAAGAGTGTTACATCCTGCCTGAAAAGTTTCAGACAAAACGCTTCGCTTGCAAAACGGAACATATTATGGAAAGCAGCTTTTAAACGCTGGATGGAATGGGACTTTCACAGAGCTTCAACAAAATACGTGCCTTGCAGGATTACGTTTTCTATATTGGACTTTGCAATTATCGGCTATCTTCTTGAATCGTGTAATGACCAAGAATGTAAAGAGCACCTAGTCGAATATTACGACAAGCTGAATAGATTATCAGACAACTGGTATTTTTATCATGAGGAATATCAGAGAGAAAAATGGCGCCTTCTGTCGCATATGCAGCCTTTTCTTCATGCATATAATATTCGTGGCACAGATCAGGACTGGCTTATGGAAGAGCCTTACCCAGCCTATGATCCGGAAACCGACCCCTATTACGCCCTGAAGTTTAACGATACAGGGTCTTTTTAATGAACGCCCTGAAACGATTAGGCCATGTTCTCCCCCTCGCCCCAGGCCGCTTTGAAGCAGTATCCGCCAGTGGTAGATCACGCCGTAACGCCTTATTTCGAAGATTTCTCAGGCTTCTTTTCGTGCTTCCCGGCAACGAACAACCCTCTCAGCACGATAGCAACCAGGCTGACAGCGGTGCTGCCGATCAGAATGGAAAAAGGTGTGTCGGATAAATGGAAAATGCCCAAATGCCAGACAGAGCCAAAGCCCTGAAGCAAAATCACAAATGCTGCAAAGGCCGGAATAGATCCTCCATCCCCCCCCCTTTTAGAAGGTTCTGACGGTGGGGATCTCCCTGATATGGGTTGTGTAGCGAGGGGAGCGCATGGTGTTGCGGGCGGTCCAGAGGGGGGTGGCGGGGACTGAGGAGGACCGTATTGTTCCGCGGCCGTAACGGGCATTCAGCCTGTCGAGAGACTGCATGAGCACGCGCCTCTTTTCATCATTATGGGCGCTGAAAAGACTTTTCGTGCTGGACGCTGCTGTCAGATCATCGAGCAATATGCCAGCCTTGTTATAGCGGTAGCCATGTTTCCAGATCGGCTTTACCAGACGCAGCGCTTCTGAAATCAGCAGGGTGGTATCACTGGTGGGTTCAATGGCCGCCCCTCTCTGATTGGCATAATAGGGGTCTTTATTATGACGGTTGGTCTGAATGAAGACCGAAAGATACCCCGCCTCCAGATTTTCAGCGCGCAGTTTTTCAGCCGCACGGGTGGCATAAGCGGCAATGGCCTCGCGCATTTCCTTCCATTGCGTAATCGCCCTGCCAAATGATTTTGATGTCGTAATGGATTTTCTGGGAGAGGAGCGTTCCTTGAGCTCCGCACAGGAGACCCCCTGCAGCTCAAGCTGGACCTTCCTGCCCTGGCTGGAGAGGAGCCGCCCCACGAGAGGCGGCGGCATGGCCAGGAAATCGGCGATGGTCAAAACACCATGAGCCCTCAGTTTTTCCTGGTTTTTCCGCCCTATGCCCCAGACCTCGCCCACCTCCAGCTTCGCAAACCAGTCCGCCCGCACGGCCTCATCGGTCAGGTCACAGATCCCTTGCAGATGGGGGGTTTTCTTGGCGAGGTCATTGGCCAGTTTGGCAAGGGTTTTCGTCGGGCCCCAGCCTATGCAGGTCGGAATTTTTGTGATGGTGAAAATATCGTCCCTTACAGAGCGGCATAATTCTGCAAGATTGTCCATTCCGCTCAGATCGAGAAACATTTCATCAATGCTATAGGGCTCAACCCTGGGCAGACGCTCCCCCAGACCGAGGAAAACGCGCCGTGACATATCACCATAAAGCACATAATTGCTGGAAAACCAGCGCACAGATGAAAGCTCCGGCCGGTTGCGGCAAAGATGATAGGGCTCCCCCATTTTAATCCCCAGCGCCTTGGCCTCAGCTGAGCGGGAGATGGAACAGCTGTCATTATTGCTCAGCACCACCACAGCTTTATCGCGCAGCTCCGGGGCAAAAACCTTCTCACAGGAACAATAGAAGTTATTGCCGTCAATCAACCCGAAAACCGGCTTCATACCGCCTCACGCACCAGGCTGACCACCATACCCCAGAGCGTTGCCTCTTCATTCTCAGTCAGACAGACCGACCGGCCCGTCTGAGCCGAGACCAGAAACCAGTCCTGCCCGGCCTGTCTGATCTCTCCCACCAGAAATTCATTGGCGACACTGGCGACAGCAATCCCGCCGGATTTCGGCCGGGCATCGGTCTCGATAATGAGAATATCACCATGCTGGATATGGCGGTAGGCCAGATCATCGCCTTCAACACGCATCAGATAACGGCTCGGCCTGCGGAGCTCCAGCGTATCTGAAAGGTCTATGGTATTTTCAATGTAATCCTGCGCGGGCGAGGCAAAACCCGTCGTCTGGTCGCCCTGATAGTCGTGATGTGCAAACTCGTCTTTCATTTCAGAAGAAAGATAGGATCGGGACCTGAAAATATCAATATTGTGACTCTTTTCCCTCCCCCCCTCATTTTTCAAACGCGCTTCAAACAATTTCGAACGGGGCTGGGGGCGTCCGGGAGTGTCGGATGGGGGATTTATGCGGCGGGGGGTGGCTAAACGCTCTGCGGGCAGAAAAACGGTCCCCGAAAAAAGACACATCCTCACCCCGGCAGCGCCCCACCTGAAAGGGGGATGGTTCCGGCCCCTGACGTAAAGGGAGGGAGCGGCGCATTCTGCCCTGTATGAGCGAGATGACATTACTCCCCTTGCCTGAGCAGAAGAGCGGCGCTGTGCCTGAGTGGGTGCATGTGCTTCCCTCGGGTTCCTTCCCAGCGCTTGGCGGGTCGAAGACCTACCGCGCAGAGGATCTCCCTTCCATTATTGAGCGCTCGCTCAAGAGCGGCAAGATTGTGCTTGATGAAAATCACAGCACGGACCTCGCCGCCCCGCGCGGCAAAGCCTCTCCTGCCATGGGGTGGATCACCGCGATGGAAGTCCGCCCAGACGGGATCTGGGGACAGGTGGCCTGGACCCGGCGAGGCCGGACCGCGATGGAGGACCACGCCTACCGCGCCATCTCCCCGGCATTGAAAACCCGGCCGGACGGCACGGTTCTGCAGATCCTGCGGGCGGCCCTGACCAATAACCCCGATCTCAGGCTCACAACCCTTCATTCACAACAGATAGAGGAGGATGCGTTGGCGTATCCACTTTCGGCACTCTGCTCGCGCCTTGGCCTGCCGGCCGGGTCTGACGAGGCAGCCATCAACACGGTTCTGGACGCGGCCCGAAGCCACATCACCCTTCACGCCAGAGCCGCAGAGCTTGCCGGGCTTGACGCCACGGCCTCTGACGAAACCATCCTCTCCCATCTCAGGGCGCGCCAGGAGCAGCTCACTCTTCACGCCGCTTCCGAGCAGAGCCTTCAGGAAGAGCTCGAGGCGCTGAAAGCCAGCAATGCCAGAATGACCGGTGAACGCTTTATCGAGCAGGCCGGCCGGAAGAAAGTCATTACCGACGCGCTCAAAACCCAGCTCATCGCCCTTTTCGTCACCAATCCGGAGCTGGCCCGCAACATCATTGCCAGCCTGCCGGACGCCCCCTCTGCGCCTACCACAAGCCTGCACGGTGCGCCCACAACGCCCGCCCTCACAGGGTCTTACGTCGGAGTGGACGCACGGTCGCTCAAATCCATTGATGAAGCCCTCGGCCTGACAGAGGCCGATCTGAAAGCAGGAGGATTGCTCTGATGCTCAAACAGGACCGTGTTCTTTCTGAAAAGAACGTCCCCCACGCCCCTGAATTCGCCCATGACGTCGCACAGGGCTTTACGCTCTATCGCGGCGCGCTGAGTGCTGTGTGCCAGGATGGGACCATCGTGCCCGTCGGCGCCACCAACACCCCCTCTCCCATCATTGCCTGTGTGGGCATTGCCTCCCGCGGGAGTGAATGCGGGAGTGAGGGCCTGCTGGTCTGCAAGGGCTGTTATGCCCTGCCTTTCGATACAAAACCTGATTGGTCCTCGATCGGGCAGGACGTGTACGCGCTTGATGATGAGACCGCCTCTCTCGGCAAGGGCTCAGACGACCAGCAACCCCCGACAAGGCTGAAAATCGGCACACTCGCCGGCATTGAGGGCGGAGACGCCTACGTGCTGATTTCCTGAGAAAGAAGGTGAATCATGGATATTTCAATCGGTAAAATCAACGCCCTGACCGCGCGTATCAATCTGGCCTTCAATAAATACATCCAGACGATCGATACGCATTATAAACCCTTCACGCTCGATGTCCCTTCCTCGGCAGGGGAAGAGGTCTATCCCCGCCTGCTGGAGCTGCCGGGCTTTCGTGAATGGCTGGGCCAGCGCATCATCCACCGCATCGGTGCGGACGGGCGCATGACCATCCGCAACAAGACCTTTGAGCAGAGCTTTTCCATCCGCCGTGAGGATATTGAGGATGACCGGCTCGGCTTTCTCACCCCCGTGACGCTCCAGCTCGCCTCGGACGCAGCCAGCCTGCCTGACAAGCTGGTGTTTGAATTGCTGGAAAATGGCCATAAACAGAAAGGCCTCGACGGGCAATATTTCTTCGATACCGACCATGAGGCCCATGACCAGAACGGCCAGGAAACGGTTTTCTCCAATATTCTGCGCCCCGGTAATGGCGAGGGTGCGGTGCCCGCCTGGTACCTCTTCAATACCAGACAGCCTTTGAAACCCATGATCTTTCAGCGCCGGCGCCCCTTTACCATTCAGGCCCGCACCCAGCTGACGCAGGAAAATGTCTTTAACGGCAATGAATTCGTCTGGGGGGCTGATGGCCGCTGCGCCGCTGGCTTCGGTCTGCATAATTTTGCCCTGCGCTCCACAGCCCCGCTCACAGCGGAAAATCTGGGCACGGCGATCAGCCAGATGCAGGCCCAGTATCGCCGCGACGGAACCCCTTACAACACACGGCCAGACACGCTTTACGTCCCCGCCTCGCTCGAAGGGCCGGCACGCCAGCTGGTGGAAAAGGACTTCCTGCCCACATTGGCCCCTGACAACAAGACCTATGTCACAGGCTCCAACCCCTGGGCAGGCACGGTCAAGCTGGTGGTCTGCCCGTATCTCAACACGCTGGCGGTGAATGACTGATGAGCCGCTCAGACGACACACGCACCCCGCAGAGGGTGCAGCGCCTCACCGCTTCCGGCCCGCAGGACATTCCCCCCGGCTCTGTCCTGATCATCTGTGCGACACCCGGCTTCAGACGCGCAGGCCTCACCCATGAAAGGGTAAAGCTCTGGCCGCGCCATGAACTGAGTGACGAGCAGCTTGACGCCCTGAAAGGTGAATCTGAACTGACGATCATTGAGGTCTGCTAACCATGGCCTATGCGACACTGAATGACCTGATTGCCCGTTACGGGCGCAGCGAAATCGCCGCCACCAACCCTGATCTCGACGTGCCCCGCACGACCCTTGATGAGGCGCGCGTGAATCAGGTGCTCTCAGACGTTTCAGCCCTGATGGACAGCTACCTCCAGCGCCGCTACCGGCTGCCCGTCAGCCCGGTGACGCCCATATTGGTGCGGATCTGCTGCCAGCTGGCCCGCTTTGACCTTGCCACGGGGGGCGACAACATCCCCTCCGAGCAGATCAGATCCGGCTGGCAGGACGCCATGAACTGGCTGAATGACCTCGGTTGCGGCCGCGCCACGCTGGACGCCCAGCTGATTGCTGAATTCCGTCAGGGCTGGTCGCGCATTGCCGGCAGACCCGCCGAACTGAAGGCTGAAACCCTATGGTAGGAGACACAACACAGCCCGCCAATACAACGGTGGATACACCCGCCGCTACAACGGCCGCTGGAACACCGGAAGATACAACACCGGCGGACACAGCGACAGGCACAACAGCGGCCGACACAAATCCGGCGGACCCGACAACACAGAATGACCTCACCCCGCAAGGCTATCCTGAGGCCATTCTGAAAGGCGACGTGCTGGCAGAGCTTTTCAAGGCCGTGCAGGCACGCCTCAAGGCGCTGCTGCCCGAGAGCATTTTTGCCCATACGATCCTGCCCTCCAATCCGGGCAAGACGACCTGGCAGGCTCTGGCCAAAAATGGTGCGACCGTCGCGATGGGGTTTGGCAACTGGCACAGCCCTGAGCTGACGGGGGCGACTTTCCGGGGGAATGTCTCATTTCCGCTCTGGGTGATGCTCACCCAGGCCACAGGGGAAGAGCTTTACCTCGGCACAGGCCAGCTGCGCGGGATCGGCATCACAGGTGTGATGGCCGCTCTGGCGGGCGGGCTGCATAACTGGCGCGTTCCGGGCATTGGCACATGCTGCGTCCGTAACCTCAACATCCCCCCCACACCCGACTGGTTTGATGAGCGCAGTGCCATCATCTGGGCGGAGCTGGTCTTTCACGGGGTCAGCCTGGGCAATGCGGAAACGCGGGCCCTGCTGGAGGATTTCATCACGCAGGCAAGCCGGATTGAAACAACATTTCCCGCCCCTGCACAGAAAGGAGACAAAGAATGAATGACATGATTCTGGTCAAAACCGGGGAAGGACGGCGCATGGTCACCCCCCAATGCCTGGAGGTGCCCAAAGGGCCCTTCAAGGTCAATCGCCATGACCCCTATTGGGCCCGCGCCCTGCGTGTGGGCGATCTGGTCGTCGTAAACGAACCCGCCTCTTCAACACCGGCCCCTTCAACACCATCGAACCCGGCACCTTCAACACCGGCATCAACACCATCAGCGGCATCTTCAAAAGAGGATCACACATCATGAGCGTCATGTTTCAGGAAATTCCAGGCGAGTGGCCTGTTCCCGGCTCCTATACCGAAATCAGCTCCACCCCCGCTCCGGGCTCCCTGTTGGGGATGCCACTCAGGGCGGTCATTATCGGCCCGACCAGCAATAAGGACCTTTCCAATCAGTTGCAGGAATATATCACGATTGGCCAGGCGGAAGCACTTTATGGTATCGGCTCTATCCTGACACAGACAATCCGTGCGTTCCTTACGGAAAACCCGACCATGAGTGTGGATGCCATCGGCGTTGCCGTGCCTGATGCCAATATCGGTACAGCCAAGGGGTCCTTCGCATTCTCAGGCACGGTCCTCTCTGACGGAACAGCCGTCGCACTCCTTGGCGGTGTGCGCGTCAGCTGGCCTGTGAAACAGGGTGATGAGGCCCCCACAGTTGCGGCCAATATGGTAGCGGCAGCCAAGGCAAATTCCGAATTTGCCCGGACAGGCTTGCTGATCGAGCAGGGATCGGATGACAACAACAACCAGGTCATCATCACAGCTGGTGAAGCAGGCGAATGTTGGAATGCCGTTAATCTCGGCTATGACACTGCCAACAATAACATGATTTCCGGCATCAGCATCCTGATTTACCCCATGGAGGGCGGAGCGGGCATCTTCCCGGTTGATGATGCCCTGCTCGCTCTGGGAGAAACATGGTACACAGACCTGATTTACGCAGGCACAGATGACAGCACAACATTGACACTTGCTGCCGAGGCAAAACGGCGCAAGGAGGCCATGGTGGCCAAGGACATGCGCGTCTATTATTCAGATTGCTCCACACTGGGCCAGGCCATAAGAGATAAGGGCAGCGTCGCCACCTCTGACGACGGGATCTACATCCCCCTTTATAAAGCGCGTGCCTGCCCCTGGCAGGTCAGTGCGGCAGTGGCAGCACAGGTTGCCCAGTCCCTCACAAATGACCCGGCCCGCCAGCTGCGCACTCTGCCGCTCAATACCCTGACCAATCTCGGCCCTGAACCGATTGACCAGTTTTCACAGACGCAGCGCTCTGTCCTGCTCCAGAATGGCTGCTCGACGGTCAATATCCAGAGTGACGGCACCATAACGCTGGAGCGCGTGATTACAACCCGCACAAAAGACCCTAAAACAGGGCAGGCTACTGGTGTGTGGGACGTAATGATCCCCGCTATTGCCGCGCGCATCCGCTATGAGTGGAACAGCTACGTCAATGAGGTCTATAACCGCGCCAAGCTGGCCGATGATGACAGCCCGCTTGCCGATGCGGACGGCGTTGTCACATGCCGGACACTCAAGGCCTCATGGATTGCGCAATGCCTGCTTTACCAGAAACAGGGCTGGATTGACGATGTCGCCACTCTGGGCGCGCAGGCACGCTTTGAACGCAACGCTGAAGACCGCTCCCGCGTTGATTCCTTCCTTCCGATCAAGCCAATGGGCAGCCTGATTGTCCTGGCAAACTCTCTGCAATTACAGGTGTAAGACATGGCACAGACACTCGGCATTATCCGCTTTTTCTGGCGTGGCAAACAGTACGATACTGATAAAAGCTCCTCGGTCAAACTGAGCGGGGTCAAAAATAACGACGTTCACGCCAATTTCCGCACGCTCCGCTCCTCTGAATATCAGGGCGGGCAGGTCAAGGTGAATGTCAATCTGACAGGCGACATGTCGCTCAATGACTTTGACCCGTCCCTGGGTGAAGGCGAGCTTCAGCTCCAGACAGATCTTGGCGCAACGATCGTCATTTCAGATGCGTATGTGCGCGACCAGCCTGAATGGGCCGCCGGCGGCAAGGCCACCAGCGTGACCTTTACCTTCAACACATGGCAGGAAGTTAAATAATGTCCAAAGACATAATGTCAGGCGAATTAATGCCAGAAGGCGTCACAAGAGAAGGGATGGGAGCTGAACAGCTCCCTCCCGGGGCTGAGGCGCTGGAAGATGGCTCCATCCGCTACGTTCTTGCCCGCCCTGTCTCGCTCGAGATGCAGGGTGGTGCGCCCAAAGAGCTCTCTGAACTGGTTTTTCGTGAACTGACAGCGGGCGATCTGATTGACAGCAGCACAAGCGGGGTCACGGCAAAAACCTCGCTCGACATGTTGCAGCGCTGCACGGGCCATAAAGGACTGGTGGGGGAAAAACTCCTGCGTGCCATGAGTGCGCGTGACTATGTGCGCTGCCAGAAAATCATGGCCCTTTTTTTGGACGATGGGGAGAAGACTGGCCTGTAAGGCTGGCTGCTCTCGCCAACACGCTGCGGTTCAACCGCAGCGACCTCCGCGCCCTGACCCGGCGCGAGCTCGCCTTCTGGACCGCAGCACAGAATGACTATGTGACGATAGCCCTCAAACAGGGAAAACATACAGAGGATTAAGCCATGGCCACAACCCTGACAGGAAGTATGACCGGCGATGAGGACAGCCTGATACGGACGGTCACGGACCCTTTGGAAAAAATCCTGGATAAATTCACGAAAAGTGCCGGGAAGCTGAACGACCTCATCGATAAAACATCGGATAAGCTCAAGGGAGTTTCGGGCTCCTCTTCGAGCTCGTCTTCCAGCGAGGATAAGGGGAAAAAGGACGCCCACAAAAAGCTGGAAGAGCAGGCTGACAAGGTCAAGGATACACTGGGCACGATCGGCCAGAAACTCGAAGCCTTGAGCCCGCTCGATAAATCCAGCGAATTTGACAAGACCCTCCGCTCGGCTGGTGAACAGATCGGGCTGGCCGGCAGCATTCTGGACAAATTTGTGCAGGATGAAAAAATCAATATTGAAAAACTCTCTGCCACGACCGGCCAGTTAAGTGAGACGCTTGCCAGCCTGCCGGAAACGCTGATCAAGGGCGGCACCAGCCAGTCTGATCTGAACCGCACCCTTGAGCTCAGTGCCCAGGCTGCCACAGCTTATAATGTCTCTCCGGACATCGCTGCCAAAGCCGCCCTGATGCTCCACAACTCTCTGGGCATTACCGACCAGGCCGGGACGCAAGGCGCCATGGCGGCAATTAATGATACAGCAAGACTGGGTGGTTTCTCAGTCACAGACATGGTACCCCTGCTTGAGAAATTGCTTGCCACACCACAGGGCGAGAAGTTCCAGGGGCGGGAAGGGCTCAATGATCTGGCCACCACCCTTTCTGCCTTGAGAAATGTCACAAATCACAATCAGGCCAAATTTGATCAAGCCACCGCCTATCTGAACACACTCCTCTCCACCAAAGGGCCGGCAAATTGGAGCAAGCTCGTCCCCACATCAGACGCTGATTATGGTCATTTCATGCAACAGGCCCGGAACCAGGGGAAAAACCCGGTTGAAGAGGCTTTGAAACTTCTCAAGGAAGGCTATGACAAATCCTCGAATAAAGAGAAATTCCTGGCCACGGCCGCCGGGCCCGGTGATAAAATCAACCCGGGGACGTTAACGAGCGTCCTCGGTAATTTAGATCAGTTTAACAAAATTCACCAGACAGCCGCCTCGGCCTCTTCTGCCTCCTTCAATCAGGCTTTCAGTCAGAATCAGAACACGCAATCAGCGAGTGTCAATCGTTTCAATGAGGCCGTCTCACGCTTTGCCCGGATCGTCGGGGATAGCGCCGTTCCGCTCCTGGATGGTGCAACAGTCTGTCTTAACAAGGTAAGTGATGGTCTGCTCTATCTGAACCAGCGCTTTGGTCGGTGCACCACAGCCATCCTTGCGATGGGGACGGGGCTCTTTGTCCTCACGACAGGCTTCAAGGTATTAAAGTTCCTCTTTTCCGGCCTGTCCGGCATTGCAAAATTCTTTGGCGGCACTTTTGCTCGCCTGATACGCGTGCTGAGATGGGGGGCCAGCCTTGTGGAAATTGCCGTCGGAGCCCTTGCCACATTGGGGATCCCTTTTGAAGCGGTCGTGGCTATTATCATTGCCGCTGTTGCCGCAATAGCGCTCGGGATTTACGAACTCTGGCAACATTGCGCGTCATTCAGGAACTTTTTTCACGCGATTGGCGACGAAATCAGCAATTTCTTCCATTATGTGAACTCCAAGCTCCCGAGCTTTCTGCAATTTGGCAACAGCACGCCTGCCAAGCCTGAAGCCCCCCTGCCGGCCCCGCCCCCTCTTCCCGCTCCCCCCAAGCCGGGAGATCCCTTCGGCAAGTCCCTTTTTGCCGGCCAATCCGGGCCGGAAGATGCCCTTGCCCAACCGCTTCCTTTCCAGATGGGGGCAGCGGCAGGAGCGCAGGATTATAATGTTAAAATCATGATTGAAACAGAAAAGGGCCTGAAGGCCACGGGCCGTTCCTCTGATCCAGCCGTCATGATTGATTATGGCGCCATGATGGGGAGAGCCTGACATGTCCTTACTCGATTCACCCCTTCTCGACACTCAGGGTCTGGGCGGCCTTGCCGGGCCGGAGATCTCTCAGCTGGGCAGCGGGCTGGGTGGGGGGCTTTTTGCCCGCTTTACCCAGCAGAGCACGCTTGCCGGCATTTCCTTCTCCATCATTGACTCACGAGAGCAGGCTGGCCGGCGCATCAACCGCATCCTCTTTCCCGATCAGGACCCCACGAAACAGCTCTTTCAGGATTTCGGCGCCATTGACACGCCTCTATCGCTCAATGGCGTGATTGTGGGCGATGATTATGTGATCCGCACCAGGCGGATGCGCACGGCCCTGATGAAGACCGGAAAAGTGACGCTGGTTCACCCCTGGTGGGGCAATCTCAAGGTGCGGCTGGTCCGCCCGGCCAGTTTCCAGTTCCGTGAAAATGCCATTCGCTGCACCACCTTTCAGGTCGAGCTGGTGCGCGACCCGGACCCACCGGCCAAAAAGGGGCTGTTTGCCCGCATTAATGACACGGTCAATCACGTTCTGGAAAAAGCCGATGATTTGATGGACCAGGCCCAGAGCATGATCTCTTCCGTGCTTTCCACCGCCTCCATGCCGCTGGCAGCGGTGAACGGGGTGAGCTCGCTGGTCTCCCAATGTCAGGGGATTTATGACTCTGTGACCATCAGCGCGCCGGAACCCGTTCAAAGTGCGATTGCCCCTGTCCTCACCCAGGCCTCTCAGGGGGTGTCACCGGCCCAACCTGATTATGCCGGACAGGTGGGGGACGTCCTGTCCGGGATGCCCGCTGCCATTGCCTCAGCCATTACGGAGCCGGATCAATCACCCATTGCCGACCCCACCCCGCTTACCGACGATGCTGGTGGAACAGAAAAAGTCACGGGCCAGACCGCGACGAAACTGCTCCTCACCGCCACCCAGGCCATTGGCGCGACCGCATCCGGCCTGGCGGAAGTCAGCACCATTCCGGGCACGATGCTCTCACTGAGCAGTGCGGCGCAGGCTTTTGCGATCAGCCAGCTGGCCTCCAGCTGGGCGGCGTCTGACTTTACCAGCAATCAGGAGGCCGAACAGGCACGCGACCAGATTGTCGCTGCCATTGACGGGCTGATCGGCCTGATTGAACAGGCTGCCATGCACCATAATGCCCAGGCGGATGGTGGGCAGGCACTGGGAGGGTTGTTCAGCGTGGCACGCGCTCTGAGGGCCGGGCTGATTGCTGATGCCAATAGCCGCATTGGCAGCCTGCCGCAGGTTCTTGAAGTGCCGGTTGCCGCGACGGCGTCGCTCTGGGCGCTCTGTTATGCGATGGAGGGGGATGATAACCGCAATGTGCAGACGATCTTTGATGATGCCGTTCTGCGCAACCATATTCGCCACCCAGCCCTGATCCAGCCCGGTCTGATTGAAATGCTGGAGGTCACTCATGGCCTCTGAAACCCCGAAGAGCCATGCCCGGCTTCTGATTGAAGGGCAGGTTTTTGAGCACTGGACCAGCCTTGAAGTGGGGATGGATCTTGGCAATCTGGCCGGGATCTTCCGCGCGGAGCTTGCCCTCTCCTTCCCGCCGAAAGCGGGAGAGCGGCCGGGGCTTGGGGCCTCGGTGCAGATTTACATTGCTGATTTCCCGGTCCTTAAAGGCTGGATTGAGGCGGTGAATTCCCGCGGGGATGACCATTCCCTTTCCGTAACAATATCGGGGCGCGATCTTGCCGGTGACCTCGTTGACTGCACGGCCCAGCCTGAGGGGCCCGGCCGGATGGACCATGTCCGGCTCGAAACCGTCATTGGCTCACTGGCCAATCCCTATGGTCTGAGCGTCAAAAGGGTGGTCGATACGGGCGCGCCTTTTGAGGTTGTGGCCTTTGAGGCGGGGAGCTCCGTGCTGGATGCGATTGAAAAACAGAGCCGCCAGCGCGGTGTGCTGGTCACATCGGACGGGCTTGGCAACATTCTGCTCACCAAACCGGGCCGGAGCCGTGCTGATGAGGATCTGACCTTTCCCGGCGGGAATGTGGTGCAGTTTGAGGAGCAATTGAAGCAGAATTTCTCGGACCATATCGTCAAGGCCCAGGGCGCGCCGGAGCAGCGCGGCACGCAAAGTGCGCTTTCCACCCAGGCCGCAGCGGGGAGCCGCCCTCTGACCACAGGCCATACCGCCCATGAAAAACAGGCGGCCTGCGCCTTTGGTTATTGTTATGATGAAAAAGTCGGGCGCTACCGGCCAAAAGTTTACGTTTCCGGAACGACCAGCCGGGGCGCGCAGCAGATTTCCCATAGCGGGGCTGATCTTGGAACGATCCTGCAACAATCTCAGGCCACGCCGCGGGCTGGCTGGCATAAAAAGAGCCCGCCAACCCAGGCCCCCACCCCGCCCCGCACAGCGGACCAGCCTTATAGCCTGGATGACCAGGCCGCCTGGCGGATGCGGACCGGGCGCGCCCGGAGTGCGGGGCGTGTCTATAATGTGCCGCGCCTGCTGACAAAGAACCAGACCCTCTGGCGGCCCAATCAGCTCGTTCGGGTCAAAGATGATATTTGCGGCGTGGATGGCGATATGCTGATTGGCGCGGTCACATGGTCTGTCTCGAACGGGCGGTGCGAAACGCGCATTTCCGTCGTCCCGCCGGATGCCTATGACCTGACAGGGCTGGAGGACCATACCCCCCAGAAAGGCCAGATTGCCCGCCGGAGCGGGAGAAGCTGGCGCAGGCCCCGTGTCACAGTAACGGATAATCTGGAGATTCTAAAAACGTGAACATCATGGACGTTATGCACATAATCCGTTCGCAAATATCGCGTGGAATTGTAAACTCTGTTTACGATCGTGACCGCGAACAGCAAATTGATGTCAATCTGCGCGCTGGACAAACACAAACGCGAATTCCTGTTCACTTTCCATTCGGGTTTTCCTCTCACGTTCCCGTTGACGGGGCGGTGACCCATCTGGTCAGCACCGGCGCAGACCCCGCCGACCTCATCGCCCTCCCCCCTTCCAATCCCGCAGCGGCGAGAATGGGGGATTTGAAAGAGGGGGAAAGCGTGCTTTATGATGCCGCAGGGCAGAGGCTGCTTTTTAAAGATGGTGTTGTGGCTGAAATCGATGTCGTAACGTCTTTGATGGTGCAGGTAAAAGGCGCACCTGTTATGACAGTGAATCAGTCAGGCGTGTCGGTTACAGGAAACCTCACCGTCTCCGGCACCATCCATGCAGGCGGCGATGTAACAGCCAAAGTCTCCCTCAACAGCCACACCCATAGCGGCGTGCAACCCGGAAACGGCAGCACAGGAGGGCCGTCTTAGAAACTATTGGGCGGGATATCCTTTAAGGGGATGAAATGCGTCATCTCCTCAAACGGAATGCCCTTTTTCTCATGAGCCTGAATAATTTCATCAATCGTCATATCATTCGGCACATCACAGAGCCAAAGCGATAAAGGCCTGAACATAAAAGCCCCGGGTTTTTCGCCGCCAACCAGACCAAAATTTGGATAAGGCTCATTTGACAAACGGGCGGGCAGCGCTTTTTTACTCTCAGGTTCCAACAGGATAGCCAGCTCAAAACGGGCACCTACCCCCCCCCAACCATCAGAGAAATAACTAAAAGACAATTTCTCACCATGCGTGGCAACATCCAGAATTTTCGGACATCTTTTCAGAAGAGCCGCCGCCGCCACCTTCAGGGCCGGCCAGTTCTCTTTCGGCGTATAATTGTACTCAATCGTCGCCAACATTCTGTTCGCGTTTTCTGCCCTCTGCCTTTCCTGGCTTATGGAACTCGCTACAAACGCGAACAGAATGACACATATCGCGACCAATACCACTATAACACGCATAAGCATACGTTGCGTCTTGAGATTATAAGCAACCATAAAGACTCTCCCGCACTTTACCTAGGATATCAGGATCTCTTCACCGATTATACATCATTTTATCAGAAAAGACAAAGTTACTGATATAATGAGATGTGTTTATATTTGTAAACTATAACCGCGAACATTGTTTTTAAAGAATAATTTTAGACGATTTACCTGAAATTGAGCTGATCGACAGAATTATAAGAACTATTACCCCAAACAGGCACAGCCACTGTTCACAAACAAAAACAGAATTTCAACATTCGTGAACAAACAAGAGTTGATCTTACAAATGAGAACTAACACGCACCCCTATCATGCCCTTAGTGATCGACAATTCACATTTGTAACCTAAAAACGTGAATACAACCTCCTGAGAAACACATTTGGAAACTATTTGCCCCCCTACCCAACCCCGCAACAGCGTGGATGGCGATATGCTGATTGGCGCGGTTACATGGTCTGTCTCGAACGGCCGGAGCGGAAGAAGCTGGAGATTCTAAAAACGTGAACATTAGGAACGTTATGCACATAATTCGTTCGCAAATATCGCGTTGAATTGTAAACTCTGTTTACGATCGTGACCGCGAACAGCAAATTGATGTCAATCTGCGTGCCGGACAAACACAAACGCGAATTCCTGTTCACTTTCCGTTCGGGTTTTCCTCTCACGTTCCCGTTGACGGGGCGGTGACCCATCTGGTCAGCACCGGCGCCGACCCCGCCGATCTCATCGCCCTCCCCCCCCTCCAACCCCGCAGCGGCGAGAATGGGGGATCTGAAAGAGGGGGAAAGCGTGCTTTATGATGCGGCGGGGCAGAGATTGCTCTTTAAAGATGGTGTCGTGGCTGAAATCGATGTCGTAACGTCTTTGATGGTGCAAGTAAAAGGCGCACCTGTTATGACAGTGGACCAGAACGGGGCCTCCATTACAGGAAACCTCACCGTCTCCGGCACCATCCATGCCGGCGGCGATGTAACGGCCAAAGTCTCCCTCAACAGCCACACTCATGGCGGCGTGCAACCCGGAAACGGCAGCACGGGAGGGCCGTCTTAGAAACTATTGGGCGGAATGTCCTTTAAGGGGATGAAATGCGTCATCTCCTGAAAAGGAATCCCCTTTTTCTCATGAGCTTCAATGACCTGATCCATCGTCATATCGTTTGGCACATCACAGAGCCAAAGCGATAATGGGTCCAATATAAAAACTCCGGGTTTTTCATTTCCAAGCAGACCGAATTCAGGATAAGGCTCAAGAGACAAACGATTGGGAAGCGCTTTTTTACTTTCAGGTTTCAACAGGAAATGGAGTTCAAAATGCGCACCTACCCCCCCCCAGCCATCAGAGAAATAGATGAAAGATAATTGCTCACCATGTGTGGCCACGTCCAGAATTTTCGGACATCTTTTCAGAAGAGCCGCCGCCGCTACCTTCAGGGGCGCCCAGCTCTCCTTTGGCACATCACTAAAATCAATCGTCGATAACATCCTGTTCGCGTTTTCTGCATGTTCTTTTTTCTCCGCCCGGGAACTCACCACAAACGTGAACAAAATCACAATGAAAGACAAGGCAATCGCAATGAAACAAACGCGAACAAGCATCCGCCTCCCCTTCGTGTTCTCACCAATCATAAAACACTCTCCCGCACTTTACCTAGGATATTCTTGCCCATACCCCTATTATACATCATTTTATCTAACAAGACAAAATATATAAGACACCACTACACTGTTTATATTTGTGAATGACACTACTACAAACGCGAATACAATCAACACATTCGCGAACAATCTATCCCCACTAACAATACTCTCCCTGAGCGGGACCGCCTGGTCTGATTGAAGGGCAGGTTTTTGAGCACTGGACCAGCCTTGAAGTAAGGTAACGGATCATCAGGAGATTCTAAAAACGTGAACATTAGGAACGTTATGCACATAATTCGTTCGCAAATATCGCGTGGAATTGTAAACTCTGTTTACGATCGTGATCGCGAACAGAAAATTGATGTCAATCTGCGCGCCGGACAAACACAAACGCGAATTCCTGTTCACTTTCCGTTCGGGTTTTCCTCTCACGTTCCCGTTGACGGGGCGGTGACCCATCTGGTCAGCACCGGCGCAGACCCCGCCGACCTGATCGCCCTCCCCCCTTCCAACCCTGCAGCGGCGAGAATGGGGGATTTGAAAGAGGGGGAAAGTGTTCTTTACGACGCGGCAGGACAGAGGCTGCTTTTTAAAGATGGTGTTGTGGCTGAAATCGATGTCGTAACGTCTTTGATGGTGCAGGTAAAAGGCACGCCTGTTATGACGGTGGACCAATCAGGCGTGTCGGTTACAGGAAACCTCACCGTCTCAGGCACCATCCATGCGGGTGGCGATGTGACGGCCAAAGTCTCCCTCAACAGCCACACCCATAGCGGCGTCCAACCCGGAAACGGCAGCACGGGAGGACCGTCTTAGAAACTATTGGGGGGAATGTCCTTGAGGGGGATGAAATGCGTCATCTCCTCAAACGGAATGCCCTTTTTCTCATGAGCCTGAATAATTTCATCAATCGTCATATCATTCGGCACATCACAGAACCAGAGCGATAATGGCCTGAACATAAAAGCCCCGGGTTTTTCGCCGCCAACCAGACCAAAATTTGGATAAGGCTCATCTAACAGACGAGCGGGAAGCGCTTTTTCACTCTCAGGTTCCAACAGGAAATGAAGTTCAAAACGCGCACCTACCCCCCCCCAGCCATTAGGGTAATAACTAAAAGACAATTGCTCACCATGTGTGGCAACGTCCAGAATTTTCGGACATCTTTTCAAAAGAGCCGCCGCCGCCACTTTTAAGGCCGGCCAGTTCTCTTTTGGCGTATAATTGTACTTGATCGTCGATAACAACCTGTTCGCGTTTTCTGAATGTTCTTTTTTCTCCGCCCGGGAACTCACCACAAACGTGAACAAAAGCACAATGAAAGACAAGGCAATCGCAATGAAACAAACGCGAACAAGCACCCGCCTCCCCTTCGTGTTCTCACCAATCATAAAACACTCTCCCGCACTTTACCTAGGATATTCTTGCCCATACCCCTATTATACATCATTTTATCTAACAAGACAAAGTTACTGATATGATGAGATGTGTTTATATTTGTAAACTATAAACGCGAATATTGTTTTTAAAGAATAATTTCAGACTATTTACCTGAACATAACCAAGAACATGCTCACAAACGAAAACAAGATTACAACATTCGTGAACAAACAAGAGTTGATCTTACAAATGCGAACTGGCTTGCCCCCTATCATGCCTGCGGCGGTCGGTAATTCACGTTTGTAATATAAAAGCGTGAACACAACCTCCTGGGAAACACATTTGGAAACTATTTGCCCCCCTACCCAACCTCGCAGCGGCGTGGATGGCGATATGCTGATTGGCGCGGTCGCATGGTCTGTCTCGAACGGCCGGAGCGGGAGAAGCTGGAGATTCTAAAAACGTGAACATTAGGAACGTTATGCACATAATCCGTTCGCAAATATCGCGTGGAATTGTAAACTCTGTTTACGATCGTGACCGCGAACAGCAAATTGATGTCAATCTGCGCGCTGGACAAACACAAACGCGAATAAAATGCAACATTCGTGAACAAGCAGGGATTAATCTTACAAATGCGAACCGGTACGCACCCCTATTATGCCTGTAGTGGTCAGTAATTCACGTTCACACTATAAAAACGTAAACACAACCTCCTGGGAAACATATTTGGAAACCATCTGAAAGAGAATGGCCCCGTCCGAGAAAAGGGCCGAGATCGTGTCGAAAGCGGGGTGTTGGTGTTCCTAAAAGAAGCGTAACGACTGAAATGTTTCTTCCCGTCGTTTCACTCCCCTTCAGAGTTTTTCATGACGATGTGCAGACCGAAGGGGGGCTGGGTGAAAAGATTTCCCTCAAAGCTGTTGGGCGGCACGTCTTTCAGCGGGATGAAATGCATCATATCCTTGAGGGGTTTTGTTTGCTTGATAAGAGCGGTTAGAATTTCGTTCATGGTGATCTGACTGGGCACATTACAGAGCCAGAGCCCTACGGGCCTGAAAATATACAGCCCTGGCTTTTCCCCGCCCATCAGCCCGAAATTCGGGGGGACTTCCTTTTGCAGGCGGGCCGGGAGTGCTGCTTTACTCTCCGGGGTCAACACGAGCTGGACCATAAAACGCACGCCCCCCCACCAGGTACCGGGGTAATAGACCACATCCAGGGTCTCTCTATGGGTGGCAATTTCCGAAATTCGGGGACAGGTTTTCAGTAAAGACGCAACAGCCACTTTCAAAGGGGGCCAATATTCTTTCGGGATATAATGAAAATTGGCCTCACGAAGAAGTCTGTTCGCGTTTTCTTCACGATGTTTTTTCTCTATCGCCGAATTCTCTATAAACGCGAACAAACATGTAAAGAGTGACAGGGCGACGACACCCAGCGCGGAAAGAATAACCAGACGCTTCGCCCCTTTTTTCTCACCAGTCATACAGCTTCCCCCTGTTCTTTACTATAAACGCGAACACTGTTTTCATGAGGGTCTTAAAAACTATAGGGAGGGGCATCGAGAGGCACAATGACAAGCGTGTCTTTCTGTGCCTCAGAGGATGTCCCGCTCTCCTGAGGTGGGGCTTTACCGCCCTTCTTGCAGATCCATGCCAGTTCGGAGAACATGACCAGCTCAGGCTTTTTTCCCCCATTCAGGCCAAATGTCACCCGGACATGATCGGACGGAAAAGCCAGATGCTCACCCTTTTTTGCAAGATGATCCAACCGGGCCGACAGAAGATAACGGACTTTCCCCCCCATATAAACCGGAGAGGCATCCTGAAGGGCAAACCGGTCCGCCGGGGTGGCCCTCTCAAGAATGCCCGGGCAGGCCCGCAGGAACGCGAGTGCCGCATTCTGTGTTTTAAGACGCCGCTCGCCCGGGCTTTGCCCCTCAAGACGCCCCAGATACGTCCGACCGAGAAGCGATGAAAATCTGGGCAGTAGGCGTTTGATAGCGGCGTCTCTCTGATGCTGCTTCTGCACCTCAAATGAGGTGACAAGCACCACCAGCCCCATGACGATCACAGCCCCCGTCAGCGCAGAGATGACCGCCTTATGACGCTTTTTCCCGCTCTGGCTTTCTCTCATAGATCCTCCTTTCTTCTGTCTCTAGGAACGACCAGGCACGAGGAGTGTGAGCGGGATGAATGTCATCATATGCTCATAAGCAATCCCGTCCCTTTTATGGCGCTGGACGAGGTCATAATCCGAGAAGGAATCCTCTTTATTGCAAAGCCATCGTGGGAGGGCCCTCAGTGCCAGAATACCGGGCCTGTCCCCGCCGAGAAGCCCGAATTCCGGGAAGGCGCTACCGGCGTAACGGGCGGGAATTTTTGCCTCGCTCCCCGCCGGTAACGTGACCATCAGGCCGAAATAGGCGTTTGTGCCCATCCATCCATGAGGGGCCTTATTGCCATAATAATAGACCGTCACCTGTGGGTGGGGCCCCGTTATTTCTGCCAGGCGTGGGCAGACCTTAAAAAGCTGGGTGGCCGCCAGGTAAAGATAGCCCCTGTCACCATTGCCTACAGGCTCTGAATCCCCCTCCATGGAAAGAGCCTCGATTGAAGAGGCTTTTCCGGCTTTTTTGAAATCCTCTTCAAAATGGCTGTTATGAAGGGGTTTATATCCCTTATTGGCACTGCCATAGAGCTGTTCGAGATTTAAGACCGCCGGCACCATGAGGGCGACCAGAGCGACGGACAGGGCCGCAATGATGAGTCTGGCCGTCCCGCTCCGGCGGATCTCCCTTCGCTTTTCCTTCTCAAGGAGGGCGCGTTCCTCTTCCTCCAGCCGGTGCGAAGGGCGTATAACCGCAAATAAAAAGCGCACCAACCAGATAAGAAGCACCCCTGAGACGATATCACGGGCCGCCCTGACAAAAGACCTTACTTTCAACGCCATAAAATCCCGCCCCTCCTGATGAAAGTCAGCACGCCCCCAAAAAGGCGCTACAGATTAGCCAGCCTGCCCGTCATGGGAACGACATAAGGGCCGGAAAAGGAGGACATGCCCTCTGTCTCATGGGCCCTGTAATAGGCACTCACCCCGGTGGGACCCTCACACATCCAACGCGAGACGGGGTCAGCCGTCATGACAGCGGGTTCCCTGCCGCCCATCAGGGCAAAGCGCCCCCCTTTAAACAGCGGAGAGACAGGCTGCTGCGTAATATGGCGCAGAATGAAGGGAACGCGGTCCCGCCCGACCGATCCTGTCAGAAAAATGGCCGTATAGAGTGTGTCCGGCCCGCCGAGCCACTCTGTTGGCAGCCGCACCACCCCGATCGCGGCCGTAGGATCATCCTCTGCGACGTCAAGGATCCGCGGGCAGGCCTCCAGCAATTCGGAAACGGCTTTTTTAAGGGCGGCCTGTTTCCTTTTGGAGATCTTTTTGCTCATCACAATCCGGCTTTCCAGCACCGTTTTGGTCGCCTCCCGCCGGGCCGGATCACCCTGGTCCAGATCTCTCATGGTCTGGGCTGAAGCGGCCTGGGGCTGAAACGGGCTTACGTGCCCCGCTCCAGCGGAAAACCCCGCACCGAAAAAGCACGTCACGGTGGAAAGGGACAGAAAGGCGGCCGGGAGGAAAGAGCGCCGTTTTGCCTGGGAGGGTGTTCTTTCAGAGTTCTTGCAAGTCATGAAAAATACGTCCTTATGTTACAGAAGCGGCCTTTCAGAATGAGCCGGGTTTGAGGGTTGTGAGGGGGAGAAAACGGACCAGAGCGCGATAGGAGATATGCTCTCTCGTTGCGTCTGAAAGCTCTTTGAGGGACTGACTGCCGGACACGTCGCAGAACCAGAGCGGCACGGGCAGAAGCAGTTTCACGCCGGGATGAGCACCCCCTATCAGGGCAAACTCCAGCGGCACGCCAAGTGTATGCTCCTTATCAAGTTCCGCCCGGATCGGCGCTGGCAATGTGTCCAGACTGTCAGACTGCATGGTCAGCCGGGCATCGAAATAAGCGGGCTTTCCATACCAGCCCAATGGTGAGGGGGACGGATAATAATAAATGGTAAAATAATCCCCCGGCAGGACGTAATCAGTGATACGGGGGCACGCTTTCATCAGGGCGATCAGAGCGGCCTTCACGGCTGGTTTTTTACCCTCCGGCACGTCCGGCCTGAACTTCACCCTTTTCATCATTTCCCCAATCATCGCTTCCCGCCCCGGGCGAGGGGGGTGGTTGAGGCGGTAGGACAGAAACCCCACCAGAGCCAGCAGGACGAACGTCAGCGCAGCCAGCCCCGGCACGATGAAGCCGATCCTCTTTTTCACACGGAAAGGCGCGTTCTCCGGCTTCATTACCGGACAATCCCGAAAGGCAGATGGGCGATCCCCATGGGGGACCGGGGCGGGAAATCCCGGAAGGGGATAAACACGGAGTGCGGCGAGGATGCAGCGCCTTTCCCATGGTCCTTCCCATCATGGCCCTTCCCAGGGCCATCATCGCTCAAAGGTTCCCCACATAACCAGCGCGCTGAGGGACTGGTCACGACGATCCCGCGCTCGGGCCCTGCTGTGACCGTAAAAGTGGTATAAGGCCTGCCCTCCTCATTAAGTGTGTCTGTATCGAAGAGGAAAAGGGGCATATTGCGCCAGGACCCCTCGCCCCATTTGATATCAATATCGAACGCCCCCGGATGATCCCCCTCTCCCTCTGCCAGATGGAACGGCGTAGGCGCGCTCTGGCGGATTTCAACGCTCTGTTCCACAGCCACATCGAGGATAAGGGGGCACGTCCTCAGCAAGGCTGCGTAATAATTCATGAAAATCAGTTTATTGAACTCAATCTCATCGCGCCCACTGGACATGACCTCTTTCATCAGGGCTTTCCTGATCCTCTCATGGCGGTCTGTGTCACTTTCATTTTCGGGGGGAAGGACCGGAATGGGCACGGGAAGCTCCTTCAGGACAGATTTTCCGATCATTTTGCGCTCATCAAGGTCCCGCATCATCGCCATACGCTCATCGCGCTGATACAGCCTGACCGCCAGAAGGGCCGCGATCATGGAAAGAACGATCACCGCCACAGAAAGCAGCGCTATGAGCTTTCCCGAACCATAGTGTGGTGTTGCCTGTGTCTGTGCTTGTGCCTCTGCCTCGCCTGTCACATCCGCCCCTTTCAGAAACGATCGGGGGGGAAATTCTTGAAGGGAACGTAATGCACCAGCACGCTATAGGGGGCGTTTTTCCTACTGGCAGCCTCCAGATCAGAAAGTGAGCTGCTTTCATTTACCCCACAGAGCCACGAAGCGACGGGTCTGAGCACCCTCACCCCCGGCTGCTTGCCCCCGACCAGGCCAAAACTGGGGGGAACCCGGCCAAAAGCGCTTTTCTGACTTTCCGCCCATAAGGCAGGGGGGATTTTGGGCAGACCCTCAGGCCCGGGGATGAGCTGCACTTCATAATGAACGTCTTTGCCAAACCAGCCATTGGGAAAGCCATGAGGCACGTAGGAAATCTCAAAATGATCCGCCATGGTCACAGACTCCGTGATCCGGGGGCAGGCCACCAGAAGGGCGGCAAAAGCGCGCATAAGAGTGTGTTTCTGCCCCTCCGGCATTCCGGGATAGAAATGCACCCTGTTCATGACACGGGTCATGGCAACGTCCGGCGGCACATGAGGCGCCCCAGTGCGATCCGACCCGTTTTCGAGATAAACGATCAGAGCCGAGAGCGCGGCAATGACGGCCAGAAGTAACAGGATGACGCCTATCCCTCCTTTCTGGCGAACTTTCGGAGCCTGTTTTTCATCGCTCATCATAGGGGTACCTTATTGCCAGAAACGGAGGTCATAAACTGAAGGAACCAGGGCTGTTTTCAAAATCCGTCCCGGACGCAGCGTCCCCTTCCAAAGGAATGAAACGATAGGGTGAGGACGGTGAAACCGCCCCGGGAGGCCCCGGCTCCTCAGGCGGTTTGGGCGCCTCAGGGCAGAACCAGCGCAGCGCCTCCTCATCCCGCACCCAAACACCAAGTGGGGCGCCCGATTGATCGCTCCCGCCTAAATTTCCCCCTAAATTTCCCCCGGCAAAATCAAAGGTAACCGAGGGCGTCTGATCATAAGGTCCATAGTTGCGCGTCAGAGAGACGGGCACATATTGGAGGCTGTTTTTCCTGAAAGAGACCACAAGGCTGTACGTCCGTCGATAGCTCTTCACAACCCTCTGCTGCACCCACTGCACGACCGGGCTGGGCGCATCATTTTTCACCACAATCCCCCGGTTCTGATCCACCGCCACATCCAGAAGGGCGGGGCATCGTTTCAGAAGGGCCGTCACTGCCTGGCGGAGAGGCAGTTTTTTCTCATCAGGCACAGATGTGAGATCCACCTGATCCAGCAAATCCGCAAGCCCGTCCATTTCCTGCGGGGCAGAAGGCGGGGGTGCGGGGGGAGCGAGCGCAAAATCCGCTTCCGTGACGTTATAGCGCAGCATTTCCTGCTGCACCGCCGGTGCCTCCCACGACACAGGGCGGCGCATAATCAGGACGAGGCTCACCCCAGCCAGAACCAGCATGATGACTGTCAGAAGAGCCATCACCCCTTTCCGGCCCCTGAATGTCTCCTCCGGCTGCACCTTCTCACCGCTCATAATAGTCCCATAATCGTTACACAAATCTTTACTTCAGGACGTGACATAATTCATACGACCTGTAAACCATGATTACTTGACATGGTAAAGTCATAAGAGTGAATTGATTCCAATGGATTGATATCGTTACTTTTCACACACTAATCAAAAGCTCTCAGGTGGAATGTCCCTGAGCGGGAGGAAATGCATCATCTGCCCGAAAGGCACGCCTTTTTTGTCATGCGCCTGGGCGATTTCCTCATCTGACATGGTGCCCTTCACGTGGCAGAACCATAAAGGCAGGGAGCCGAGCATCATTGTACCGGGCTTGTCTCCCCCCATCAGCCCGAAGGTCGGGTAAACGCCATTGGCAAGGTTGGGGGGCAAATCGTCCTCACTATCAGGTTTGAGATTAAAAGTGGCTTCAAAATGCACATCGGTTCCCAGCCAGCCATTGGGCGCGTTATCGGGGTGGTAGAAAATGGAGAATTTCTCCCCATGAGTGGCAATATCGGCAATGCGCGGGCAGGCATTAAGCAGCGCGGTGACAGCATTCTTAAGCGCCGGCTTCTTTTCCAGCGGGACGGCATCAAACTCGATCGTATCGACCATATGCTGGATGAGTTCCTTGCGTTCCGACTTGTCATTCTCCCCGACCAGATAAACCACGAAAAAAGAGAGAATAATGACCAGAACCGACAGAAACGCGACCAGACATGAGAGAATAATCAGCGCCTTTTTCGGCCCTTTCCGGCTGAGCCCATGCATTGCGGCTGCGTCACTCATTCTTTATCTCCCACCCTGCTGCAGAACGATCGACCTACGCCCCCCGTCCTAATGAGACAGGCAAGACATAATTCCAGAGATGGGTGAGGATTTAGTCGCAAATAATGTTTTTAATAAGGCATTCTCTCAGGGAAAAGCCTTAACGGCGCCGCATGAAATCAGCAAAGAGGGGGACGGTGAAATCAAGATAGCCGTGATCTGTGCTGTAAATCATGCCTTTGGCGATGATGTTTGAGCGGGCAGGCCCCAAAGAGCGTTGTGTGCGCTTCATCACATGGGCAATATCGGCCATGGCGTAAGGGCCATCGCCCAATTCTGCCATGGCTTTTACAAATTGCGTCTCCGCTTTTGTCAGGCGGTCAAGGCGCACCTTGAAGAAGCCTTCATCGAGTTTTGCCAAGGTTTCTTTATAAGAACGCCGGACGTCATCAAGCGTGATCTGCGGCCCGGGAGCATCATCCCAGACAACAGACGCCCATTCCTGCAGAAAGAAGGGATAGCCTTTCGTGCTTTCCACCATCAGCGCAAGCGCGTCCTCAGCCATGGAGGCCCCTTCCTGCAGCAAGGGTTTCTCGATCGCCTGGGCCGCTGATTGGGGATCCAGCGCGCCGATGGAGGGATATTGAAACAGCCTTTCCGCGTAGGATTTCGCCTCGCCAGCCAGACGGGCAATCTGCGGAAGGCCCGCCCCTACCAGAACGACCGGTAACCCCTCCTGTGAAATGCGGTGCAAGGACACAATCAGGGCGGAGAGATCAAAATCAGAGAGATATTGGACCTCATCAATGAGCAGGATCCAGCCACGCCCGGCTTTCTGCGCGGCTTTTCCAATCAGGATAAAGAGATCGGGCAGGTCATATTGCAGATTGCCACTTTCCGCCAGGCCGGGCTCAGGCTCCACCTCCAGATCGATACCGGCAACCTCAATCTTGAAAATCGAGGCGAAATTTCTCAGCCCACGCAGCCCACGCATGGCATTTTGCTTTGCCGCTTCCACATAGGAAAGGGACCTCAGGATCTTCCTCATTTCCGGGTAGAGAAGCCGGGCAAGGCTTTCCTTTTCAGGGGATTCAACCCTTGAAACAATGAAATGGTCCTCCTCGGCATTACGGCCGATTTCATTGAGCAGAACCGTCTTGCCAACCCCGCGTAACCCGAGCAGCATCATGGGACGGGCATTGCCCCTCACCGCTCTCCCACAGGCAATGCGCGCCCCTTCAAGCACCTGCGCCCGTCCGGCGAGCTCAGGAGGGCGGCTGCCGGCACCAGGGGTGAAAGGGTTGTTCAGCGGGTCCATGATTCTTCTCCCGATCGATGCCTATTCTAGTGAAGACTAGTGAAGACTAATAAAATTCCGTAGTTTTTGATAGTCTTTGGTAGTCTTTGGTAGTGTTTGATAGATTCAGGGTAAAATCCCCTCTCCGCCTCTCTCTTCATGACTGAAGACAATTAGACACCATAGCTCCAGAATACAGATATGAAAACACACCTTACTCTATAAGTTATCAGAGTCTGAGCCACAGTGATGGACGGATCCTGAAATATATTTCCCTCTCGCACATTACGCTCAATAGTTTGAAATATTTATCATATTACATGATCACCTCATCATGACTTCGTGAAAACCGGGAGCGCATAATTGACCGGGCGGAATCCCTCGCTCATAATCCGCACCAATAGCCCGCTATGGGGCGGCATTCTAATGAGGCACCTATGAAGATTCTGATCCTCGGGGGGTATGGCCGTTTCGGGGGCCGTCTGGTGGAACTCCTGTCGGATATTCCGGAGATAGAGTGCCTCATTTGCGGGCGTGACCGCGGCCGGGCGGAAGCGTTCTGCGCGCAGTATAGAGGGCAGGGCACGGTTCGTCCCCTCAGGCTCGATCGTGCCGATATCGAAACGGCTTTGCGCGCGGAAAAGCCCGATCTGGTGGTCGATGCGTCCGGCCCGTTTCAGGATTACGGCACAGACCCCTATCGCGTGATTTCAGCCTGCATCGAGGCGGGTATTGACTATCTCGATTTTGCCGATGGGGCCGATTTCGTCTTCGGGGTCTCCCAGTTCGATGACCGGGCAAAGGCGGCGGGTGTGTTCGTCATTTCCGGCGTGAGCAGTTGCCCCGCCCTGACCGCCGCTGTTCTGCGCGAACTGGCCGGAACGATGCAGATTACCGCCATTAAAGGCGGCATTGCCCCCTCGCCTCACGCCGTGCTCGGGCTGAATGTGATGCGTGCGGTCCTCGGCTATGCTGGTGCGCCCGTCACAGTGCTGCGCGACGGGAAGCCCTTCCAGGCTGTGGGGCTGGGCGAAAGCCTGCGCTACACCATCGCCCCTCCGGGAAAGATGCCCCTTCGTAACATTCATTTCTCGCTGGTGGATGTGCCGGACCTTCAGGTGATACCGCCAGAATATCCGAGCCTGACCGATCTCTGGATCGGGGCCGGGCCGGTGCCTGAATTCCTGCACCGGCTGCTTAATCTGCTGGCAAAGGCACGCGCCCGCTTCCACCTTCCCTCTCTCGAACCGCTCTCGAAGCTCTTTTATAGAGTGCTCAAACAGTGCCAGTTTGGCGAGCATCGGGGCGGCATGTTCATCCATGCGCGCGGGCTGGCCGGCGGCGTGACGATCGAGCGGAGCTGGCATTTGCTCGCCGAAGGGGATGACGGCCCCTATATCCCCTCCATGGCGAGCGAGGTCATCATCCGCAAGCTGGTGGCCGGTCTCCGCCCCCCGCCCGGTGCACGCTCAGCGATTGACGCTCTCGAACTTGGCGAGTTTGATGATTTGTTTCGGAAACGGAAGATTTTCACCGGCTTTAGAGAGGACGCTGTCACGATGCCGCTTTACCGCACAATCCTTGGTTCCTCTTTTGCCACGCTGCCGCCGCGCCTTCAGGAGCTTCATGGCAATAAAATCGCCCGGCAATGGAGCGGCTTTGGTGAGGTGATCCGCGGCAAGGGGCTGCTGGCGAGCCTCGTCGCTTCCATTGTCGGCTTTCCGAAAGCGGCGAAAAATGTCCCGGTAACCGTGACCTTCATGCCCGAGAACGGCGCTGAACGCTGGACCCGCCGCTTCGGGAAGAAGTCATTTTCATCGGTGCATTCCCTGGGCACGGGCCGAAATGAGCACCTTCTAGTGGAACGTTTCGGGCTCGCATCCTTCGCGCTGGCTCTGGTCATTGAGGGCGAGAGCCTGTTTATGGTGCCGCGCCGCTGGTCCGTCCTGGGCATCCCCATGCCCCGCTTCCTCCTGCCGGGTGGAGAGACGTTCGAGACCGAAAAAGACGGCCAGTTCTGCTTTCATGTCGAAATTGCAATGCCCCTGATCGGCCTCATCGTGGCCTATAAAGGCAGGCTTGACCCGAATATTGCGAAGGAAGGGTAACGTTTCGCCCCCAACATCCCCCTACTTCCCGGCAATGGCACCCTGCGTTTTTGTGGGGATCTCGCCATATTTATAGGTTCTGAAATCTGAGTGCAGGACGAGTTCTTCGGGGATGAGGGTCTCGATTTCGGCTTCAGTGAAGGGGTAGCCGGCCATGGAGAGCAGCAGGTATTTATTGGCCAGCGCAGTATAATAGCCCCGTTTTTCCTCAAAGGACTGCGCCAGAGTGCAATAAATGTTGCTTGGGTCATGCATAAGGAAGGGGACGTCATATTGGTCGTACCCGCCCAGCTGGAGGCCGTGCCCCTGGGAGACGACCTCTCCGTGATCAGAGGTATAGATCAGTGTATAATCGCCCAGCTCTTCATCGGCGAGCTGCATGATCTGGCCCAGCACCCGGTCTGTATGATGGATGGAGCGGTCATAATCATCGGCCTGGGGCAGGGCCTCCCGATCCTCGCGCTTGACGCGGTCCTTATAATGGAGGTGGCTGCCATAAAGATGGATGACATAAAGCTTATAGGGCGCCTGTTCGGCAAATTTCTCCCTGATAACCGGGATGAGGCTGTCATCTTTCTCGATCTTGACGCCGTTTTCCTTATTATTGAGATCACCGCGCGTGACATAATCACTGAATTCGGAAATATAGCCTGCATTGCGCGCATAAGGCCCTGTGCCGCCCTGGGCGGAAATCCAGAAAGTGCGGTAACCGTGATCATGGGCCAGTTCGAGCACATTTTTCTCACTCAAAAGGGAGTCCTGGCTTTGCGGGCTGTAGAATGAGAAGGACATCGGCACGGAAAGGCGCGTGATATTGGCCGCAGAATGGGAATTTTTAATCACGCAGATCTTTCCCTCCTGCTGGAGTTTATTGAGCACTGGCGTCGTATCCGCGCCCTGATAGCCATAAACGCCATAGCGCTTGCCCAGAGAGGACTCCCCCATCACAAACACGATATTGCGGGTTTTGGGGCCGTTTCTGCCCACCACTGACGGGTTGGCAACCTCATGGCGGGCGACGGGCTGGGTATAGACGGGGTCCCACGGGTGGAGGGCCACCGCCGTGCCGAAGATTACGTCACCGGGCATGCCGGCCATGCGGTATTTGATATTGGCCGCCACATCGAGAAATTTGTTGCTATAGACGTGGTCCGTCCCGTTCAGATAATCCCGCACATGGGTCGAAATCTGCCAGCCCGGCAGCGCGATGAGACAGAGCGAGGCCAGAACGGCCTTCCCGTTAAAGCGCGCCAGCTTCCAGGACAGGACGCCGCTCAGGATGAGCACGGCAAGGGTTGCGAGCAGGAGAAGCGGATTGACCGTATGGAGCATGGAAAGGCTCTGATGGAAATCACTCCCCACCACAGCAATAATATTCCCGTCCGTCAGAATACCGCATTTATAGGAAATCACCGCATCAAAGATGAGCAGAAACAAAGACGTGACATTAAAAAGAACAGAAAGGACTTTTCCCACATTGAAAAACAGGAATGTCACAATAAAACTGATAATGATAATGAGTGATTGATTGTATTTTATATCAGCGTGATTTATAATAGTACATTGAAGAGCGACAATAAGAACTGCGTAAAGCAAAATAAAAATATATCTCTTTTTCATGAGACCTTCTCAAAATACGCGTCACGTCTTCACTATGGGACTGGTAATTAAATTTATACCTGTTCGCAAGCAATAATTTATGAAATTTTCTACAGATTCAGTCACATTTCCTTGTCTGAAACACGCTCTATAGCCTTCCCCCTCTAGCCTTCCGCGCCCGGCAGTGATCCTTACCGAAAGGGGGCGGTTCTGTCCCCTGACCTTTCCTGGCTCCATCGCCTATCTCTGGGGCTATGAGCATTGGCACCCTTCATATCGGCCCGGACTCCCGCGGCCAGACTGACCTTGTCATCACTCCAACGGGGGGAGGACGTGGCACAATTTCCTTTGACTTCACCATCGCCTCCCCCCTTCTGATCGCGCTGGGCTCTTACCGCCGGGCCGATCCTGATGACGTGATCCCCTCCCTGCTGACCGCCCCTGACGGCACGACGCCCCCCCTTGGCGCAAAGCGCGGGTGGGTTGGCGATATTTTGCAGGAGGATGATCAGCGTCTGGGCTCACGGCTCTGGCTTTTGGAACGCGCCAAACGCAGCGAGGCCACACGCCTGACCGCCGAGGATTACGCTCAGGCCGCCCTGGAGCCGATCGGCACCTATCATGGCCAGGAGATCAGCGTTTCCGCCCAGTGGAGGAAAAGCACCCTTGTGATTACTGCCAAAAACTCACGGATTTCTGTCACACAACGCGTGGAGACATTATGAGCGCGCCCATCCCCACCCCTTCCGAGCTGGCACAACGTTACATGACGGGCTTTGCTCAGGCCTGGTTCAAGGCGGAAGATGGCAGTATGGTCACATTGGACCCGACAGCCCCTTCCACCTTTGAGCAGGTGCTGGCGACGATCCTAGCACTTTCTGATTACGAAACCTACCTCTATATTCGTGACCGCTTTCTCGAGCTGCTCCCCACCACAGCCACAGCGGGAAAAGACGGGCTTCTGCCCCAACATGGCCAGATATGGGGTGTCCCCCGTCTGGCGCCACAGGCCGCTATTGGCAAGGTGGTTATCACGGTCGCCCAGCCTGTCTCGCTCCCACAGGGGGCGGCTCTGAGCCGTGATGGCTCGGTCCAATGGGTGCTTGATCAGCCGATCAGCCTCCCGGCTGGTGGATCAGGCAGTGTGTCTGTGACCTGCCAGAGCACAGGGACGGCAGGCAATCTGCCCGCTGGCAGCACGCTCAGCCTCGTCAGCCCCGTTGCGGGGGTTCGAACCATCACAACCGATCAGGACGGCCTTGCCGGCGGGACGGATCTTGAAGCCGTCGAAGACTGGCGAGCGCGCATCATCGATATGATCCGCACGCCCTATAATGGCGGCGATGCGGAAGATTACCGCAAATGGGCCCGCAGTACCGGGGCGAAATACGTCAATGTCGTGCCCTCTTTTACCGGTCCGGGCACGGTGGGCGTCATCATCGCCTTTGCCGGAGAGGACGGCGCAACACCGCGCGTCCCCTCGGAAACAGAGCTTGCGCGTGTGCAGGCCTTTATTGATGAAAAGCGCCCCATTGTGGGCCATGCCACCCTTTACCCCGCCCAGCTGGTCACGCAGGACATGACGGTCCGGCTGGGGCTTGATAACCAGATCACGCGCGACAAGGTCCTTGCAGCGTTCCGCTCGCTCTATAACGGGGTCGAGATTGGCGGCACGCTTTATATCGAAGCCTTTCAGGCCGCACTCTATAACGCGGCGGGGGGCAATTCCGCCATTCTTTCCCCCACGAGCGATCTTGTTTTCAAGGAAAACCAGATCCCCGTCATGGGGGATATCACCTGGCAGGAAAACGGCAAATGACCGATTTCCCGCCCCCTCGCTCGGCTGAAGAGATTGCCCATGAATGGTGCCAGGCCCTGCTCCCGCCCGGCCCGGCCCTGAACGGGTCGAATATCGCCTCATTGATGCTCGCCCTTGCCATGCCGCGGGAAACGCTGGAGGGTGACGTCTCTGCCACCGGCTATGAGCTCTGCCCCGGCACGTCGCGCCTGCTGCTCGATGATTACCGCACGCTCCTCGGCCCTGACCCTCTGGGCCGCGATCAGGGCGAACTGACCGACCGGGAGTGGCATTACGTCCTGCAACAGCGCTGGACGGCCCGCGGCGACCAGAGGCCCGCTTTCTATTTCGCTCTGGCCAAAAGTTATGGCGTTTCCATTTCCATTGAGGAACCTGACTGCCCGATCTGTGGCGTCCCTCACTGTGGGGATGGCTCGGTGGTGGCTGATGAGACGGTGAATTTCACCTGGATTGTCGAACTGCCCAAAAACTCCCTGGAGGCCATATGCGGCGATGGCTATTGCGGCATGATGGAGGCATCCCAGGACGATAAGAGCGGTTTTGCCGCCCTGATGCAGGTTTTCAGGCTTTTGAAACCTGCCCATAGCGAGGTTTATTTCAGACATGATGGAGTATGGGTAAATGAGTAACCCCAACTGGCCCCTCTTCCCCGGTGTGCCGAATATGACCGTTGATGAGCAGGGCCGCCCCGGCGTGCTTGATCTGGTACCGGGCAAGCAAGAAGGCACACCGCTCAATCAGGCATTTTTTGACCCGATCATTCACACACTCTGCAATCTGGGCGACGCTCTGGACGGCTACCTGCCCCTGAGTGGCGGCGATATCAGCGGCAACCTCACCCTTCGGGGCATGCCCGTTGCCACACAATATGATCTCACAAAACTCCTCCCCCTGACCGGGGGCACCCTGTCTGGCACCGTGCTGGTGGACGGCCAGTTTGCCCAGAAGGGCGAAACCCTGTCCCAGACACTCGGCACTCAGGTGGGGGCCGGGCAGTTCTATTTGCAGGCCATTCAGCCCGATAATGTCAATCACCTCACAGGCCGGCTGGTCATCAAGGATCTGGACGGGACGTTCTACCATGTGCTGGAAGCCACAACGGACGGCACTCTGAAGAACGCTGCGGGGAAAGCCCTGGCCATTAATGACGATGTGCAGGCGGAAATCACCCGCGCCAAAGGGGTGGAGCAGGCCACGTCCGACCAGCTCACCACCTTACAGAACCACGCCATTATCAGTGACGCCAGCAGCGATCAGGAAACGCCGATCAACACGATGCGGATCGTCCATGACACGCCCAATCCCCACGTCATGGTGGGGGGGCGCGGCACAAGCGATTATGACCTGAAGCTGCCCAATTATGAAGACGTCATCAAGGAAAAACAATATTTCAGCGTTGATGCCAAACATGGGGACTGGATCACCTTCCCCCATGCTTTTTCAAGTTTCCGCGCGGTCGGTAATGACACGAACATCGCCGTTTTTCTCTCCGCTGTTGGCGCATGGGGGAATGATTATGATGGCCATGGGGGCAATAATTTCCTCGTGCCCATTCTCACCACAAACGCGGACGGCTCAACCAATATGGATGCCAGCGGATTCCGCCTCAATCTGTTTCACTACTGGACTGAAAAAGACGGCCATGGGGAAATCTGGGGCGGGGTCACGCACATAAAAGTCTGGGCCATCGCCCTGCCCTGATCCGGAGATTACTGATGACAGACACACCCATCACGTCACGGGAGGCCCCCTCTCAGTCTGACACTATTGCTCTGAGAGCGCTCTCTTATCCTGCCCGCTATTACGGTGTTTACGACCCCTCTGCCCCTCGTCCGGTCCAGGTGACAGGCTGGTTCGACCTCTGGCGGACCGATTATCCTGAAAGCCTGATCCCTGAAAAGGAACACCTCTTTGCCCTCACGCCCGAGCAATGGGCATGGCACCTGGACGGGCATTCCCAGGCACAAATTGGCACTGATAACACTCTGGCCGATTACGTCTCTCCGCCCCTGCCGCCGCTCCCTCTGTCCCAACGGGCTGAGAATGCCCTTTCTGACGTGCAATCCCAGGCGGCGATGATTGTGGCGATGGGTGAAAGTTTTGGACCCGAAACGAAGTCCTATGTGCAGGCCTTGCAGGCCATCATCAAGGGTACCGACACAACCAGCACAGAGCTGCCCGCCAAACCTGATGATCTGACGAGTTAGTCCTGATTACGCCCTTATTTCGGCGTTTCTTTCAGACAAAATGGAGTATGGGTATATGAGCAACCCCAACTGGCCCCAATTTCCCGGTGTGCCAAATATGACCGTTGATGAGAAGGGCCGCCCCAGTGTCCTGGATCTGGTACCGGGCCAGCATGAAGGCACTCCCCTCAGCCAGGCTCTCTTCAACCCGATCATTCACACACTTTGTGACCTGAGTGACGCCCAGGGAGGAGGCGCCTATCTGCCGCTGAGTGGGGGCGATATTACTGGCAGCCTCACCCTTCAGAATGTGCCCGTTGCCACGCGTGATGACCTGACCAAACTCCTCCCCCTCACAGGAGGCACCCTTTCAGGCACTGTGCTGGTGGGCGGGCAATTTGCCCAGAAAGGCGAAACCCTGTCCCAGACACTCGGCACCCAGCTGGGGGATGGGCAGTTCTACTTACAAGCCATTCAGCCGGACAATGTGAATCACCTCACAGGCCGTCTGGTCATTAAGGATCTGGACGGAAATTATTACAGGGTGCTGGAAGCCACGACGGACGGCACTCTGAAGAACTCTGCTGGGAAAGCCCTGGCCACTAGTGACGATGTGCAGGCGGAAACCACCCGCGCCAAAGGAGTTGAAGACACCAGGCTGGCCCTTGCAGGCGGCACCATGAATGGCGACATAGACCTACACGGCAATATAAACGACGATAATCTATTCAGCAAAACACTGACCTTGAGTGTGGATGGAGACAATGCCCGTGGAGAACTGCAACTCCTGGGCACAAAGACAAGTCCTACAACAGCACTATCAACAATCGCTTCTGACGGAACACAAGCCTCCCTTTTTCTGAATGCTGATAATAGCGTGACGACAGCGCGCGGCACCTGCCTGCCGGAAATGATGGTGACGTCAGACCAGGCAGCCGGGCGGGTTGTGATGCAGATTTTCTCGGCCATGGCGGCAAATGGCACCGTCATCACCTTCCCCAATGAATTCCTCCAAACCCCTTATACCGTCATTTTGGATACAGAGAGCGAACTAAGTAACAGCAGTACCAATAACGTCCTCGTTAATGTTGCCATCGGAACGTTAACCACAAAATCATTCGAAATTCGCAAACGCTGGGTGGAAGGAGGCGGTGACTCTCTTGATACCGGAAGTGCCATCGTAAGAATTACAGCCATAGGAGTGATTGCCTGAGATGAGCCAGATGTCTGATTATTACGTCGTGATTGATGAGAACAGGCACGTCACGACACTGGTCCAATGCCCCGGTACGGTCACGTCACCGCGCTATATCAATGTCACAAAAGACATATATGACGCGGTTGCAAAAGATTTCGTGACCGAAAAGTGTGGCGTAACCTATGGGGAGGATGGCACCATTACCACCTTCACCCTGCCCCCGCCCTCTCATGCTGAGCTGAAAGAGCAGGCGCAGAGTGCCCTCTCTTCCGTGCAGTCCCAGGCAGCGATCATCGTGGCGATGGGTGAAAGTTTTGGCCCCAAAACGAAGTCCTATGTGCAGGCCTTGCAAGCCATCATTAACGACACAGACACAACCAGCACAGAGCTGCCCGCCAAACCTGATGATCTGACAAGCTAGCCCTGATTACGCCCTTATTTCGGCGTTTCTTTCAGACAAAATGGAGTATGGGTATATGAGCAACCCCAACTGGCCCCAATTTCCCGGTGTGCCAAATATGACTGTTGATGAGAAGGGCCGCCCCAGTGTCCTGGATCTGGTACCGGGCCAGCATGAAGGCACGCCCCTGAGCCAGGCTCTCTTCAACCCAATCATTCACACACTTTGTGACCTGAGTGACGCTCAGGCAGGAGGCACCTATCTGCCACTGAGTGGGGGTGATATTACCGGCAGCCTCACCCTTCAGAATGTGCCCGTTGCCACGCGTGATGACCTGACCAAGCTCCTTCCTCTCACAGGAGGCACCCTTTCAGGCACTGTGCTGGTCGGCGGGCAATTTGCCCAGAAAGGCGAAACCCTGTCCCAGACACTCGGCACCCAGCTGGGGGCCGGCCAGTTCTACCTGCAAGCCATTCAGCCAGACGGCGTCAATCACCTCACAGGCCGGCTGGTCATTAAGGATCTGGACGGGAATTATTACAGGGTGCTGGAAGCCACGACGGACGGCACGCTGAAGAACTCTGCCGGAAAAGCCCTGGCCACTAGTGACGATGTGCAGGCGGAAACCACCCGCGCCAAGGCGGCTGAAGATAGCCGGCTGTCTCTTGCAGGGGGTGCCTTGTCAGGGGATCTGGACCTACACGGTACTGTTTCTGATGACGGGCTGGCAAGTCGCCTTCTGAGCCTGTCAGTCGAAGGGGATGGGGCGAAAGGCACGCTTCAGCTCCTTGGCACCAAAGACAGCCCGGTCACGACCCTTGTCCTGACGGCCTCTGACGGGCGCAAGGCCGCTCTGACGCTCAATGCCGATAACAGTGTGACGACAGCGCGCGGCACCTGCCTGCCTGAAATCATCGGGGATAATTTCCATGGTTCCCGGATCGTTATACAGGCCTTTACCTTTACAGCAAGCGGGGGAAATGCCGATATCAATTTCCCGCTCCCGTTCAAGGAAGGCACATCACCGGTTATTTCCGTCAATGAGAACTCAGATGGTGGCAGAATGAATTGCGGGGTAACCATTACCGGAGACCCCGATAACACAAAGTTCAATATCACCCGACTCAGTTTCGAGTACGCAACGGAAGATCTTTCCGGATTTACCTATAGATGTATCGCAATTGGGGAGATGGACGCCTGATATGACCTATTTTGCTTTAATTCGTGAAGACGGAACCATTAATGTAATGCTGAATGGCACTTACAGTAACATAAGCGACGCTTACACCAGAATCACCGATGATGAGGGGCAAAAAGTTGACGCCGCTTTCAAATCCGGGCTTGGAGTCAGGTTCAATAAAGAAAAGAATGCGATAGAGACCTACACATTGCCTCCACCGCCGCTTAAAGACGTTGCTCAAAACGCCCTCTCTTCCGTGCAGTCCCAGGCACCAATGATTGTCGCTATGGGAGAAAGTTTTGGTCCCAAAACAAAGTCCTATGTGCAATCATTGCAAGCCATCATTAACGGCACAGACACAACCAGCACAGAGCTGCCTGCCAGACCTGATGATCTGACGAGCTGAGCTGGGGGGGCTTTCGCACAGTCGTGACCCCGCAGGAACTGCTGGAGCTCGCCAAAGGATGGGAAGGGGTCATTGGCGGGGCTCTGGGCATGGTGGCAGGATGGTTCGGCCAATATATCCGTGCCCGCCTGCGCCATGAACGCAACGTGATTGACACAAAATCGCTCGAAAATGAGCAACTCCGCCTCGCTTTGGAGCGCGAACGCTTCCTGACCGACAAGCTGACCGAATGCGGCACCCGCTACGCCGCCCTCTGGAAGCGCTTCTACCACCAGGAAAGCCACTCCCATCACCGCCCCGGCTTGCCGGAACCGGGAAGAAAGACCTCACCGAAGAAAGGCTGATCGCCCTTCCTCATCCCTCAGAAGGGGTGCTCTTCTCCTTACCCTGCTCTCCTTCTGCTCCGGGGCCTCTCACCCTCCGGGAACTGTGCTGTAATAATCCTCTTCTGTGGACCAGCCTTTATTGGTCTGGAGCAGGACCATCCGGGCGGACTGGTCTGTTTGCAGCTGGGCTTTCAGGTCAGGCCATTGCTTTTGCAGAGAGGCATTTTGCGCCCAGTCCGCAAGGTTGTGGGGGGATAGGGTGAAGCTGACTTCAGAGGCGTTGATCCCGTCATCGGTCGCGTTCATCATCACGAAATCCTTGATATTGGCAACCTGGTAGTGACCAGCGCAGAAAATGGTGCCTCTCAGCAGGGCGGCCTGGCCTTTGGCGGTGGGACTATAGACTTTCTGGTGTGTGAGCCGGCTATTGCCCCAGACGCGTTCTGTCCCGTTCTGATCTTTCACCTTCAGCAGGCCGGCCTCCACCAGGGCGTCCCATTTTTTGCTTTCCTCATTATCGCCCTCGCCCCACAGACTAATAGCGGCAGAGCTGTTATGGTCGTGAATATCGAGTGTAATGGGGAATTCATGCCGGTAGCGACTTTCCCCGACGGTAATGCTGCAATATTTCTCGTAATGTCTATTAAGGGCCTGCTCGAAATTATGTTTATTCGCGGCGGTTTTATGATCATGACAGGATGTCAGCATCATAACCGGGAAAACGAGCATCATCAGGGACTTTATCTTCATTCTGCGCCACACATGTCAGTCTTGTCACCTCTTTTCAGAACAATGAGCGTTCGGAGCGGAGAGCCCCTGCTTCCTCATTTATGGAAAGCTGGACATAAAAACACATCATGGCACTATTATGACGATACCACTCAAAGAGGCGATATTATCCAATCATTAATCATTTTGACTGTTTTTGACAGCAATGCCGGACGCAGAATACGCCTTTAACAGGGCTGATTATTGGTCGCGCTGGTAATACTCATCAGCCGTGACCCAGCCATTTTTACCGAGGATGAGGAAAATCTCCCGGCGGTGATTGGGGCGGAACCCCTCTTTGAGCTCCGGCCAGATCGCCTGAACGGACTCATTTTTCACCCACTCCTCCTCTTCCTTCGGAGAGGTTGTGAACACAACCCTGGACGCCGTGGCGCCGTCTTTTGTGGCAAAGGGGCGCGTCATGGTCTTGATCGATGCAACCTTATAATGGCCAGCACAGAAATACATGTCATGATCGAGCACGGATTCCCCTTTTTCCGTCAGGAAATAGGTCCGCTGATGCGTTGTGATGACATCCCCGATATTTGACGAGATCATGCCGGTTTTATCGGTCACATTCAGCAATCCGACATCGGCCAGCGCATCGAGCTTGCTGCTTTCGATGATGCGCTGCTCTTCCTCCTCGCGGGAGAAGATATCGAGCGGGGCGCCCCCATCATCGCGCAACGTGACCGATACGGGGAAATTATCCCGCCCCTCAATGGTCAGCCCGATCGTCGCACCGCAATGGCTGGCGTAATAGTGACTGAGGACGTCTTTGAAGTTCTGTCCCGTAACGGCCTTTTTGTCATGGCAGGCGGCGAGCATCACGACCGGCAACAGGGCTATTAAACGTATTCTCTTCTTCATGTCTCAGCCTTTACGCTCCTCATCTCGCCGACCTGCTTCCCATACGCATAGTATGAGGCAAAAATGGGGCAGAACGGGCGGAAAGGTTAAAATTCCTCCTCCCGCTCTCGCCCCTCCCGCAGGCCTGTTTTATTTGGAGGCAGGTGTTGCAGCGGGTGTTGCGGCCGATTTTACTGCTGGTTTTACCGCTGGTTTTGCCGCGTGTCTGACCACATGTTTGCGCGTATGTTTCACCGTATGTCTGACAGGTGCCGGCGCAGGGGCAGCGGGGGCTTGCGCACTCGGGTCGGGATTAATGACATCTGGCGAGTGACCGCCTGAATTATAATCCTCTTCGGTAACCCAGCCGCTGCTTGTCTGGACCAGAACCACCTTCATGGGTCGCTTCTTTTTCAGCAGAAGGCGCATTTCAGGCCAGAGCATACGGACGTTATAATGACGGGCCCAGTCCGGCATTTTCACGGGCGACATTCTATATTCGACCGTCAGGGTCGGCTCACCGGCCGGTCCCGCTGCGCCGGGGGTTTTGGTTTTGATGTCATCCACCTTGTAATAACCCGCGCAGAAAGCGCCATCCGGGCCGAGGGCGGCCTGGCCTTTTGGCGTCAGGTAAAAGGTTTTCCCCTGGCTTGTGTCAGCCTGTGGCCCGACGGGGAAACCATCGGCAGAGCCCTGGTTCTCTGTGCTTAACAGACCCTGTTTGACAAAGATGTTCCATTTATCAGTCCGGTGATTGCCGTCTGAATCAACAAAGTCGGTTGAAGGCAGGACGGTAATGGGGAAGCCGCCGCCAATCTGCTTTTTCCCGATGGATATGCAGCGCCCGACATAGTGATTGTCAATCGCGGCTCTGATCATCGCATTGGTGAGGTCAGGCCCCGCAACACCGGCCCCGACCGGTGTGATGCTGGACGCCATGCCGGTAATGACCGCAGCGCTCGTCCCGCTGGGAGCTTCAGCGCCAGCAGCGTTGCCAGCATTGCCTTTGCCGGCATTTCCGTTTTCACCGGCACAGGCAGCGAGCATAAGAGCCGGGAGCAAAGTGACTAAGGGTCGTAATTTTTTCATGTTTCAACCTTTAAAGTTTCGTTCCCCGTCCGTCTGGTCCTCTCCCCGTCAAAGCGGGGGAAAAAGGAGCAGTCGGTAACCGGGAGATGAAAATCGTTGCTTTGCCCTCTGGCCGCCATGCTGTCAGGCTGTGTGCCATAAAAGGCTCCCTGCCTTTCTCAGGCAGGGCCCCCATTCCAATCCCCAAGGATTTTAATGGGCGGACGTGTAATCCTCCGATGTTGTCCAGTCAGAGCCGTTCTGGATCAGGAGGGCATCGACATGTCTCTTCTTGCGCAGGAGTGTCCGCAGCTGGGGCCATGTGCGGCGCAGAACGTAACGCTGTGCCCAGCCCGGCACTTTGGTGGGGGAAATCCTGTAATCAACGCTGACGGTCGGCTCACCGCCGGTCCAGTTCGCGCCGAGGGTCTTGTTTCTGATGTCATCGACCCGGTAATGACCGATGCAGAAGGAGAGATTATGGTCCAGTGCGTCCTGCCCTTTCTGGGTCAGGGAATAGACTTTCTGCCCACTGCTCTCAGCACCACCAACGGCCACTGCTTCCTCGGGGTTTTGCCCCTCAACCGTCAGCAGCCCTGCTGTGACGAGGGCGTCCCATTTCTTGCTCTGATTATTGCCCCGGTCATCAACCACATCCTGTGAAGGGTCCACCGTGACGGGGAAATTCTGGGTGCTGTTTTCCTCCCCGAACGAAATGCAATGTTTGGCGTAATGGTCATTCAGAGCCTTGCGGGCCATCTCATTGGACAGACCGGCAACATCTTCACTACAGGCAGCCAGCATAAGGACGGGCAATAACGTAAGATAGAAAGGGTATTTCATTATTCTTCAGCTCCAGTAAATTCACGTCCCTCACGATGTCTGGTCTTGTATAAAATACAGGCAATCCCGGCAGGCCCTGCAATGACAGAGGCCATAAAGAGGAAAAAATTGGTCATAAACCCCAGCGGGAGGGCCCCAAAGGGGCGCATGACAGGCGCTGCCCCCCCCAGATGCTCCCTGACCGCCAGCCAGACATATTTCGAGAAGGGAAAGAGGATCGTCTCCACCGTCATAAACACGGTCAGATCAAGAATATGAGTGAGATTCCGGTCAAAATACGCCACTCCGGCAGAGATTTCCCCGGCCAGAATGAGGGACATGGTCAGCAGGAAAAAACAGGCTGCACTCTGATAAGAGCGTTTCAGATCGGCTGTATTGAAAGGCGAAAAAAGCCTGTGCACCGTCAGAATCAGCAATGCTTTGAAAAATCTGATGTGATGTTCGTTAATACCGTTTGAATTATACATCGTTCCATATTCCAGAATCGTCATATTCAGACGCGCGGACATTAATCCTGAAACTTAAATCATGGCAATGATTCTTTTTACACAAATATGGTATTAGCGAGGATGCGCAGGTTCTATCTCCTTTATTCCCCGTTACTTCATGAACAGAGACAAAATACGCCTGAACTCTTCCCCGTTTCATATAGGCTCTCACCAATAATGTCCTTATAGATACGCAGCCTTCCATAAGGATGGATTAGGGCTTTTTTAAGGACAGTTAATGATTTATTTACAAAAAGCGGACTTTACGGGGATTAATCGTTAAAATCATCTTCCACCGCCCAGCCTTTTTCCGTCTGGACGAGGGTCATGTTTCTCTGCCGGTCTTTGGCCAGACGCTCACCCAAATCCGGCCAGAGGGCCTGCACAGCGGGATTTTTGGCCCAGCTGGCAATTTCCTTTGGCGAGACGGTATAGGAGACCGATGTCACGACCGAGCCATCAAGGATTTTCCCCGGGGCGGTGAAGGCCTTGATCTGTGAGACCTTGTAATGCCCGGCACAGAAATAGGTCCCATAAGCCAGCAGGGACTGCCCGATTTTCGTCAAAGAATAGGTCCTGCGGTGGGTCACTTCATGATCGGGCTTCTCAGAAGGCGTCTGGGAGGAGGCCTGAACAGGAGCTGGCTGGTCCTGAACGCTGAGGAGCCCTGTATCGACAAAGGCGCTGAGTTTGCGGTCTCTCAAAGCGACCGGGTCATTTCTCTTCTGCGCTGAGAGAGCCAGTGTGAGGGGGAATTGCTCGCGACTTGTCCCTTCCCCCACCGTAATGCAGCGCCTGGCATAATGTTCATTGAGCGCCTGCTTGAATTTCTGGCGATCAACTTCATTGGGGTCACGGTGGCAGGCCGCCAGCAACAGAACGGAACAGAACGCCGCACTTACGGAAAATCTCATCATCCGACCAACCTCCCTGCCTTATCTCCCTGACCCCCACCCGCACGGGAGGGGAGATCCGCCTCAAATTTATCAGGCAGAAATAAGGCTTTTTCAAGGAGCTGGAAGAAAAGTGATCAGACCCCGTGCTTCAAAGGGTGTCTCTTAAGGGGCCGGAGGGGGGGACTGGTCGCCATTCTGCATGGTGCTGACATCTTTGACATCGGGCGTATCGATCACATTATGCATCCGGTCCCAATTCACCTGGGCCTCGGTCAGCCAGCCTTTATTTTTTGTCTTGATCAGCCCATACCCGATCTGCTTGACCGTCGGCACACCGGCCAGCGCGCCGCCCAGCAATTTCTGATAGCCCGGCATGTTCGTCCAGCTCGAAACCGTGCCGGGAGAGAGATCGACAATGGCGGTCAGATGCGCCCCGCCCTCTTTGACATTCTCCGTCTCCTGGAGCTCCACAACATTGGTCACCCGGAAATCCCTGATACAGATATGGGTATATTCATTGGGATGAGAGGTGATCTCCCGGCCCTTTTTCGTCAGATCATAGATTTTTACGAGAACAGGTTTGGCGAGCTTCCGGCCGTCGCGGTCATAATGAATGGTTTTCTCCCGCGAAGACAGCACCCCCAATGCGACAAAGAGATCCGATTTCTCGCGTTTTTCCTGAATGCGCTGAGCCTTTTTTGCGAGCTTGATATCAGGGGTTCTCAGCGTTTCATCCTTGACGGGAAGGGCGAGCGGGAAGAGATTGGGGTCCATTTTAATGGGCAGGGCAAAGCCGCAATGCTTCTTATCGAGATAGGTGTTAATAACCGTTTTCACCTGATCTTTTGAAGGGATCTCTCCGGTCCATCCACCCAGCAGACAGGCTGCGAGGGGAAGCATCCATAAAGGGCCAGATCTCATATCATACTCTCCAATCCGCTTTATTCATCGCGCGTGTCATAGGCATTGAGGAACGTTGCAGCACGTGGTTGCGGGCTGTCCTGGGTGAATTCCCGCTCATCGACCCAGCCGCTATCGGTCTTGATCAGGGCGCGCTGCTTTGGCTGGTCAGGCTTCAGGAGCACCTCCAATTCAGGCCAGGCTTTCTGGACGGCTTCGTCCTTTGTCCAGTCAGGAATGCCCTCGGCTGAAGCGGTGAAACTGACCGTCACCCCCTGACTTCCGCCCGGCAGAGGGGCGGGTTTCGTCGCACTCTGAACAGCGGTCACCCTATAATGCCCCACACAGATCCCCTCATAAGGGGAATAGGCGGCCTTGCCCTGCTCTGTCAGGGAATAAATCCGGCTATGGGTCGGATGAGTGGAGCCGAACTCATCTTTGGCAGACCCGCGGCTTTCCTTCACGCTCAACAGACCCACCTTCACGAGGGAATCCCATTTCTCCCGCGTCTGCTGGTCTCCGGAATAAAGGATCCCCTTGCGGAGCCCGTCTTCATCGTGAAGCGCAACCGTGACCGGGAATTCCCGCCCCTGATAGGTGTCATCAATAAAAATGCAGTTTTTGGCGTAATGATCATTCAGCGCTTTTTCATAAGCCTTATACGCCCGAACGTCAGCCTTCCCCCCGGCCTTTGCCCCCTTTGCATGGGCAAGTCCGATGGTCATCACAAAAGCTGGCACACAGGCCAGAGCCATGTAAAATCGTCTCACGCCACGGTCTCCATTACCGAGATCACTGTCAACGGCCTTAAGAAGGGAAATAACTCTTTGAAATGACTGAATAGAATGGACAATAAAAAATTTCCCATACCGACCGATTTATGTGTTTTTATATAAAACGCGCAATATCAGACCCGTATCTCATAAATATGTCAAAACTATGTTTATTGGAGAGACTGCATAGAGACACTGTCATCTGTCACACAATACATATAGGAAAGAGTGCCTCTCAAACTGTTTCAGCCTCCCTTGAAACAAAGAAAAAGGAAAACAATTCCTCGCTATAAAGCCCTATTTCTGATAGAATGACCGGGCACGTATCTGCTATAGGTAAAGAACCTTGCAACGCAGATTCATATCATGATTACTAAAACATAGGTTCACCTTGACATGGCGTCTGCCCAGCAATTGATAGGCCTGGTAAAAAGCCACGCCGAAGGAAATGCCGCCCGCTTTTTTGACCTCGCCATGCAGCTTGCTGCCGCCGAGGACCAGAAAGGCCATAAGCGACTGGCTGAGCAGCTCCGCACATGGGCAGAGGCCGGATCAGGCCGCCCTCAGGAGGCGGCAGCCCCAACCCCCATTATCGCCCCACGGGGGGAGCTGGGTGAATTCCTCGCCGCTTCCTATCCGCGTGCCCGTTTATCCGATGTTATCGTGCCGTCTTTTATTGGAGATGAGCTTTCCCAGATTGTGACTGAAACACTGCAGACTGAAAAACTGGAACTCAAGGGGCTTAAACCACGGCGCCGGATTTTGCTTTCAGGCCCCCCTGGCACGGGAAAAACCATGACGGCGGAATCCCTCGCCGGGCAGCTGCATTATCCTTTATTTACGGTCCTGCTTCACGGGCTCATCACCAAATATATGGGGGAAACAGCGCAGAAATTGCGCATGATTTTTGACTCGATCCGCACGACGCGGGGCGTTTATCTCTTTGATGAAATTGATGCCCTGGCCGCCCAGCGGGCTACGGAAAACGATGTTGGCGAGGCCCGGCGCATTCTGAACTCATTTCTGCAATTTCTCGATGAAGATACAGGGCCGTCCCTTGTCATTGCCACGACGAACCTGCCTGAAATTCTCGACCGGGCTGTGTTGCGGCGCTTTGAGCTGGTTCTCCCCTACGACCTTCCCCATGCAGCCGCGATAGAAAAAGCCATGAAGCGCCGTCTGATTGGTTTTGATGTCGAAAATATTCAATGGGACGACATCACCCATGAAGCGTCCGGCCTTTCAACGGCTGATGTCATTGCCTCGGCCGAAGATGCGGCCAGGCGTGCGGTCATCAATGACAGTAATGACATTGATACAGACATGCTGATGGCGTCCCTAACGCGACGTCGTTCATTGCTCGGGATAGGATTTATCGATCATGACGCAGGAGCACAGGCACTTCATCCTCAAGGGATACGGAAAGGGGCAGGACTTTCGGTCGCCAAAAGGCGGCGGTCCGGCAAATAAACCAGAGAAGGTTCCTGACCCGCAGGCCCACGGCCGGAAGCTGCTAGGAGAGCTTGACGCCCTGCCTGATTGTGAGGCTGAAGGGCGGCCTGGCCTGTATCTTTCCATCATAGGGCGCGCAGACCAGCCCATGGTGAAGGACCGTCTCCGTAATAAAAATTTATCCCTTCTCAATATTCATAAAAACGATACATCAAAGATAATCACCGCGACCCTTTATTCCACACCAGAAGGGGTAGAGGATCTCAAGAAAAAAATCAGTGACTTTGCCGGACCGGAACGGACAGAAAAGGGTCACCGCAAGAATGCCGATCTGGCACAGAGTATTGATCATATTCATGAAGCTGATATGCGGGCGCTCTGGCGGGGCCCTGAGTCTAAATACCCTTCGGGAGAGGGAAAACATTTCTGGGAATTATGGCTCTCACGGGAAAAAGGGGAAGATTTTATTGAGCACGCCCGAAAACAGGGCTTTTCCATAGGCCATGAAACACTGGAGTTCCACGAAGATCTGGTCGTCATTGCCGAGGCAACCACCCAGGAACTGGCAGAGCTGATCAAAAAACATGAAGGGCTCAAAGCGCTGGCAGCTACCGCCACAACAGGCGAATTTTTCCTCGATCTCCCCATTGAAGAACAGACTGACTGGGTTGAAAATCTACAGCACCGCCTCACATCTGCGCCTGATTGCACAAGCTACGTAACATTGCTTGATACGGGAATTGCCCTCACCCATCCTCTTCTAAATCCTTATATCCACCCCGGTGACCGTCATGCGGCCTATCCGCAATGGGACGTAACAGATCATGAGGGCCACGGGTCAGAACTGGCTGGGCTGGTGCTTTATGGAGATTTAGGCCCGGTTCTTCAAAGTTCCGGCCCGGTTTTTGTGCGCCACAGGCTGGAATCTGCAAAGGTGATCCCTGATAAGGGGGAAAATCCCCATCACCTGCTCGGCTTTGTAACAAGACAGGCCATTAATGCTGTTGAAGTCACACAACGCCGCAGGGTCTTCTGCATGGCCACTACGACCAAAGATGATTCCCCTCATGATGGGGCACCGACCTCATGGTCCACTGAAATGGATCAGCTTGGCGCAGGGATATCAGGAAAGGAACACCATCAACGGCTGATCCTGATTTCCGCTGGTAATAGCGATCAGGACCGTCGTTTTACAAGCTCTGATTACCTGCCTGTTTGTGATCGTCCGGATAATGAGCTGGAATCTCCGGCGCAATCATGGAACCCGATTACCGTCGGGGCCTATACGACGAAATGTACCTTACCTGAGACGATCCCGGGGCAAGTCCTTGCTCCGATGGGAGACCTCTCCCCCCATTCCAGAACGGCAAGCTGGGACAAACATTGGCCGATAAAGCCGGATGTTGTTTATGAAGGGGGCAATTTATTATTAAGCAGCCCTCCCCCAGCATACCCCCATGATTCCCTGATGCTTTTAACCACGTCCCATAATTACCCCGAACGTGCTTTTTCCTCTACAGCGTGCACAAGTGCGGCCACAGCCCTTGCCAGCCGGGAGATTGCAGAATTATGGGCTGATTACCCTGATTTATGGCCAGAAACCATCCGGGCCCTTTTTGTTGCTTCGGCCCGCTGGACCGAACAAATGAAAAGCCATCTCCCTCCAAAGCCTCAAAAGGGAGATTATGCGAGGCTCTTTCAGCGTTATGGCTATGGCGTCCCCAATCTCAAGCGGGCAAGGCGCAGTGCCTCCAATGCCCTGACACTCGTCATTGAAGACACGATCACGCCCTATACGGCCCAGAATACTCTTAATGAGCTGAAACTCTACACCCTGCCCTGGCCCGAACACGAATTACGCAAACTGGGAACCGTGCCCGTAACGTTACGCATTGCTTTAAGCACCTTTATCGAGCCAAACCCCTCTGAAGCAGCCAGAGGAAACAAATATGGTTACGCCTCCCATAATCTCCGTTTCACATTGATCAAGCCCGATGAAGATCCTGAGCCCTTCATGGAGCGGATCAATAAAGCGGCAAAACCGACCGGAGTCCCCAGAGACGAGAGCGATGATGGGTGGGAGTTCGGTCCCAAGAGGCGTGATGTCGGTTCCCTACAGATCGATCAGATAACGTGCCAGGCCTATGATCTGACCAAGCGTCATCTGCTTGCCGTTTACCCTGTGCAGGGATGGTGGAAATCAGCTAAGCATTCAGAACCACCCGTGGCTCGCTTCGCCCTGATTGTGGAAATAAACGCTCCCGAGACGCAGGCTGATCTCTATTCCGAGGTCAAACAGGCGATAGTCAAACAGGCGATCGACGCGAAAAACCGGGTGCCTGTGGAAGTCTGACACCCGGTCAAGGCCCCCTTTCTGAAAAGAGCGCTTAACTGGGCAGGTAATCTTTTTCAGCAACCCAGCCTTTCTTGCCATTAATCAGGCTCATATCGCCTTCCTGATCCGATTTCAGCAGGGGGCCCAGTTCGGGCCAGGCATCGGTCACGCGCTTATCTTTTGCCCAGTCAGGGACGTTGGTCGGGGCTCTTTTATCGCGGACATCGACCACTTCGATATTACCCAGCCAGGGCACGAAATGCGGGCCGTCAAATTTCCGTATGGATGTGACCTTGTAATGGCCGACACACATCGTCGTATTATCCTCATCCTGCAGGAAGGGACGGCCTTTTTCTGTCAGGGAATAGATCCTCATATAAGAGGTGTGTGGCTGGCCGAGAAAATCCTTACTCGTGACATCCTTATCTTCCGCACTCAGCAGCCCCACCGCGACCAGTGCGTCCCATTTTTTCCTTTTCTCAGCATCAAACGAACTGGAATACCCATCCTTGTCATGAATGGCGATCTCCAGCGGGAACTTATTGCCGAAATAATCTGTCCCGACCGAAATACAATGTTTGGCATAATAGCGATTCATGGCCGCTTCGAAATTACGTTTGGTCGGAGCCCTGTTATCATGGCAGGCAGACAGCATAAGGGCCGGAAGAAGGGCCATAAATGTGGGAAATCGCTTCATCGTGATACTCTCTTCAAATGTAATAACGGAACAATAAACAAAACCATTCAAATAACGCCCTAATCTAGAAAACTCCGTGATTTGGAAATTTTTATCTGGACTGCCTTTATCGGCACATAATGGCGATAATATGATGTTCTCCACAGAAATCCGGCTTCTGGCCAGCGGAGCGAAAGAACGCTATGAAAGAAACGCCGCGTTTCTCTGTTTCCTTCGTGGCCTGTAAGGAAAATCCCCCATGCACGATATTACCTGCCCCCATTGTCACAAGGCTTTCAAAGTCGATGAAGCCGGTTATGCGGCGCTGCTCAAGCAGGTGCGCGATCGTGAATTTGAGCAGCAGCTGCAGGAGCGCCTCGCTTTGGCCGAGGGGGAAAAACGCGCGGCTCTGACCCTGGCCCAAAGCCGTGCGGAAGGCGCGCTTCAGACCCTGTCCTCGCAGAAAGAGGCGGAAATTCAGGCCCTGAAGGCCAAGCTTGAGCAAAGTGACGTGGCCCGCAAGCTCGCCATTAACGAGGCTCTTTCTGACGTGCAGAAAGAAAAGGACGGTCTCGCCACCGCGCTGGAGCAGGCGAAACAGGAGCTCCAGACCGCCGCCCTACTGGCCGAGGCGAAGCGTCAGGCCGATCTTCAGCAGGAAGCCGCGCGCAAGGAGGGCGAAATTGCCCGCCTGAAGGCCGCTCTCGAGGCTGCGGATGTGACGAAAAAGCTCGCTCTGCATGAGGCGGTCGGCACGGTGACGCAGCAGCGTGATGCCCTTCAGAACGCGCTTTCCCGGCTGGGGCTTGAAAAGCAGCTTGCTGAAACGGCCCTGAAAGACAAGTACGAAACCCAGCTCAGGGACCGTGACGAGGCCATTGAGCGCCTGCGCGACATGAAAGCCCGCCTCTCCACCAAAATGCTGGGAGAAACGCTGGAGCTCCATTGCGAGACGGAATTCAACCAGCTGCGCTCTGTTGCGTTTCAGAAAGCCTGTTTTGAAAAGGATAATGACGCCCGCACCGGCAGCAAGGGCGATTATATCTTCCGTGATTATGATGAAGCCGGGACCGAAATCATTTCGATCATGTTTGAAATGAAAAATGAGGCGGACCAGACGGCGACGAAAAAGAAAAACGAGCATTTCCTCAAGGAGCTCGATAAGGATCGCAGCGAGAAACGCTGCGAATATGCAGTGCTTGTCTCTCTATTGGAGCCGGAAAGTGACTTCTATAATAGCGGGATTGTCGATATGTCGCATCATTATGAGAAGATGTACGTCATCAGGCCGCAATTCTTCATTCCCATCATCAGCCTGTTGCGCAATGCGGCCCGGAATTCTCTGCAATACCGGGCGGAGCTGGCTCTGGTGAAAGCGCAGAACATCGACATCACCAATTTTGAAACCCGTCTCGATGAGTTCAAAACCGCTTTCGGCCGCAATTGGCGCCTCGCCTCGGACGGATTTGCCGACGCCATCAAGCGCATTGATGACGCGATCAAAGACCTCGAAAAAACAAAGGAAGCCCTGCATAAATCAGCCAATAATCTGCGCCTTGCCAATGACAAGGCCGAGGACCTCACCGTCCGTAAGCTGACAAGAGGCAACCCCACCATGACCGCCCGCTTTGCCGAACAGAAAGGCTGAGCCCTCCAGAGGGGGGACGGGAGGGAGGACGGGGGTCATGGCGTCATTATTGTCTCATTAACACTCTCTTAACGCCTCATTATGGCCTCAATAAAGGATGATTATAGTCCTGTTATAATCATGACCCTATCAAGAGGCCTTATGACGGACCTGTTACTTTCTCGCACTTCTATCACACCATTGAAACATGCCCTCAGAGCGCTGTGCATTCTCAGTATCGCAGCGCCGTCTCTTGCCCTGGCCCAAACCACGCCAGCCCAGACGACACCTTCCCAAAGCGCTCCGGCCCCAAATAATGCGGAGCAGAGCGCCGCTGTGAAAAAGCCGGCACCAAAACGGTTTATCCTCACAGGAAGCGTGATAAGGGAGATCTTTGCCAAGACAATAGAATATGACAAACACGTCAGCTCCATACACGGGCTTGATACGGACACAAGGGTCAATAGCAATACGACGCGCACAACAACCACCTTCCTGAAGTTTGACGACAGATTTGGCCTCAATAAACTTATGCTGGTGAATTTTTATGGCCCGACAGGCGTCCTCTTCGAGAGTTTCGCCGGATCAATGGAGGACGACACTGACAAACTGATGTATGATAACAGCGATCAGCTCTATAAACCGGACGGGAAAACCGTTCTGGCCGAGGAAATTTTTGAAAAAAATGCGCCCCCGCCCCTGAGTCACAGTAAATACCTGAAAACCATCTCTTTTTATCATATGTTCAAGGACTGTCCCAGCGCTGTGATGACTCTCTCCCATAAGGGAGATCAGGAGGACAAACTTCAGCAATCAATGAACTGCACGAAACATAACGGCACCAGCGTGACCGTGGACATCCCTTCAGAGACCGCCCCTGACTTCACTGTTTCATACAGGAACGCCCATCACGCCCTCCTGAAAACCGTCTCCTATGAAGCGGACCACCAGAGCCCGGACAAGGCGCATCCCTCTTACCGTCTCACCACAACGGACGCAAAGACCCATAAGACAGAGACGAAACCCGCCCCTGACACACTGTCCCCCTCGTCCTATATGCCTGACGGCGTTCCCGCAACGGCCAGGGCCGCGTCAGACCTCTTTGACAAAACCGGTACTTCTTTAAAGAACAAGGCGATCCTGGACGGTCAAAAGAAAGAAAAACCCCACCCGTAGAGACCCGTTCTGCCCGGTCAGAAGACGCCTGGGCAAAAGGCGCCCGCTCAGAAGGCGCCCAGTCAGAAAACGTAAAACCGTCGGGACGTCTTCCGGCGGCTTCTATGGCCTCGTCACGCCTCATTAACCCTTCCTTAACGCCTCAATATTGCCTCAATAAAGGATGATAATAGTCCTGTTATTATAATGACATTATTAAAGAGGCCTTATGACGGACCCGTTACTTTCTCGCACTTCTTTCATACCATTAAAACACGCTTTGAGGGCGCTGTGCATTCTCAGTATCGCAGCACCGTTTCTTTCCCTTGCCCAAACCGGACCTTCCCAGAACGTTCCTGAAACGGAACAGACTACAGGCAAAACTGTCATCACAGGACAAGAGATCAAAGACATCATAACCCGGGCGGTGGAAAAGCAGAAACGTGCCAGCCTCCTTGCATCAGGAGGCCCCCATGAGACCACAGTATCGGTCAATACGCAGGTCCATGATGATACGACCTACACGACAATCTTTTACATAATGGCAAACCCCAAAACCGGCATGAGTGGTCTTATTTTGAACAATACACATGATGCGGTAGGGGTCCTCCTCATGAGTGTTGCTGGAGCCATAGATCACGATACTGACAAAAGAGCCTATGAAACCCTGATTGAGCTCTATGGCCCTGACGGGAAAACCGTTCTCACCAGGACCATCGCTGCCGGAGAACCAAAAAATGCACAATATGGCACGAAACTCCTGAAAAGCGTGTATTTCAACCATGTCTCCAAAGACTGGGCCAGCTCGATGATGACTTTCTCCCATAAGGGAGACGAAATAGCGTCATGGTCCGTAGATTGCATAAAAAATGATGGCACCAGTGTAAAACTGGATATTCCTTCAAAGACCTCTCCGGAATTTACGGTTTCGTACCGGGACGCCCATCACGCACTCCTCAAGACCGTCTCCTATGAAAGGGACCCCGGCAGCACTGATAAAGCGCACCCCTCCTATCGTCTCGCCACTCGTGATGAAAAGACCCATAAAACAGACTATAAACCCGCACCCGGCAAAGTGTCCGCTTCCTCCTATCTTCCTGAAGGCGTTCCCATAAATGATGTAGAGGCTGGAAAACTCGGCCGGAAGCTCTATAATGACGCCGTAGCGGCTTCTATCGTCAAATCCAAATTACGTCTGGAAGCGTGGGATAAAAAATACAGGCGCCACCCCTGACCTTCCCATTGGGAGCCGGCAGAAGCCCCTTTCCTCTGGCCTGAGCCAGAGGAAGAGAATGAACCAATTTCATGGGAAAAATGTTACGTAAAGACGAGCCCAGACTGAAAGATAATATAATGGCACTCTTCCGGCACTCTCTTGCTTTTCTTTCCCTGATCGCTTTGGGCTGTCCTGTCATGTGGCAAGTGCGGCAGCGGCGAAGCCTGATATACCGAGTTTATGCGCCCCGGATGAGCAAATTGCTTTCAGTTGCCCGATTGCGAACAGCAAAAGCCACAAGATCGTCTCTCTCTGTCTGGAGCTGGTGCTGTACGGCGCCTCATTAACCCTTCCTTAACGCCTCATTATTGCCTCAATAAAGGATGATAATAGTCCTGTTATTATAATGACATTATAAAGAGGCCTTATGACGGACCCGTTACATGCCAGCACTTCTATCACACCATTGAAACACACCTTCAGGGCGCTATGCGTTATCAGTATCGCAGCGCCGTCTCTTGCTCTGGCCCAGACTGCGCCCGTCCAGACTGCGCCTTCCCGGAACGTTCCTGTATCGAAACAGACTACAGAAAAATCCGTTCTCACGGGCAAAGAGATCAAAGACATCATGACCCGGGCCATTGAGCAGCAGAAACGCCATGGGTCCCTGACCGGTAAATTGTCGCTCGAGATAACGGTCAATGCGAATATGACCTATTCGACCACCGCTATCCTGCAGCCAGATCCCAAAACCGGCCCCAACCCGCTTATTTACGCAACGACCACCAGCTCGAAAGGCGTGCTCCTGCAGAGTATGGCGGGGTCATTGGGCCATGATACGGACACAAAAACCTACGAAACCATGATTGATCTCTACGGCCCGGACGGGAAAACCATTCTGGCCGAAGAGATCTCTTCGGGCGATATAGAGGGGGCTCAACAGGGGGAAAAACGCCCGAAAACCATCTCTTTCACCCCTTTATCCAAAGAGTGTCCCAGCGCGCTGCTCACTTTCTCCTATAAAGGGGACGATCCCTCGCGCTCCATCAGCTGCACAAAAAATGACGGCACCAGCGTGAGCGTGGACATCCCTTCCGAAACCGACCCAGCCTTTACGGTTTCCTATAAGGACGCCCATCAGACACTCCTCAAAACCATCTTTTATGAACCAGACCCGGCAAGCCCGGACAAAACGCACCCCGCCTATCGCCTCGCCACCCGTGACGAAAAGACCCATCAGACAGACACGAAACCCGCCCCCAGCCCCCTCTCCGCCACCTCCTATCTGCCTGCGGGCGTGCCCATAAATGCTGAAGAAGCGACGCAACTCCTTGAAAAGACGTATAATTCCATGCTGGCCCAGGTACCCCCGTCAGGCGGGACAAAACCAAAACAAGGCTCCCATCCATAAAACCCGCTTTACCCGGGAGCACAGTCTCCATAAGGATGCTGTCATGGTTTTAGTGTAACGTCTGAATATCACTTATAATGAAATTTTAACGTTACAGTAAAACCGCCTCCAAAACAGGTCATAAAATCCCCTGATAAACGCCTTATGATTGTCTCAATTATAGTGTTCATAATCACACCATCATAAGAGACATGTAAAGGACCCATCATGGCCGATCAGAATCCCTATCCCCTTCCTGACGATATTCTAACGCAGCTGGAAGCACATCTTTCCTCGCAGGGGAATACGAGCTCCAAACCCGGGGACACAGACGACAGCCCCTCCCCTATTGCGGGCTGCTATACCATCCTGCGTAATTATATAGAGGCGCAGCAGGGCAAGACGCTTAATCTCGATGGCGAAACACTTTTCTGGTACAAACAGACCTTCCAGAGCACTGATGCCGGGGACAGATTCTATTCTTTCATCCGCAATTACAGCAAAACAGTCACACAAAGCGGTTTCCTTTTTGACCATCTCACCCTGACCGACAGCGATGAAGGTAAAATGTCTGATGATGTCGGCACAAATATCATCAAAGCAATCCTCAAACGCAAAGGATTGCTCGCCATTCAGGATCTCCTCGGCATTGATACAGCTGTGTCCCTTAATGACGGGGCTCATATCGGGGGCTGGGGGGACAGCCTTTTTTACTGGAAAACAGAACCCACACAATACGCCATTTCCTCACCGAAAGGCAGCAATTTCCAGACTGAGGGAACGCTGACCGGCACCCCTGGGCCGGCCCTGGGAGACCAGCTGACGGCCCATCTTATTTCAAAACGGGAGCCTGCAAATTTTGATAATGGGGGCGAATATGACAGGCTCATCGCCGCCCATGCACTGACCATACACGAGGTCATAGACCCGATAACAATTTCCAAATGCGCTTTGGGCTTCAGAGATGATGCCCCTGCTGGTGCGCTCTTTTCCCTGCTCTATCTAGGGTCTAAAACGGCGACCGATAGCAGCACGCCCGATGATAACACCCTGGCCATCCTGAACGCCATGAAAAATGATCAGGCCCCCAAATGGGTTCTGAAAGACGTTTTCGCCCGTGCCCTGGAAATCTTCCCTGGCGCTGCTCCGATGGTGGGGAGCATCAATGTCATTGGCGGTCTTGCCTATGACGAAGCCTCGAAACTCTGGGTCCGCTTCCCTGAAATTGACCGCACTCTTCCCAGCGGAATATCCCCCAATGACATCACGACCAATATTGTTGATGCCAATCTGACAGACCAGCGCAATTTCAGGCTCGATTTTCAGAAAAAGGCCACCGCCAGCGGGATTCCTTCAGTCATCACCTCTGGACCGACCCCTTACATGGGCGCCACGATCAATGATAACGGCACCTATACAACCATTTCCTACCTGCAGGCAGCCGACACAAGCGGAGAGGGGAGCATTTATACAATAGACCAGAATGTCACCCTGCAACTGCCTCTCCTTTCCCGCACGGGGTCAGTCGGGCCTAACAGCAATAACAGCTATATCACCTCCTATACTCTCTATACTCCCGATAAAACAGTGTCCACCGGATACAGAATTGTTGCTACGGCCTCGCTGACCGCCGATAAGGAAAAAGACAAACAACACCTGAAGCATGTCACTTTTAAAAATGTTTCTGAAGACTGGTCTGAAGTCTCAATGTACTTTTTATTTGATGGCGATAAGTACCAATGCACAACAGACTGTAAAAAACCTGATGGCAGCACCGTGACAGCGGACATCAATACTGCAACCCCCGGGGAATTCAGCGTTACCACCATGGACGCCCATCACGAGAATCAGGTTGAGATTTCAGTTAAACTGAGCTCGGAGCTGGACTCTGGCTCGGACTCAGATGACAGGAAACACGCTCAGCCGACCTATGTGTTCGTCATAACGTATGCTGATTCTGATAAGACAGAAACACGGCCCGCGACCGACGCTGACACAATCACTTCCTACGTCCCCAAAGGCATGCCCACAAATTATGAGGAAGCAGCCGCTTTATGGGGAGCAATCTATGACGCATCCCTTAAGGCAGCCATAGCCGAGGTGGATCCCTTTTCTGACAAAGCAAGCGGAAACGCTCCAGCTGGCGATAGCAACGCACCCTCCGAAAAGCCTTCTGATGGAGGATCTTCAGGCACTGATAACACACCGCCCTCAGAGCCGTCGCCCGCAGGATCGCCGTCCTCAGGGAGCAGCGGGAACGCGTCTCAGAAACCGGGAAATGGCGGCCTTATGAGCTGAATCATGGATTTTCTGCGTCAGGCCTTTCGTCTGGCGCAGGCCCCTGATGGAACGGGCCTCTTTATGTCTGCGCAATAACGTCCTTAAGAAAACTCAGGTAAAAGGAGAATTTTCAAAGAAATAGATCCTCTTTATGAGGCAGATTTAATGTTATCGCCCCAATATTGTCTCAATTATTGAGGATCATAACAGTATCAATTACCTGATTCGCAAAAAGGAGACGCGATGGTGGATCAGATCATTCGCCCCGGCAGATTCATCAGACATCCACAAGGCCCCGCTTCTAAAGGCAGAGCCTCTTTTTTTGCCCTGATCGCCGCTGTGAGCACGGCTCTCTCCCTTTCTTCCGCTCCCATGGCCCGGGCAGAAGACACGCCCCAAAAGGCGCAGCAACCCGCCAACGCTGCGGATTCAACTGGCACATCGCCAACCGCCGCCCCTCAGGAAACGGTCCCCGCTCCCGCCCCTATCACGGTCAAAAAGCCCGATGGTTCCTCGCTCAGCGTCATCCTCCCGACTGACGCTGCGCCGGGTTGGTCCGTCTCCTTTAGGGATGCCGAGCAGAAACTCGTCAAAACCATCACAGGCGAGCCCGCTGCCGGCCTTTCCCATACGGGGAAACCCTCCTATCTCGTGACGACTGAAAATCTGATAACGGGTGAAAAATCAACTGCTTTCAAGCAGATCGACCCCCATTCCTACCTCTCAGACACCCCGGCTACAGCCCCGCTATCGCCCAAAGCCGCCCCCACCGCTCTCGCCGAAGAAGCACCCCCTCCTTCCTCAGACGATGCCACCAAACCGGCTATCCCGTCTGACCCATCTGACGACGAGGATAATTAAGCCGTTTTATAAGAGATAACCGTCCGTACCAGACACCCACACCTGGTACAGACGGCGGGATCGCGATGGTTTTTCCTTTGAGGGAAGGGCGCTGCCCCTGGACAACCATATAGCCAGACCCGTCCGCCTTACTATATAGGTCGTACATATAAATAATGTACAGAACTGAAGAAAGGCGTGCGTTCTATGAAAGACTATGAATGGGCGGGTCCCAATAAACCCATTATAGAAAAAATAAATGATTATTGTGACGGGAAATATAAACCCCCCTTTTGCACTTATGCTTAACGGAACATGGGGCAGCGGGAAAACATGGCTCGTCCGTAAATTTCTTGAAGAAAGATCATCAGCACGGACAGGGTATTATCAAAGGGTAAAAAAAACTTTTCTGAGCTCCATAAAAACATGGATTGTCCATAAATTTTCTAAAAAAAAGTCGACAACACAGACGGAGGATTATCAGAGAGACATATCTATCTCTCTTTATGGAATAAGCAGCAAAGAAGAAATTGCTCAAGCCCTCTATGTTGCCATGCATCCATTTTGGGGTGGGAAAGCGGGGCAATTAACGAAAGTCATTGCTAAAGGTTTTCTAAAATCGACTGTAAAGATTGATTTGGATAACTTCGTGAAGGGTCCTGTTTTGGATAAGTTAGTGAAAGGTACTGAGGCGACTATCTCTTTACCATCATCTGAAGGAACTAAAGGTGAACATAACCTGGAGGCCCAAAAGAGACTCTTAATCTTTGACGATCTGGAAAGAGCCAAAATGGATCTCTCCGAGATCCTTTCCTTTATACAGCCTTTAGTCGAAACTAAGGAAAATCGTGTTATTATTATAGCCAATGAGGACGAGATCTATCGAAACGATCAAGAAAACAAAGACACTTATAAGCGTATTAAAGAAAAAACTGTTTATCTGACTTTAAAGATCGAACCCCATATTGAAGCAGCCTTTAATGAAGCTATTGATATGGTTTCCAGTAAAAAATTCAGAGATTTTTTAGAGAATAACAAAGAGGAATTTATATCTTTTTTCACTGAAACCAAGGTTGCCAATTTACGTACATTGACCTTTCTTATGGTTTTTGGGGAAGAGTTATTTGATCATATAGATTTCAACAATATAGATAAATATTACAATAAATATAATGAATATGTCACAGATGAAAAACATCCTTTACTACCAGATCTTATAAAATTTCTCTATATTATCATCTTTGAACAACGAATAATGAATACGTCTTTAAATATTTTGTCTAAAATATATGATGTTACAAAAAATCAGAAGAAAGGAAGCCTCACTGAGGAAGATATAGGGCTTAAGCAGCACATCGAACGTATGAAAACAGCAGGTTATTTTGATATTTTCATACAGATGAATCCATTTTTGGAAATTTTTTATAAGTTTGTCATTCAGGGAACTTTAAACAAAGAAGAATATTCCAATAATCTAGCACTATTATTTTATAATTATAACTATTTTCCTTCATGGAAAAAATTATGGAGTATTAATAATTATCCCCAATCTAAATATGACAATCTTATAAAAGAGTTTTTATATGATTTTGAAAACACTACCTATCAGGATGAACAGTGCCTTCATGTTTGTGGAATTTATCTTTATTTAAACAAGATCGGTGTAAAAGACATAGCAACAGATAATACGATAGAAATTTTGAAAAATTACCTGGATAGGACGTTAGAAAAAAGAAACATCTCTGACGAACAAGCTGAGTCTTATATGGTTCATAGCGTTTTCATATGTGATGATAATCAGTTTGATAATTGTGTTTATAAAGAACATACGACTTCTGAATTTAAAGAATTATTGGAATATTATAAAGAAAAGTCAAAACTATCATTGGAAAAACATTTTTTGTTAAAAATTAATGAGCTAGTGAATAATAAGGGTCTTTCAGACTTTGAAGCATTAATTTATTATTTTGATATTCCTTATTTCAAAGAAAACCCTTTATTAAGCCTATGGGATGTGACAGACGTATTCAGCCTCATAAAAGACGTGTCTCCTAATAACAGGCGTACTATTTTAAAAGCTATAGCGCAACGTAAACAGAGTCTTGATTTGAGCAATGACAACATGAAAGCGGAGACTGACTGGATCGATCAATTCGGTGCGCTCATTAAGAAAGAAGCCGATAACCCTTCTTGTCATCCGCTTCAAAGGGAAGTTTTTAAAGGTGAGTTTGAGACTTATGAGGAATATTCCAAGTCTTCCTCATAATTCCCCATAGAAAAACCCGCGTCATGTACAAAAACAGGCCATAGTTTGGAACATCCAAAAGGACCTGTTCTTTATCATAATGTCGAAGCGGTAACTTTACGTGAGGTATGAAACAAGAGTTGGATGGGCAGGCCCATAAACGGTGCCTCATCCCCCCCCTCTCTTGAAGCCACCATGCCTCACAGGTCTCACAAATTGAGACAGTGCGGAGACTACTGTTTCGATGAAGCTTCACCGTGCGCCCCATCATACTGCCACTCTCTCGGGCCATTCCCATAGTGAAAAGATTGAACTTCAGACGCCTTCAGTCGCTCAAAAACGACAAGCCAGAGAAGATCTGCACATCTACTTTCAGAAGGAAACGGCCTCATCCAGCCGAGCTACGGCCCCAGCGACTGCCCATCTTTAGACATTCACAGCGCCTTGGTTTAGCGCTCTCACTGGCCGCTTAAACCCGCTTTCAAGAAGGAGAGCCCGAAAGCCCTCCCAATAAAACCCGGCGACGTGAAAAAATAACGTGAAAACCGGATTTATAACAACAAAAGCTTAGAAAGCCCCTGCTGAGCCGGAAACAGCTGATTCACTCATGGAATGATGCCAGACGACATTCCCATTGAAGATCACCGTCAGATGTTTTTCCTTACCATGGCTGCCACTATGCAGACTGCCATAGACAGGGATAAAGTTGGTGGCGTCCGCCTGGGCCTTCCGGAAAACATATTTCCACTCTTCATGGCCACTATCGGTAAAGGTTGAAGCGACCGGATCCCCAAAGAGCTGACGAACCTGATCTTTCGTCGTAACCCCATCCTGGATTTTCTGATCAACCGTCGCAGAAGTCTCATTTTTAAGGGACGTATTACCACCAGACGAACAGGCAGAAAGTGCCATAGCGGCTGTTAACCCAATAACAGAGGCTAATTTCCTAAAGCTCATATAATAATTTCCGTTTTAAAAATTATAATTCATTGAATCATATTCAACGAATGACTGCTTATATTTAAATCAAGATTGATTCAAGGTCCTGCCAATTCAATCATCATCATAAATAGACAAAACATCTCACAAACAAAGCCCCAAACCCCCTCCCACAAACTCCGTCCCCAAACCCCAAAAATTCTGCCCTGAAACAGCGGAAATGATTTATCCCCAGAAAAGGGGACAAGCTCGGGTATGACTCTGTGAGCGGTGAGGGATAATATGTGAAGAAGAGTCATTTTCTTCAGCATTCTCCTGCCTTTCAGGCTGTGTGCAAGATTCCGTGAACCCTCTTTTTAGGGTTTTTCAGGGCCTGTTCTTCCGGCGCAAAAGAGACTTATCCCCAGAACAGAGGACAAGATCGGGCACGACTCTGTGAAGATTTTTCGGGATTATGGGGATAAAAATGAGTCAAGAGCACTGACTGGCTTATTTCCCCATTTTTCCAGCACATTCTGCAGGCCAAGCTCTAGTTATGGGAGAACTTGAAAACCGTCCAATGGTCGTAAACGTCCCCGGGTTTTAACTCGGTTGTTGGAAATTCGGGATGATGGACACTATCGGGAAAATGTTCCGGCTCAAAGGCAACAGCATCCCCCTGCCGGTAGGCACGCCCTGAAGAGCCAGCGTAACGGCCATCAAGAGCGTTGCTGGTATAGATTTGCAATCCAGGCTGATCGGAAAACACTTCCAGAATACGACCGGAACGGGGATCGGTCAGACGTGCATCCAATCTGATTTTCCCCGCCTGCGCCTTTTCGTCCAACACCCAGCATTTATCATAACCATGCGGCCAGAGCATTTGTGACTCATTGCTGCGCAAACGGTCACCTATGACGTGCGGCTTGTTAAAATCAAAGGCCGTGCCCGCTACCTTGACCAACCTACCTGTTGGAAGAGAGGATTGATCTGTCTCCACATAACGGTCCGCTTTGACCTGAAGAATTTCAGGCTCTATGGAGCCACTCCCCTCTCCATCAAGGTTCCAGTAAGTGTGCGTTGAAAGATTAATGATCGTCGGGCGGTCTGTCTGAGCCTGATAATGGATAGAGAGACGATCCTCTTTATCCAACTTATAGGTGACCTTTGCCGTCACAGCTCCCGGGAAACCCTGATCGCCATCGGGGCTGAGCAATTTCAGACGAACGTACGCCCCTGACGGATCCTGACCTGCATTATCAATGGCCCATATTTTCCGGGCAAAACTTTCCGGTCCGCCATGGATTGCATTCGGCCCATCATTAAGGGGGATATGATAATTTTTCCCCTCAAGGGTGAAGGTTCCTCCTGCAATACGATTCGCCACGCGGCCAAGTATCGCGCCGAAAAAGGTGCTTTTATTATGGTTTGCGTATTCTTCTATTGTTGGAAAACCAAGAGCAATGTCAGCCGTCTTTCCGTGCCTGTCCGGTGTTTCCACTGATTGGATGATCCCACCATAAGTCAGGACGGTCACAGTGATATGATCATCATTGGACAGGGTAATGGCCTTAACCTGCTCACCATTTTTCAGATGACCCCAATTTTTTATCGTTAATTGGGGAGCCGCCTGCACAGATCCGGACAGTCCGAAAACAAGAAGTAACGTTGCAGACAGAAAATAGCGTTTTCCAATTCCATATAACATACTCTTGTCCTTTTCTTTTCCGAGGCAAGTCCCGCTTATTATAGACCCATTTATGAAAATATGACCGTCCTGACTGATTAATTATCACCAGAGTTATGAAACTTCTCTTTACAGACGTGACTGATGAGTCTGATTAAGAAAATGGTTTCACTTAAAAAGATAGAAGAAAAGAGGATGCAGGAGAGAAATTTTTAGATTATAAGAGCCGCAACGCTATTTTTCTCGTGAGAGGGGGCTGTCTGATCCTCTCTGTCTTTCAGCATCAGGAGTGGTGGATAATGGCCCGTAGAGCCTGCAAGAAAATACGCCTTCAGCGTCGGACGGTCTCTCCGCGCATTATGGCAGGCGCTCTCGCTCTTTTAACGCTCTCCGCTTGTGGTTCATGGCGGAAACCACCACCGAAAGATCCGGAAGCCCTCCAGGATTACAAACAGGCAAACGACCCTTATGAGCCTGTCAACCGCAAGATGTTCGAAATCAATAGCTGGGCTTATCATAAAGCCCTGCGTCCTGTCGGGCGTGGATGGAAGAAATACGTCCCCGGGCCTATTCGCCACTCCATCGCCACCGTCAATGAAACATGGCGCGCTCCCTCTGTCTTCTTTTCGGACGTAGGGGCCGGGAAATCACGCCGCGCGGGTGACGCTTTCATGCGCTATCTCATTAATATGAGTGCAGGGCTTGCCGGGTTCATTGATGTCGCCAGCTATGCCGGTTACAAACAGCACGAAACTGACCCGGGCATGGTCATGAGTTTATGGGGCGTTAAATCGGGGCCCTATCTCTTCCTCCCCTTCCTGGGCCCTTCCAATTTCCGCGACATGGCTGGATATGCCATCAGCCAGGGTCTGATGCCTATCAATTACGTTCCACGCGGTTATGGCTTGCTGAGCTTTAACTGGGGCTATAACATATTGGGAACGTTCAATACATTTGCCGACAGCACAGACCAGCTTGACGAACTTGAGCATCAGAGCCTCGACCCCTATGCCTATCTGCGCAGTGCGTGGCAGCAAAACCGTCAGGGGCAGATTGATACGTTAAAAGCGGACCACAGGGCTACGACACCAGATTGGTATTAACCATTTTTCGGATTGTTTGCTTTAATATGATAGTATGTTCAGACACACTCTGATTCAGGAGACCCATCAATGATGCTTCCCCGCTTGTCACGCAGAATTGTTCTGGCTGCTATGGGTTCACTGTGTCTGCTCCCCGGGCTGGCTTTTGCCTCGCCAGCCACAGATTTTGTCGGACAGTTCGGAGCAGAATTAACCAGGATTCTGGATTCCTCTGATTCGTTGCAGAAAAAACGTGAAGAGATCCTCCCCCTCCTGAAAAAACATGTCGATATTGAAGGGATCGGGCGCTATTGCCTCGGGCGCTACTGGCGCGTTGCCACGCCCGCTCAGAGAGAACGTTACCTCGCTCTTTTTGATCAGGTCCTGCTTTATGCGGTGACCATACAGGTCGGTAATTATCAGAATGTTTCGCTGAAAATCACGGGCGAGGTGCCCAGCCCTGCTGGTAAAAAAGTCGATATCCTGATCAGCCGCCCCAAACAGCCTGACGTTACCATGACCGTTGTTGTTGACGGTCAGCCTCTGCGGGTTATTGACCTCTATGGAGAAGGGGCAAGTATGCGCCTGACCCAGAGGAGCGACTATACAGCCTATCTGTCCCGCCATGGGGATAATGTGGACGCCCTTATTCAGGCTCTGTCAGAACAGGTTGCCCGTAATAATACCCGCCTGAACAACCTGACTCAGAAACATCATTAATATAGGTCCTTTCTTCCTTTTGAGGCCATAATCAGGATTCTCTCTTGAATATGGTCTCTTCCCTCTTTAGAGAGCATCATCATGACTGATGATCTTGCTCTTTTCGATTTCCATCTCCCGCATCATAATATCGCAACTGAACCGGCACGCCCCCGCGAGGCAGGCCGCCTGTTGCATATTGATCCACATACCTCCCCCGAGAAGCAGTTTCATCTTGACGTTATCGGCAATCTGACCAATTTTCTGAACGAAAATGATCTGCTGGTAGTCAATAATACCAAAGTCATAAAAGCCAAATTAACAGCCCACCGGGGGCAGGCAAAAATCGGCATCACGCTTGACCGTATCCTGCCTGATGGCACATGGCACGCTTTGGCGCGTAATGCGCGCAGGCTCCATGAGGGGGATGAGCTTACCTTCGATGATGAGCAGAACGTGACGGCACGCGTTGAAAAACTTGAGGGCGAAGGCGCGGTTACGTTGCATTTCTCGGTAGAAGGCAAAGCGTTCGATCAGTTTATTGAACGCCAGGGCGTATTGGCCCTTCCCCCTTATATCGATCGCCCTCACGGCCCGACGGCGCAGGATGCTCTGGATTATCAGACGATATTCTCCCGCTATCAGGGCGCGGTTGCAGCACCCACAGCCGGGCTTCATTTCACAGACACACTCATGGCTGCCTTAAAAGCCAGAAATATCCGCCATTGCAGCCTCACGCTTCACGTCGGGGCCGGGACATTTCTGCCCGTGCGCTCCACGATTGCTGAGCATAAAATGCACGCTGAATGGGGCCATATTGATGAAGAGACAGCTCAGCTCATCAATGAAACAAAAGCCAGAGGCGGCCGTATTGTTGCGGTCGGGACCACGACGCTCCGTCTTCTGGAAAGTGCCGCCCGGGAAGATGGAACGCTTGCACCATGGAGCGGAGAGACCAGCATTTTCATCAAACCTGGCTATCAGTTCAAAATTGTTGACCGCCTTCTGACCAATTTCCACCTTCCCCGCTCAACGCTCTTTATGCTCGTCTGTGCCTTTACCGGGACAGACACGATGCGCAAAGCCTATCATTACGCCATAGAGAACGGTTTGCGCTTTTATTCCTATGGCGATGCCTGCCTCCTTGAACGCCAATCATAAGGCAATGACCATGACGCAGAAATTCACCCCCGCTCCTGACTATACACCCAGCGATAAAATGCACTGGCAGGAGGAGGCCCGTTGCGGCAAGGCACGCGCCGGTTTCCTTCATACGCGCCACGGCACAGTCCCGACACCGACCTTCATGCCTGTTGGCACGGTCGGCACGGTCAAGGGAATGACCACAGATGCCGTTCGCTCAACGGGAGCGGGCATTATTCTGGGCAATACCTATCACCTCATGTTGCGCCCGACGGCAGAGCGCGTTCAGAGGCTGGGTGGATTGCACCGCATGATGGACTGGCCCGGCCCGATCCTCACAGATTCCGGCGGGTTTCAGGTCATGTCCCTGGGGCCTCTGCGCCAGATGGATGAAGATGGCGTGACGTTCCGCTCCCATATTGATGGCAGCAAGCACCGCCTTACGCCTGAAAGCTCGACCGACATTCAGTTCAAGCTGGATGCCACCATTACCATGGCCTTTGATGAATGCCCTGCCCTGCCCGCGACCAAAGAAACGCTGGAGACCTCCATGCAGCGTTCCATGCGCTGGGCAGCCCGCTCACGTGAGGCCTTTACGGCACGCCCGGGCTATGGGCAATTCGGTATTGTGCAGGGCGGCACAGAAGAGGACCTTCGTAAATATTCCGCCAAGGCTCTGCGTGACATCGGCTTTGAAGGCTACGCCATTGGTGGTCTGGCCGTTGGGGAAGGTCAGGAACTCATGTTCTCAACCCTGGATTATACAGTCCCCGAACTGCCAGAAAACCAACCCCGCTACCTTATGGGCGTCGGCACACCGGATGACCTCCTTGGAGCTGTCATGCGCGGATGTGACATGTTTGACTGCGTCATGCCCTCACGCGCCGGACGTACGGCACGCGCCTATACCGAACGTGGCACGATGAATATGCGCAATGCCCGTTTTGCTGACGATACGCGCCCGATCAGCCCTGAAGATGACAGCCCCCTGGCGGGCCGTTACTCACGGGCCTATATCCACCATCTTTTCCGCTCCAATGAAATGCTCGGCCCTATACTGCTGACATGGCACAATCTTGCCTATTATCAGAGGCTTATGCGCCAGATCAGGGCCGCCATTCTTGATGGCACCCTCCCTGAACTGGCCGTAACCCTGCGCGAAAACTGGGCTAAAGGGGATTGGAGCGAGGACGAATTTCCGAAACCTTCATTTATTTGAAGGTTTCGCGCTCGTAACGAAGCGTGACGTCACAAAGGCCAGAAGGGCTGCCAAGATGAGAAGAAGGCCGCTTGCCGAAAAGGTCCATTGATAACCGCTATGGTCAAATAAGTAACCTCCTGCAATAGCACCGATTGTAATAGTGCATTGGATGATAGCGACCATCAGTCCCCCTCCCAGCTCTACATTTCTGGGCAGGGAGCGTGCGAGCCACGTCCACCATGTGACAGGCGCGGCAGTTGACGCCAGGCCCCATAAAAGAAGCAATAGGACGGTCAGTAACAGGTTTCCCCCGCCAGCCACCAGTGAGAATGCGATCACCATCATTAAAATGGGAATCAGAACCAAGACACTGTAAAGATAGGCTTCCAGGAAGAAGCCGACAAGAAGTGTCCCGACCAACCCTGCACAGCCAATCCCAAAGAAAGTCGCTGATAAGCCGGCTGGCCCCACATGCGTCACCTGTTCAAGAAAGGGACGGATATAGGTAAAGAGAGTAAACCTCCCCATAAAAAAGATACCGACCGACACCATACCCAAAGCAATCAGCGGATCGCGTAAAATCCTGACAACATCGCCCAGTTTGGGTTGCGTTTCAGCCTGCATGGGAGGGAGGCTGATCCATTGCCATATAAGAACAATCACTGCGACTGGAACAACGCAGAAAAAAGCACCCCGCCAACCAATGACGGCGCCTAAAAAACTGCCAACAGGGGGCGCAACGACAACGGCCAGCGCATTCCCGGCATTAAAAATCGCCAGAGCTTTTGAGACCTTTGCTTTTGGCACAAGGCGCATGGCCGTCGCGGCTGAAATTGACCAGAAACCGCCTATGACAATGCCGATCAGGGCCCGCCCCACCATAAAAAGAATGTAATTGGGAGCCAGGGCAACACCTATCCCGGACAGAATCATAAGGGCCGTCAGCGCAAGAAGGAGTATTTTACGGTCAAGCTTGCCTGTCAGAGAGGAAATAAACAGGCTCGTAACGACCGCAAACGCCCCTGAAACTGAAATAGCCTGTCCGGCCTGACCTTCATGCACGTGAAGGTCAGCAGCAATTGGCGTCAGGAGGCTGACCGGCAAAAACTCCGAAGAAATAAGGGCAAAAATACATAAAGACATAGCGAAGACGCCGCTCCAATGAGCCTGTTCCTTTACGGCGTTATTGGTCTTTTCAGCAGATTGCACGGATAAATCCTGATTCACGTCAGCTCCCATAGAATGGCTATAATAGAGTTACGGCGCAGAAGACTTGCCCCTCTTCTCCAGGCAGGGCACAGACATAAAGGATGCATACAATAAAAACCAGAAGCCCCGGCTCGCATGTGGTTATGAATATCATTCATGAATGGATCGTGACCAAGGCGGTTTTTCCATAAAATATGGCAATAGAGAACGTTATCATTCATGAAATAAAATCATGACTTCATCTCTATAAAGCCCTCTAATCAATCATCATCCATCCCACTAGAATAAAGGCAGAACAGTCTGTGACAGGAAGATGTAAAGATGGCGGAACACTCACCATTGAAAGCAGATTTTAAGGCTCGTCGCCGTCATTTCCTTAAAGGAGTCAGTGCCGGCATTACGGCTCTGACGGTTTTCCTGTCTTTTCACCGTTCCACCCTTTTTTCAGCAAAGGCGCACACAATGTCTGACTCATGGGATAAAACATTTCCTCAAAACCCGGACGTAACGCACCAGAAAGTCACTTTTAAAAACCGCTATGGCATAACCCTCAAAGGCGATCTTTATGTGCCGAAAGCGGATGCCGGGAAAAAATTACCGGGTCTGGTCGTGTGTGGCCCTTTTGGTGCGGTCAAGGAACAGGCCTCAGGTCTCTACGCCCAGACTATGGCCGCACGCGGGTTTACAACGCTCGCTTTTGATCCCTCCTATACAGGCGAAAGCGGGGGTGAACCCCGCAATGTTGCCTCAGCTGATATCAATACAGAAGATTGCAGTGCCGCAGTGGATTATCTGGGGCTTCTTCCCATTGTGAATAGAGAGCAGATCGGCATTATCGGCATATGTGGCTGGGGTGGCATCGCCCTGAATGCAGCCGCTGTTGATAAACGCATCAAGGCTGTTGTCACGAGCACCATGTATGATATGAGCCGCCTGATGTCCAAAGGCTATAATGACCGTGTGACACCGCAGCAACGCACCGAAACACTCGAAGTCTTGAGCCTTCAGCGCTGGCAGGATGCCGCACAAGGGGCCCCTGCCTACCAGCCGCCTTATAATGAACTGCATGGCGGTGAGCCACAATTCATGATTGATTATCATGATTATTACATGACGCCGCGTGGCTTTCATAAACGCTCTGTAAATTCCGGCAATGCCTGGACGAAAACAACGCCCTTCTCTTTCATGAACTTCCCTCTTATGACCTATATAAAAGAGATTTCACCACGCCCCATTCTGTTCATTCACGGAGAAAAGGCTCATTCGCTTTATTTCAGCAAAACAGCTTATGAAAATGCCGCCGAACCCAAGGAACTGCTCATCATTCCGGGTGCCAACCATACAGACCTTTATGACAAAACAGAGATCATTCCCTTTGAGAGGATCGCTACATTCTTTCATGACCATCTTCACGCCTGAAGCACGCTGAATGGTGCGTCCCAATATCAATGATCTGCTGGCTTTCCTCGCTGTGGCGCGGACACGCAGCTTTACAAAGGCGGCGGCGCAGTCTGGTATTTCGCAATCGGCCCTCAGCCACACGATGCGCCGCCTTGAAGAACGGCTCGGTTTGCGCCTGCTGACGCGCACAACCAGAGCCGTTGCCCTGACAGAGGCCGGGGAAAGATTTCTTGCCCGGATAGGACCGCATTTCGAACAGATTGATCTTGAAATTGACGCCCTGAATGAATTGCGTGAAAAACCGGCCGGAATGATCCGCATTAATGCCCCTGATTATGCGATCAGCCATATTCTCGTGCCGAAACTTGAAAAATTCCTGCTGGATTATCCCGATATCAAAATTGAGCTTTTTCTTGATAATAGTCTGTCAGACATTGTCACGGACCGTTTTGATGCCGGCGTCCGTATGGGAGAGCAGCTTGCCAAAGATATGATCTCTGTCCGGATCGGGCCGGATATCCGTTTTACCGTTATTGGCACACACGCCTATTTTGCCCGGAACCCTCCCCCGGCCACCCCTCATGACCTGACCGGCCATGAATGCATCAATTGCCGCTTTTCGGCCTCCGGAGCTCTTTATGCGTGGGAATTTGAGAAAGAGAAGCGTGAGATCAAGGTCCACGTGGATGGCCAGCTTGTCTTTAATAACATCAACCTCATTTTAGACGCAGCCCTTGCAGGGAAAGGCCTGGCCTACGTCCCTGAAGAGCTCGCCCTGCCCCATATCAAAGAGGGCAGGCTTCAGCCTGTGCTCCAGGAATGGTTCCCCTATTGGGACGGCTATTATCTCTACTACCCCAGCCGCCGCCAATCTTCACCCGCTTTTCGGGCCCTTGTGAAGGCCCTTCGCTACAAAGAGCCTCCCTAGGGGGTGGGAAGTGTGTTTTTATAGCGGTCCCAGTGGGTGGCAAGGTCTCTGACAACAGGGCTGGCCACGTCATAGGCGGCCTGTGTAGCCAGTTTCAGCCCGACAAAGCTCTCTTCATGTGCTTCTTCAGCCAGCATGGATGCCGGGTTTTCACCGGAAGGCGGCCTATCAAAATTACTGGCTGTGCGTAGCACAAGGACGCGGTCTGTACGCACGCGGCCCACTTTTTCCTGATAGCTCAGAGCCTGACAGAGGGCGATTTCCTCCATCGCGGTGGTTGCCATTGCCCCCTTCCCATCTGTCCAGTAACGCACCCAGCGTTCCGCCCAGTCATTCATGCGGGCTCCCAGCCAGAATGTCTCTGACGTAATGGTATCGCCCAAAATGACCTCCGGCTTTGCCATGGCTTTGGGGAAATCATGATAGCGATCGCGCTTAGCCTGAGCCTCTGCACTATCAGGGAGTGGAATGGATTTCGTTTTCTGATACGCCCAGTTCACAAGCTGCGGATTTAACGCGTAAACCATATCAGCTGCGATGGAATGAACAGGCGGTCTTGGCTGCTCGTAAGGTTTTGACCCTTGCACAGGGGTAAAGCCATCCTGCCAGTCTGAAGGAATTTCCCGTGAATCAATGAGGTGTGCCGCGCCCCCATTCACGGTATAACGTGCCCAGGCGGCCGTGCCGATGGTGCCTGCACGCGGGTTGATCCCCGCAATTCCAGCCAGAACAAAATAAGCATGGGTTAGATCAAAACGTGGGTCAGAGGCTAGAGCCGTGATAGAGGCGGCGATCCGCGTTGGCCCTTCACCACCGACAATCCCTAAAACATGGAGCTCGGGGTTATAACGATAAACGCCATGATAGGTTGCGGGTGCCGGGATTGTCTCCCTTAAAGGCAGCTTCTCAACCCAGTTCTGAAACTCACCGGCAATGTCGCCCTCATCTTTCCCGATTTCAAAGGCTGTTACCACAACCACGCGGACTTCGATCGGCTTTGTCTTCTCGGCATTTCTGCCAGAAGCAGCATCGGACACGCCGGTCAGCCCCATAAACAAGGTTGTGGCTGCCAGCATCGTTCCTAAAAAACGGGAAACTCTTCTCATCATTTTTTCTTCACATCAGGTCGTATCATTAACTTCCAGTTTGTAAGGGAAAAAGGAGCAGAGAACCATTTTTTTATGGTGTTTTGGGACTTTCAGTCTTCCTATCCCGATAGCCCTGCCCTGTCAGCCATTGATCAGAAATTGTGTACGTCTTCCTGCAGATTTCCCTAACATCTCCACTCCCATTGGCCTTTCCGCTCAATGAGTAAAACGCTACGAAAGAACCATCCTTCTCATTTCGGATGTAATGAAGCTCAAATACATAAAGCTCCTGATCGATCGTCCCATATAAGAGGTCATTTGATACATAGAGAGATCCACCATCAAATAAAGGCCTTAGACCAAGGCCACCAACCGAACCAGCTATATGCGCTATTTTCCCATCATAATAGGCAATATAATCTGTTAAAAAATCCCCGGTCCCCTGAACATCAGAAATCAGGTAACGTTCAGGGCCTATTTTCTTTAATTCTGGCCCTATGCCATACTCACCATTCGTCAGAGATACCAGATAATCGTCCTTCGAAATTTTTTCATATTGACCATTTTTGTCATATACAAAATTCCCGGACTTCAGATTATCCAGAATGTTATGGTAGCCTTCATCATCAGGAGAAAAGACCTTATCGCTTAGACTCTCATCTTTCCAATGAGGAATATCTTTCCTGATCCGGGGATCATCATTGAACAATGACCTCAAACGGTCGAGAGAACAATAATCTCCGGCCTCTGCCGTTACATTAAACACAAAAGCACAGAACGTCATAAATAACAGAATGTTATATTTTAACATGACCTCTACTTACGTCAGTCACAGATAAGAGGGAAAATACAAAGGAACTATAAAATTCCGGTTAAAATTCATGGAGGAGGGTGCTTCCCATAAGATATCCCTACTCTTTCAACCATTGATTGGAAATCATATAGGACCTATGCCTTAAATCCATAACACTGGGCCCTGAAGGAAAATCCTTCTCTATCTGGGAATTTCCTCCAAAAAAAGCCTCTTAAACGATCCATAGAGCACTGATCTTCTGCAGAGGCATGTAAAGGATGCATTTATAATGAGACGATCAATAAAATATAACCAGATATTATGTCTGGTTATACTTTAAAGAGATCACCCATTATCAAGATCATTTCATTGAAGTCTTATCCCGCAATAAAGCGCCGAAACGGCCACTTCAAACGCCAGGGCCTCCCGGTAAGCCCGATTGGTCATAATTTCAGCACAGGATGAAGGGCTGGGGATTATGGCGCCGTCAGCTTTCATAATACTGAGATGGTTCATAAGAACCTCACGGGCCATTCGCTTGGCACCCGCAATCGTGGAGCCCGCGGTCATACATCCGGGAAAATCCGGGAACATAACATGATAGACCCTGTTCTCGTCCTCACTGAGGAGTGCGATATAATCAATCATAGATCACTTTTCCTGCGATTATGCCCCCATTACCGGAAAGCAATACCATTTTAGTCCCTTAACGTGTCAGAACTATGTTCCCAGGCATGTCAGAAGCGAATTTTTTTAAGGAAACTTCCAGCTGCCATTCCAGCCTTGCTTTGGTATTTTTCTGAAGATATGCCGCACAAACCCGGCCTGGTGAGGCCGTTACAGCTTCTGTAACGCAGGGTTTTACCTTTTGGCCGAAGTGACCATTCACCCATAGAGAATGCCCCTCAAGAAAGGACTGTTCCAGCGAATTGCGTGATAATGTCACAAGGTCTGTATAGGATAAGTGATAACGACTGGCTGCCAGAACATATTGTTCACTTAAATCTGAACGGAAAATCCCTGCATTATCACTTGTCAGCACGACAGGCACATGAGCACGTTGAAATAAGGTGAAAGGATGATCCTGCCCTTTTACGTCTGTTAACCATTCATTACGGGTTATATTCAATTCCAGAGTAACCGGACGTTTGGCCATACGCTCAAGCAGGGCGGCTGAATTCTCTTCATATGAAATATCAAGTCCCTGTGCGATCCGGCTGGCACCCGCATCCTCTACGGCAGAACGCATATGGAAAGATAGATTTTCGGGAGGGGTAAGACGGGGTGTCAGCTCACCCGCAGGCAAAGCCAGTTTCACATCCTTGTACATAGTGTTGAGGAAACGAAACATATCCATGTGCAGGGCATAATCTGCGGCTGCTTCAGGGGCGTCCTCAGGGGCGGTCAGTGTCACACCCACAAAGAGCGGATTATTCCTTGCGAGGAGATAACCCATTTCCAGTTCGGTAAAAACCACCAGGGGAGACGCGTTGCGTGGTGCCTGGGAGAGATAGCGTATTTCAATCCTGCAGGCGCGGTCCTCGTTTTTTTCACCACAATGCAGAAGCGCCCGCGCCTTGTCCTGCATGGCTGTGACCTCATGCTGCACCTTATGGGTGAGATCAGGCAGAGCCTTCAGCAGATCTTCATGCACGTGCGGCAGGTCAGAGGCCTCAGCAAGTCTGGGCTTGCCAGCGACCGTAACATTGGCACTGACGGACGGTGTTAGCACAAATTCGATATAGCTGACCTGATTACGGGCGGCTTCTTTCATGGCCTCGGCCAGAAGCTCCCCCTGATGGGTCCGCTCAACAGCGGAAAAACGCTCAAATGTGCCAAAAAAATGATCATGGGCGGAGCGATCGCCAACCGTTGGCACAAAATCACGAAGCGAAAGAGCGGCGATCAGGTGGCTCCAGCTCGTAAGATCCTTGGGAAGAAGGGAAGCTGGCTGCTCATTATGGGTGGCAACGCCGCAAGGAGAGGGCAGGATTTTCCCCATATTGAGAGAGACGCAGAGGTTATCTTTCGCCGCCCACTGCAATAATGTCTCGGCATAGACTGAGCCATCCAGCTGGTTACGCAGGTCCCCTCCCTTGGGGAAATTCTGCATGAAAATCCTTAAAAGCTGGGGATCCTGCCTGATATGATCATAAAGCTGGTCTATCGTCCGGGCCGTTTCACCAGCGCGCGCAGAAGCCAGGGAGCCAATGACGCCCAGCAGGCATAGGGCCATCAGCACCCTATTGAACGTTTTGATAAGCAGATATTGCAATTTCGTTCCGATCCACGCAAAGACTAACAGCAAGAGGCCTGTTTCTAACAAAGGAGAGACGTTCTGTCTCACAAACTCCGCACGATTGAAGAAAAAATTGAGGCCCATGCCCGTGAGCTGGGGTTTGACGCCATCGGCTTTTGCGAAGCCTCTCTTGATCCCGGCATTGAAGCAGGATTGCGCGCTTTTGTCGCCTGCAATTATCACGGCACCATGACATGGATGGAAGAGCGTATCGAGCAGCGGGCCCAGCCCCGGAAATTATGGTCCGACGTAAAAACGGTCATTTCCCTCGGCCTCTCCTATGCCCCACCCGGTAACGCCCTGGCAGGGCTTGAGCAGAAAGAGTGCGGCAATATTTCTGTTTACGCCCGCAACCGTGACTATCACGACGTTATGAAAGGCATGCTCAAACAACTTGCTCAATTCGTGGTCAAATATGGCGGGGCGGGAACGCAGGTCAAAGTGTTTGTCGATACAGCGCCTGTTTCAGAACGTGACCTTGCTGAAAAAGCGCATCTGGGCTGGCGCGGAAAGCATGGATGTCTTGTCTCGCGCACGCATGGTTCATGGCTCTTTCTAGGAGAAATCTTCACAAATCTTTCCCTCACCCCCTCTCTTCCAAAAGGCGGGAAGTGCGGATCCTGCACGCGCTGTCTGGACTCATGTCCTACGCAGGCTTTTCTGGCCCCCGGACAGATGGACGCCCGAAAATGCATCTCCTATCTGACCATTGAATATAAAGGCTCTATCCCCGTTGAGCTGCGCCCTGCCCTGGGTAACCGCATCTATGGCTGCGATGATTGCGTGGCAGTCTGTCCCTGGAACAGCTTTGCCCAGACAGCCCAGACCCTTAAATTCCATGCCAGAAGCGAAAATATTGCCCCGCCCCTTGCTGAGCTGGCAGCTCTTGATGATGCTGCTTTCCGGCAACGTTTTTCCGGCTCACCCATTAAGCGCATCGGGCGTGACAGCTTTATCCGCAATGTCCTGATCGCCATTGGCAACTCGGGAGATCAATCGCTCCGTCCTGAAGCGCTGCGCTTAACACAGGATTGTAATCCCATCATTTCTGAAACCGCTTTATGGGCCCTTGAGCAGCTTGAGCTTCAGAAAAACCCGAAAGGATCCTTATGAGCGGGCTTGTCAAACGGAGTATCACGCTCAGCCGCCACCGCACCTCCATCGCCCTTGAAAGAGAGTTCTGGGACCTTCTTGAAAAAATGGCACGACGCAGCAATCTTTCACTCGCCGCTCTGGTCATAAGCATTGATTCACGCCGTGACCCAGAGACGGGCCTTGCCTCCTCCCTCAGGATCGCAGTTTTAAAGGATCTATTGACGCAGCTCGCTGCGCCTGCGCAAAATGACCAGGGTTAACCACTCTTTTATAAAAGGCATTTCACCCTATTATTGAAGATCAGTAGAGCAAGAGTGACTTTATGGCCGTATGGGGAAAATTATTTGGATGCACAGCGGGTCTCTTTACAGGGGGCCCCGTAGGAGCTGTCATGGGGCTCGCTCTGGGGCACCTGGCCGATAAAAAGAGGCTTCTGAACCCGCCAACGGGGACGTGGGGCGATCATTTCAGAAGCAACGGCTCTCCCGATCCTGATAATGCTGTCATGTTCACAGCGGCCAAAATGGCTTCTCTCATGGGCAAAAATGACCAGCTTTTCGGCCTTGCTGTTGTCGCACTGAGTGCCAAGCTGGCCAAAATTGATGGAACGGTTAACCGGACTGAAATTCGGGCCTTCCGTCATTGCTATCACTTCCCGGAAGATGCCCTTCATAATATCGGTCTGATTTTTGACCGCGCCCGCAACCGCACTGATGATTTTGAGCTCTATGCCCGGGAATTGGGGCGTGCCTATGCCAACAATCGTGCGCCACTGGAAGGGCTGTTAAGTTCGCTTTTCTATATTGCGCGCTCTGACCTTCCTCCCGGCGCCCCTCTTGATGAGCGGGAGCTGGATTATCTCAAACGCGTCCACAAGGCATTCGGCCTTTCTGAAAATGCCTGGAACCGTGCCGAAAGCGGCCACCCCAGAAGCGCCTCATCGGACACTCTTCCTGATCCATACCGTATTCTTGGCATAACCCAATCCGCCACAATTGAGGAAATCCGCCTTCGCTGGCGCGTTCTGATGCGGGAAAATCATCCTGACATTCTGGCCCAGCGGCCTATGACAGAGCAACAACGCCTTCAGGCACAGGAGCGTGTTGCCAAAATCAACGCCGCCTGGGACCAGATCAAGAGAGATCGCGGCTTGTAGAAGAACTCAAGCCGCGGGCGCAAAAGCGCGCTTTAATATGAATCGGTCCAATGGGCTAAAGGAAGAGGAAGCCATACCAGGCCCTCTTTATCCTGTATTAGAAACAGGACCTCTTTCTTTTTCAGATCCGCCACATTTTTAACAGCGCGGGCAAAAGCATCCGGTGTATTGACCTCTATTTCCCCGACCTGCTTGATCATCATCCCCTCTTTAACACCGCGCTGATCGGCAATGCTGTTTTTGATGACCTCGGTGATAAGGACCCCACGCTGACTGTCCGAAAGGGCATATTGCGTGCGCATATCGGAATCAATGACGCTGACCTTGATCCCCAGACTGGCCACGGTCCTGTTCATATGTTCCGGCAGGTGAACATCTGAGGGCAGAGGGTCATGTTCCTCTGGTGATTTTTCCAAAATAAGCGGCACTGTCTTACGCGTGCCACGGTGCCATATATCCAGTGAAACCGTTTCACCTGGCTGATGATCGGCAATAAGGCGCGGTAAAATCGTCCCTGTAATATCCTGCTGGTTTATTGCCAGGATCACATCACCAACAGCCAGTCCCGCTCTGGCAGCGGGGCCTTTTTCCTTTATCTCCGATAAAATGGCGCCTTTGGCGGGATTACCGTTCGAATCATAAATATCGAGATCCTCTGCCATGGAGCGGGTCAGATCCTGAAAGGAAATTCCCAGCCAGCCACGCTGCACAAACCCTTTCTGGCGAAGCTGCTCAATAATTCCCCGCGCATCATCTGAAGGAATGGCAAAGCCGATCCCGATCGAATCTCCCCCCGCGCCTCCATAAATCAGCGTGTTGATACCGATCACCTGCCCTTTGAGATTAAAGAGCGGCCCCCCGGAATTCCCTTTATTGATCGCAGCATCGGTCTGAATGAAATCATCATACAGACCATGTTCGACATTCCGTTTGCGCGAGGAAATAATCCCCGCTGTGACTGTCCCGCTCAGCCCGAAAGGGTTGCCAATCGCCAGCACGACATCGCCAATACGCGCCTGATCACTTTTCCCCAGTTCAACATGCGGCAAGGGGTGAGGCGATTTTACCTGTAGAACAGCCAGGTCAACCTTGCTGTCACGTCCGACAATTTTAGCTGGCAGTTCAGTCCCGTCATGCAATGTCACACTGACCTGATCGGCATTATCGATAACGTGATTATTCGTGACCACAATGCCTGACGGGTCAATGATAAAACCTGACCCCAGAGCCTGAACCTCCCGTTTAGGCGGTTCATCCTCTTTATGCTTCATATAATCATGAAGGAATTTATTCAGCGGGGAGCCCTTGGGCGAATTCGGGGTTTGAGGGCCATTGGGACTATTGGCGTCCGGGCCGTCAGATTTCTCGTCATCAGCGGGACGAATCACACGCGAGGCTGAAATATTCACCACCGCCGGCAAGAGCTGATCCACCAGATCAGCAAAGCCAATGCCCTGTCCTGCAAGCCCTTTTACCGCCGCTGAGGAATGTGGCAGAGCGGCAGGATTCTGCTCTCCAGCCTGACCCATAGCGGGAGACAGGAAACTTCCTGCCGCCAATAATGCCATGCAGGAAACAGGGAAACGGAACGGAAAATGAAAGGCATTTTTATCCATGTCCGAAACTCTACCTCATTCCTGAAGAAACGTCATCTCCCCCTTCTGTCGCTTTCTGATTTTCTCCTTTTCGTAAGGCGCACAACGTGAGAAACTCGCCCCCATGTCACATGATATCGATTCCATGATCGCCCTGATCGGGCAAAATTGCGCAGAATTTCTACGTAACCATGACCTTGCCGGTCGTTTCAGCCTTCAGGACGTTACCGTCAAAGAGGCCCGTGCCTTTCTCAGTCTTGAAACGAAGGTCAAAAACAACGCTTTTCTGGCAAAGCTTCAGCAGAATCTCTCCGCTTTTCTGAAAGAGAAAACCGGGCTGGATGCCGTGACATTATCCTTTATGACGTCTTCATCTCCTGAAAGCTCTCACCGCCCCCTTGGTGGCAAGGCAACGGCCGGGCCGACGGTTCCAGGTGTGAAGGCAGTTATTGCCATCGCTTCCGGCAAAGGGGGCGTCGGAAAATCGACAACAGCGCTCAATCTCGCCTGTGGACTGGCCTTGAACGGTCTGAAAACCGGCCTTCTTGATGCCGATATCTATGGCCCTTCCATCCCTGCCATGCTTGGTGCGTCCGTCAGGCCGGATGTTGTTGACGGCAAGATCATCCCTATCGAAAAATGGAATCTGAAAACCATGTCCATCGGCTATCTGGTCGATGAAAAACAGGCCCTGATCTGGCGTGGCCCGATGGTCATGGGCGCCATCAACCAGCTTCTTGATGACGTGGAATGGGGCGAGCTCGATGTGCTTGTGGTGGACCTGCCCCCCGGCACAGGGGATGCCCAGTTGACCCTTACCAAAAAACTTGGCGATAAGCTCGAAAAAGGAGGCGCCGTTATCGTCTCCACCCCACAGGATATCGCCCTGATGGATGCAAGACGGGGCATTACCCTTTTTGAACGCACGAACACGCCTATTCTGGGACTGATTGAAAATATGTCCTATTTCTGCTGCCCCCATTGTAAGGAACCGACCGCCATTTTCGGCCATGGGGGTGTGAAGAATGAGGCAGAAGCGCTGAATTTACCCTTTTTGGGAGAAATTCCACTTTCTGTTAATATCCGTCAGGGAGCAGACGGAGGTACCCCTCTTATCGTGACTGACCCTGAGAGCGAAGAAGCCAAAGCGTATCGTCATATCGCACAAAAACTTGCCCGGATGCTGGAAGCCAACCTTTTATGAAACTGTCTTTTGCTGCACCTGCCATAGGTTTTCTCCTCCTCACCGGGTGTGCTGCCCAAAAAGGGGTTCATCATCCCGGCTTGTCAGAAGATGGTTACGGCTATGTTAAAAATGGCCCGACTCTCCCCCCACCTAACGGGCTGGTCACCCATATGTCCCCGCAGGAAAGTCAGGCTCTTAAAGCAGCCGCTCATTCCACCCCTGTAACGCCTGTTCCCTTCATCCCTGGCGCAAACGCACTTCCGGCCCATAATATAACACCCGTTCCTATGGCACCGGTGACACCGGTTCAAGCGGCTCCACGCGCTGCTGCTCCTGTACCTGCTCCCGCTCTGTCTCATCCAATCCTGCCACAAAAACCCCGGGCACCGCTGCATAAAAAGACCGTCACTGCCAAACCCGCGCCAATAAAACCGGTCCCGACAAAACCGGCACCCATAAAACCCGTCCCCGCTGCACCACCGGCGCCGGTTAAATCTGTAGAACCCACACCCGCGAAACCAGCCCCTGTTCAGACAGCGCCGGTTACAACACCAACGCCCGTACCGCCTCCCCCGGCCAAGCCGGCTCCTCAGCCACCAGCTCCCATAAAAGCCGCTGTGAAACAGGCACCGGTTATTGATGATAACATCCTGCCGGATGGAGGTATTCTATCGGCCAACCCGTTACCCAAAGCGAAACATCGCAAACGCCATAAATAGCGTTTCAGCCGTTTTTTACCGGGGGAAATGATATATTTTTATAAAAATATGATTTTCCCCCTTGATTAATATTACCAGACGTGGCATTTCTCCGCCCGCGCCGGATTAGCACAGTGGTAGTGCAGCGGTTTTGTAAACCGAAGGCCGGGAGTTCGAATCTCTCATCCGGCACCATTCCCCCCAATATTTTATGATATTTCAGCATAGAACGCGTGAAATATATTCCAGGCCGGATATAAACGGATTAGAGCTCACTGGAGCCACCTGACCTGCCAAAGCAAGACGGCTTGCTCGCCCTGATTATGGACTGCTCTCCTTCACGTGCCTTGCTGATGTGCCAGCTTTTCCCGGGCCGCTTCTGCCAGAAAGGCGGAACGGTTGCGGTGCTTGCCGATGGCCTCCAGAACAGAACGGGGCAAGGTCACATTGACCCTGACAGAAGGATCATAGTCCTCCGGTGAAACTTCAAAGGCGAAGGTACCGTGATTGTTCGGATCTTTCATCACTTCATCGTAGGAGGAGGGTGCTGGGATCATGTCACCATCTTCCCGCATCAGGGAGATATGCCCAGCCAGGGCCTCCATCGCCATGCGCCGGGCTTCCTCCACTGTAGACCCCGCCGTGACACAACCGGGAAAGTCGGGAAAATGAACCCCGTAATCACTGTCCGGATCCTTGCTCATGATAGCGATATAACGGGTCATGTCAGTTTAATTCCTGCCTGTTTTTCTATGGATTTCATGACGAGACGGCTGAGGTCCTTCTTTGGATGCGTCACGGTCACTTTCCCCGGTTTGGTAGGGTGTTTGAAGTGCCAGTGATCTCCCGTCGTCTTGACGTGATACCATCCGTCCTCTTGCAGCCTCTTAATAGCTTCCCGGCTTTTCATGTGTATTGGATACACATAAAGTCCTGCTGTGTCAATAATGCCCTATCCCATATCGCTGCCCTGCTATATGCCTGCAATATGAGAGACTATGCGCTAAAACCTTCCTTAATCATTTCCCTGTTATCATGTTCCTGACATCAGCCGGGAGGGTTTATTATGATCGAAGGGTACACCCAACATGATTTTCATATCATTACGCTTCCGGCCTCATTATTGGGACTGCTGATCTATTTTCTCCCGACACTGATTGTTTTTGGCCGTCAGGTGGAAAATAAGGCGGGCGTCATTTTACTCAATCTCTTTTTAGGCTGGACAGTCGTCGGCTGGTTTATTGCCCTTGTCATGGCCCTTTCACTCCAGACGAAAAGCCAGTCCGCCAGAACACGATGAGGACAAGTCAGTAAGATGAAAGTTTTTTATATCGACTTCATAATATTATAAAACTATTACTTGAAATATTATTTAATTTACTTATTAAAATACAAATCACGATTCAGATAGCATCATTCTTTCTACATTCATAAAATAAATTTTAATAACAGTCATCACAATTTCGTATTCACTTGATTGTTATCTTTCTGATTATTGTCATTCTATTTTTACAAGCGCAGAAATACCCACATAATCTCTCAGGAAAACAAAGAACCTGTCGCCTTTCGCTCTGAAGATAGGGCAGGCAGAGCGCACTCTTGAGACATTTTTTTAAATTATGTTCTTTTTATGGCGGTATTATGCGCAACACTTCTCATTCATCGGGCCATGACCCGGCCAGAATGCAACGGCGCTCATTTTTGAAAGCAGGGCTTGTCCTGGTTGCTTCAGCGACTGTCGCCACAATCCTGCGTCCGGCAGGCGCGCTTGCGAATGTGCTGATGGGGGGCACCAAATGGGCCCCTCGGGATCTGCAACCTCCCAAACCGGTTGATCCTTCAAAACGCGTTTATTTTACTGAAGAGGAAGCCCGTCAGGTTGCGGCAATTTTTGACCGTCTGATACCAGCTGACGAGCTTGGCCCCTCCGCCTCTGAAGCGGGATGTGTCGTCTTTACAGATTATCAGCTCGCCGGCCCGTGGGGAAATGCTGATTACCGCTATAAAAATGGTCCTTATCTGAAAGGCACGCCCGAGCAGGGTTATCAGTCCGCCCTCACCCCGGCCCAGCTCTATCGCCTGGGCCTGAAAGATATGGACGAGTGTTGCCAGAAAAAATACGGCAAAAATTTCCAGTCCCTCTCCCCTCAGGAACAGGATCTCTGTCTGGAGGATATGGAAGCGGGCAAATGCGATTTCGCTCACGTTTCTTCTGCTGACTTCTTTGCCCAGCTTCTGGCCAATGCGCAGGAAGGATATTTCGCAGACCCCATTTATGGCGGCAATAAAGACATGGCTGGCTGGAGAATGATCAATTTCCCCGGAGCCCGTTATGACTACCGCGATGTTGTTCATATGAAGGGAAAGCCCATTATCCTTGAGCCTGTCAGTATCGCCCAGAAATTCACTTCCTCCCAGCCTGCCTGACCCCTGACCTTTATCAAGAGACATAAGGACTTTCCATATGGATTATAAAAGACCCAAAGCGGATGTCGCTATTATCGGGCTCGGTTGGTCAGGCTCGCTTATGGCTGAGGAACTGACACGTGCCGGGCTGAATGTCGTTGCGATCAATCGCGGCCCGTGGGAAACAACAAGCCAGAACTTTCCCCCTTCCATCGTCGCTGATGAATTGCGCTTCGGGGTAAGAAAAGGCGCCCTTCAGACACCCGCAACCGAAGCCTATACCTTCCGTAATACAGGTGAACAGGTGGCCCTGCCCGGGCGCGAATGGAGCACATGGCAGCTGGGCAATACAGTGGGGGGCGCTGGAAAACACTGGGCTGTCAATTCATGGCGCTTCAATCCTTCCGACTTCGAAATGGAAACACGCGTTAAGACCCGTTATAAAGACATGAAGCTGGCAGACGGGCTGATTGTGCAGGATTGGGGTGTGAAATATGACGACCTCGAACCCTATTATGACCGTTTTGAAAAAATTGCCGGTATTGCCGGGAATGCCGGTGTCCTGAACAATGTTGTCCAGAAAGGGGGGAACCCTTTTGAAGGATCACGCAAAAACCCTTACCCCACCCCGCCTCTGGTCCGCTCTCACTGGAATGATATTTTCCATAAAACCACTGAAAGCATGGGATATCATCCCTTCCCTATTCCTGCCGGGACCATAGGCGCCCCTTACCGCAATGCCCTGGGTATTGAGCTCGCTCCCTGCACCTATTGTGGGTATTGCGGTTTTTATGGATGTGGGAATTATTCCAAATCCAGCCCCAATATCTGCGTTATTCCCGCTCTCATGGAACGGAAAAACTTCACCCTTCTGACAGAATGTACCGCTCTCAAGGTTGAAAAAGCCAGTGACGGGAAAACGGCCAGAGGCGTTACGTTCCGCGATAGTGATGGCAATATCGGGTTTCAGCCTGCTGATATTGTCGTTATTGCCGCCTATCAGCTTGATAATGTGCGTCTGCTGCTTCTTTCTGAAATCGGCACGCCTTATAATCCCAAAACAGGTGAAGGCACGCTGGGCCGCGCCTATAACTGGCAGACCATGTCAATGGGCTTTCTGTATTTTGAAAATGAATACATGAATTCCTTTATTTCAACAGGGGCTCTCTCAACACAGATTGATGATTTCAACGGCGATAATTTCGATCATTCCGGGCTGGGCTTTATAGGCGGGGCCGGCATACAGGCAATCTCCGATCAGGGTACCCCTCTGGCCATGCTGGACCGCGTTCCGCCTGGCACAAAGAAATGGGGATCTGAATGGAAAAAAGCCTTCAAACATTCTTATAGCAATTACGGAAAAATCCAGGGACAGGGCACATCATACTCCCATATCGGGTCCTATCTCGACCTCGACCCCACCTATAAGGATGCAAACGGCCAGCCTCTTTTACGCGTGACATTCGATTATAATGAAAATGACCGCCTCATGGCCCGCTTTATCCAGCAAAAGATAGAAGAAATCTGCCGTAAGACCGGTGCGAAATCCTGGATGACAGAAGCATTCCCCGATAAACCGAGCGACCCGTTCCGCCCTTATAATAGCGGGCATACAATTGGCGGGGCCGTTATGGGACTGGACCCAAAAACGTCCGTTCTGAACCGCTACCAACAACATTGGGATATGCATAATCTCTTCGTCGTTGGAGCGTCTTCCTACCCCAATAATGCCGGCTATAACCCGACTGAAACGCTTGGCGCCCTCACACTCTGGACGGCCCGCGCCATTATCGACACCTACCAGCATAATCCTGGCCCTCTGGTCGGTTAAGGGAGAAATTTATGTCCAGTGGATTGAAAAAAGGGCTCATCGGGGGTGGCATTGCCATAGTGGCCGCATTGGGGATTGCAACGGGTTATATCGAACTGAAATTGCACCCATCATCTCCTTTACAGGAGGATCATAGTTCGGGAGACGCTTTAAAGGCGAAGATCGAACGCGGTCATTATATCGCCCTCGCCTCGGATTGTGAGGCCTGCCATACGCAGCCCGGGCACGCCCCCTATAGTGGTGGCTTCGCCCTGCACACACCTTTTGGAACGATCGTTACCTCCAACATCACCTCTGATAAAGAAACCGGTATCGGGAACTGGACGGAAAAGCAGTTTGACGCTGCGGTCCGTCATGGGGTGGGCAAACCCGGTTTCCTCTATCCGGCCATGCCTTATAATGCCTACGCCAAACTGAGCGATCAGGATGTCAGCGATTTATGGGCTTATATAAAACAGCTGCCCGCCACCCCTCACCGTGTGCAAACCAATCACCTTCCCTTCCCCTATAATCAGAGAATTCTTCTGGCAGGATGGAATTTCCTTTTCTTCAAGGAAGGGACTTTCAAACCTGACACGCAGAAAAGTGCTGAATGGAATCGCGGTGCCTATCTTGTAGAGGGCGCAGGACATTGTGCCACCTGCCATACTGGGAAAAACAACCTCGGTGGCAATGTGCGGGAAGCCTTTGGAGGCGCTACACTGCAAAACTGGCATGCCTCTGATATCACACCCAATAAAACCATCGGGATTGGTGCCCTCAGCGACGCACAGCTTTTCAGCTACCTCAAAACCGGAACAAACGAGCTTTCTGTTGCGTCCGGCCCGATGGGAGAGGCTGTTGAAAAGTCCCTCCAATATCTGACGGAAAATGACATCAAGGCGATTATAACCTACCTCAGATCCCTCCCGGCAAGCCCTTACCAGGCTCCAGCGCCTTTGCCTGCTTCTGATCCGCTTATGCAGCGGGGCAAAAAAGCTTATGAGGCTGTGTGCGAAGCCTGTCATATTTCCAACGGGGCGGGTGTTCCCAATATGATCCCGGCCTTTGCTCATAATCCCATCATCAACGCACCGGATCCTTCATCTCTGATCCATAGTGTGCTGACTGGCGTTATGGGGCCGCAGACGGCTGGAAACCCCACAGGTGCAGGAATGCCACGTTTTGACTGGACGATGTCTGATGACGATATTGCGGCTGTTCTGAGCTATATCCGCAACCAGTGGGGAAATGCTGCCCCCCCTGTCACAGCCCAGGCTGTTGCCACCATGAGGCAGGAAGTGAAAGCCAGACCCTGGCTTCATCCGGAAGGAAAGTAACCTTCCCCCCCTTTATACAGAAAGCCCCTTCTTTCGAAGGGGCTTTTTCTTTAGAGAGGCGATGATTTTTTTGTCTGAAAACCCGACAAAGCCGCATATAGAAGCGTCGTTATAACAAGGCCGGCTAGCCATGAAATATCAACACCCCCCATTCTGGAAGCCAGAGAGCCGGTAAAAAATTCTGTTTTCAGAAAAGGCAGTTCCACCAGCACGCCAATCACATAGCAGAAAGCAGCCCGGTAATTGACGAGACCATAACGGCCACCAGAGGGTTTAAAGAAATCATCAACCTCATAATGACCTTTTTTGAGAATATAGTAATCATAGAGGTTAATGGCCGTCCAGGGCACAAGCACAGCCAGCAGGAAATCAAGAAAGGCTGTATAAGACTGTAAAAAGGTCTTTGACATGCCAAGCCCTATGAACAGGGCAATGACCAGAATCAGCGTTGTGACTGTTACGCGGGAGAAACGTCCCAAAGACCGTCTGGCATAAAATGTCTGGATAAAAGTGAGGCAACATAAGCCCCCGCAATAAACGCTCATCGCGCTTCCCAGAGGAATGGCCAGGGCCAGAACCCAGACGACAGCGCGCCCGACAGGCCCTGCCAGATGAATAATCGCCTGGGAGGGAGAAAGATCAGGCCATAAAATGACAAGCAGGCTCCCCAGCATCATGGGCAGGATCGCCCCAAGAACCGTGCCGCCATAACAGGCCCAGAAGGTTTTTTCCCCCGATGAGGCCGTTAAAGGCAGGTAACGCGATGAATCAGAGACGTAGGGGGCATAGGCGATCTGCCATAAGGCTGAGACTGAAACAGCGCCCAGAATGCCGGAGACCGAACCATGCATGTCTGTCAGCAGAGACCAGGAGAGAGCGTGAAGCCCACAGGCAATGGCATAAAGAACGGCCGTTGCTGAAAGCCAGCTGGCAATTTTCGAACAGAGGTGAATAACCTTATAGCCCAGCACACAGGGGATAAAGGTCAAAAAAGCAATCAGGAGAATGCAGTTCGTCCCCCCCAGAGAGGGCATGATATGGGAAAGGGCCTCCCCCCCCACCACGCAATTGGACGCTGCAAAGCCGATATACATGACGATCACAAGCCCGATGACCGGCACGGAGCCATAAAGGCCGAACTGCCCCCGGCTCTGCACCATCTGGGGCACGCCGAGTCTTGGCCCCTGCGCTGCGTGAAGGGCCATAAAAATCGCCCCGATCATATTACCGACCACCAGTGCAATCAGCGACCAGAGAAATGACAGCTTGAAAACAACCGGCCCCAACGCCCCGGTCACAACAGTAAGAAGCGTCATATTGGCGCTGAACCAGACCGGAAACAGATCTGACGCCTTGCCAAAGCGCTGGGAAAGCGGAATTGGGTAGATTGTGTGGTGTTCAAAGCTCTGTGTCATAAGCCGTGCTTTCCCACATTTACTGCCAGAAGAGAAGGGTTATTCCACCCATTTTGTAAAAAGAATTCACAGAAGAGATGTCATCGCTCCCCGTCGTAAAGAGAAATCCACTTTATTTACTTTCCGTAACGGTCAGCCCTGCCCTTCTTCCTACGTTACTCAAGAAAAAATGATCTGCCTTTCCCTACCGACCGGTCGGAAATTCTGTATAATGAAAAATGTAAGTTCTGTATTTTGAGAGGGTCTTTACAGCACGTTGAGCCTTGGCAGATTCAGCAATCACACACCACTGATTTCCAGAAAGGAGTATCGATATGGCATCTTTCAAACGCGCCCAATCCTATGCCGTTTCCATTTTCTCTCTGGCTACGTTTCTCCTTGCCGGCACTGCGTTTGCAGACCCTGCCTTAACATCCCATGAAACCGGGCGCATCACATCTGCGCAGCAGGTCAAAGACCATTGGGAAAGACTGGAAGAGCGCCTTTCCTTCAATGAATTATCCAGGCAGAGCCTTCAGGCCCTTAATGCCATTCTGGACGCTGACAAGCTGATTGAACTGCACAATCCCAAAGAAGCAGAAGTTAAACTCTCTTTTGCAGAGAAGGAACTGCAATCTGCCCTTCAGTCACATCATGACCTTTCGGAAGCTGCGGCCTATATTGAAAGAATTCATAAAAATAACCCGGGCATGACCTGGCTTGACCGTTATAATATGGCAAACTGGGCCCCTGTGGGGGGCAAATTTATTGCCAGAACAAAACTTTCACCGGCTGAAGATAAGGTTTTGGCTCAGGCCAATGCTGATTTAAGGGCCGGGAAAACGGATATGGCCTATAAAGCCGTTAAGCCTTTCCAGCCAAAAGTCCAGATTTCCATCGCTATTGCGCCTTTGGAACCTACTTTGAAAATGGTTGAAACGGCTTTGAAAGCCCTTCAGAACCATGATGAAGCCCGTGCCCGTGCCCTTTTGAACGAGGCCCTGGAACATTACGTCTTTATCCCGCAGAATGATTTGAATCTCAATGTTCTTGCCGTGGAACAGCCTACCGAAACGCCTGAGCTGATCGCCCGCCGTTAAAAGAACGGCTCTATCTATAAAAAAGGGGCCGTCCTTACGCGAAGGATGGCCCCTTTTCTTGGCATTTTTTTGACGTTTATTTCTGGCGTTCTTTAATAACGGTAACGAAACAGAAAACCCTTACCCGTGCGCTGTATGTTTAGATTGTTTCATCATTTTTGCGTCGGGCGAGGTTTCCTGCCAGCCACCCCCTAATGCGTTATAAAGACGGGCAAGATCAATCGCGACGGTTGAGTCACTTTTTGCCAGGTCCATCTCTCCCTGCTGGACCTGAATCTGCGCATTCAGCACATCGAGATAGGTGCTTAAACCTGAGCGATACTGGTTCAGCGCAAGATCATAGGAGCGCTGGCTGTCCTGCACGCTCCGGGACAGACCTTCCCGGCGATTTTGCTCATCATGATATGCCTGAAGGGCATTATCCACTTCGTGCCATGATTGCAAAACCGTCTGGCGGTAGGAAATCGCTGCGGCTTTCTGCCCGGCCTTTTTCAATTTGAGCTGGCCACGAAGCCGCCCACCCTGAAAAACAGGAAGGGAGATGCTCGGCCCCACATTCCACGCCCGTGAGCCCCAGAATCCCAGATCCTTAAAGGACAATGTCTGGAACCCGAAATCGGCATTGATCGTGAGTTTCGGATAAAAATCGGCTGTCGCTTCCCCCACCTCGGCCACACTTTCCCGTAGGCGCGCCTCGGCCTCTCTCACGTCAGGCCGGCGATGTGCCAGTTCAGAGGGCAATCCAGCCGGAATAAAGGGAGGCACAACCGGAATGTCCTGCCCCTGCTCCAATTCCTTTTCCAGGCTTTGAGGGGGGGCTCCCAGCAGGAAGGCGATGGCATTTTTTTCCTGCGCCAATGTCTGGGATAATTCCGCGATCTGGGCTTCCACCTGATGAAGACGCGACTGAACCGAATCAACATCCAGCTCAGTCACCAGCCCTGTTTTATAACGATTATCCGTCAAATGATTTAACTCGGACAAGGTCTTGTGGCTGGCCTTGAGAACCCTCATCCGTTTCTGATCGCCCCGTAATTGCAGATAGTCACGTGCCATATCCGCCTGCTGGGCAATCAGGACGCTCCTGCGCTCTTCCTCAGTCATTTCCATCATGGCCTTGGAGGCCTGATATTGCCGGGCGACACGCCCCCACAAATCAACCTCATAAGTCGCATCGATGGAATAAGCCCACTGATCGAGCAGAGGAATCACAGTGTCACGCGGTGCTGCCTGCATACCACCGGTCTTGCTTCCTATACGGCGGATGATCCGCCTTAACTGCCGGGAGCTGTTCTGGGTGCGGGCATAAGAACCTTGCGCCGAGAGCATCGGGAAACGTTCCGCACCGGCAATCATCATTTCTGCACGGCTCTGGGCAAGGTTGGCGGTTGCCAACTCAAAAGCAAGGTTCTGCGTGGCAATGCGTTCTTCAAGAGAGGCAAGTTCGGGGTCCTTGAAGGATTTCCACCAGCTGTCATCAAAGGGGAGCTCTGTCACGACACTTTGGGGAGAGGTTTTTCCATTTTCACGCGCATGCGTATCGTAATGCGGCGGGGACCAGGGCTTGGGCGCATGATATTTCGGCCCGACCATACAGGCACTTAACGCGCATAAGGACACCAGAGGCAGAACGGTTTTTGTGATGTGACGGCTGGCTGAACGGCGTATTTGAGACAATTCCACAAAAACGCTCCTGTCTTTTTTCTGCATGATCAATGCCCTCCGACCGCGTCTCCCCCACCTTTGATGGGGCTGATCAGAAAACAGAGTGGAACAATACAAAGCGTGATAATGCCCAATATATTAAAGACCTGATTATAGGCGAGCATGGCAACCTGCTGAGAGAATTCCTGATAAAGATGTTGCATGGCAAAAGACTGCGATTGCAGAAAAGACATACCGCGCGCCTGTGCCGCTGCCTGAAGCTGAGCCAGATAATTATGCACTTCCGGCCGACCCAGGATCATATGGCTGGAAAGTTCCGTCTGATGAACCTGCTTTGTCTCAATAATGGCAGCGGTCGCCAGAGAGATGGACAGTGAGCCGAAATAATTCCGCACCATACTGAACAGAGCTGAGGCATCAGCATTCAGCTCCCGGGGCAGAGTGGAATAGGCAAAAGTTGAGATCGGGACGAAGAGGAACGCCAGAGGGGCCGTCTGTATGATACGACATTCGACAAGGAAGCGAAAACCCACTGCCTGATAAAGAACGGCTGAACAGAATAACGCCATGGCCATCATGAAAAACCCGAAGGCAATCAGATAACGCAGCTGTATTTTCGTCATCAGGATTGAGACAATGGGAATCAGAACCATAATCGTCATCCCACCTGGTGCCATAAGCCGCCCGGCAATCGTTGCCGGATAATCCTGAATCTGCTGGGCAAATTGCGGAACAATCACGGCAGAAGCATAAAGAAGAACGCCGAGAACCCCCATCATAAGGGTTCCCAGAGTGAAATTACGGTCCTTGAAAACGCTCAGATGAACGAGCGGCTGTTTTGCCTTTAACAACCAGATAATGGCGGCAATAAAGGTAATACCGCCGATCAGGGCCAGTTTGACAATGAAGGGGGAGCCAAACCAGTCATCATCCTCACCCCGGTCTGCCATGACCTCAATACAGCCAAGCGCCAGAGAAATAAGGCTGATCCCGATGACATCGACTTTCTCGCGCTTTGCCTTTTCCCAGGGGGGGTCTTCCAGCAGGGACATAACCGCAAAAACGGTAATGATACCAAAAGGCACATTGACGTAAAAAATCCAGCGCCAGCTGTAATTATCGGTCAGCCAGCCACCGAGCATCGGCCCCAGAACGGGCCCCACCACTGTGGCAATAGCAGTCAGGCCAAAAGCCTGCCCCCGTTTTTCAGGGGGGAAAATATCAAGAATGATGGATTGCTGACATGGCTGAAGCCCGCCGCCAAAAAACCCTTGAAGCAGACGGAAGACAATCAGCATCGGCAAAGATGTTGAAAGACCACAAAGGAAAGACGTTATCGTAAACAGCAAAATACAGAGCAGAAAATAACGCTTGCGGCCAAAAAAACGCGAGAGCCACCCTGAAATGGTCAAAACAATCCCGTTTGCGACGAGATAGGACGTCAGGGCCCAGGTGGCATCGTCATAAGAGCTGCCTAATGAGCCGGAAATATGCGGCAGGGCCACATTCACAATCGTGGTGTCCAGCACTTCCATAAAGGCTGCCATGGTCACAACAACGGCAACCAGCCATGGATTATGTTTCGGCTTCCACGAGCTGTGATCAGCGTTTGACGCTGTCTCTGCTGTTGCCGCGCTCATTCAGTATAAACCGTTGGTTCAACAGAAAGCCCGATGGCCAGCGGAATTTTAGGATCGCGCCCGCTATCAATCAGGATTTTGACGGGAATACGCTGGACGGTTTTAACAAAGTTCCCTGTTGCATTTTCAGGCGGGAAGGCACTGAAGGACTCACCTGACCCCATCTGAAGGGAATCAACATGCCCTTTGAGATGAAGCTGAGGATAGGCGTCAATCTCAATATCCACCTTCTGGCCGGGGCGCATATGAGTGAGCTGCGTTTCCTTGTAATTGGCAACAATCCAGATATCATCGGGCACGATTGAGAACATTTCCTGCCCGGTCTGAACGAACGCACCCTGCTCGATATTACGCTGTGAAATACGCCCGTCACGCGGTGCCGTGATATTGGTCCATTCCACATCAAGTCTGGCTTTTTCCAGATCTGCCTGTGCGGCGGTCAGATTGGCAAGAGCCTGAGTGACGTGGGCATCTGCTGTATCGATATTGGCTTTGACCGGCTCAGCCTGGGTCAATTGCCCCTGTGCCTGCACAACGGCGGCGGTTGCTTCATCAAGGGCTGCCTTGGCGTAATCTATATCCTGCTGGGTCGTCGCGGCGCGTGCAACACGATGCTGCCGACTGTAATCGGTCCGCGCCTTGAAAAGCTTTGCCTGTGCGGCGGCAACATTTCCCTGCGCCGTCACCAGACGGCCGGGAAAGTCCTTCTGCGCCACGATCAGAGTCATTTTATAGGCATTCATATCAGCCTGTGCCTGCTGCACAGCAGCCTCAGCCCGATGTAGGGTTGCCAGATAGTCACGCCCGTCAAGCTGGACGAGCAGGTCCCCTTTATGGACAAACTGGTTATCATCAACCAGCAATTTCGCAACAAACCCACTGACATGCGGTGCAATGGAAATTTTCCGCCCTGTTGTATAGGCGTCATCCGTGCTCACATGGTTGCGGGTCAGGAACATGTAAAGCCCGACCCCCAGCAGGACGATCACAACAATACCGATCAGAATCACCCTTTTAAGGGGGCTCCCCTTTTCAGCCCCTTTTTTCCCGGCTGTGTTATCGGGGGCTGTATTCTGTTCTTTCTGTTGCGTATCATCCAGCGCCATAGAGTCCCCATTGAAATTATCTGGTCTTTTCAAGGTTCGGAGGAACAAAAATTACACGAAAAAATTTAAGGCCCTTTTAAAATCCGTACCTTTCACATCCCCCGATCAATGACATGTTTCTTCGCCTTCTGACAAGAGCAGCCCTATTCTTTATAGGTCGCTTTCGCAGCCTGAAGCGTATTATGAAGCAGACCTGCAATCGTCATAGGGCCCACTCCACCGGGGACTGGCGTTATATAACCCGCCACTTTGCTGACCTCTTCAAAATTGACATCGCCAACAAGGTGGCTGCGACCATTTTCCTGCATGACGCGTGTTATCCCGACGTCAATCACCGTTGCTCCAGGTTTGACCCAGTCTCCTCTTACCAGCCCGGACTTACCCGTTGCCACGACGATGATATCTGCCTGCCGGGCAAGGGAGGGGAGATCGCGCGTATGAATATGAGCAATCGTAACCGTGCAATGCTCTTTTAACAGGAGCTGCGCCATTGGCCGCCCTACCAGAATGGACGCACCAATAACAAGAGCGTTCATACCGGTCAGATCCGCATGAACCGATTGGAGGAGTTTCAGACATCCCAGCGGTGTACAGGGCACAATGCCATCGGTCATGCCCAGAGCCAGACGCCCTGCATTCACTTCCCCCAGACCATCAACATCTTTTTCCGGCAGGATTGCATTTGTCACGGTCACCGGGTCAATCTGTGCAGGCAGTGGAAGCTGGACCAGAATGCCATGAATCTGGGGGTTTTCATTCAGATCAGCAATCAGGGCAAGCAATTCTTCCTGCGTTGTGCTCTGGGGAAGCATATGCATAAAGGAGCGCATACCGGCATGGTGCGTCTGGAGCGCCTTGTTTTTAACATAGACCTCTGAAGCGGGATCATTGCCCACCAGAACCACAGCCAGACCCGGCACCATGTGCCCTTTCAGGAGCAGTTCTTCAACTTCCTGCCGGATTGTCTCTGTAAGTTTTCTGGCAATTGCTTTACCATCAATCAAGGTAGCAGAAGTGGATGTCATGATGGGCGCCCTCCTCAGGCAGGATGTCACGGAAGGGCGAAAATCTGGTTTTTCTCGCCGGCTTCCTATAATTTAGTCCGGTCACATGCAACGAACTAGCCGAGATTCATGGCTAAGAAAACAAAGATTATGCATTTTAAGGAATTTTTCATTAATGCCCTCTAACATCCGTAAAAACTTTGCCAGCGATAACGTCGCACCAGCGTGCCCGGAAATTCTCGCGGCTCTCGCCCAGGGCAATAATGACAGTCTCCATTCCTATGGAAATGACCCTTATACCGAGCAGCTTATCCCTTTATTTGAAAAAGTCTTTTCAACAGAGCTGGCTGTTTTCCCCATTGCTACGGGCACTGCCACCAATGCCATCGCCCTTTCAGCGCTGGTCAGACCTTATGGCGGCATTATCTGCGACCATAGTGCCCATATTGACAATGATGAAGGGGGCGCCCCGGAATTTTATACAGCAGGGGCAAAAATTACGACCCTGCCCTCCCCTCAGGGGCGCATGGCCCCTGACGCCTTGCAGGAAGCCATTGCCCGCAATAAGGAAAAAGGCGTTCTTTCCCCTCCTCTTCAGGCACTTTCCCTCACTCAGGCCACGGAATGGGGCACTGTCTATCCCGTTGAAACACTGACGGCTTTAAGCGACATTGCCCACCAAAATGACCTTTTCGTCCATATGGATGGGGCGCGCCTGGGAAATGCGATTGCCCATCTGGGCTGCACCCCGGCTGAAACAACATGGAAAGCCGGTATTGACGTCCTGAGTTTTGGGGGAACAAAAGCGGGAGCCATGGCTGTTGAAGCATTAATCGTGTTTTTAAATGACCGGACACGCCCGCTTCTCCGCGCATTGCCTCACATTATTAAACGCAGTGGCCACTCCTGGTCCAAAAGCAGATTTCTGAGCTTGCAGCTACAGACCTTATTGCAGGATGATCTCTGGCTGAGAAATGGAGCTCATGCCAATAAAATGGCTGCTCTCCTGCGCGCTGAGCTGCAACGCCACCCGGGAGCCCACATGCCATTTGATGTGGAAAGCAACGAGGTTTTCGTTGTTCTGCCGGAAGCCCTGCTTAACACACTCGAAGAAAATGGTTTTGGATTTTACCGCTACCCGACACCAGAAGGTGTTCCCGGCCAGCTTGTGCGTTTTGTGACCAGTTATTATACGCGCAAACAGGATGTTGAAGCGCTGGTCCACGCTCTTAACCAATAAATAAAAGAACCCCTCATTATGATCTCTCACAATGAGGGGACACTACTGTCAGAAGACCCGCCCGAAAGTGAATCTCAGGACGTTTTATTCATCTCCATTGCCTGTTTCATCTGATCCATCAGGGGAAACAGCGACAAATAATTGCTGCCCGTCACGCAAAATCCGCAATAAAGGGGGCTGCTTATTTGTGAGAGCCTGTTTGATCAGTGACGCTGCCGCGTGAGGCGTCGTCGTTACATGATTACCCACAGCCACGATAATATCGCCAGGATGAATACCGGACCGCGCAGCAATGCTTCCTTGAGCAACATCGACAATGACCGCTCCTTTCACAGTTTCATCAAGCCCTAATTCCTGACGCGTTCTTGGTGTGATGGCCCCCAGAGAAATTCCGATCTTGCCCGAAGCATTCATATCTGAAACACCATTTGTTCCATTTGAATCCTTATCATCCTGATTACCGGGCGTTACCGTAATGGTCTGTGATTTCCCGTCACGCAGAATAGCAAGTTCGGCCTTTGTGCCGGGAGGAAGGGCAACGGCCTTCATGGCAAACCCATGAGCACTGCCAACAGCATGACCATTGAGACTCAAAATCACGTCGCCTGTTTTAAGCCCTGCCTTCTCAGCCGGGCCACCTGCCACCACTGAGGCCACAATAGCACCATGCGCTGTCTGCCCTGGATCGGTGGAAGGCAGTTTGAGCGCCTGAGCCATTGTTGGCGTGACCGTCTGTGTCACAACGCCGAAATAGCCGCGGACCACATGACCGGATTTGCGAAGCTGATCGACCACGGACCGGACTGTATCAGACGGAATGGCAAACCCAATTCCGATCGACCCGCCCCCATTAGGCGACATGATCATGGAATTAACTCCGACCACCTTGCCATCAAGTGTGATCAGAGGGCCACCTGAATTTCCCCGGTTAATCGGGGCATCAACCTGGATAAAATCATTATAGGCATCTGTGTTCAATTCCCGGCCGAGAGCGGACACGATGCCTGAGGTCACTGTCCCTCCCAGCCCGTATGGATTGCCAACCGCGACAACCCATTGCCCTGGCTGGACGGTGTCTGAATCCCCCAGGTCAAGATAAGGCAGGCGCTTTGTCGTTTTTACACGAAGCAGGGCAATATCTGTTTTCTGATCACGACCAATGATTTTGGCTGGCAGGACGGTCCCATCATCAAATTTGACGGTTACTTTCACCGCCCCGTTCACGACGTGATTATTGGTTACGATATATCCATCATCCGAGACCAGGAAGCCCGATCCTCGCGCATCAATAAGGCGATTGGAAGGTGCAGGCGCCATCTGGAACGGGAAAGGAAAGGGGAAAGGCATTCCGTTCATGGAGGGCTGTCCATTATCGCCCCCGTCATCTAAATCACTTTCCTTGATTTTGGCAGAAATCGAGACGACAGCCGGTTTGACCTGTTTCACCAGATCAACAAAATTCGGCATATTCTGCATGGTTACCTGAGGCCTGATCGGCTGGCTTTCTTCGCCGGCCTGGACCGGACTGATACCAACACCAATAGCGATCAGTGGTAAAGTCGCCAGACATACTAACGACAAACGAGAAGCTGAAGACATTAGAGCTGGTCCTGTAACGTGACTAAGAGAAATTTCCCATAATATGGCAAATTCAAGATGAGCCAGACCTATCCATTTTATGAAAGATTAGTAATAAATGGTTCAGTCAACGACCCCATAAAGTAAAAAACCCGCTCTTTTCCGAGCGGGTTTTCTCCAAGCGATCTGAATGATCACTTTATTCGTTACTTATTTGTTATCAACCGTATAGGCAATGACGTAATCGCCTCTATTGGGTGACTGACGGGCACCACCTGCAGAAATCAACACATATTGTTTATGTGTTACAGGAGATACGTAAGACATGGGGCCACCCTGGCTGCCAACAGGCAGACGGGATTTCCAGACTTCTTTGCCGGTCGAGCTGTCAAAGGCCCTCAGATAGAAATCCTGCGTCCCTGCAATAAAGACGAGACCGCCTTTTGTTGCGAGCGTACCCCCTAATGTCGGCATACCGACTGGCATTTTCGCATGCATTTTGATCCCGAACGGACCTGTATCCTGCACTGTTCCTACGGGAACCTGCCAGACGATCTTATGAGTCTGCATATCAATGGCAGACAGCGTCCCGAAAGGCGGTTTCTGACAGGGGACCTGGAGAGGAGACATAAAGCGGTTTTTCACCACTGAATAAGGCGTTCCCTTCAGAGGGACCAGACCCATACCCGCATTCACGGATTCTCCACCTTCATTCTTGGTCTGCGCGCCAGCGGGGTTCGGTGCCATACGGACCCATAGACCCAGACGCATATCATTAACGAAGATATAATGATGGTCCGGATCAACAGAGATCCCGCCCCAGTTCATACCCCCCAGAGAGCCGGGGAAGCTCAGGGACGTATCTGTTCCAGGCGCTGTAAACAACCCTGTATAGCGCATGGATTTAAATGAGATACGGCATGCAAGCTGGTCAAAAGGTGTCGCCCCCCACATATCAGACTCTTTAAGAGGGCCTGAACCGATTGAAGGCATCCCGACAGAGAAAGGCTGCGTCGGAGAATATGGCTCGTTTGGAATATTCGCTTTGGGAACCGGTTTTTCTTCCACCTTTGTCAAAGGCTGGCCTGTATGGCGGTCCAGCACGAAGATCTGGCCTGTTTTAGCCCCGAAAACGACAGCCTGTTTTTCCCCCTCAGCAGTGGGGACATTCATTAATGTCGGCTGCATGGGAATATCAAAATCCCACAGATCATTATGAACGGTCTGATAAACCCAACGTACTTTACCGGTTGTAGCATCTAGAGCCAGGATGGAAGAGGCGTATTTATGGTCTTCTTTGGTCCGTGGAACACCCCACAGATCAACTGATGAGCTTCCCATTGGGATAAAGACCGTATTCATGGAGGCGTCATAGGACATGGGCGCCCAGGAATTCGGCGTGCTCCGGCGGTACGTCTCACCTTCTGCCAGAACATGGTTATGGTCAGGGTTACCTGGATCAAAGGCCCAGCGTAACTGACCTGTTATAACGTCATAGCCGCGGATAACCCCACCTGGCATATCTGTGCTGACATTATCAGCCACACGCCCCCCGACAACGACCGTCGTCCCGGCAAGGGTGGGAGGAGAGGTCAGCTGATATTGTGGGTCAGGAGCTGATCCGAGACCGCTCAGAAGGTTGACCGTGCCATCAACACCGAAATTGGCACATTTCTGGCCATTATCGGCATCAACCGCAACAAGGCGCGCATCTGGCGTATTGACGAAAATACGGCGCTGACAGGGAAGTGCCGGGTCAAGAGAGATGGGTTGCGGTTGAGAGAAACCGTCATCGGCCTTCGCCAAAGGGGCCTGGGCATCAAAATAGGCCAAACCTCTGCAACGCTGCCAGATCTTTGACTGGGAATTGATTTTGGCTTCCCAGATTTTCTGACCATTATCAGCATTGACGGCAATAATATTATTATGAGGCGTGCAAAGGAAAATCTTATCGCCGATCTGTAAAGGCGTTTCCTGATCCTCTGCGCCATTGCCATCCGGGCTTAATGGCGTATCTCCGGTATGGAAAACCCATGCCTGATGAAGATGTGCAACATTATTGCGGTTGATCTGTGTGAAAGGCGCAAAACGGCTTCCTCCATGATCACGGCCATAAGCCTGCCAGTTTCCCTGACCATCTTTCCCCATCTCAAGCGCAAGCTCTTTATCAGGGCCGGAAACCGTCGGATGAGGGATGAACATAGCCCCGAAAGCTGCCAGAACACCCATAAGAGAGATAAACGCAGCCCCCCATGACGGCACAACCAGGGAATTTTTACCCCTGAATGTGCGCAGGTAAGGATAGGCGACGAAAAAAAGCATCAGAAAGACGGAAGGAACCATCAAGCGGGAGAGTAAAGGCCAGAACTCACATCCAGCTTCCCAGAAGGCCCAGATAACCGAGCTTACGTAAAAAATCAGGTAAAGAAGAAATGATTTTTCACTTCGTTTTGCCAGAAAAACAGCCGTTACCAGCAGAAGGAGCCCTTCTGGAGCAAAATACCAGCTCCCCCCGAGAGAGAGCAGCCAGCCCCCTCCTATCAGGAAGTATAATCCGGTAACCGCCAGGCCGAGCACCAGAATCCAGGTCACACACATGGCAATGCGACTGGTTAAAGAAAAAGAGGGTTGCACGAAATTCTCCTCTGTCAACCTCATAGACCCCTCCCATAGAGTCGGGGAGAGATTTTTAACTAACTATATGTTTAGTTATCTCATAACAAAGAGCGCTTTGAAACATCCCATAAAAATTGGCTGTTTTTCTTGTTCAAATTGTTGTTACGCCATTGCCTGTGCTAGAGTGGGAGACATAAAAGCTCCGGAGAGTTAACTCGGGTAATCGGGAAAAAATAAGAATGACCAAGGCTCCCCACACCTCACGCGATGCAGAACAGACAAAAAGAGATATTCTCCACGCGGCCCTTGAAGAGTTCGCAACCTTTGGCCTCGCTGGCGCACGTGTGGACCGTATTGCAGAAGCCATGCAGACCACCAAAGGGATGATCTATTATTATTTCAGCAATAAGGACGGGCTTTATAAAGCAGTTCTGGAGCAGCTTTATACGGAGCTCCGGCAGCAGGAAGAGGCCCTTTCGCTTAAGGAACTCCCTCCTTTGGTCGCTCTTGAGAAGCTCATCGACTTCTCAATAGATTATCACGAAAAACATAGCGCTTTTGTGCGTCTTGTCATGATTGAGAACATTAATAATGCCCGTTACCTGCAGGAAACGGGGCTCGACAGCATTGCGCGTTATAAAATACTGCATGCGCTTGATGATATTATAGAACGTGGCCGGATTTCAGGCGTTTTCAAGCGCGATATTTATCCTGTGGACCTTCATCTTCTCTATACATCATTCTGTTTTTATCGCATCAGCAACCAGGCCACGGTCAAAACAATTCTGGGCCTGAATATGCTCAATAGTGACAATGCCAAACGTCACAAACGCATGATCAAGGATGCCATCCTTGCCTTTATGACCAGCTCACCGGGCGATCAGGCGCCTTCTCCAGAGCTCCAATAAGCCAGATATTAAATAACTTTTCATAGTTTTTCACCAAAGAGTGACTTTCCAGAGCCTGGTAATCTGTTTTATCCGCTACCATTCCAAAAATAACTAACTAGATAGTTACCTATCAAACGAATGGTAAAACAGGTTTTTCATGTCACTCTGCCCCGATTTTTCAGAGGCTTCACTTTTTAAAAGCTCTTTCCTGAAATTCTGCTCTGCAGGGTTCCATTCCCTCCTGATCGTCCTTCTCCTTTCCGTGACAGCCAGCCTCCCTGCCTCTGCAAAGCCTGACGCACTTCGGGATCCGGATTTCAGGACGATCACATTAACACCGCCCCCCGCCCCCAAAAAACGTTTCAGCAATAAAGTCCTTGGCGATCCCTTTGGTGCCCGCAGCTGGCTCTATGATAAGGGCATTGATCTGACACTGACCTATCTTTCTGAAACACTGGCCAATGTGTCGGGAGGACGCCGGAAAGGAATGGATTATTCACACCAGATCACAATGGGTGTTGATGTTGATCTGGAAAAACTTCTGGGGGCAAAAGGGCTCAGCTTCCGCATGTTGGGCGTGCAGCGTGCCGGCCGTGACGTGGCCAAGGATTACATAAGCCACCTGACCTTATTTGAACCCCAACAGGATTTTGGTGTTGGCGGGAACGTGGTTTACCACCTTGTTCAGCTTTATGTGCAACAGAAACTGGCCCATAACAGAGTGACGATAACGGCCGGTTATTACCCCCCCAATATGAGTTTCGGTTCATTCCCTCTGGGATGTTACGCGCTTGATAACGTCACCTGTGCGCACCCTACAGGTGTGTCCGTTTCCTCCCACTGGCGTTCCTGGCCTTATGCAGAGCTCGGTGCGCAAGTCGAGTTCGACCCGACAAAAAACACCTACGCCCGTGTTGGCCTCTTTCAGGCAACCAAAAAAGATGGCGGCCATAGTGGCTTCTATATCTCAGCAAACTCAATGGGTATTGTTATTCCCATTGAACTTGGCTGGAATCCTCACTGGGGGAAGGATAGATTACCCGGTCACTATAAAGTCGGCGGATATATCGATACCTCAGACAATAAAGACCTTTATACCTCTGTCACAGGGGCCCCGATCGCCACATCAAAACAGCCTGCCCGACTGGAACCTCAGAGAGGGGCCTGGTACGTCGGTGGTGACCAGATGCTTTATCGTTTCGGCCCGGGCGAACGTGATGGTCTGATGGCTTTTGGCATTATTACCGGAACAACCGGGACGTCCGTCCCTTTCAGACATGATTTCTCAGCCGGGCTGATCGCACAACATATTATCCCCGGTCGCCCTGCCGATTACGTCTCCGTCTTCTGGTCTGAGCTGATCGTTAATCCCAGTCTGACCAAAACCCAGGAACTCCAGATGTCGCACCATATGGCCCTTCAGAATGGTGTCAAAGCGGTCGAAACCAACACGGAAGTGCTGGAAATGAATTACGGGTTCCAATTCTCCAACGGCATTAAATTCGTCCCGGATTGCCAGATCCTTTTCCGGCCCGATGCTGCCCGTTATTATAAGGACGCTCTTGTTGTCGGCTTCCGTTTCCAGGCTGACCTTTAACGTTTCTCTTTAAAAAACGTCCTTAACATATCAGCGGCCTCTTGCTCACACAGGCCGCTGATAATCTCTTCCGGCCTGTGGAGGCATTCTTTTCTCTGGAAAAGACGCGGGCCGTGATCAATCCCTCCGCCTTTGGGATCATACGCTCCATAAATCACACGCCCGACGCGAAAATGGCCGATAGACGCCGCACACATGATACAGGGCTCAAGCGTTACAACCAATGTACATTGGCTCAGGCGCGGCGTTTTCAAAAGGCGGGCAGCCTCTCTGAGGGCCAGAATTTCTGCATGAGCTGAAGCGTCATGACACGTTTCCACAAGGTTATGAGCTTTTGAAATAACGCGCCCATCCCCATCAAGAACGAGTGCCCCAACAGGCACCTCCCCTTTCTCAGCCCCTTTTTGAGCCAGAGCCAGAGCCTGTTTCATGAAAACGGACCATCCTGGAGCCAGGTCTGTCAGGTTATGCACACTCTCACCCATTCTGATAACCATCCCGATAACCCTTGGGGAAATGTCTCTTCCCTGGGTTTATTCCCTCTAAAAGACTTTATAGTAAGAAGTCCGTTGCGTTACCATCATCTGCACGGTATGTGCAGTTTATGAACAAAGATTCCTTTTCCGACCCTTCAAACGCTCACCAGCGCGGTGAACGTATCGCCAAAATACTGGCCCGCTGCGGCGTCGCCAGTCGCAGGGATATTGAACGCATGATTGAAGAAGGGCGCATTTTTCTCAACTCTGAGAAAGTAATGCACCCGGCAACGTTTGTGCAGACAGGCGATATTATGAGGGTCGATGGGAAAATCATAGAACCTCCTCAACGCACACGGCTATGGCGTTATTATAAACCAACAGGGCTTGTCACCACACATCATGACCCGCAGGAACGCCCGACTGTTTTTTCATCCCTCCCGGCAGCGATGCCCCGGGTTGTCAGTGTCGGGCGGCTTGATCTGAACTCGGAGGGGCTCCTGCTGCTCACCAATGACGGAGCTCTGGCACGCGAGCTGGAGCTTCCCTCCCGTCAATGGATCAGGCGCTACAGGGTCCGCGTCTTCGGCCTTGTTGACCCCAAACGCCTTGAAGCCCTCGCCCATGGGTCGGAATTTGAAGGCATTAAATATGGCCCTATCAAAGCTGTGCTGGATTCCCAGAAGGGTGATAACTCCTGGTTGACCGTCAGTCTGACAGAAGGGAAAAACCGTGAGATCCGCCGCGTCATGCTCGGCATGAATCTGCATGTTAGCCGCCTGATCCGCCTCTCTTACGGTCCTTTCATACTGGGTTCACTCAGGCCGGGAGATCTTGAAGAGGTTTCCAGCAAGGTCCTTGCTGAACAGACGTCTTTTTATAACCCTGCCGGCAAAAAACGTCCGTCCTGATGAGAATCATTGGCGGCCGCTTCAGAGGACGCACGCTCAAAGCCCCCGCAGGCGAGAGCACACGCCCCACCTCCCAGCGTGCCAGACAGGTTATTTTTGACCATCTGATGCACGCCCCCTGGTATGGCAGAACCATGCTGGAAGAGGCCGTTGTTCTGGATTGCTTTGCCGGGACAGGCGCACTGGGACTTGAGGCCCTTTCCCGGGGGGCAAAATGTGCCAGTTTTATCGAAAAAGACCGCTCTGCCGCCGCCATGATCCGGCAGAATATCAAAAGCTGTTCCGTTGAAGACATCACTGAAATTATAGTCAGCGATATCACACGGATCGGCAAAGCGCCGCGGCCGCATAATCTCGTCTTTCTCGACCCACCTTATGGGAAAAATCTGGTCCCGCTGGCTTTGAAAGCCCTGTCTCAAAAAGGGTGGCTGGCTGATCATGCCCTCATCATTGCTGAAAGCGAGCATCAGAATGATGAAACAGAGCTCTCTGACACTCTTTTGCTCAAACGCAGCATCGGGGTCGCTGAAGTGCGTTTCTGGTTTTTGTAAAACCGCATTTTAACCCTCAGCGAGTTATCTGACTTCCCTTGAACCGGGAAAATCGCTAGTTTAGCATAATCATATGAAAATTACGGGGGTGCCTTTTCTGCAAAGGCTTCTCTTTCCCAGATGCCGAGAGGCGAAACTCCAGAGGGTAAGTTGTCTTGCTTTTCCTGAAACGAGCGCGTCGCAAGTCACAAACGCCCGCTCCCTATAACACATCATCATCTCCAGTCAGGGCCGATCACCCTTTTACGCGCCTTATGTCGGCACGTATGATGGAATTCTGTGGTCTGATTCTCCTGATTATTGCCATCGCAATTGCTGTTTCCCTTTTCAGTTTCAACCCGCAGGACCCCTCATTCAACACCGCCACCGGCACACAGCCCACCAATCTCCTGGGGCGTGCCGGAGCAACGATTGCCGACAGCCTTATCCAATGGCTGGGAATTGCCAGTATTTTCCCCCCTCTGATTCTTCTGGCCTGGTCATGGAGGCTGGTAAGAACACACACTCTGGGCACCCCCCTTCTCCGCTTTATCGCAGCTCTCCTCCTCCTCCCCACAGGGGCTATGCTGATAAGCCTGTTTCAGATTCTGCTGGGCGGGGGCGCTATTACCTGGCCGTCCAATAGTGGTTTTGGGGGCCAGATTGGCCGCAGCTTTGCCTCCATGCTGCTCAATGCTCTGACAGGCGAACTGGGAAGGGGCTTTGGCAGTTTTTCTGCGCTTATCCTGGCCCTCCTCCTTCTGATGCTCCTCCTCCCCATTTCCATGGGGCTGAGCGGTCATGAATGGCGGAGCATGGCCTATGGGGTCACGACATTTTCAAAACGGCTCTACAGACTGATCCGTCACCAGAAGCTCGAAAGAGACAATTCTGAGGAAATGCCTTCCAGGATCTTCACGCCTCAGCCAGGAACACCTCCGCGTTATAGTGACCGGTTTGCCCCGAGAGGCGGGGTTCCCACAGGATTTCTGCGCCGCAATTTCATCCGTGAAGACCCGCGCCTTCCGCCCCCACCTGAGACCCCCAATAATAACTGGCTTCAGCCGCCCTCCCCACAGACCGCCACCCCCTGGGAACATATTTCCCGGGAAACGACACCTGTCCTCCCAGAAAAAACGGAAGAAAGCGGTTATACAAACCCTTATGGGGAAAAACTGGCCCAGATTAACCGCACACATGATGCGCCACCCATAACACCGCCTGTATCATTCCTTCCTGAAGAAGAGGATGATCCTGAAGATAATGATGTTATGGAACATAAAGCGCCCGGTGAGACTGAACATGGTTATGGCCAGTTCTTAAAACGCATGGTCAATAAAGGGTTAGGCGTTTTCCCCTCCAGCGGGGAAGACAGCCCGGCACCAGCCCCGGCGGAAGAGAGTCCAAGAGTTCCCACATCAGAGATTTCTCCACTGCGCGCCCCTGCAAGCTGGGAGCAGGGAAACCAGTCTCTTGTCCCACCGCAGGCTGAGCAAAGCTGGGTTCTGCCCTCCCTGTCCCTTCTCAACCCTCTTCCCAACCAGACTCTGGTTGGCCCTTCGGAAGAGAGCCTTCAGGAAAACGCTCACCTTCTGGAAAATGTTCTTAATGATTACGGTGTGCAGGGCACAATCACGGATTATCATGCCGGGCCCGTTGTCACACTTTATGAGCTGGAACCTGCCCCGGGTGTGCGCTCCTCACGCGTCATCGGCCTGTCAGATGATATTGCCCGCTCACTCTCCGTTCTGAGCGTCCGCATTGCAACCGTCCCCGGGCGCAATGTTATCGGAATTGAAGTACCTAACGCCACGCGCGACACTGTTTATTTCCCTGAACTTCTGCTCGATCCAGGTTGGGAGGAAGGCAAGGCGAAACTCAAGCTGGCTCTAGGAAAGGACATTGCCGGGCAACCGGTTTATGCTGACCTGGCCAAAATGCCGCACCTTCTTGTCGCCGGGACGACGGGATCAGGGAAGTCTGTGGGGATCAACGCGATGATCCTCTCCCTGTTATACCGTCTCAGCCCTGAAGAATGTCGTCTTATCATGATTGACCCCAAGATTCTTGAGCTCTCAATCTATGATGGCATTCCTCATCTGATGACCCCTGTCGTGACCGAACCCTCCAAGGCTGTGAGTGCCTTGAAATGGGCTGTGCAGGAGATGGACCGCCGTTACCGCCTGATGGCTGACCATCAGGTCCGTAATATCAGTGGCTATAATGACCGCATTAAAAAGCTGCGCGAATCTGGTGAGGCTCCGACGCGCCGCATCCAGACAGGCTTTGACCCCGAAACAGGGCGCCCGGTTTTCGATGAATGTCGTCTGAAACTCGAGCACCTGCCTTATATCGTGATTGTCATTGACGAAATGGCGGATCTGATGATGGTGGCCGGCAAGGAAATTGAAGCCGCTGTTCTAAGGCTGGCCCAAAAAGCCCGTGCCGCAGGGATCCACCTCATCATGGCCACACAACGCCCCTCCGTGGACGTGATTACCGGGACAATCAAAGCCAATTTCCCGACACGTATCTCCTTCCAGGTGACCAATAAATATGACAGCCGCACCATTCTGGGTGAGCAAGGGGCAGAGCAGCTTCTGGGGCGCGGTGATATGCTCTTCATGCAGGGGGGAGCGCGTATCACCCGTGTACACGGACCTTTCATTAGCGATGAAGAGGTCGAAGCTGTTGTGGAGGACCTGCGCGCAAAAGGGGCCCCTGTCTATAATGATGATGTCATTACAGAAGAAGCCCCCGAAGAACCCGCTGCACGCTCAGGCAAAACCAGCAATGACAGTGATGGCAATAACGATCTTTATGAACAGGCTGTTGCCCTCGTCATAAGGGAAAAACGCGCTTCAACAAGCTTTGTCCAGCGTCACCTCTCCATCGGCTATAACCGTGCGGCCAATATTATTGATGAGATGGAACGTCAGGGGATCATCAGTGCCAGCAATCACGTTGGTAAACGCGAGGTCCTTGTGTCACATAATCCACTGGATCATCATGACTCTCTTGATGATGACGATGAATGAGCGAACGTCCCCTCTCTCATACTGGCTTTCATACTGGAAAAGAACTGCCTGTCCTGTGGGAAAACAGGCATTTCATTGTCATCAATAAACCTGCCGGTCTAGCCTCACATCCCGGTCCACGCACAGCTGACAGCGTTGAAACGCGTCTGATCCCCCAAAAGAGAGGGGGGCCGTGGCTGGTCCACCGGCTGGATAGGGACACGTCAGGCTGCCTGCTCATTGCGCGGCGGAAAACAGCGCTTATTGCCGCCCAACAGGCCTTTGCGAACCGGCAGGTCCGTAAAAGCTACTGGGCCCTTGTGCAAGGCACCCTTCCTGCGTTGCAAGGCGAAATTACGGCGCCTCTGAAACGTATTAAAGTCCACAATGGGTGGAAGGTCCAGACGGCGCCCAAAAATGACCAGGATGCCCAGAAGGCGCACACAATCTGGCGGGTTATGGGGCAGACAGAAACATGCAGCTGGGTTGAACTTGACCTTCTGACAGGCCGCACGCATCAGGCCCGTGTTCACCTCGCCTCTCTCGGCACCCCTATTCTCGGAGACCCCGTTTACGGACCGTCCCTTCCTGAAAAGTCCGGGCAGCCTGCCTCCTTGCAGCTTCTCTCCCGCAGTCTGGACCTTGAACTTCCTTTTGAAGAGACGCTCATAAAAGCACTAGCCCCCCCTCCTCCGGAAATGGCAGCCCTCCTGAAACAGTTCGGTTAAGGAGGGGTCAGGCGGCGGGGTCCATCAACATATGAGTGACAGCCTTTTTGAAAGGCATGAGCCGGTCAGCAATACGGAGCCCGATCCGCCGTGCCAGCAGGAATGGCATTTCATCACGCGTGTAAGTCGCCGCAATCATATTGGTTGCCGCAAATAATGGGAACGTGTCCTTACGATGCCGCCATGAAAAGGCCTCAAGACACCGCCTGTCTCCCGGATCTCCCGGTCCTTGCGCTAAAGACCTTACGAGCGTCTCCTGCCCTTTCAGCCCAAGATTAAAGCCGTGGGCCGTGATGGGGTGCATCCCAACGGCAGCATCCCCAATCAAGGCAAAGCGTCTTGCATGGAAGCGGTGAGCAAAAACCGCTTTCAGAGGATAAGTGACGCGGGAACTCACCAGCTTCAGCTTCCCCAGCCGCTCATGTGTGCGCTCTGTCACCTCTTTATTGAAAATCTCAGGTTCCGCTTTTTTCAACCGGGCAATTTCCGGCGCAGGCAGGGTCAGGACCAGTGATGAAAACCGCTTTGTCTGATGTTCATCAGAGACGGGCAGCAAGGCAATCGTCTGGTGCTCATCAAACCATTGAAGGGCAATATTCTCATGCGGTTTTTCATGTTCAACGCGGCAGACCATAACATCTGTCCCGAAATCATGAATAATCGCCCCAATCCCCGCTTCAGAACGTAATTTTGAGAAGCGCCCATCCGCCGCAACCAACAGGCGCCCCTTGATAATCTCTCCATTGGTCAGCGTCACAATCGCTTCAGAAAGCGTGGTTCTGAACGCTCTGACAGCACGCCCGGTCTTCAGGGTCACAGATGCTATCCCGCTGATACGCTGATATAGAGCCTGACGGATCAGGTGGTTCGCAACCAGATACCCTAAAGGCTCTCCGCTTTCCCCGTCTGAAGGGGCACTGAATATCAGGGGCGGGCCACCGGCCTCACCGCTTTCAATCCGGGCCACTTCCAGAGGGCATACCGCGTGAGGCGCGATAAGCGACCAGACCCCGGCCTCCTGCAACCAGTGCCGGCTATGATGGGTCAAGGCAATCTCCCGCCCATCAAAAGCCGGGTGCGCCAGCGCTTCTTCTGACTGATGCTCTATGACACACACGCTCCATCCGGACCGTGCAAAGGAAAGGGCACTGGCAAGGCCGGCCGGCCCTCCACCGGCAATAATTACGTCATAATCCTGCTGTGGAGGACAGTCTGCCATTATTTCTTTCCTTTATCTGCACCAAAAGAAGGCGTTTGTCCCTGATGCCAATAAGCCATATAGTCCCCGATGTCAGGGCGTTTGGCTGTCTTTTCCGAATCAGTCGGCGTACCTACCAGTAAAATACCTGCCAATCGGTCTGTGTCAGCAAGGCCCAGTCTGGAGATCAGTCCGGGTTCATCACAATAATCACCACTGACCCAGACACCTCCGAAACCTTCGGCGTAAAGGGCATTGAGAATGTTCATATTTCCCGCTGCCGCCGCCATGATCTGTTCAGATTCGGGGATTTTATGTCCCGGCTGAAGGGACATGCCCAGCACAATCAAGGCAGGCGCTGAAGAAAAACGATGCAGGATTTTCTGTTTTTTCTCTTCAGGAATTCCGGGATTCCGGCGTTCAAGAGCGGCTACAACTTCCTGCGCGAAAGCGGGGCGTTCCTCACCTGCGACAACGATATAGCGCCAGGGACGCAATTTCCCGTGATCGGGTGCCCGCAAGGCCGTCGCTAAAATAAGCTCCATCATGTCCTTTTGGGGGGCAGGCTCCTGGAGGGCATCGGTTGAAACCCTTGAGAGCAGCAGATCGAGCGCCGAAGAAGATAAAGACTTAGTCTGCATAACAAACCCTTTGCACACTGGCAGATTACAATAACTTCTGACAGGTCTTGACGTAATCAGTTTAGAGTAATCTAACCATTCCTCTTGGAAAATTCCAGAATAATGGTGTAGCAGGGAAGTATGACAACGCACAGTCCCCGTATTGTAAACGTGACTCGTCGCACCGGCGAGACCGATATTACCCTCTCGCTCAATCTTGACGGGCACGGCAATAGTGACATTAAAACCGGCATTGGTTTTTTTGATCACATGTTGGATGCTCTTGCCCGTCATGGTGGGTTGGATCTCTCTATTTCAGTCAAGGGAGACCTGCATATTGATGACCATCATACGATTGAAGATGTCGGCATTACGCTGGGGGATGCGCTTTACAAGGCGATAGGCGATAAAAAAGGCATTGAACGCTTCGGTCAGGCCCTCGTCCCGCTTGATGAAGCTTTGTGCGAAGCGGTTATTGATATTTCCGGCCGCCCTTTCCTGGCATGGAACGTCTCTTTCTCGCGTGAAATGATCGGGACAATGGCCACTGAAATGATTGAGGAATTTTTCCGCGCCCTCGTCATGTCGGCCCGCATTACGGTTCACCTGACAGAAAAAAGCGGGAAAAACGCCCATCACATGGCCGAGAGCACCTTCAAGGCCTTTGCACGGGCCTTGCGTATGGCGGTCTCTTATGATCCGCGTTCAGCCAACAAAATCCCCTCGACAAAGGGGATCCTGTAAGTTCCTTTTCCTCCTGCCGGAGTATCATTATGCGTGTGGTCGTTATTGATTATAATGGGGGAAATCTGGCCTCAGCGGCGCAGGCAGCCAGCCGGGCAGCCGGGCAGCTTGGGCTCGATGCCGAGATTCTGATCTCCAGACAGGAAGAGGATATTCTGAGCGCTGACAGGCTGATCCTGCCCGGGCAAGGTGCCTTTGCCGATTGCGCCCATGGGCTGGAAACAGGCGGCCTTCACGCCCTTCTGGAACAGAGCACCCGGAAGGGCACGCCTTTTCTGGGCATTTGCGTGGGGATGCAGCTCATGGCTGATTACGGGCTGGAGCATGGCAGAACCAAAGGTCTTGGCTGGATCAAGGGCCATATCGCCCCTATGAAAACCCCTGAGACTGCGAATTTGAGACTGCCCCATATGGGCTGGAACGAACTTGAATTCACACCTGGGCAGCATCCTCTGACAGAGGGATTAACGCCGGGGGAGCATGGTTATTTCGTCCATTCCTATGCCCTTCAGGACTATGATCCAGCTGATATGGTTGCCTCATCACATTACGGGGCGATCGTTCCCGCTATCGTGGCCCGCGGGCGACGATGCGGTACGCAATTTCATGTCGAGAAAAGTCAGGAAGTGGGCCTTACCATCCTGCGCAATTTCCTGACCTGGTGCCCGGAATGAGCCACTATGCCTCATAACCTTTCCATCACCCGGGTTACGAAACCTCTGTCAGAGGACGATCTGCATCATCTGACTGATTCGACCATGGCGGCCATTCTTGACGGTGGCACCTTTGGCTGGCTGGAACCGCCTGACCGCCAGGTGCTGGAACGTTTCTATAAAGGGATTCTGCTGGTTCCCGAAAGAGAGCTTTTTGTGGCCCGCTGCCCTGGCGGAAATATCTGTGGGGCCGGTATTCTGGCCCTGCCTCCGACTTATCTGGACCTGCATAGCTCAAAAGCCCGCATTAACGGGTTTTACGTGGCTCCCTATGCACGCGGGATCGGCCTTGGGCAGGCTCTTCTGGCCGCCATGCTTGAGCGTGCACGCGCGCTCAAGATCAAAGTTGTCGATTGTGAAGTGAGGGAAACACAGAAAATCGCCGTCGACCTCCTCCTCAGGCTTGGTTTTGAGCATTGGGGAACGCACCCTTATTACGGCCGGATGGGCGGCCAGACGGTGAAAGGGCTTTTTTTCTCCAAATATATCGGCCGGACGCCCCCTCTCCCCCATTGGGATCCCTCACATCCTGCTTCTTTCCTTTCATGTGATATAGAGTCTTCCCCTATGCTTCCAAAACTTACTCTTTACCCTGCTATTGATCTTAAAGAGGGCGCCTGCGTGCGCCTCAAACAAGGGGATATGGAAGCCGCAACCCATTATTCTGATGACCCCGCTGCACAGGCCCAGCTCTTTGCTGAGGCGGGATGCCGCTTTCTCCATGTTGTCGATCTCGATGGCGCCTTTGCCGGGAAATCAGCCAACACAGAGGCGATCCAGCAGATCATTAAACGCACCTCTCTGCCCATACAGCTCGGCGGAGGGCTGCGCAGTCTTGAAGCGATTGAACGCTGGCTGGAGGCAGGCATCACGCGCGTTATTCTAGGCTCAGCGGCGGTCAAAAATCCTGAACTTGTCCGCGAGGCTGCCAGAAAATGGCCCGGGAAAATCGTTGTCGGGATTGATGCCCGTCACGGTTTTGTGGCCACTGAAGGCTGGGCAGAAGCCTCGGAACTCACGGCTGTGGACCTGGCGCAACGCATGGAGGATACCGGGGTTTCTGCCATTATTTTCACAGAAATTTCACGTGATGGCATGTTGGGCGGCCTTGATCTTGACCAGACGGCAACCCTGGCCCGCAAGGTCTCCATACCGGTCATTGCCAGTGGTGGTGTCGGCTCCCTGGAAGACCTCAAAGCACTTTACCACACAGCCAGAGACGTCCCCGGGATCGAAGGCGTGATTGTCGGCAAGGCAATTTATGACGGGCGTATCAATCTGCCTGACGCCATAAAACTTCTGGAGGGGACATGCTGAAACTTCGCGTCATTCCCTGCCTCGATGTCCGTGATGGGCGCGTCGTAAAAGGCGTTAATTTTGTGTCTTTGCGTGATGCGGGCGATCCTGTGGAACAGGCAAAGCTCTATGATGCTGCAGGCGCTGATGAGCTCACATTCCTCGATATTACAGCCAGCGCTGAAAATCGTAGCACCATTTTAGATGTCGTCAGCCGGACGGCTGCTGAAATATGCCTCCCTTTTACCGTTGGAGGCGGCGTCAGAACAACAGACGATATGAGGCAGTTACTCCTTTGTGGTGCTGATAAATGCGGGATCAACTCCGCCGCAATCCGTAACCCCGGCCTTATTAACGAAGCTGCAGAACGTTTTGGCAGCCAGTGTGTTGTCGTCGCTATAGATGCCCGTTCAGACGGTCATGGTGGCTGGGAAGTCTATGCCAAGGGAGGGCGCGAGCCGACCGGTCTGGACGCCGTCAAATGGGCTGAAGAGATGGCTGCCCGGGGGGCAGGGGAAATCCTTCTGACCAGCATGGACCGTGACGGCACCAAATCCGGTTTTGATCTGGAGTTGCTTCAGGCCGTCTGCCGCAAGGTCTCTGTGCCCGTTGTGGCATCCGGCGGGGTAGGCACGCTTGAACATTTTGTCGAAGGTGCCAGAGCTGGTGCAACGGGCCTTCTGGCTGCCAGTATTTTTCATTTCGGCCAATTCACCATCAAGGAAGTGAAAAAAGCCCTTTCTGATGCTAAACTGCCCGTGCGGCTTAATCGATAGGTTTACAGCATGACACAGACCCAGGACCACGTTCTTCAACGGCTTTTCGATACAGTGATAGCGCGCAAAGGGGCGTCACCCAACTTAAGTCACTCCGCCAGATTAATGGCGAAGGGACGCAATAAGATTGCGCAGAAATTTGGCGAGGAAGCCGTGGAATGTGTCATTGAAGCGGTTGCCGGGAACCGGGACGCATTGATCAGCGAAAGTGCTGACGTGCTTTATCACCTCGTTGTTATGTGGGTTGATGCCGGCATTGACCCTGATACTGTCTGGCAGGAATTAACCCGCCGGGAAGGGACAAGTGGTATAGAGGAAAAAGCTTCCCGTCCCCGGTGAGTCTCTAAAGGAGTTTTTCCATTATGGTTAAAGACAATACCAATCCCAATTATGATCCAGAAAATGTCTTCGCCCTGATTCTGCGCGGGGAAATCCCTTCCAAAGGCATTTACGAAAGCAGCGATACCTATGCCTTCTGGGATACCAACCCGGTGGCTCCTGTGCATGTTCTGGTCATCCCTCGCGGCGCCTATATTGATTTCCACGATTTCACAACACGCGCTTCAAAGGACGAAATTATCGATTTCTGGCAGAGTGTTGACAGCGTTGCACGCGACCTGGACCTGTTAAAAAGTGGCTTCAGACTCGTCACCAATACAGGCAAGGATAGCGGGCAGATTGTGCCGCATTTTCACGTCCATATTCTGGGCGGTGCCCCTCTCGGGCCCCTTCTCTCAGCTTCCGACGCCTAAAAACAGGCCGTAACGTGTAATTTCCCTTGCACGTTATGGTTTAATCCTCTAGAGGAAGGGACACCTCTGGTCCCGTTCGTCTAGAGGCCTAGGACACCGCCCTCTCACGGCGGCAACACGGGTTCGAATCCCGTACGGGACGCCATTATTTCATTAAAAATTCGCAAAAACCGTCCGATATCCGGCAATGGGGCTCTATTGTCTGAAGGCTCCGAACTGACGCGGTCACGACCGTGACATGGGCAATGCCACGTCACGGTGGGGATCATCAGGCCAGAGGCCCTTCGAGATGTTCCTGCTGGCAGGCTGTTTTGACGTAGGACTGGGCGTCAAGCTTATCCAGAAGGGTGGCTATATGGGCATATGAACGTGGGGGTTTTTCAGAATCCCTCAGAGCGCGGCAGCTCAGGGCAAAATGGAAATCTGCCACCGTGATCTGCTCTCCCATAAAATAGGGGCCATTTTTGGCAAGATGCTGGTCGATAACCTCCAGATAGTGCTCGACACAGTGAGAGGCACCCTTACTGACAGCGTTGAGAATCTCTTCTGAGACCTCTCCAACAAGACGGTATGGGTATTTGCTGTTAAGCATTGTCGCCTGAAGCGAATTGGTCAGAAAGAACATCCATTGCAGAAAGAGCGGGCGCTTCGGGTCATCAAGCCGCGGGGAGAGCCCTGAATCAGGATGAGAATCAGCCAGCGTCATTAAGATGGCGGAAGATTCATAAACAACCTGACCATCTTCCAGCACAAGAGCGGGAATCCGGCCATTAGGGTTGATTTTCAGATAATCGGGGGATTTCTGTTCACCATTTTCCAGATCAAGATATTTAATGTCATAAGGCACCTTAAGGGCCTCAAGTGTGATATGGACAGGCAGGCTCATTGTTCCATAAGCCGCATAGAGTTTATACATTGTGCTTTACTCCTGGTATTGAGGGCTCCTGATTGACCTTCATAGGGAACCCTTCTCACTATATCTTTCTGTAACAGGGAGCCAATCAATGTCGCAAGAAACAGCCGCCACACAGTTCCTTGAAGCACAGGCGATCACTTTCACCGCAAAAACCTATCATTACGCTCCTGAAAAAGGCCATATTGGCGAGCAGGCAGCCCGGGCGATTGGCGCTGATGCCGCTCAGGTTTTCAAGACGCTGGTTGTCAAGCTGGATGGACAGAGAGGCGCTTTTGCGGTGGTCCCTGTAGAAAAACAGGTTGATTTCAAGATATTGGCAAAAATACTGGGGGCTAAAAAAGCTAAAATGATGCAGCCCCAGGAAGCGCATTCCTGCACGGGATTTATATCCGGTGGCACAACCATTTTCGGGTCACGGCAAATATGGCCTGTTGTCATTGATGAGACCGCCTTTAATTACCCGGAAATATGGATTAACGGAGGCGCGCAGGGATTTCTTATCTGCATGTCCCCTCATGATGCCCTGCAAATTACGGGGGCAATCAAGGCCAATATTGCCAATTGATACCTCCCTTCTTATATGAATAAAAAATGACATTAATTTCACTCTACTTATGGAACGTAAGTTAATAAAATAAGAACATTCACAGAGGTGTAATGAGACATCCCTCTTAAGGAACGAATCTTATGTTGAAGTTGAACAGTTTTTTCTCAAAGACAACATGTGCAGCCCTGTTGGGCACAACGGTTCTTTTGGGTGTGTCGCCGGCACAGGCACATCATCATCATGGTGGTTATTATCACGGCTATCACGGTGGATGGCACCATCATCACGGCTTTGGCCATAGCTTCGGACGTGGATTAGGCTGGGGTCTTGGAATGGGCCTCGGGATGGGCGCTATGGATTATGCACTCGGAGGCTATGGTTATGGTGGCTATGGTTATGGCTATCGCGGGTATGGCTATGGTGGCTACGGCTATGGTGGGCCGACTGTCATTAATAATGCGCCGACAATCGTCAATCAGGCTCCCGCCCTTCCCCCGGCTTATCCCTATCCTGTGCCCGGATATACAAATTATAGCCAGGGCTACGGTTATACATCCGTCCCTATGACAGTGCCGCCTAATTATTACTGAAATCGGGAAGGTTGTATTTCATGAACAGGCTTCAAAGCGATTGGGAGACCAATATGATGCAGCCTGAAGAAGTTTTTTCCTGCGATGCGTTTGTTTTCTGAAATACAGGAATTTGCAGGGCTCTGAGAATTTCCGTATTGGCGTTAATAAAACGAGTCTGAATGATTTTATACCGAAAACTGATCATTCACCCCTATTATTGACAATGTTTATTTAAGTACATTAAATCACAATGACTTTTTATAAACACCACAACAGACTTATTTATATCTTTTACCGGTGGGGCATCGCTTAATAGTCTTCTCATAAAGGATAGAGCTTTATGATCAACAGGTTTTTCTTAAAGACAATATGTGTCACATCTCTGACAACAGCGATCCTGCTTGGACTATCGTCAGTCGACGCCTTAGCCCATCACCACCACCATCATCACGATAGTTCTTCCGGTGGATCAGCCCCGAGCTCTGCTCCCACTCCCAGTAGCTCTTCCCCCAGTAGTCCTCCATCGAGCCCTCCATCAGGTGGGGAACATCATCATCACCATATGCGGCCGAGCAGTTCTCCATCAGGCAGTCCGTCTCCCGGCTCTCCTTCCGGTGGAGGACGCTTTCATCATGGTGGACCGCCGCCCGGTTTCTCCCAGAATAATTCCGGCGGAGGCCACGATGGAGGGCATAAACACAAACATAAACACCACCATCACCACCACGGTTATTATGATGATGACGACGATGATGATGATTCTTTCGCCGAAGGTCTGGGCTATGGAGTGGGCGTGAGTGCTGGCGAAGATGTAACCAATTACGTGGATGGAGATGGGGGCAGCGGTTACGTGGATAATGATGATTCTGGCGGCTCCCATTACGTCCAGTCGCCAACTGCAGGGCTGCCACCGGCCTATCCCTATCCAGTACCTGGATATACGAGTTATACGCCAGGCTATGGCTATACGGCCGGTACCATTCCAGTGCCCTCAAATTTCTATTAAAACATGAGTGAGAGAGGAGCCGTTTCCCCTCCTTGCTTTAAACCAAAGTCTGTAAAATGGAGACGGGCACGTGGCCTTTAGCCGTTTTTTTATCGATCGTCCCGTCGCAACGATTCTTTTTGCCTTTGCTATATTTCTTTCAGGCCTGATCGCCCTCCCTCTCCTGCCTGTTGCGACCATGCCGGATATGACGGCGACCTCCATCATGGTCGTGGCCAATCAGCCAGGGGCTGACCCACAGCAAATGGCAACATCTGTTACAACCCCGCTTGAACGGCGGCTTTCTTCCATTGCAGACCTTAAGACACTGGAATCAGAAACGCAGAGTGGGCAGGCTTCATTATTTCTCGAATTTGCCCCTTCGCGTAATATTGATGGCGCCTTGCGCGATGTGCAGGCAGCCCTCAGAGCCTCCCGCAGTGACCTCCCTGTTGGAACGCTGGATTCTGACCCTAAAGCCTTCAAACTCAATAGCGGGGGCATGCCGGTCTTCCTGCTCAGCCTGACCTCTGCCCAGCTTTCCACGGCCGATCTTTATGACCTCGCCACAATTCGCGTCCGCCCTCTTCTCGCACAGATTAATGGGGTCGGCCGTGTTGAAGTCGTCGGCGCTTCAACGCCGGCTGTGCGTGTCGAGGTCAACCCCTATCCCCTTTATAAATGGGGGGTCGGTCTTGAGGATATACGCTCAGCCCTGGCCTCTGCCAACGCCTTCACACCAAAAGGATTCCTGACCCTCAACGGCCAGCAATTAAGCCTGAAAACCAATGATCAGGCTGTAAATGCCGCCGCCTATCGCGACCTGATTATCGGCTATCGTAACGACTTCAACCCCCTTTATCTGCGCGACATTGCCACAATTCATGACAGTGTTCAGGACATCTACCAGACGAGCAGCTTTAATGGTGAACATGCTGTCACCCTTCTGGTCATGCCGCAGCCTCACGCCAATACCGTTGCCATTGTAAAAGATATCAAAGACCATCTCTCCACTCTGAGGGCGGCTTTGCCGGGCGCTGTTTCTCTGCATATCGGCATTGACCTCTCCAAAACCATCCGGGCGTCTCTGACGGATGCCAAACTGACACTTGTCATTTCCATCCTGCTTGTTGTGCTCGTTATTGCCCTGTTTTTCCGGCATTCTGTCAGCACGCTCATCCCGGCAGTCACGGTGCCAGTTTCTCTTTCAGGCACGCTGGCCTTAATGAATTTCCTGCATTTCACCCTTGATATTCTGTCCCTCATGGCTCTGACCATTGCGGTCGGTTTTGTCATTGATGATGCCATCGTTGTCATGGAAAATATCGCCCGCCACATGGAAGAAGGAATGGAAAGGCGTGAAGCCAGTATCAAAGGTGGCTCTGAAATCACCTTTACAGTTCTTTCTATCTCGCTGTCCCTGATTGCTGTTTTTATCCCGCTCCTCTTTATCCCCGGCACGTTAGGCTCCATTCTCTATGAGTTCGGAATGACGACCGTCTCCGCCATTGCTGTTTCGACCGTCATGTCACTGACGCTGACCCCCATGATGTGCGCTCACCTCCTGCAGGTGAGCAGCCCGGCGCAAAAAGGGAAAACCGTTCCTTCAGGCAAACTCGCAAAACTGTCTCTGAAAATAGAAACCACCCTCACAGCCATAACGCAGGCTTATCAACGCTCCATCAATTGGGCACTCAGGCACCCTGTGCTAATCGGGCTGACCCTGCCGGGAAGTTTCTTCCTGCTGATCATCGGCCTGATAATCCTGCCCAAGGAACCTGTCCCTTCCATGGATATGGCTGTTGTTATGGGGCGCATAAAGGGAGAGCCCTCTCTTTCCTTTCAGGCCCTGAGGAAAAGAATGGAGCAGATAGAGAGCATATTGCGTAAAGACCCGGCGGTTATCTCTGTTTCCGCCATGTCACAAAGCAGTAATAATGCACGGTTTTTCCTACAGCTTAAGGATAAATCAGAGCGCCCCGATATCAATACGGTGATCGCCCGGCTGCAGCGCGCAATCCCGCCCCAGCCTGGGGCCGAGGCCATGTTGTGGGCCATGAGCAATAGCCGCAAGGGAGGGAGTGGCGATAACGATACCGGCAATTTCCAATATGTCCTTCAAAGCGATGACCCCATTCCTCTGATGAATATTCTTCCGCACCTGATGGATAAGCTCCGTGCCAGTGGGAAATTCTCCAACCTCTCTGCCGATAATGAACAGCCTGCCTTTGCAGCCACTGTGATGATCCTGCGTGATCTTGAAGCACGTTATAATGTCACGCCCCAGCTTGTTCAGAACGCTTTGTACGATTCATATGGTCAGGCCGTCGCTTCAACCATTCATCTGCCTTTGACCGATCACCGCGTTGTTCTGGTTCTGGGCCCGCAATGGCGTGAAAACCCGCAGCTGCTCCATCATCTCTGGCTCTCGACCTCAGCAGGGTCGGCAGCGGGAGGCATTGCCTCCAACCTCATCCGCGTCAGAGGGGGCGGTAAGGAGAGTCAGGCCGCCTCACTCGCGCGTGCCTCCATTACCAATAATCTTGCCAACCAGATTTCCGGTAACAGTTCCAGCGGGGCGCCTGTTTCTGCCTCGAAAGAAACGATGATCCCCCTTGATAATGTGGCTCATATTGAACAGGTCCCCCAACCTTTGACGATCACGCATCATGATGGAAGTTATGCGGCGTCTCTCTCTTTCGATCTGCCAAAAGGTGTCAGCTATAGTGACGCTGTCGCTCTTATTGAACAGACCCTTGTCAGCCTCCACGCCCCTGCGCAGATACATGGAGGCTTTACCGGAACGGCCGGAGAAACCAAGGAACTGATGATCAATGCGCTGATTGCCTTTATCGCTGCAATCGCGGTGATGTATGTCACGCTTGGCGTGCTTTATGAAAGCCTCATCCACCCGATTACGATTTTATCCACCCTTCCCTCAGCAGGGATCGGTGGGGTTCTCGGATTATGGCTGGCAGGAGATACGTTCAGCCTTATCGGGATTATTGGAATTATTCTCCTGACCGGTCTGGTCAAAAAAAATGCCATTCTCGTGGTTGATTTTGCCCTCCAGGCCGAGCGGGACGAAAATCTCTCCCCCGAGGAAGCCGTTTCAAAAGCGGCTGTTACCCGGTTCAGACCTATTTTAATGACCAGTCTGGCAGCGGCTCTGGGGGCGATCCCTCTTGTGATAGGAAATGGCTATGGCTGTGAATTGCGCCATCCACTCGGGGTTGCCATTCTTGGAGGAATGATCGTAAGCCAGTTGCTTACGCTTTATACCACTCCTATAGTTTATTTATGGATGGAGAGGCTGAGTGCCTTTATGCACAATTTTGTGCATCGGCTTTTCCCTCCTTCTTCTGTTAAGGAAGATGTCGTCCGTTAAGTTTTTCTCTTAACCTTGAAAATCAGAACCTGTTTATGAGTAACAAGCCCCCGTTCCCAGAAGAGCCGTCAGAAACAGAAAGACCGTCCCCCACTCGCCGCCAGATTCTGACAGCAAGCACCGTGGCTCTGGGGGGAGCGGGCGCCTGCACACTTGCCGTCCCTTTTATCGAAAGTCTGAAAAACCCCAATGGCAGTCTGGAATCAGGCAAGGCCGGTGAAGGTGCGGCCATTATTGAAGTGGATGTCTCAGATCTGAAGCCGGGGGAGCATAAACAGGTTATCTGGCGGCGCTGGCCTGTTTTTATTTTGCACCGCACAGCTGAAATGATGGCCGTCCTGAAAGATCCGGCTCTTAAAGCCAGACTGAGTGACCCTGATTCAAAAGTGCTTCAACAACCCAAAGATGCCGTCAATGATTACCGATCCATCAATCCGGCCTATGCCATCCTGATCGGCATCTGCACGCATCTGGGATGTGTCCCGAAATTTTCTGATAATCGTGTCCCTTACCTCAAAGGTGGTTTATTCTGTCCCTGTCATGGGTCGGAATATGATAATGCCGGGCGCGTTCTGACCGCTATGCCGGCACCTTATAATCTGCCTGTGCCTCCTGCGCGTTTCATCAACCCTACGACTCTGAGACTGGGCGAAAGTGCCGGTGACCCTCATTTCTCCATGAATGATATCCGCCAGCTCTAGCCTGGATAATTATTTCCTATGACCCCTGATTTCCCTGAAGATAATAAGCCACAGCGCCGCGCTATTTTTCAAAAATGTCATGAACATTTTGCCAGCTTCCCCATACCGGCCGTAAACTGGTGGTGGTGTCTGGGGGCCTGCCTGATGGTAGCCTTAGGGTTTATGGGGTTGAGTGGCTTGTTCCTGGCGATTAATTATCAGCCGGACGTTCAGCACGCTTTCTCTTCTGTCATAACAATGGAGAGACGCGTCCCGGCAGGGTGGTTTATCCACGCCCTGCATATGGGCGGCGCAACGATGCTTTTCGCAGCCTTATACCTCCATATCGGTCGTGGGCTCTGGTATGGCTCCTATAAGGCCCCGCGGGAATTTGTCTGGTTAAGTGGGCTGCTGCTTATGGCCCTGTTTATGAGCACAGCCTTCGCAGGCTATATCCTTCCCTGGGGGCAGATGTCCTATTGGGGGGCAACCGTTGCCACTCATGCGCTGGGTGCCATCCCCCTCATTGGCAAACCCCTTGTCACCTTTCTTCTCGGCGGCCCTGAACTGGGAGATATTGCGCTGAGACGGCTTTTCGTCTTCCATTTTGCCATAGGGTTTATCGCCGTTGCTCTGGTCATGATCCACGTCCTGTGTCTTCACAGCGTTGGTTCCACCAATCCGACCAGAGATTCTGCCAGACCTGATCTGACCATGCGTCCATTCCATCCTTATTACACCATCAAGGACGGGATTGCCGTTTGCCTGTTTTTGATCCTTTACGCCATTCTGGTTTTCTTTCTGCCACAACTAATTGAAAAACAAGCCAATCTTTTCCCGGCTAATCCTTTCCGGACCCCTCCGGCCATCAGCCCTGAATGGTACCTTGCGCCTTATTTTGCCATGTTGCGGGCCATTCCCTCCCAGCTGGGGGGCTTGGTCATTGCCATGGGGAGCGTGCTTTTATTATTCGCCCTCCCCTGGCTGGACCGGTCCCCTCGTCATAATGCCCGCTTCAGGCCCCTTGTGCGTGCAGGGTGGATTCTGTTTTTTGCCTCTTTTATCATTCTTATGATTGCCGGATTGCAGCCACCTTCCTCTTTATGGCTCATACTAAGCCGGGTCGCGATAGCGGTCTGGTTCGGTGTTCTGCTGATCATACTTCCTTATGCTAGCTGGCATGAAGGCCAGAAGAATCAGAAGGAGGACCGGATATGAAGCGGCTCTCTCTCGGAATTTTTCTTTTGGGAATGGCACTCTGCGGCCTTTCATCACGTTCCTATGCGGATGATAAGACCCTTCAGCACGGCCTTTATGTTTTCCAGCATGTCTGCATGGATTGCCACGGCATGACGCAGAGCCGTTATAACGACATGGCCGCTCTGGGGATTCCCCCCTCATCACTCAAAAAATGGGCTGAAAGCCGACATGCCAGCCCAAATGACCCCATTGCCTCCCCTTTCCCAACGCTTGAAGCGGCAAAAGCTGCTTTTGGGGGAGACGCGCCACCGGATATGTCCATCCTTGCCCGGCAGGTTGGAGGCGGAGCCTATATTGAGGCAATGCTGAAATCCTTTACTCCGCCGCCCCCGGGTTATGAGCTCAAACCGCAGACCTATTACAATAAGGTCGGGCTGACCCGTCACCATGTTTTTCGTATGCCGTCCCCATTTCTGAAAGACACGATTACGTACCCGGACGGGACGAAGGCAGACATCCCCCAGATGGCTCATGATGTCTCACATTTTCTGGACTGGGCTGCATCACCACGCACAACGCACCGCAGTTTTTATGGGGTCGTGACGCTGATTTACCTTTTCCTGATGCTTGGCCTGCTTCTCTGCCTGAAACGGACAATCTGGAAATAACCCTGCCTCTTCTTTGATAGAGGAAACAGCGTTATTTCCTCGACGGTTCTAAGGGGTCGGGTTGGCATTCAGCTGATGAATGGCGTTAATTTTTTCTTCAATCTCAGGGGTGATCATCTCTGCTTTTGTGTCCAGTAAAAGAGAGAGCTGTTTTTGTGAGGTTGCCCCGATAATGGTGCTGGTTACAAAAGGACGCGACATCACAAAAGCCAGCGCCATCTGGGTGAGATTCAACCCCTCCTGTTCTGCCAGAGCTTTATAGGCTTTAATCGCTGTTTCCGTGCCAGGTTTTTCGTAACGCTGCCCACGATTGAAAAGCGTGGTCCGTGCGCCTGCCGGGCGTGCCCCATCAAGATATTTTCCTGTCAGATAGCCCTGTGCAAGAGGCGAATAGGCCAGAAGGCTGACCTTTTCCCGCAGGCACATTTCCGCCAGACCGATCTCAAAGGTGCGGTTCGTCAGATTATAGGCATTCTGGATGGAGGCGATGGGAGGCAGCCCCCTTTTCTCTGCTTCAGACAGGAATTTTGAGACGCCCCATGCCGTTTCATTTGATAAACCGAAATGACGAATTTTCCCTTCTGTGACAAGGTCGCTTAAAGCGCCTAGGGTTTCTTCAATCGGCACTTCATCAGCTTTTGAAAGGTCTCCAAAGGTTGTGCCCCCTTCCCCGAACAGACCAATCACCCTGTCAGGCCAGTGAAGCTGATAAAGATCAAGATAATCTGTCTGAAGGCGCTTTAATGAGCCTTCAACCGCATAACGGATTTGCTCCGGGGTCAAACGGGGGGTCACACCATCGGGCCGGTACCAGTCATTTGAGGAGCGCCCCACAACCTTGCTGGCCAGAATGATCTTGTCACGCACAGTCCCACGCGCTTTAAGCCAGCTGCCAATAATGCGTTCTGTCGCGCCATAGGTCTCCGCTTTGGGAGGGATGGAATAAAGCTCGGCTGTATCAATAAAATTGACACCATGCGCGAGCGCCTGGTCAAGCTGTGCATGACCCTCTGCCTCTGTATTCTGTTGGCCGAACGTCATGGTCCCCAGGCAGATTTCACTGACCTGAAGGCCCGTTTTTCCTAATTCGTGGGTGCGCATTGATACTCTCTTTCAAAGATAGACCGGAATCTGTCAGAGCCATTACTGCTGATTAGAGACAGGAAAGTGAAGGAAAGGATACCTATTGCATCCTTTCCTCATCTCCTCATTTTGTCTTTGGTAATGATAGGACATGAGCAATCCAGCTCGTCTCACAATATGTGGGATCACTATAAGAAGCATTTGCACGTGAAACAGGAGGACATGTACGATTAACATCTGTAAGGTCCATGTTCCAATCAGGATCCCACGTCCACCCCCATATTCTAAGTTGATACTGAGGATTCTGACGCCACAGCTTAACCTGCTGTGACCAATCCGGACCTGAACTGATAATCTGAACTGGCTTAATATAACTTGATATGCCAACCAGCATCATCAGGATAAAGCCGCAATTAAAAACAATCTTATAATTGCCTTTTGAATAATACGCCATAAGGACTATGGACATCCCCAGGAAGACAAACGGGATGAAATTATAACGTTCTGAATATTTGACATGAAACCAGGCACTAGGTTCCATGGCTATTACCCCTCCTCCAAAAGAGACAACAGCGATCAGGAACGAAACAAGTATAAACCAGAAAACCACGGTTTTACGAAATTTATATAAAAGATAAATAATAAGAAACGCATATAACACAGGAATTATATAATAAGTCAGACCATTATTAATATATCCATGATATATAAATTCTCCAATTTTTTTGCCTAATTTATTTCCAAAAAACGGATAGACACCCATTCGCACAAAAAGAACGGAAAATATCTCAGAAGGTGTTAAAACCTGACCACGAACAACACTCGATGAATAAAATAAACATAACTGCAGCAAACCCCCAAGAGACAAAATAATTGTTTGACAGAGGCGTGAAACAGAGCGGTCGATAATAGTACGTAATAAGAATAAAGGCGTTAGTACAATGGCACCTAGACCACAAAGAGGCGCCAGAAAAAGAATTATAGACTGGTATATCCATCCTAAATATTTTTTTGGCGTATCTATGGCTAATAGCAATCCACAACATAACATAAGTTGATATTGAATATGCATGACATTAAGCCATACTTCTTCGCAAAAGGGACATAAAGCAATGACAAGAAGAAGTTTTATTTTAGTATATGTGTCATTTAACCAGTCAGCTTTACCCCATAAAATAATAATAGCAGCCTGCATCTGGAAAAAAAGCGCTATTATTGTCGTAACATAAGGAGCTTTCTCTAAAGTAACGATACCTGATTTAACAAGAGAGGCATCCAGGAAAGTTGACGCATTGGCCCCTAAATTGAGATAACCTGCAAAAGGGCGCCATAGACTGCTGAAGCCAGGAAAATGCCATGCATAAGCAAAAAAGACAGCGCCTTCTTCGCATAGAAAACGTCCTGTTTTCCATATTTCAGGTAAACGAAATATAATAAGAATAACAAATGAAAATAAAATAAATAAATTCATTATATTTTTATTTATTTTTATTTCTTTGAAAACTTTATTAATTGTTCCCATAATAAGAACCCTTTTATTACCATAACGAATATGAAAAATATTCGATACAATCTAATATGATAAAAATTATGCCCGATCCTGTGTAGACCTTTGAGCAAATTTTTTGTAACGAAGCAATTGAAATCTTTATACTGATTATTTTGAGAACAGACAGGCTAAGTACCAGAGAATGATAGATGGAAAACGTATAGCAGTTGTTCTGCCTGCATATAACGCTGAAGCGACTCTTCAAAAAACAGTTTCTGAAATTCCACGAGACATTGTGGATGATATCATTCTTACAGATGATTGCAGCCGCGATAACACAGTCGAGCTGGCAAAAAAGCTCGGGCTGCACGTTGTGGAGCATACTCAGAATAAAGGCTATGGGGGCAATCAGAAAACCTGTTATAAAACAGCCCTCGACCGTGGGGCTGACATTGTCATTATGCTGCACCCGGACTACCAGTATTCACCACGTCTGGTACATGCGATGTGTGCCATGCTGGTCTCTGGTCATTATGACGCCGTTATTGCCTCACGAATGTTGGGAAAAGGTGCGCTCGCAGGCGGGATGCCTCTCTATAAATATATCGCCAATAAAGGGCTGACTTTTGCCCAGAATATTCTTTTGAATTCAAAGCTTTCTGAATATCATACAGGCTACCGTGGATGGACTCGCACTGTTTTGGAAACATTGCCTTTGGAATTATGTTCTGACGATTTTGTGTTTGATAATCAAATGTTGGCCATGACGATTAATTCAAATTTCCGAATTGGTGAGATCTCATGCCCTACACGGTATTTTCCTGAAGCATCATCGATCAATTTGAAACGGAGTATTATTTACGGCCTAGGCTGCCTGAAAACATCCGTTCAATATCGGCTATGTAAATGGAAAATATTATGCCTGCCTATCTTCAAAAAATAAAGAACAACAAAATCATATGGTTAATATGTTTTTTTATCATATTAACCATATGTGCAGGCTTTCATTTTAGTGGCTCTGACAACCTTCATAGAGCGGTCAGTTTCTTCGATGCGTTCAAAAACAACCACCCTCTGGAAAGCTTTATTATTTTCTTCTTTCTTCAGATATTTATAGCTATCTGTGGGATTTTACCTGCCTCTGTTGCCGCCCTTTCCGCAGGTATGGTTTTTGGACTCTGGGAAGGATTTCTGATCGCATCTACGGCAACATTGAGTGGCGCGCTCATAGCCTTTTTATTAAGCCGATCTATTTTCCGGAAACCCATCCAATCTATCCTTACCAGATATAGATTTCTTACGATGCTGGATCATATGGTGGAAGAGGAAGGCTGGAAAATGGTCTTTCTTTTAAGGATTTCACCTATATTGCCATTTGCCGTTACGAGTTATGTGCTTGGTTTCACGGAAATGACCGTCTCTGATTATCTATTGGGCACTCTTGCATCCCTACCTGCCTTATTTGGTTACGTTTTTATTGGAACATTGACACAAAATGGCCTGAACCACAGCGCAACAGGGACCATATTTTACATAAAATTATTAATGATCTTTATTGCAATCATTGGAACGTTATTAATTATAAAGCTTATAAATCAAACATTTAAAAAATATTTAAAGGAAAAACAGGATATTTCATGCTGAACCTTAATATAACAGCATGATCCCATATTTTACCTGAACACCAATTAAAACCGGTACGGGAGCACTTGGAACCTATTACCGGAAATGAACAAATTCTTACGAAATTATAACCTGGTGGGAACCTTTCATTCGGTGTGCCAAAAGGCTATCGTCAAACTCAATCAATGATCCTTAAGCATTCCTCATATCAACACTGAAGAAAGAATTCGGACTGATGCGTATCCTTCTTGTCGAAGATGACCCTACTGTACGCTCATATGTATCAAAAGGTCTCAAGGAAGCAGGCCATACAGTTGATGAAGCTGATAATGGCAAGGACGGCCTTTTCCTTGCTGTGAGCGAAGCCTATGACGTCATCATCCTTGACCGCATGTTACCAGGCGGGATTGATGGGCTCAATATCGTCGAAACATTGCGAGGGCAGAAAAACAAGACCCCGGTTTTGATTCTTTCCGCACTGGCAGAGGTGGATGAACGCGTCTCCGGTCTGAAAGCAGGGGGAGATGATTACGTCACAAAGCCATTTTCCTTTTCAGAATTACTGGCCCGGGTAGAAGCACTCTGCCGGAGAGGGCAGACAGATACCCCGCAAACAACAAAGCTTGTTGTCGGTGATCTGGAACTTGACCTCCTCGCCCGGGAAGTCAGGCGCGCAGGAAAAAGAATAGACCTCCAACCCCGGGAATTCCGCCTCCTCGAATTTCTGGCACGCCATGCCGGACAGGTCATTACGCGCACCATGCTTCTGGAGAAAGTATGGGACTATCATTTTGACCCTCAGACCAACGTGATTGACGTCCATGTTTCACGGTTGCGCCAGAAGGTGGACAAACCTTATGCACACGCCATGATCCATACAGTGCGCAATGCCGGCTATATCCTGCGTGTCCCTGATAAAACGGCCTGAGTTTTAAATCTGTCTTTATGAAACAGTGTTTATGACTCCGGTTCCTTCCACCCCTTCTCCCCGCTGGTGGCGCTGGCCTATCCGCTCAATTGGTGTCAATTTTGCGTTGGCCTATAGCGTGGTCTTCATCCTCTCAGCGGTCGTGTTTCTTTCCTTCACCTGGTGGAGCACGGAAAATCTTTTTAATCGCCACGTGGAAAAAGCGATTGAAGCAGATGCTTCAGACCTTCTTCATCGCTGGCAAACAGGAGGGCCACACGCCCTTGCCCTCGCCATTGAGGAGAGGCTGGATCAGAATGTGGATGATGATGCCCTTTATCTCCTCGTCGATGGATTGGGACGACGTGTTGCCGGGAATCTGCCAGGATGGCCGGTCAGAATTCAAAAAAACGACCATTATTACGAACTGCCGATAAAACGCTATTCCTTTAGAATTACCGCCAAATTCAGGGCCTATAACCTCCCCAGACAATACCGCCTTATTATCGGACATGACATAAGGGGCCGCTCGTTACTCAGCCATATCATTACTGAAACACTTGTCTGGTGTTCCCTCATGGTTTCCCTTCTGGCGCTAGGGGGAGCTTTCGTTTTCCGGCGTCTTTTCAGACATGTGGTCTATTCCATCGCCCGCACCACGCGTGCCCTGGCCAGTGGGGATCTCAACCATCGCATTGCCTTGAATGGGAGTGAAACGGATCTGGTTGCTGAAACCGTCAATACAATGCTCGAACGCATCAACCGCCTGATGGATGGGGTCAAACAGGTTTCCAATGCGATCGCCCATGATTTGCGAACCCCGATAGCACGCGCAAGAACCCGCCTTGAAGACGCGATTGAACACGCGAAAACAGAAGACGAAATCCGCGATGCCGTGACGGCTGCCATTGAAGACCTTGACCATATCACAATGATTTTTGAGGCACTCCTGCGCATTGCACAAATTGAAGCAGGCGCCAAACGGGCAGCCTTTGCGCAAGTGGATCTTGACCTTCTTCTTGAAACAATGGCCGATTTCTACAGCGTCTCTGCTGAAGAAGCCGGGATCAGACTAACCCTTGAAATCACCCCTCTCCCAACCATCATCGGCGATAAATCACTTCTGCAACAGGCGGTTGCCAACCTCCTCGATAATGCCATCAAGTTCACCCCCTCCGGACGGTCCATCACCTTGAAAGCCCATCTGGCCCGGTCTGACGAAACATCCTCTGAAAATGTGATGATCACCGTCAGGGATGAAGGGGCCGGTATGACTGAAAAAGATATCTGCCGCGCTCATGAACGTTTTTTCCGTGCAGAAACAGCACGTAATACACCCGGTTCCGGATTGGGTCTCTCACTTGTACAGGCCATTATGGACCTCCATAAAGGAAAGTTGATATTACGTAATGAAAATCCCGGATTAAGTGTGACTTTAACTCTTCCCTTAAAAGACTAGTCATTTTATGAGTCATGTTATGTTTTTTCTTAATCATCCGGTAACCTCTACAAGGAAAATGACAAAGCTCTGTTGCACTCTGGCTATTGTCTCTTTCCTCACAGGCTTTATCCCGGAACAGTCCTTTCATCCTGCACGCGCTGATACCTTTCCCCAGACACAGAGCACTGATTCGGCAAAGGGGCTGGAAATCACAAGTGACAAGCTTGATTACTGTCTGAAACTCGACCGGATCCTGACACGTAAGTTACTGAACCCTCACAGCATTCCCGTCAGCGTCATGGAAGACGCTCACCTTCTGCAACGCAGAGGCATGGAGCTTTGCACACAAGGCCACGTAAGAGGGGGGATTGAGCGATTAAGGCGGGGCCTCGTCATGCTGAAACCCTATAAATACAAACAAAAGACCGACCCGGCGAAATCCAGTAAATAAAAAGAGTTATTAATTTTATCTTTCGGTTTTTACGTGATGATAAACATAAATCATCCGCATAAATCAGCACACACGCAGCCCAATCGCCGTTAGCAAAATATTGTTTATTTGCGAATACCATCTACGTAACAACGTCTTTTCAGGATGGAGATCATTGTGAAACATCGCTCTATGCTCAAAGCAGCCTCTCTGCTGGCTTTCAGTGGAATTCTCAGCAGTTTTTCTGCGGGTACAGCTGCCTATGCTGAGCCCTTCGCTCCCCCGCCCCCTCATCAGGGAATTAACCTTACATTCATGACAGAGGGCAGCGCGCACGCAAAGCCAACGAAACTCACCATTGAATTTATGGCAAGGACGGAAAATACGTCCCCCACCTCAGCGCAATTAAAGCTCAATCAGCTAGTTGATGACGTCTCCAAAGCGCTTTCAGGCGAGGATGATATCAAGATTATTGTCGGAAATTATTCCATTTCCCAGCAATATACTCAGAAAGGGCCCGAGAAATGGAACGCCCAGCAGAGTATCAAGATCAGCGGTACAGACAGCCGTAAACTGCTCTCTTCAGCTGAGAAACTGCAAAAAATCGGTCTGAATATTGATAATATGGCCTGGTCTCTTGATGCTCAGACGCGGCAGAAACTTGAGCAGAAAGCACGGACTGAAGCATTGAAGAAAGTGCAGGCGCAAGCTGAGTCTGACGCTCATGATCTGGGACTGAAATTTGTAAAACTTGAAACAATCATGGTCCACACAGGCGGGATGCCAGGTCCTATGCTCCCACGTCCTGGAGTGATGATGCTCTCCCGTTCTGTAGAAACCGCTCCTCCTCCACAGAGCACACCGGAAGATCAGTCCGTCACGGTCACCGTAACGGCAGCGGCACGACTTGATAACCCGTAAAAAGCAGAATGTTCTAATCGGAAGCAGGGCGCTTTCCCAACATGATGGAAAGCGTCTTTTCTTCATTATTGCGTTTGATCGTAAAAACAAAAACGGTGCCCGGGAGGGCCGCAGCAACACTTCTTAAAACAGTACGGGCATCTTTGACCTGCACCTTGCCCATCGCCAGGATGGCATCTTTTTTGCGCAATCCACCCTGCCATGCCGGACCGTCCTGATCGACATCCTCAACAACCATGGGCACAGCGGTGTCATTAAGGGTCACGCCCAGCCAGCCGTGATCAACATGGCCGGTTTTTTCAATCTGGTCGACAACAGGGGCCACAATCTCGGCAGGAATTCCGAACCCAATTCCGACAGAGCCATCACTTGGTGAGGCAATCGCAGCATTTACGGCGATAACCTGCCCATGGAGATTAAAGGCAGGCCCGCCGGAATTTCCGGGATTGATGGGCGCATCGAGCTGCATGAAATCATCCATGGCGCCAATCCCCAGGTCACGCCCAACGGCAGAGATAATCCCCGCTGTTACAGATGAGCCAAAACCGAAAGGATTGCCTGCAACCAGGATCCAGTCCCCAATTTCCACCTGACGGCTATCACCCCAGGTGACACAGGGTAAAGGGGTCGCTGTATCAACCTTGATCACGGCAATATCGGTCATAGGGTCACTCCCTAACAGATGCGCCGGCAGACTGCGCCCATCAGAGAGGGAAACCGTCACTTTTGTCGCGCCCCCAATGACGTGACGATTGGTGACAATCAGACCCGTCGGGTCAACAATGAACCCTGAACCGGCCCCCGTCATATCCTCATCAGCGGGCCTGACAATTTTCCTGCGATGAAGATGATGCGTTTTTTGGTGAAGGGTGCCCGGACGGGGCGAATGAATTCTGCGCTCCTGCTGCACTCTTTCCTGAGGCTCTCTTTTTCTGGCGGCCGGGGGAGCTTTCTTTACAGCCACCGGTGTCTGTTTGGAAGGGGGCTCCCTGTCAGCAGGATTACGGGAGATGGAGATATTCACAACAGCTGGGATAACCTGCCTCACAAGAGGCGCAAAACTCGGGAGATCCGCCATCATGGCCATAGTGACCGAAGAAGCAGCCGCCTTCTCCGCCTCCGGTTTCTTTTTCTCTTCAGACGCGATAACAGGACTAACGGGTGATGTCGGCCTCACAAGGGGGGCAGAAATCGGCACAGGCGGCTGATGACGATGGAAAAAATGGTCCTTGATGGTCAAAGGCGTTTGAGAGACTTTCTGATCGGGAACCTCGGCCATCTCTTCATAGGTCAGAAACACTGTGCACACAGCCCCTGCCGTCAGACCGCCTGCCAAAGCGGAAATCAGAACTGTCTGTATAAGCGGCTTCATGGTTGAGATATCCCGAAAATCATGACCTCCGATCCTGCCTGCCGAAAGCACCCTGAAAATGAAGTGCCTTTTAGTAATAGCATCAAAACATCACACTGCTAAGCGGTAAAATATCTTCCTTTTCTTAATATTGGGCGAAATTTTATGATGCATTATTAATGAGTTACTAAATTCGTACCTCTCTTCAACACCCTCTTTTTCATGCAGGATTTTCAGGCCAGTCATGTTTGGGGTAACGCCCCCTCATATCCTTGCGTAAATCAAGCCACCCCTGTTTCCAGAAGCTCTCCAGATCGGAGGTAATGGCCTGCGGCCTGTTGGCGGGGGACAGAAAGACCGCTTGCAAAGAAAGCTTTCCCTGCGCCAGAACCGGCAGGGTTTTCAAACCGTAAAATGCCTGCGCCCGGGCTGAAACTGTCGGGGCAGAACCCGTATAGTCAATCTCATACACTCTCCCCTTCAAGGTCAGGTGGGCAGGGAAATTTTTGTCAAGAAACTGGCGGTCCTCATAGGTAAGGAAGCTCTGGAGAAGAGCCACCATATCCAGCTCCTTAAGCTGGACCAGACTATAAAGCCCTGCCAGCCAGGGCCGGAGCCATTCACTTTCTTCCGACAGACCCTCATCAGAAAGATCAGGCCAGTGTGGTTTGAAAAGACTGCGGGCCAGCATAAGGCGTGCCTGTAACTGGCGGGCACGGTCAGTCCAGTCCAGCAGGGAAAGATCTTTCCGGACACCTTCAAGCAGGAATTCCATAGATTCTTCAGGTTCCGCAGGCAGATTTTTATCCTGTAAAATGACAGAACCCAGCCGGACGCGCTCCCTTGCCCATAACCGCCCCGTCTGCGGGTCACAGCTCAGCTCCCGCTGGCGGCTCATGGAATTATGGAGCGAAGAGGGAAGCGCATCCACCTGAAGAGGAACCGCAAGGGTAATTTCGTGAGAGCGCTTTTTATGCACGCCCAGAGCCAGCAATAATGTCTGACGCGCGAGAGGATCGCTCAAAGAGAGAGAGGCACTCCCCCCTGATGCCAGCCTGTAGCGCCCTTGTGCGCCCGATTGCTGGGCCAGCCTGTCAGGAAAGCCTGCTGCCAGTAGAAAAGAGGTTGCGTCCTCTTCAATCAGGGAAAAATCACTTTGTTTCAGGCCAAGACGGCGCCCATAACGCTGAGCCATTCTTTTCAGATGATCGCTCAAAAAGGCTGAAATGAGAGACCGCCCATGCCCAAACAGGGCAAGGCGCTCCCTTATATCTGACGTAACGGTCTGGCCGTTCTCACCGCGCCTGAAAGGGTCCCGTTCTTCCAGAAGGGCAACAAGACAGGAAGCCGTTACTTTCTCACGTTCATTCCGGGCGGCGCAGAGCACGGCTGCCAGACGGGGATGCGCCCCCATTTCTGACATTTTCTGACCCAGAGGGGTCAGGAGCCCCTCCTCGTCAATCGCTCCCAGATTTTTCAATAATTCCCGCGCTGATGCCAGATTTCCGGAAGGAGGCGGCTCAATAAACCCCAGCTCCTCGGGGATTGTGCCCATAACAGCCCGCCAACCCGCCATGAGCAGAGCCAGGGAACTGAGATCGGCCTCCCTGATTTCGGGAGTGTCCTGTAGGGAAAGCCTGCGCTGCGTGGCTTCTGACCATAATCTGACTGCCTTGCCCGGCCCCTGACGGCCCGCACGGCCTGCCCGCTGTTCACTCGTTGCGCGTGAAATCCGGTGGGTTTTCAGCACCGGCAGCCCTGTCACAGGGTCACGCTCCGGGCTGCGCCGCCAGCCGCCATCTATAACCACCCGCACCCCCGGTACAGTCACAGAGGTTTCGGCAAGTGAGGTTGCCAGAACGATATGGCGCGCCTGCCCTGCTGCCAGCACGCTCTGTTGTTCTTCAACAGATTGCTCGCCATAAAGCAGGCTTACAGGGAGGGAGGAATCAAGGAGGGAGGCAACGCGTCTGATCTCACCAATACCGGGTAGAAAGGCCAGAATGGAGCCTTCTTCTGTGTCCCACGCTTCATGAATGGCTCTGGCGCATAATTTCGGCAGATCACGCACATCAGAAAGATCAGACGTGTACGTAACGGAGACAGGATAGGAACGTCCCTGACTTTCAAGCAGAGGAGCCTGAAGAAAGCTGGTAAAAAGCCCCGTATCCAGCGTGGCAGACATAGCCAGCACCCTGAGTTCCGGCCTGAAATTTTTCTGAAGATCCAGACAGAGCGCAAGACCTGCGTCACAATCGAGGGAGCGTTCATGAACTTCGTCAAAAATAACGATACCGGTATCATCGAGCAGAGGGTTGGCAAGAAGGCGCCTTAGAAGCATCCCCTCGGTCAGCACCTCAATGCGTGTCTGCTGAGAAACGGCCTGATCCAGCCTTGTGCGATAGCCGATGACGCCGCCCGGTTTTTCCCCCCTCTGCTGCGCCATGTAGAAAGCAGCTCCCCGCACGGCAACGCGGCGGGGCTCAACGAGGATGATTTTCTTCCCCTCCAGCCAGTCAGGCTCGGCCTTCAAAAGACAGGGGGGCACAAGTGTTGTCTTGCCGGCACCGGGCGGGGCCATCAGAACAAGGTTGGCCCCTTGATTGAGCCGCTCGAGAAGTGCGGGGAGAACATCTTCAACCGGAAGAGACATATCACTTCCCATAATTTTACAGGATCATCCGAATAAGAGACGCTTATTTCAGCGGAAATCCGAGTTTATGGAGCACCTCCCTCATAACATGACGCCCTCCCAGCCCTTTGATGCTGGAAACACGCTCTGCCACAATCCGGGACCATTGCCGGGAGGGAAGACCCTGCTCTTTCTGGTAGGCATCGGCTTTCAGATCATACTCTGTGATCTGCTCACTTTCACCTTCAGTCTGATAACGCTCTTTATGCACAACCACAGCCTGACTTAAACGCGGCTTGATATGGCGGGTTTCTGCCCCGGAAGGATAACCCACACATAACCCCACAACCGCGTAAGCCCGTGGGGGAAGCTCCAGAAGCCGGGCCACCTCATCAACATGATTGCGCAACCCGCCGATATAGACGGTTCCAAGCCCCATGGATTCAAAGGCTGTTACGGCATTCTGCGCCGCTATACCCACATCAAGCACGGCCATAAGGTGTGCTTCTTCATAATCGAGGGCGGTCTGGGCAAGCCCTTCCCGTTCTGCGAGGCGGGCCAGACGGGACTGATCCACAATCCATGCCAGGAAAACAGGCACCTGGCTGATAAAGTCCTGATTTCCGGAAAGTTCGGCCAGTTTATCGCGTTTTTTCTGGTCTGTTACGACAATCACAGACCAGTTTTGCAGGTTACAGGACGTCGCAGCAGAAGAGGCCGCTGCAAGCCCCGCTTCAATCATCCCGTCAGGCACAGGGTCCGCTTTATAGGCACGCACACTCTGATGAGAAAGCTGCACACGCAACACCTCATTATCAGGGAGCCCGGCTGGAGCCGCCTGACGGTAGCGTGCCTGCCAGAGTTCATGGGTGGTGCGGCCTGAAAAAAGCGGAGCCCGGGTCATCGGCCTAATCCTCGTACGTGATCAGTGATGTGACAGGCACGTCGATTTTCTCACGCCCCTTCAGCCCCGCCAGCTCAATCACCACGGCTGCCCCGACGACCTCAGCGCCGACCTTGCGCAACAGCTCGATAGAAGCTGCCAATGTCCCGCCTGTTGCCAGAAGGTCATCCAGCACCACAACGCGCTCACCCGGTTTGACCGCATTTTCCTGGATATGGAGTTCATCCTGACCATATTCCAGGCCATATTGATAGGAGATGGTTTTGCCGGGCAGCTTGCCGGGTTTACGCAGCATTGAAAAACCACAGCCCAGACGCATGGCCAGCGGGGCGGCGGTCAGGAAGCCACGGCTCTCAATCCCGGCCAGACTGTCCGGGCTGAAGCGTGACACGGTCTGTGCCAGACGCCCCGTCGCAATCTGCCAGCCTTCTGCATTATTGATCAGGGTTGAAATATCATAAAACAGGATTCCCTTTTTAGGGAAATCCGGCACCGTGCGAATGTATTTTTTCAGATCAATCGGGGCTGGTTCTTGAAAAGACATGACAAAAAGAATTCCTCAAAATGGGACATCATCGACACAAAGGCTTCCTTTGTACGCAAGCCAGCCCAAAGGCTCAACCCCTTCTCTTCAGGCAGCAGGGAGGAAGACTTGCCTCACCTTTTCAATAAGCTCGGATTTCCGGAAGGGTTTGGGCAGTAAGAGGGCGTCGAACTCGTCATGCACGGTCTGTGTTCCGTCATAACGGCCGGATGTCAGGATCACTGGCAGGGTAGGGAATTTTTGTTTCAAAGTCCGGGCAAGAGACACCCCATCAAGGGGGCCTGGCAGATTGACGTCGGCAATCAGCAGGGCAAATGTTTCCTTTTCCGCCACTGCCAGGGCCTCCTGCGCATCAGAGCAGTGGCAGATGCCATACCCTGCTTTTTTCAGAGCTGATTGCGCCACCAGAGCGATGATTTCCTCATCTTCAACCAGCAGGATTTTCAAGGGTTCTTTCATCAGACTTTCCTCTGGAAATGGCGTGCCCTGATTTCGCCTGTCAGAACAAAGCCGAGCATCACCACATCGGCCAGCAGCAGGATCCCCGCCATGGGAATGGCCGTCCCCAATGGCAGGCGGGCAAAAGCGTATGTTGCCACAATCCCGAAAACGTAAAACCCTGTTCCCCCCAATGCGGCGGCGGACCCCGCATTCTGGGCCTGACGGGATAGGGCGATTGCCGCGGCATTCGGCCCCACTGCCCCGCCCGGCGTCAGGGTCAGCACCATGGAGATGGTCAGAGGCCAGAAATAGATCTTTTTGAGATGGCCTGAAGGATCAAGATCACAGGCGGACCAGATGGCAATGGCTATAAAAATCAGCCCGAATACCACACCCATCCCCAGCACGGCCTTCAGCAACGTATTGCTATGGAAATAGCGCAACATAAAGGCATTCACCTGAGAAGCGCCGATCATGCAGATGGCAAAAGCTCCAAAAAGCATGCCATAATGGGCGGGGCTGAGGTGAAAAACCTCCTCAAAAAGAAAAGGCGCTGCCGTCAGATAGGTGAAAACGACCATGCCCTGCATCATCCAGACAATCCCTGTAAAGAAAAAGCTCGGATCCATCATGATCGTCACGTAACGCCGCAGAACAATCCCGACCTTTAACTCCCGGCGGAAATGCTGTGGCAATGTATCGGGCAGGAACAGGATAACAGCCACCGCACTCAGGGCGCCATAAATGGCCGTCCCCCAGAAAATATCCCGCCAGCTTATATATTTCAGAAGGAATCCGCCTATGGCCGGGGCAAGGATCGGGACAATGCCCTGAATGATAATCAGCCGTGACATGACCCGGGACATGGCATCACCTGACACGACGTCACGAAGGCAGGCATTCGGCACGACCAGACTTGCCGCTCCCATCAGGGCCGCAAGAACACGGAAAAAACAAAGCTGCGAAAGGCTCTGCGATAACGCGCACCCCACTCCTGCCAGAGCATAGCCAATGGTGCAGAGGATCAAGGGCCAGCGACGGCCAAAGCGGTCAATAATCGGGCCGATGCTGATCTGCCCTATTGCCAGCCCCGCGACCCAGGCCGTCATGGTCAGGCTGCCTGCCCCCGGCTGGGTGTGAAGCTGATGCTCAATCTCAGGGAGCGCCGGCAGATAAATATCTGTGGAAACCGGCGCAACCGCGGTCAGCCCCCCCAGAAGAATGGGAAACCATAAAGGGAGAGAGCCGCCTTTTACGTCTCCATCTTCTGTTCTTTCCACATGCAAATGCGTCAGCGTCATTTATGGCTCTCCATTTGGCAGGAACTTCTTCACTTATCAGGTTTGGAGGTCAGATTGAAATGAAGTCTTGTTTAGAAACTCCTTCTTCTGCCTGAAATGCCTGAGCCCCATCCATCCTGTGAGAGACGAGACAAGAAACAGGAAGGCCGCCAGAAAAATCTCATAAAAACGTCCCAGAGACGTCCCTGCCCCCATCAGGGTGAAAATAAGGCTCTGCGGGAGGCCACCAATCAGGGTTGCCGCAGCAAATCTCCAGAAAGAAAGCTCCGCCAGCCCTGCGGCAACCGAGACCAGCAAGGCCGACCCTATAGGGAGAAAACGCAAGGCAAGAACCGATAAAAAAGGCGAAGCCCGGCAGAATTCAGCCAGGTGATGCAGCTTTGTCCTCTTCTGACTCTTCTGTTTTTTCAAAAAGCGCCTTCCCAGAAACCGGGCCCATACATAGCTCAGGCACGCCCCTGCCTCATAAGCCATCATGCAGAAAAAGAGCCCTCGCCCCAGACCGAACCCTAACCCGGCTGCAAAACATAAAGCCTGACGTGACAGCCCGAAACTGCAATAAATCACCGCAAAGAGGCAGAACCACACCCACCCCCACGGATTGTCCTGCCATTGGCGGGCATGTGCGAGGTAGTCTTTGACAACAGGCACATGCCAGAGCAGGAGAGGAACCCCTAAAAGCCCTCCTGTCAGGCAGGCCAGTTTTACGAGTGCCCTTCCCTGAGAAGACAGACCTTTCACGCTCACTCTGCTGCTCTCACTCTCATACCAGTCCGCGCGCCCGGATCTGGGCAAAGGCCGCGATGGTCACCATACAGGTTACTTCCCCATTTCTGATCATCTCTTCAAAATCAGAGAGAGAGACGTCACGCACGATCATGTCAGATTCCGTTTCTTCCCGTGCTGCTTCCCCACGAACAAGGTCCCGCGCTAAAAAGACGTATCCTTTCTGGGTTGAATAGCCTGCACCCTGATATAATTCCCCGGCAGGAATCAGTTCTTTTGCAGAGAGGCCCGTTTCTTCCCGCAACTCTCCCAGAGCCAGCTCCTCTGCCTTGACGTCTTTTTTCGTCTCCCACATCCCCATGGGAAACTCCCACAGGCGCTTGCCCACCGGGTATCGGAATTGCTGGACCAGCGTCACATTTCCGTTAGCATGAAGGGGCATGATGACCGCAAATGTGCCGCGCTCCACCACACCATAAAGTCCCTTCTTCCCACTGGGATGAATGATGATGTCCTCGCGGACAGCCGTCCAGGGATTTTTATAGGCCAGCCGGGAGGATAAAATCCTGAACCCTGCCTCTTCGCGGGCTTTTCTGAGGGCGTCTTCCTGATTATCATGCGTCATTGGAAATAAGGGCCTTATCCGTTAAATAATATTTTACTTACAGGATCATTGATCATCCAACCCTTATTAACAGATTTCACGTTATATCCCCATCATTGTCTCGTGACTATCAGGCTCATGACTGTGCCCCCGCTTCCGGTTCGGGCTTTCTTCCTTTAAAAAGCACCTATAACCTGACCGTTATGCGCGCAGGGACCAACAGATTACGAAACGGTATTCCATGTCATCACACATTTTGACAGAAGAACCTCTTGTGGGATCACCGACATTAAAGGTCATCCCGGTCGTTATTTTCAATTTTCTTGTCTATTTCATTATCGGCCTGCCCAATGCTGTGATCGGGGCTTTATTTGTTCATGATATATTAGGGTTCAGCACGGCCATTGCCGGGATGACCCTCTCACTTCAATATCTCGGCACATTCAGCACGCGTCTGGTGTCCGGACACCTGGTTGACCGTTACGGACCCAAGAAAATATTATGTTACGGGCTAGGGGCAACAACCTTCTCAGGGTTGTTCATGTGTCTGGCCGCTTTGATTGCCGGGGTGCTTCCCCCCTCTGAGGCTGTGCGCTACGCGGCTCTGGCCATTGCCCTTTTGAGCCGCCTGCTTCTGGGGTGGGGAGAAAGCTGGACGGCCACATCTGTCACGACATGGAACATACGCCGCGTTGGCCGGAAGCATATCTCAGTCGCTATCTCATGGAATGGTGTCACTTCTTATGCCGGGATCGCCATTGGTGTCACAATCGGGAAATATCTCAGTCACTTTGACCCGCATATGCCCCTCCTGCCGGTGGGTGTGGCCTCTGCCCTTCTGGTCTTTACCAGCCTGCTTGTCCTGATCCGCTTTTACCCGGCCATAAAACCATTGCCTGTCAGAAAAGGGGCTCATATGTCCCTTCCCCGGGCCTTGCGGAAGGTTCTGCCTTATGGAGCCGGGCTGGCGGCGGGGTCATTCTCCTTTGGCACTATCAGCAACTTTCTTGCCCTTTATTTCAGCGATCACCACTGGAAGCATATCGGTCTTGCTTTCAGCATTTTCTCTGTCGTTTTTGTTCTGGGCAGGCTCTTTTTCGCCTCGCAGATTGAAAAACGTGGTGGCATCCCTGTTGCTTTTGCGTCCCTCATTGTGGGAGGGATGGGTATGGCCACGTTCTGCCTGGTCCATACTGAAACCGGCGCGACGATTGGAGCGGCCCTGACCGGAGGGGGCTTTTCCCTGCTGTTCCCCTCACTGGGAACGCTAGCTGTCAAAACCGATGGGCCGGAATATAGTGGCATTCTTCTGGCTGCCTACTCGGTTTTCACCGACCTGACCATTTTCATCGTTGGTCCCTTTATGGGCTTTATTCAGGTCAAGGCAGGATGGAACATAATGTTTGCCATTGTCGGGATTCTTTGTTTGAGTGGCATTCCTCTCATCACCCTGCTCTCACGCCTGCCAGGCAGCGGGATTGAAAAGCGTTCCGGCCCTTGAGCACGGTCAACCGGTTTGATTGTTAATTCTACAAAGGTACCTAGTTTTATGACGATTCAGAAATGTACTGTTTTTTGTGGTTCACGGACCGGCCACAACCCAGCCTACCAGCACGCCGCAACAGAACTGGGAACCGCCCTGGCACGCGAAAAACTGACCCTTGTTTATGGGGGCGGTGGCTGCGGCATCATGGGAGCACTGGCGCGGGCCGTCCTTAAAGCTGATGGCTTTGTAAAAGGGATTACGATCTCCCTGCTTGAAGAGCAGGAACTCCGTTATAGAGGGCTCAATGACATGGAAATTGTCGCGGACATGCCCACCCGCAAAAAAGCCTTATTTGAAGAGGGAGACGCCTATATCATTCTGCCGGGCGGCTTCGGCACATTTGATGAATTTATGGAGGTGCTGGTCAATCGTCAGCTTGGCCTCCATAAAAAACCGATTATCATCCTCAATATTGAACAATGGGCTGAGCCTCTTCTGACCCTGCTGAAGACCACGATCCAACAAGGCTTTGCCGACCAGGACGTCGCCGGGTTTTATACGGTTGTTGACGACGTCCCTGCCCTCATAAAGCTCCTGAAAAGCTATTAGGCGGCAGAACCACCAATCCGCCTGATCGCACCCCCACAGGCGGCCAGTTTACGTTCGACTTTTTCATAGCCACGGTCCAGATGGTAGACCCGGTGGAGCTCGGTCACACCCTCTGCCACCAGGCCAGCCAGAATCAGGGAAAAAGACGCTCTTAAATCGGTCGCCATAACCGGCGCGCCAGATAGTCTGGGAACACCGCGAATAATGGCTGAACGCCCCTGAATATGGATATTGGCGCCCATACGGTTTAATTCCGGCACGTGCATGAAACGATTTTCGAAAATCGTTTCAGTGATCATGGCTGCCCCTTCTGCCACTGTCAGGAGGGCCATGAACTGGGCCTGCATATCTGTCGGGAAGCCCGGGTAAGGCTCTGTCATCAGATCAATTCCGGTCAGTTTTCCTGAAGCGGAGACACGCAAGCCCTGTGCATCTTCTCTCACCACAGCGCCCATTTTTTGCAGAGCACCCATAACGGCTTCCTGATCCTCCAGACGGCCGCCTTTGAGCAGGAGATCGCCCCCCGTAATCGCCGCCGCACAGGCATAGGTGCCACATTCAATACGGTCCGGCATGACGCTATATTCGGCCCCATGGAGCGAAGGCACACCTTCAATCACCAGGTTCCCGCTTGTTTCGCCTGTAATGCGCGCTCCCATGGTTCTGAGGAAGCAGACCAGATCCACAATTTCAGGCTCGCGGGCAGCATTGATAATTTCAGTTTTACCCTGAGCAAGGCAGGCTGCCATCAACAGATTTTCAGTCGCACCGACACTGGCGAAAGGCAGGATAATCCGCCCCCCATGCAAGCCTTTAGGCGCCGTTGCATTGATATAGCCGTTTTCAAGGATGATTTCCGCACCCATAATCTCCAGCCCTTTAAGGTGGAGATCCACCGGGCGGGTGCCTATGGCACAGCCACCGGGCAAGGACACTCTGGCCTCACCCACGCGGGCTAAAAGGGGCCCCAATACCAGAATGGAGGCCCGCATTTTGGAGACGATGTCATAAGGCGCTTCCACCGAGCAGATCGGCCCTTCAATGACAAGGCTATGAGCGTCTTCATCCTTGCTGATTGTTTTGCCTAACGTCGTCAGCAAGGTGCACATGGTCTCAATATCAGCGATATTGGGAACATTATGGAGCGTGACAGGCTCTGTTGTCAGAAGGGAAGCCACCATCAGCTTCAGGCCGGAATTCTTGGCCCCGCTGATAACAATCTCACCCTGGAGGGCGTTACCGCCTTCAATCGTAAAATAGCTCACACCCTGCCCCTTATAAACGCGGTGGCGTCACACCAGACTGGCGCATATATTTCCCGGCACGATCAGCATAGCTGACCTCGCAAGGGCTCGCCCCCTGGAAGAAGAGAAACTGGCAAATACCCTCATTGGCATAAATACGGGCCGGAAGCGGCGTTGTATTGCTGATTTCGATCGTCACCTGACCTTCCCACTCCGGCTCAAGAGGGGTCACATTAACGATAATTCCGCACCGAGCATAAGTCGATTTACCAAGACACACCACCAGCGTATCACGGGGGATACGGAAATATTCGATGGTATGGGCAAGGGCAAAGCTGTTGGGCGGAATGGTGATATCACCACGGCGCGTCACAAAACTATTGGCTGTGAAGTTTTTGGGGTCAACCACGGCATTATCAACATCGGTAAAGATGTGAAATTCATCAGCCACCCGCGCATCATACCCATAAGAAGAAAGCCCATAGGAAATCACCCCCTCGCGTTTCTGCGCTTCGACAAAAGGTTCAATCATCCCTTCATCCTGCGCCATACGACGAATCCAATGATCTGGCATAATAGGCACGTTACTCTCTCCTCATCTAAACAGCTTTAAATCGCTTAGCTGGTCACAGAACTTAACGCAATCGCCCCGATGGAATCTAGCGCTTCGGCGAAGGCGTTATGGACACTTCCGGCGTAGGCGATTTCTGGGCTGGTCGAGGCCAGACTTCTTCTGGATAACGGACCCACAGGTCCCCCATGGCCGGCATTCTGGGCCGCACGGCTGCCCCCCTGAATGTGCGGCGCAACCACAGCCTGCGGGGGCGCAATTCACTTGAAATCACGCCACAGATAATGAGGAAAGCTCCCAGAAGCGTCGTCGAGGAAAGGGCTTCCCCCATGAAGTGGCCAATAATCCCGCCCCATATTGGCTCTGTAGAATAAATAACCGTGGCCTTCGTCGCGGGAACCGATTTCTGCGCCCAGTTCATGACAAGCTGAACAGCCGCACTTAACAGCCCCATCGCCAGAGCGCATAAGACCCAGCCCCACGCAAAAGGCGGAATGTGCTCCCCGGCGAGAGGCATCCCGATAAAGGCGACAATCCCCCCGACCACCAACTGAACAATTGTGATGCGCCGGCTGTCCGCCCCGACCGCACAGACACTGATCAACAGGATTTCAATGGCAAAGGCAAAGGTTGCCAGAATGGTCAGCAGATCCCCATGGCTGATCGAAATTTTGCCCCCTTGCGGCCCGGCGAGAAAGATCAGCCCCGTAAAGGCCAGTGTCAGCCCCAGAAGGCTCATGGCATGAGGGCGCTTGCGCAGGAAAATCCACTGCATAAGCGGCACAAGCGGGACATAAAGAGCCGTCAGAAACGCTGACCGGCTGGAACTGATTGTTTCCATCCCCTTGAGCTGCAACAGATACCCACAGACTAAAGACAGACCGATCAGGGAGCCGTTGATCATTTCCCTCCGGGTTATGCCGACAAGGCAGCGTTTACCGGTCAGAAGCATGACGATGATGGCCGCAATTAAAAAGCGGACCCCGACGAAAAAGAAAGGACCGCTTGTCTGCAATGCCAGGTGAAGCACATAATAGGTGCCTCCCCAGAACATCGTTATGATGGCAAGAGCCACTTCCTGCCGTGATGGCAAAGGAAGATGAAATCTCTTCGTCAAGATTTTGTCTCTTGAGGGTAACCGGCAAGCGCCTCTGTCTCATCAGGTCGCAGACGTTTCTGCTGTTTCCGGCGCAGGAGATTGGCCCTCAACGCTTTTGCTTCCCGCTCAAGACGCTCTTCAAGCTGTCTCTGTGCTTCTTCCTTGAGGACGGTCTGTTTTTTCATCAGCGTAAAAAAGCCTCATTATACGCAAATACCACTACGGCCCGTCTAACACGGGCCGCGGAGAGAACCAACCATTGAGTGCATATGCCCACGTCATGACAGCCATGACAAAATCATATCGCTCACAACAGAAGTGATGAAAGCAGAGTCTTTCCTAAGCTTTTGTTAAAAAAGGCCCCACAACCTTTTTGGCTTGCGCAAGATACTGATCTTTCTCTCCCACAGGAGCAACGTAGAAAAGCGCCTCTTCCGCATCTTTGACAGACCCACCCTGCGCGATCAGCCAATGAGCAAGGTACTGGGAGGCCAGACATCCCCCCGCCGTCGCGACAGAGCCATTGGCCGTAAAAGGCGCGTTAATGACATTTACCCCAGCCTCTAGAACCCAGGGTTTTGTCAGCAAATCCGTGCAGGGCGGCACAGTTCCTATCAACCCCAATTTAGCCAGTAAAAGCGTCCCCGAACATTGGGCCGCGATCAACTGACGCTCGGGGTCACATTTCAAACGGGCCATCAAGGCAGAATCTGCTGCAATATCGCGTGTTTTACTGCCACTTCCAAACAGAACCGCATCCGCCTCGGCAATAAACTCCAAAGGATTCTGGCGCTGAATCGTCACCCCATTCATGGACGTAACCTGCTCAGAAGGAGAGGTGATATAGGCCGCCCACCCTTTTGAGGCCATACGATTTAAAATACCGGCGGCAATAAATGAATCCAGCTCATTAAATCCCTCAAACGTCAGGACAGCGATTTTCCATTCTCTTTGACTATAAGTAAAACAAGTCGTTAATTATAACAGCTTTGAATTTCTGATGCCACCTGACGCGCTACTTCCTCACGACGGGCCTGAAAACTGGCTGATGCTGCCTTAACAGACTCTACCAGAGCCTTATCAGCCCTTGAAGGGCTACCGTCGCAGAAGGGCGGTGCCGGATCATACTCCATGGAAAGCTGAATTTTCCTTGCCTGTATCTCACCAAAAATTTCAGCACAGAATGTCAGGGCAAAATCAATGCCTGAGGTCACACCGGCCCCTGTCACACGATTACGGTCCCTTACAACTCTTTGGTGAACAGGGTGTGCCCCGAAATAGGCAAGCTGGTTAATTGATAACCAATGGCTGGTCGCCTTATAACCCTTCAATAATCCAGCCGCAGCCAGAATAAGGGAGCCCGTGCAAACCGACGTCAACCATTGTGCTGACTGCGCCTGCTGGCGAATAAAATCCAGCACTTCCTGATCCTGCATCAAAGGCAACTGACCCGGACCACCGGGAATGAACAGAATGTCAGCCTGCGGACAATCAGAAAATGAATAATCCGGCTTGAATAAAAGCCCCAGATCGCAGGCAACAAGATCTGTATTCTTCCAGACCAGCCTGACGTTCAGGTCAGGAATACGGGCCAGAACCTCAAAGGGGCCCGTCAGATCAAGCTGCGTAAAGTCTGGATAGACAAGCATTATGACATTCATCATTGGTGTGCTCCTTCCCGTTTATTGAGACGTCCCCATCGTAGAGGCCAGAAAACGCTCAGCCAGATTGGTCCTGAGCAGTTCATCATAGATCTCCAGAGTGGCATATTGCATGCGTTCCTTGGTGAAATAATGCAGGACATGCTCACGGGCTTCACGGGCAATCTCTTCGAGGGATGCAGGATCGGTGTTTAACACACCCATAATCGCCTGCTTCAGAGCCTCAACATTGCCGGCAGGAACCAGCACGCCCGTATGGCCGTCTATAATGGTTTCAGACAGTCCCCCTTCCCGGGTCCCGATGACCGGCCGCCCCATCATCTGGGCTTCAATGGCAACACGGCCGAAAGGTTCCGGCTTCAAAGAAGGGACGAGAACCAGATCAGCCGTGGCGTAAGCGGCTGGCATATCGGAGCAGTTCCCGACAAAACGCAGGTGGCTCTCCAGGCCCGCTTTCTGCACCTGGGCAAACAGCTTGTTAAAAAAGCCGGCTTTTGTCTCTGCTCCGGCAAAGACGCACACCCAGTCCTTGCCCAATTGTTCCCGCAGCCCTGCCAGAGCTTCAATCAGAAAGCTCTGCCCCTTCCAGGGGGTCAGACGCCCTGCCATGAGAATGATGCGGCTCCCATCGGGCACGAACCATTGCTCGATCAATGCCTGAATACGCGGCCCGGAGACGGATGCAGGATCATAAAGGACCGGGTCACACCCCCGGGCGATCAGGCGGAGGCGGTCATCCACCCCTTTATAGGTCTGCCTGATTTTCTGTGTAATATGCTGGGAGACCGCAATAACACGCTGCCCCTTCACCAGCGATGAATTATAAAGCCTTTTGAAAATTGTATGAGCGTCATGAACGCCATGCCACGTGGTCACTAAAGGGATTTTTTCTTTCCGCGCTGCTTTTGCTGCAACCCAGGCCGGATAACGCGAGCGCGCATGGATCAGATCCACGCCATATTCCCGGCAGATAGCCCTTAGCTGTTTGACGCGCCGCCGAAATTTGAAAGGGGAAAAACTTTTATCGAGCTTCAGAACAATATGTTCGCCCCCGACATAGCGTAAACGCGGCAGAAGGCGCCCCCCGCCACTCACGACCAATGCACGCCCTCCTGCCTGGGCAATGGCCTCGGCCATATCAAGCGTCCCCTGCTCAACACCACCGGCCTCAAGATCAGGCAGAATCTGCAAAATACAGGGTTTTGCTGTTTTCGTCATAAGGGTTCTATCCACCGGTCGGAATTGTCACAATAGCGCCGGCACCATGACTGGTTGCTGCAAGCGCGCTAATAACCTGCACCATTGTAAAAGCCTCTTTGCTCTGGAAATCCGTCTCATCAATCCAGTACCACCGCCTTTTATATTGTACGGAGGTATAGGTCTCTCCCGGTACATGCTTACCGGAATGGATGACGACTTCAGGACGACTTTCAATACCAATCTGCCCGATGGTCGGCGGTGTGCGTCCTGATTTGACATCCTCATCGGGCACTTCCATTTCATAGGAAAGCTGGGTTAACATTGCGAGCATGGAACGCGTCAAAATGGCGATCTGCCCCGGTCTTTTGGGGTAAGGACCATAGACGATTTCCGCTTCCTGCATCTGTGCGGGGAGATGCAGAAGCCGCCTGACCTCTGCCTGAACGGCCAGAAGCCTGTTATCAGACGTGTTGGCAAGCACCAGATAGACATGCTCACTCTTCTGAGGCGCGCTCTCCCCTCCTGAATGATCTCCTTTTTTCTTTTTCCCCGCTCCTGCGTCAGGGGCGACTTCATCACTGGAGATCCGCACCGTCAGGGCCCCGGCAAGCTGAAGCTCCTTTAAATCATGTAACAGAAGATAGAACCGCACGGATCCTCCCCCGAAAGGCCCGGCGCCCAGCCCCCTCACATTGGAGAGCCCATCAATGGATTGGGCTGTCAGGCGCAACAAGGTATCAATCGACATGCCCCCCAGACATAAAGGCATAATCACCGTCGGGGGGATTGGCCGGACCACATTCTCTGCATATTGCTGGCCTGTCAGAGGCTGATAGGTAATGGTCGGGTTTTCAGCCAGAGACATGGAGCCCTGCCCGAAAAGATAATTACTGATCGCCGAGGCCGGATAACCGTAATATCCCCCTGAAACACTCCGCGAAAAACTATAACCGGCAATCACCTGCGTGGTATCCAGAAAGGTCGGCGGGTCGGCATAACGACGGCGCACGATATTAAGCAGCATCTCACGTTTCTGCGTCTCACCCAGTGCACGGGTATAGGCAAGCTGATCATTTTGCATTTGTGACGGGCCAATTCTCAGGCAACCACTCAAGCCCAGGAAGCAGAATAACAAGACAGGGGAAATCATAGAACGCAACGAGATAAGACGTCCCTCCACAACAAAAGGAAACCACAAATTGGAAAATCAGTCCCTCTGCTTCAAGGACTTCCCTGCAACAGAACTGCATTTCCCCCTGGGCTTCGGTTTATAAACCCTAATCTTGGTGAAAAAATGATCAACCATTTTCCCGGGATCATTTTTCGCAAAAACGCCCTTGAAACAAACGGCCTTTCTTCCTAGATCACAATAGTAAGAGACAGAATGTAACATACCTTCTGCCATAATGTCATATAGGGTTGCATTCGATGCCTGAATACAGGGTTGGATATAACCGCTGAAAGGACTGGGATATGAGTAAAGTTATTGGTATCGATCTTGGTACAACCAATTCCTGCGTTGCTGTTCGCGAAGGGAATGAAACAAAGGTTATCGAAAACAGCGAAGGTGCGCGCACCACGCCTTCCATGGTGGCCTTCACCGATAACGGGGACGTTCTTGTTGGGCAGGCTGCAAAACGTCAGGCCGTTACAAACCCCACAAACACACTTTATGCCGTCAAGCGTCTGATCGGGCGCCGCTTTGATGATCCGACCGTCAAAAAAGACCAGGCTATGGTCCCTTATGAGATCGTCAAAGGTGAGAATGGCGATGCCTGGGTCCGCGCTCAGGGCAAGGACTATGCTCCTGCACAGATTTCCGCCTTTGTGCTTGGCAAAATGAAAGAGACCGCCGAGGCTTATCTCGGTGAGAAAGTGACGGAAGCTGTCATTACAGTTCCTGCCTACTTCAATGATGCCCAGCGCCAGGCAACACGTGATGCCGGCCGTATCGCAGGCCTCGACGTCAAACGTATCATCAACGAACCGACAGCAGCGGCTCTGGCTTACGGCCTTGAGAAACGTGATTCCGGTCATGTGGCTGTTTATGACCTTGGTGGTGGCACATTCGATATTTCCATTCTTGAAATTTCTGACGGCGTTATTGAAGTTAAATCCACCAATGGTGATACATTCCTTGGTGGTGAGGATTTTGACAACAAGATCATCGACTTCCTTGCTGACGAATTCAAACGCGAACAGGGCATTGACCTGCGTTCCGACAAGATGGCTCTTCAGCGCCTGAAAGAAGCCGCTGAGAAGGCTAAGATTGAACTGTCCTCCTCCAAAGAGACAGAAGTCAACCTGCCCTTTATCACCGCCGATGCCTCAGGCCCGAAACATCTTGTTGTCCGTCTGACACGCGCTAAACTGGAAAGCCTGGTTGAAGATCTGGTCAAACGCACATTAGAGCCTTGCAAAGCAGCTCTTAAAGACGCCGGTCTGTCTACAAAAGAGATCAATGAAGTGATCCTCGTCGGTGGTATGACCCGTATGCCACGCGTTATCGAAGCGGTTAAGGACTTCTTCGGTCAGGAACCAGCCCGCAATGTGAACCCTGATGAAGTTGTGGCCATTGGCGCTGCTGTTCAGGGTGCCGTTCTGAAAGGTGACGTCAAAGACGTTCTCCTCCTCGACGTCACACCTCTTTCACTCGGTATTGAAACACTCGGCGGCGTCTTCACACGTCTGATTGACCGTAACACGACCATCCCGACCAAGAAGAGCCAGACCTTCTCCACTGCTGAAGACAATCAGCCTGCTGTGACCATCAAGGTCTTCCAGGGTGAGCGCGAAATGGCTGCCGATAACAAACTGCTCGGCAATTTCGACCTTCAGGGCATTGCCCCGGCACCACGCGGTGTGCCTCAGATTGAAGTGACATTCGATATTGATGCAAACGGTATCGTCAACGTCTCTGCAAAAGACAAGGCAACGGGCAAAGAGCAGCAGATCCGTATCCAGGCTTCCGGTGGTCTGTCAGAATCTGACATTGACCGTATGGTGAAGGATGCTGAAGCCAACGCTTCTGCCGACAAGGCCCGTCGTGAACTGGTTGAACAGCGCAACACGACTGAAGCCATGATTCATCAGACTGAGAAATCCCTCACAGAAGCGGGCGACAAAGTCCCTGCTGCTGATAAGAGCGAAGCAGAGGAAGCCATCAAGGCAGCCCGCGATGCCCTGAATGGTGACGACCTTGAAACACTTAAAAGCGCGTCTGAGCGTCTGACGCAGGCTGCGATGAAAGTCGGCCAGGCTGCCTATCAGGCACAGGGTGAGGCCCCGCAGGAAGCTCAGGCTTCTGCCAAGAAAGATGAAGAAAACGTCGTCGACGCTGATTTCGAAGAAATCAACGACGATGAAAAGAAGAAATAAGCTTCACTAAATCATTGTGAGCGGGCTCTCCCCGGGCCTACTCCGAGAGGCGTCTGTGTCTTTTCTATAGACCAGACGCCATTTTTCTATCAAAAGGATTAACAGCTCCTTTTCTTTGGATATGGATAGTTAGAAGCTGACATGGTCACAAAAGTCGATTACTACGAAATACTTGAGGTCTCGCGCACGGCCACACAGGATGAATTGAAAAAAGCTTTTCGCAAGAAAGCCATGCAATATCATCCCGATCGCAACCCCGGAGACAAAGAGGCCGAGCAGAAATTCAAGGAAATCAACGCCGCCTATGAAGTCCTGCGCGATGCAGACAAGCGGGCCGCCTATGACCGATATGGTCACGCCGCTTTCGAAAATGGCGGTGGCGGCGGTGCTGGCGGATTCGGCGGTTTTGGAGGATTCGGTGGTGGTGGCCTGGGAGACATCTTTGAACAGATGTTCGGCATGGGCGGTCAAAGAGGCTCCGCTCAGCGCAGCGCAGCTGATATCCAGGTCCAGGTTGAAGTCAGCCTGACAGAAGCTTTTACCGGGGTTAAAAAAGAGGTCACAATCCAGACCAGAGTCAGCTGCTCCAGCTGTCATGGCTCCGGCTCCTCTGACCCTGCCAAAGGAAAAGTCACCTGCGCGAGCTGCCATGGCCGGGGTGTTGTCCGTGTTCAGCAGGGCTTCTTTGTCGTCGAGCGTCCCTGCCCTACCTGCCACGGAAGCGGCCAGACCGTTGAAAGCCCCTGCAAGGTCTGTCATGGCAGCGGAACAGAGGCCGCAACCGATACCATCTCTGTTGATATTCCGGCAGGGATCGAGGATGGCACACGGATTCGCATTGCCGGGAAAGGTGAAGCTGGTGGCGATAATGTTCAGCCCGGTGACCTCTATGTGCTCGTCACTGTCACGCATCATGACCTGTTCCAGCGTGAGGGCGCCCATATTTACTGCCGCGTACCGCTGCGTATGACGCAGGCTGCTCTGGGAACAGAAATTGAGGTACCCGTCATTGATGGCTCCTCAGCCAAGGTCAAGATCCCGGCTGGCACACAGAGTGGTGAAACCTTGCGCCTGCGGGGCAAGGGTTTTTCCATCCTGCATTCCCGTGCGCGCGGGGATATGTACCTGCAGATGAACATTGAGACACCACGCAATCTTACAAAACGCCAGCGTGAACTCCTTGAGGAATTTGAAGGCGATAACGACGATCACCATAAAGCCAGCCCCGAAAGTGCAGGCTTTTTCAAACGCGTCAAAGACTTCTTTGAAGGCAATTGACCGGAAATGATTTTGTCCTGAAGTGATTTTTCTCTTGCCTCTCCGTAACAGGAAGGCAAGAGTCACCTCATGACAAACATCCAATCCCCCAAAATCGGTATCGCCGGTATTTCCGGCAGACTTGGTTCGCTCTGTGCAGAAGAAGCCGCTCATCATCTCGTCGGCGGGCTATCGCGTCAGGCAGACCCTTCACGTTTTATCGTTACGGACCCTCTGGAACTTGCCAGACAATGTGACGTCATTATTGATGTCAGCCATGCAAGCCGGATTATCCCCCATGCCAAAGCCTTTGCCGAAGCAGGATGCGCCTGGGTTCTGGGCACAACAGGTCTGAACGAAAAGGACCAGCAGGCCGTTGATGAGGCGGCAAGGACAATCCCTGTCCTGCAGGCAGCTAATTTTTCACCCGCTTTGACCATGCTGCTTGACCTTGCCAGCCAGCTGGCCGCGGCTTTACCCGATTATGATGCGGAAATCCTTGAAACACACCACCGCCAGAAACTCGATGCCCCTTCCGGCACGGCCCTGGCAATTGGCCGGGCCGTCGCCAGAGGGCGCCATGTCTCTTTTGAAGAGGTCAAAAGGCTGGACCAGAATGGCAAACGACCCGATGGTGCCATTGGATTTGCCTCTTTAAGAGGGGGGCAGGTCATTGGTGAACATGAGCTGCGCTTTCTGACAGCCGATGAAGAAATTACTCTTTCCCACCGTGCGCTGGACAGACGCGTCTTTGCCCGTGGTGCTGTAAAGGCTGCGATCTGGCTGGCCGATCATAAACGTGCTGGACACTACACCATGAGTGATGTAGTGAAGGGGAACATAGTCTGACGTAAGATGTTGGAGTTGTTTTCCATCTCGCATGATTTATTCATGAATCTGTCAGGCCAATCTGTCTCCTGATACTGCTGTAACGCCTGAAGACCGGGCGTTACGTAAGTATCTTTTCCTTTCCACTCATTCCCTGTGAGGTCCCTGAGTGCGCAATTACGGCGATTTTCTTTTTACTTCCGAATCCGTTTCTGAAGGTCACCCTGATAAGGTTGCTGACCGTATTTCCGATACTGTTCTTGATGCCTATCTGGAAGCAGACCCCGAAGCCCGGGTTGCTTGTGAAACATTGGTTACGACGAACCGCGTTGTTCTCGCTGGTGAAGTTCGTGGACCGGAAGCTGTAGAAAAGACCCTGATTGACCGCGCTCGTGAAGCCATCAAGGACATCGGGTATGATCAGGAAGGATTCTCCTGGAAAAAGGCTGATATCAAGTCCTATCTTCACGCCCAGTCTGCTGACATTGCTGTCGGCGTTGACAGCGCTGGTGATAAGGATGAAGGCGCTGGCGATCAGGGCATCATGTTCGGTTTCGCAACCAATGAGACCAAAACCCTCATGCCTGCTCCGCTTTTTTATGCGCACAGCATTCTTGAGCGCATGCGTGACCACCGCAAAGCGGGTGACGTACGTGGGCGGGGGCTGCTGCCTGATGCCAAAAGCCAGGTAACATTGCGTTACGTTAACGGCAAGCCCGTCGGTGTGACATCCGTTGTCGTTTCCACACAGCATGAAGCAGGGCTGGGTCAGGACCAGATCCGCGACATGGTTCGTGAAACAGTACGCGACGTCCTGCCTGAAGGCTGGATGTGCCCGGAAGACCATCTCTACGTCAACCCGACAGGCATTTTTGTCATTGGTGGCCCTGATGGGGATGCCGGTCTGACAGGACGCAAGATCATCGTTGATACCTATGGCGGCGCTGCCCCTCATGGTGGTGGAGCTTTCTCCGGTAAGGACCCGACCAAGGTTGACCGTTCCGCTGCCTATGCGGCCCGCTACCTGGCGAAGAACGTTGTGGCTGCCGGTCTGGCTGATCGCTGCACCATCCAGCTCAGCTACGCCATTGGTGTGTCACGTCCGCTTTCTGTCTATGTTGATCTCGACGGCACCGGCAAAGATGTCAATGAAGAGAAGCTGGGTCTGTTGCTCAATGAGATCATGGATCTGTCTCCGCGCGGCATTCGCAAACATCTGCGTCTCAACCGCCCAATCTATGTTCCAACCTCTTCTTATGGGCATTTCGGGCGCACGCCTGATGCCGCTCTTGATAACTTCACCTGGGAACAGACAGACCTGGTTGACAGCCTGAAGAATGGCCTGAACCGCTAAGTTTTAAGTCTTTTTCCTTTTAAAGCGAAAAGAACAGTTTCCCCTTTCCTTCCTCAAGGGAAGGGGATTTTTTCATTTTACGATTTAGAAATGACGCATACGTTGTTTGACGACCTGAAACCCCAACCAGAACGCCTTTATGGCCGCCAGCGTGGACATCCCCTGCGTGCACGCCAACAGCTCCTGCTGGATGAAGCGCTCCCTCGTGTCACTTTCAAGAACTTTCAAAACCCGCTTGAAGGATTTTCACGCCCTGTTTCCAAGCTTTTTCTGGAAATCGGTTTTGGCGGAGGAGAACACGCTTTAGGGCAGGCTGAAAACAATCCAGATGCCGGCTATATCGCCTCCGAAGTCTTTGAAAACGGCATATGCTCCCTCTTGTCACGCATTATGCCGGAAGGTGAGGAAGAGACGGCTCCTCCCCCAGAGACTTTACGCCTCTGGACCGATGATGCACGGCTTTTAATGAAAGAGCTGCCCGATCAATGCCTTGATCAGGCTTATCTGATGTTCCCTGATCCATGGCCCAAGGCACGCCATGCCAAGCGGCGGTTTGTCCACCCTGAAAATATTGCCCAGCTGGCACGCCTCCTCAAGACCGGTGCCCAATGGCGCATTGCCAGTGATCACCCTGTCTATCAGGAATGGGTGAACGAAGTGATGTCCGCCCAGCCTTATTTCGAGCTGGCCTCTTTCTCAGAAATCCGGCCCGAAGGCTGGTCCCCAACCCGGTATGAAGCAAAGGCCTTCCGTGAAGGAAGACAGCCTTTCTACTGGACTTTTGTCCGCCGCCCCTAATTCCCCTTCAGGAGACTCATCTCATGACTCAGTCTGCGTCTGAACAAACCCCTATTGAACGTGAAGAAATGGAGTTTGATGTCGTAGTCGTTGGCGGTGGACCGGCAGGCTTGAGTGCTGCCATCAAACTCCGCCAGCTCAACTCCGACCTCTCCGTCTGCCTCCTTGAAAAAGGAAGCGAAATCGGTGCCCATATCGTTTCAGGCGCAGTGATTGAGCCGCGGTCTCTTACCGAGCTTTTCCCGGACTGGGAAGAACGCGGCGCCCCCCTCAACACCGCTGTTTCAGAAGAAAAACTCTTTTTCCTGACTGAGAAAAAAGCCTTTTCCATCCCGGGGCTGCACACTATCATGCCCCAAATGGATAACCGGGGGAATTATGTCATCTCCCTTGGTGATCTCTGCCGTTGGCTCGGAGAACAGGCGGAGGCACTGGGCGTTGAAATCTATCCCGGCTTCAGTGGCAGACATCTTTATGTCGAAGACGGACGCGTTTGCGGCATTATCACCGGTGATATGGGGATCGCCCGCGATGGAACGCATAAACCGGACTTTACACCCGGGATGATCCTGCGCGCCAAACAGGTTATTCTTGCTGAAGGGACACGCGGCTCTCTGACAGGCCATGCCGTCAGGCATTACGGCCTCCGCGATAAATCCGACCCGCAGACCTATGGCCTGGGTATCAAGGAAATCTGGGAAATCCCCAAGGAAAATCACAAACCCGGCTTTATTCAGCACAGTTTTGGCTGGCCACTTGACGGCAATACCTATGGAGGGGCCTTCCTCTATCACTTTGGTGAAAATCTGGTCAGTTACGGGTTCGTAACCGGACTGGATTATCGTAACCCGTGGCTTTCCCCTTTTGAGGAAATGCAGCGCACCAAATTACACCCTGCTTTCAAGCCTCATTTTGAAGGGGGGCGGCGTATCAGCTATGGAGCCCGTGCCCTTTCAGAAGGCGGATTCCAGGCCATTCCGAAACTCAGCTTCCCCGGTGGTGTGCTGGCAGGCGATAGTGCCGGTTTTTTGAATATGCCAAAAATCAAGGGCACTCATACAGCCATGAAGTCAGGGATTCTGGCCGCAGAAGCGGTTTATGACGCTTTGCAGAGCAATGAGAGTGAAGCCACAAACTACCTTTCAAAATTGAAGGAATCCTGGCTCTGGTCTGAGCTTTATGAAGCCCGTAATATTCGCCCTGCTTTCGCCAGATGGGGCAATGTTGGGGGGGCCCTCTATAGCGCCATTGACAGCCTTATCTTCCGTAACAGAGCTCCGTGGACGCTTCATTTCACCCATGCGGATAATGAAAGCCTGCTACCTGCCTCGCAATGTCAGGCCCCCTCTTACCCCAAAGCCGATCATAAGATAACGTTTGACCGGGCAAGCTCCGTTTTCCTCAGTAATCTGAGCCATGATGAAGACCAGCCCATACATCTGCACGTCAAGAGCCTGAGTTTATGGGATGAAGTCAATGCAAGACATTTTGCCTCACCTGAAACGCGTTATTGCCCGGCAGGTGTCTATGAAGGCACGAAAGATGATGACGGAAACTGGTCTCTGATGATCAACGCCCAGAACTGTGTTCATTGCAAAAGCTGCGATATCAAGGATCCGACCCAGAATATCAGATGGGTCCCACCAGAAGGCGGGAGCGGGCCAAATTATTCTTCCGGAATGTAGGCAGAACGGAACAGCATTTTCTTTTGCCGGTTTTTCCAGAAGAGATGATGTGACTTTTGCTTCAAGACACGATAATCTGGCAGGGATATTGTGATTTATTCTGGATTTTCTGGCGGCAACAACGACGAAAGATGACAATGAAGATTCTTGTCCCCGTCAAACGGGTTGTTGATTATAACATCAAACCGCGCGTAGCGGCTGATGGCAGTGGTATTGAAACGCAAGGCGTGAAAATGTCGATGAATCCCTTCGACGAAATCGCCCTTGAAGAAGCCATAAGACTGCGTGAGAAGGGCGCTGCAAGTGAAATTGTAGCCGTTTCCATTGGTCCACAGGCAGCGCAGGATGTCCTCCGCACGGCGATGGCCATGGGGGCTGACCGTGCGATCCTGATCAAGACAGACGCTCTGATTGAGCCTCTGGCTGTTGCCAGGATTCTGAAACTCATCATTGAGCGCGAAGAGCCTGGCCTTGTCAGCATGGGCAAACAGGCCATTGATGACGACATGAATGCAACAGGCCAGATGCTGGCTGCCATGCTTTCCTGGCCACAGGCGACCTTTGCCAGCAAAGTGACAATTTCTGACAATCGTGCAGAAGTTTCACGTGAGATTGATGGCGGGATTGAAGTGATTTCCATCCCCCTCCCCGCCATTATCACGGCTGATCTCCGCTTGAATGAGCCGCGTTATGCGTCACTGCCCAATATCATGAAGGCGCGCAAGAAACCGCTTGAGACGATTGAAGCAGAGAGCCTCGGTGTGGATCTGACGCCTCATCTGACACTCGTTAAAGTTGAAGAGCCAGCTGAGCGCAAACCCGGCATATTGGTCAATAGTGTTGAAGAGCTCGTCTCAAAGCTTAAAACAGAAGCAAAGGTGCTCCCATGACCGCGCTTGTTCTGATTGAAATCGAAGAGGGCAAAGTCCGTCAGGCAACGCGCTCAGCAGTGGCAGCATCCCGCTCTTTCGGAGAGGTGGACGCCCTTGTGATTGGTGCCGGGGCTGAGGCCGCCGCGCGCCTTGAAGGTGTGAGAAAAGTTCTTCACGTCACGAATCTTGACCATGCTCTTGCTGAGCCAGTGGCGGATCTGCTCGCAAAATTGGCGTCTGATTACAGTCACATCGTGGCAGCTGCCTCAGCGACGGGGAAAAATATTCTCCCCCGTCTGGCCGGTCTTCTGGGTGTTCAGCCTGTTTCTGACGTGATTGCCATTAAAGATGAGGCAACCTTTGTCCGCCCTGTTTATGCAGGCAGTGCTCTGGCCACTGTGCAGTCACGTGATTCCGTCAAGATTCTGACAGTTCGTGGTTCAAGCTTTGACCCGGTGAAGGATTCTGACGGCACGGCGCCTGTTGAAGCCCTTGAAGCGCCGGAAAATGACAAAGGTGTTCGCTTTGTCCGTGTTGAGCTCAGCCAGTCCAACCGGCCTGAGCTTGAAACAGCCCGCATTGTCATCTCCGGTGGCAAGGGTCTGAAAGATGCGGCTAATTTCGAGCGTCTTCTAGCGCCCGTCGCGGATAAACTGGGAGCCGCTATCGGAGCGTCCCGCGCGGCGGTGGATGCCGGTTTTGCCCCTAATGAATTACAGGTCGGGCAGACAGGAAAAGTCGTCGCCCCGGATCTGTATATCGCTGTTGGGTTATCAGGGGCGATCCAGCATCTCGCAGGGATGAAAGACAGCCGCGTGATTGTGGCGATCAATATCGACCCTGAAGCCCCTATTTTCAAAGTGGCTGATTACGGCATGGTGGGAGATCTCTTCGAAATCCTGCCTGAACTGGAAAAAGCGCTTTAAAACAATAGCCTCCCGAAAAAAGACTTTCACCTTTTAAAGTGAAAGTCTTTTTTTATTTCATCATCTCCCCTCTTGCTTATCGGGCAAGAGCACGGTAGGAAATCTTTAAGAAGCTCGGAGTATAGCTCAGCCTGGTAGAGCACTGTGTTCGGGACGCAGGGGCCGGAGGTTCGAATCCTCTTACTCCGACCATTTATGGGCTTCTTTCTTCATTATAGAAATGAGGGACATTTTATTGACGGTGTCTCATCTATAAAGATGATGGAAGCATACGTCCCTTAATCTCCGATACAGATCTTATCAACGCAGGATCGTCCATGCCGAAAACCGGGAGAGGACTGTGTCCCCTGCGTATTATATGGTTGTTCTATAACCATTTCTCCACCCTGATAACCTCTATATCCATAAGGAGGATTGACTCTCATTGGGGAGAAAGGGGGACGAGCGTGACGAGGAGAAAAAGGCGGATGATGCGGCGATTGACTCATATGCGGAGGGCTCAAGAGCGGAGGACGGGGCGCGGGATAAGTGGGGAAAGGGCCATGAAATATCACATCAGCAAAAGCGGGCGGCATGTCCCTGAGAACACAGAAAAACCCTGCCATCGCAAAAAATAGTCCTCGGGGCCAGACAGGAAAAGGCTTCATTGACAAAAACACCCCCTGATAGAAAAAACATGTCCCACCACAAAAAAAGGCGGTCCCTCAAAAGAGGAAACCGCCTTTTCAATCAGTGCCGTTACTGTTTCATGGCAATGGTCTGCTGAAGCAGTGTGTCAGCCGTCGTAATCACCTTTGTATTGGCGCTATACGCTTCCTGCGCCACGATCAGGGCGGACAGGTCGCTGGTCAGATCAGTTGTTGAACCTTCAACCTGACCGACATTCAAGGCTGTTCCGCCATTTTCACCGATATATCCAACGACAGGCATCCCTGAATCCGACGTTGCCTCATAGGCCTGCCCATTAACGGCCTGCAACGCATTCATATCACTAAAGGTTGCCACAGGAATTTTCCCCGTTATCTGTGAATAACCATTATCAAAAATAGCTGTCACAGACCCGTCACTACTGATTTTGGTTGTCTGATATCTTCCCTGCACAATACTGTCATTAATCAGAGCCGAACTATCCCTGTTGACAGACGTCGCTGTTGTAAGCTGGACACTCGTATTGGCATTGAGGTTATAAGAGGCCCCATTCACCGTAAAACTTAATTGAGACGCGTCAGCCGTCCCGCCATTCGCATCTGTGACACTCTCAATCCCGCCTGTCGCATTAAAGACAACGGAATAAGACCCACTGACAGATGTGGAAGCAGGATTATAAGGGTCAACCGCCTTAACACTCCATGTCGGTGGAGAGGAGGACGTTTGGGCCCAGCTTAACGCCACTGAAACGGGATTGCCATCACTATCGAGAACGGGATTGCCCTGATCATCCTTCAAGGATGTGGGAGAGGTCATGTAACTCTGGCTGCTCCCGGTTGTTGTGCCCAGGATAATGCCATTGCCCATATTCAGATCACTTCCTGAAAGCGATACTGATACGGACTGAGAGCTTGAAGGCTGGTTGCTGCCAGTGGCCATGATTGTCCCTGTCCGGCCACCAATTGTGCCGAGGGAAAAGACCATATCCAGGGTATTATTATCGCCATATTTAGCATGAACCGGAATTTCGGCAGGAGCCCCAGGAGCTGAGGAACTGACCTGATTGCCCTTGGAATCCGCAATTGCTGCCAAAGTGCCATCAGCGTTAAACGTGACCTGATAATCCCCAGACGAAATAGCCCCCTTGCCATCGGCGTCATACACATTGACCGTCCAGACCAGCGGGTTACTCGGGCTTTGCGTCCATTGGGCTGCCAGATTATGGGGCTGATGCTGAGCATCATAAACCGTTGTGGAAGGTGTCGTATAAGTCTGGGCGTCGTCCGGCGTATAATCGCCCATATTTGTCGGGACTTTCCCGACCGTTGCATTCTGGGTGACGGTATTTGTCTGTGTCGGCCTGAACGTCACGTTCCCAACCTGTAAGGGACCCAGAGCATTGCTCAGAGAGCCATTCTCATCAACGGAATATCCCTCCAGATAATAACCGGACGTGTTGACGATATAGCCGTTTTTATCAATATTGAAGTCACCATTTTTGGTATAATATTGTTGCGTCCCGAACGTGACTGCGGTGCCGGCCGTCCCCTGAGGTTTGGTCACGATGAACATCCCTTTGCCGGAAACCATCATGGCCAGGGCATTATTACTATTGGTGGCTGCACCATCATTATCGACATGCTGGACGGTCGAGGCCGAGACAGAATGGGCATAAGCCCCGGCCAGATTTGCGTTATTACCTGCAACAAAGTCCTGAAAAGAGGTTGAGGTCGCTTTATAACCGACTGTCTGACTGTTTGCGATGTTATTACTTAGATTTGTAAAGGCATCTGCCTGGGCATTAATACCGCTGACTGCAGTTGATAGTGCATTAAAAACACCAGCCATAGAATATCGTCCTAAACTTACAGGAAATTACTGAATTTTCCCAGAAATAACCTTTAAGAAAAGGCAATGGATAATTTCCTGACACAATTTCACCATAATTTCATCATGAACAGATAATCTTTAAAAAGCAACCTTTAACTTATCATTAGAAAATTCTTTAATAATTTCCCTTATTGATAAGTTCCTGCGCGGGCTCCAGGCGTTTTTAATTTGATAATATAGGCAATAATAGCTGCAACCGGCTTCCAGAACTCTTCAGGTATTTCGGATTCCAGTGGAAGCGTATAGAGAGAACGCGCCAGAGGCGGATTGGAAATAACAGGCACTTTTGCCTCTTTTGCCATTTCTCTCATACGAAAGGCCAGTTCATCGACGCCTTTTGCAGACAGCAACGGGGCTGCCCCGCTCTTGCTGTCATAATAGAGCGCCACGGCATAATGGGTCGGGTTGACAATCACAACGGTTGATTTCCGAACCGCCTCACGGATTCTCTGCCGGGAGCGACGTATTCTTATATTGCGCAATCGCGATTTAATGAGAGGATCGCCCTCCGTCTGTTTCATCTCATCCTTGACTTCCTGAAGACTCATTTTCAACTTTGAAAAATGGCGGTACCTTGTCCAGACTTCATCGAGGACCGTAATCAGGCACTGGGTCACAATGACCAGAAAAACCGCGTAGATGAACCAGTTACTCAGTTCCTTAACAAGGCGAAGTGTCGTCCATCTTTCTGTCTGCGGGGAAATATCCAGCGTTTTATAGGCAACACCATATAAGATGAATCCGAATACGGAGCATTTCGCGATATTTTTGAGGAGTTCTATGACGTTATTCAGGCTTAAAACCCTCTTCAGCCCTTTCATGGGAGAAAGACGGGTTATGTCGATTTTAAGCGCCTGAGGCCTGAACAGAAACCCTGTCTGCATCATCCCGAACAGGACCGTGATCCCCACTCCAAAGACCAGAAAAGGAATGGCAACGGCCATACCATTTTTAAGAGCCTGCCTGCCTAAGGCAAAAATAGCCTGCGGGTCATCCTCCACAAGCCAGAAACGCGAGATCAGATCCTTCATGGACGCCAGAAACTGCGCTGCTGAATCGGACATAGTCAGAATAAAAATCAGCAGAAAACCACCCAGAGAAACCAGTAACAAAAGTTCTCTGGATTGGGGGACGTTCCCTTCTTCACGGGCTTTTTTAAGTTTTTCCGGGGTCGGGGCCTGCGTTTTCTCGCCCCCGCCTCCTCCACCTTCTTCGGCCATAAAAGGCTTCCTTTAGGAAGGAGGTGATGGATGGAGTGATGAAAAACTCGAGATACCAGGCAATGCTGATAAAAGCCCTTCGATTTTTTCCACCCACGTCCCGGTAATGACCTGCATCAGAAGCGCCAGAAGAAAAACACCGCCGAGAATCTGCGCCGGCATAGCTATTCCGTAAACCTGTATGGCAGGCATCAGACGGTTCAGAACGCCCAGCATGGCCGGCCATAAAGTCCCCACCAGAATAAAGGGAGAGGCAAGCTGCATGGCAATCCGGAGTGTTTCGGTAATAGCGGTCGTCAGACTCATGGCCATATCACCAACCATCAATCCCGTAATATGGCCCGCAGGAAAAACGACGTAAGACCCCGTTACAGCCAGTAAGGGCAGTGCATAAAGGCCCGTGCTCAGAAAAATCACCGGCATCAGGACATTCATTAAATGAGCGACCGCCGTACTTGAGGCACCCAGCTCACTATCAGACTGGATCACACTGGATAACCCCGTGAAAATGGCGATCATCTGGGCAGCCACCACCAGTGACATGGCAATCAGGCGTGCCAGAAGTCCTATAAAAATTCCGCAAAGCAGCTCTTCAGCGACGATCCCCATGGCCAGTGCCGGCACACGCAGCACCTCTCCAGCCAGAGACGTCACTCTATCCTGTAACACAGGAAGGATGGCAACCGTCACACCCAATGCGACTCCGGCTCTGATCCGCATGGGAATCACGGTCTCCCCCAGGCCGGGAGAGGTCATGATAATCGCACTGACGCGGCAGAGGACGATCAGAAATACCCCGGCAAGAACAGCCATTGAACCATTCACATCTCCCAGAGCGGGCGAGGCCAGAGCAGACGAGGCTGGAAAAGCGGAAGGAACAGGCAATCAGGACCCTCCCACCTTAATAATCTGGTCAAAAATCATGTGGGCATAAGTGTGCATGATGGACCCCATGAAAGACCCCGTCAGCAGCAAGGTAAACATGGCAACCGTAAATTTGGGAACAAATGAGAGCGTCGCTTCATTGACCTGGGTCATGGCCTGAAAGAGAGAGACGCATAAACCCGCCAGCAGAGATGCCAGAAGTGAAGGTGCCCCCAACTTGACGGCAACCATCAATGATTGCCGCAGAATTTCCTGAATATCGACCGCATTATTCACTGAATTCCGCCCTTAAACAGACATTCTCATCACTTCCTGATAGGCATTGACGAACTTGTCTCTCAGCGTTGTGACCGTCTGCAAGGTCAATTTGGCTTCTTCCACAGAGGCCACAACGTCAGAGAGATTCCCTTTTCCTGACAGCGCCTCTGCTGTCTGTGTCTCTGCCACTTTTCCGGTCTGAATCGCATTGCCGATCGCCTGATCAAGCACCTGACCGAAGCTCGATACCGCGTCAGAGCCATGAGAAGCAGCCCCTGTTTCCAGAGCGGAGTCCGTCTCGGAAGAGGCATTGGCCTCTCTTAATTTCTGGGCATTACCATATGCCTGCATGGCATCAAAATTCTGCATGGAGAGAGAAGATAGTCCGTTTGCCGCCATGTCCTGAAAACCCTTTATTATGGCTGGTTTTACTCAATCTTTTGCTGTTTCCCCTTATCAAGGCGAGGTACAGAAATATCAGTGACTTGCCGAACGCTCTATCCAGACAGCAAAAAATAAATAAAGGTTTATTTTAGCAGAAAATATTGTCATTACCAGTGTTATAAATGTGGCATTTATTAAAAAAAACTTGGACTAAAGGAAAGCTTGGTTTATTTTGAAAATGGTTAACAGCTTGTGACCTTTTTAAAGGTCTGGAGGAAGCCTCATGTCCGATATTTATGCAGCAAATAAGGCAAGTTCAGTACTTCATGCGGCGGTTACGCATCAGGCCTCCATCAGCCGTATTAAAAATCGGCCGGAAAATACCACCAACGCAACTTTTAAACTGGTTTCAGAACAGGGCAGACATGCCAGAACGACCGTTCAATTCGATGCAACGGGGCAGATTGTTCCTTCGGCCCGGAATGTAAAAAAACAGTCTGCAACGGCTGATTTCGTTAATCTTCTGGCCTGATTTCACCTTCCGGGAAATGACGGAAAAACCATTTGGAGCATGCGCAAGCCTGCTTACGGTCTGTCCTTAAATGATGTTTCGCCTTGTTTTGGAAAGAGTATTTTAATGCTGCCGGTTTCTGATAAGATTTTTTCAGGTCCTGTCATTAAAAACAGTGCGGTATTTAAAAAGGGATCTGCCAGTTCCCGAGGGTATGTATCGAGATCTTTATTACTGGCCTCCTGTCTGACGCTTCTCTCTTTTCCAGCTCTGGCAGCACCTCCTTCAACAACATCTTCCAGTGAGGATAGGCTCCTTAAAGGCCTGCCCGAAGGATGGAACGCTCATGTGATCGGAGTCGGTGCACCACGTCAGGACGCTCCGCCCGCTCCTTTGAAAGTCACCGGGAAAATCACTGGGAAGAAATCTGCCCTTTCCACCAAGGCACCCCTTCCAAAAACAGCGCGCCCTCCTGAACAGCCTGCTTCTGCGGAGGCGTCACGCAACCGTATTCTGCTCCCCATTCCCACGGATATGGGGATAGCGGCTTATAAGAGCGGCTCTAAATTTGTCATCGTTATTGACAGCACCCAGCCGATGGACACCTCTTCCTTAAGAGGTGACGGCATTTTTTCCAGACTGACGGTTCAGTCTCTTCCGCAAGTTACGCTCATTACCCTTCCCTTACCTGATACAAGAAGGCTGTTTCTTTCCCAGCAAAGTGAAGGATGGGTCCTGGGGGATGCCCCTCCCCCCGGCGGAAGCTACAAACTCCGAAAAGAAATTGTTCCCCGACTGACCCCTGAAGGGCTTTTACTGCCCATGAGAAAGCCGGGCCGGATTTTTTCCATAACGGACCCTGCCTCCAATCAGAAATTGCTTGTTGCTACATCAACTCTGGATGATGGGGGCATTCTCTCTCTGCGTCATGGGGCCCATTATGATTTATGGCCGACTCTCGAAGGAGTCGTCATTAACGACAATACGCCTACGCACTCTATCGAAATGCGTCGCACCCATAATGGTGTGATTCTTTCCATGGGAGGAAAAGCACTCCCTGATCTTGACCAGGCAATCTATGCCAATGATGTTGATCTGAAATGGCTCGGGCTGAGACACAATGCGCTTCCTGAAGCGAAAGAACGTTACCATCAGGCCCTTCTTGCCGCGGCGGACTCCCCCCCTCAGGAACGGTTTCAAAAACGCATAGAAGCCGCTCAGGCGGCCCTGAATGTCGGGGATTTTACCTCAGCACGGACGATCATGACCGTTGCCCTCGATGATGATCCCGAAGAAGCCATAAGACCCGATATACGTTTTCTTGCAGGCGCCATCGCCCTTCTGAAGGGGGACCTCAGTCAGGCTGACCTGCTGGATGCCAGATGGCCCGAAGATGACCTGCGGGCAACACAACTCTGGAAAGGTCTTTATGACGCTGTTCTGGGAAAGAACAATGAGGAATCAGCCCATCTTCTTTCCAATGATTTTCAGCGCCTTCAAAGTTATCCGGACGTCCTGAAACCGATTCTCCTTCCCATCGCAACAGAGCAGATTGCCCGTTACGGCACGATTGAGGATATGAAAATTCTCGATTCCCTGCCGGAAACTCCCGATGTTTCTCTCGCTCTTGCGCTCAGGGACCTCCGTATCGGAAAGAACGGTGAGGCCAGAAAGAGACTGGACTCTCTGAGTTCAAGTCCTGATGTCATTCTTGCTGAAAAAGCAACCGAGGCAAAATTATCCCTGGACCTCAATGAAGGGCGCCTGAAACCTGAAGAAGCGATTAAAAAATTTGCGACCCTTCAACCAGATGCCCGCCTCGCCAGACGAGAAGCCCTGGTACTGATGCTACAGGCTGATGCTGCCATGCGCTCCCAACAATGGGAACATGCTCTTTCAGCTCTGGATCAGGGGAAGGACCTGTCTTTCCAGAAATATAATCAGCGTTATCTCCCCATGCTGACCCATATTCTAGATCATATTGTCAGTGAGCCGCAAAACGGCCCGTCACAATCCTCTGGTCAGACGATTCCTGAACTCCGCAAAGCTGCCATTTTGCGCGCTCACCTTCCCAACCTTCCTGATGGACCGGACAAGGCGACGCTTCTTGTAGCCTATGGAAAGCTCCTCTCCAGCCTTGGTTTGCTGAAAGAAGCCTCCCAGACCTATTCGGCGGCTATTCCCATGTTGCAAAATCCTGCTGAGAAAGTGGAAGCGACAAATCTCCTTGCCACCTCTTATCTGCAAAGAGGCGATTATAAAGAGGCGAATCACGTGCTTATATCAGCCGGTAATGCCGGTTCCTCCCAGGAGGAGAAAGCCACAAGAACCAGGCTTATTGCCCAGGTGGCGGCTGCTTCAGGCAAGCCGGAAGTGGCCTTGTATCTCCTTAATAGCGATACAACCATAACAGCCGCTGATATGAGAGCCAGAATTCACGAAAACCGCAGTGAATGGGATTCAGCGATTCCTGATGTAAAGAAAATGGTTGAAACGAACGTCCCTGATACAGGCGATCTGACCCTCAATCAGCAATTACTCGCCTTACGTCTTGCTTCCGATGCGTCCCGCGCAAAAGACGCAACAACACTTAACTGGTTGCTGAAGAAAATAAACTCCAGACCTTTTGACAGTAACACTGACCACATCTTCAAGCTTCTTGTAACACCAGAACCGACTGATGAAGAGACAACGCCATGACTGATATAAGCCGGATCATGTCCCAGAACATCAAAGGCACTGATCTTCTCCACCTCGCAGAGCAGCGGATGGACTGGCTCCAGCGCCGTGAATCTCTTCTGGCAGGCAACGTCGCCAATGCCAACACGCCTGATTATAAACCGAAAGATCTGTCTCCTTTTCAGGGCGTTCTGGCCTCTCATAATTCTCTTGCCCTGACGACAACAAACCCGAAACATATTGAGAAAAACGTCTCAGAGAGCACATCTCACGAAACAGGAACTCTTTCCACACTGACAGGAAACAAGGTTTCTCTTGAAGATGAACTCGTCAAAATTGCTGATACGAACGACCAGCACCGTTTCGCCACAACCGTTTACGGGCGCTATATGAGCATGTACTCCATGGCGCTCGGAAGCTCCGGTTCTTCTTCTTCGTAACTGACTGTAGGGAGTAACGATTATGGATTTCTCCAGTATTATAGGGATTTCAGCCAGCGGCATGCACTCTCAGGCTGAAAGATTACGCATCGCCTCTGAAAATCTGGCCAATGCCGAGACAACAGGCTCAACCCCTGGCAGCGACCCTTACCGCCGCAAAACAATCACTTTTAAAGAAGCGCTCGACCGGACAAGCGGCACCTCCAATGTGGAGGTCCAGAAAATAGGTCTTGATCGTTCTGACTTCCAGACACGTTATGACCCCAATCATCCCGCAGCGAATGCACAGGGTTATGTGAAAGTCCCGAACGTAAATCCTTTAATTGAAATTATGGATTCACATGACGCCCAGCATGCTTATGAAGCCAATCTGAACACCATGCAGATTACGCGCTCCATGTTGACGCGTACGATTAATATGATGAAATCCTGATTCCGCGTCCTGACTTATGCTTTTTTCTCGGCTCTCATTCTCTTTTGGCAGGACGCTCCTGGAACCATGAAAAATAACAGCCTGTCCTTGAGCAAGATCGTCAATATCTCAACCGCTCTGATGCTTGTGACCCTGGCTTTCAGCCTTCATTCACTCGCTGCGGAGGTAAAGGAGGAGCTCGATAAACCGTCTCCCCCTGCTCAGCCTAAAGTAGCCAAAACTGAGACAGCAAAAGAGAAAAAAGCATCATCTTCCCAAAATGAAGAAAAAAACTTTGTCACGGAAGAAGCACTGGGCTGGAAACACACGACGCAGCCCAAAGGGAAAGAGCCTGAATCTCCAACAGAGGATTCCGCTTTATCTGACCCTTTAACCCATGCAGCTGAACAGAAACTCGAAGAGACGATTCAGAAAAGAAGGCAGGAAAATCAGTCCCGGTTTCAGTATCTAGACAATGAAAAAACAGCGCTTGAAGCGGAAAAAGAAGACCTCAATAACCAGTTCAAGGAACTGAATCAGAAAACAGCAGAACTGTCACAAGACCAGGAAAGCAGAAAAAAAAGCACAGAGCAAAAAATCCTTCGCCTTGCTCATATTTACGAACAAATGCCCCCTCGTGACGCCGCCGCTGTTTTCAATGTGCTGGATATGCGCGTCCTCGTCCCTGTCGCACGGCATATGTCACCGCGTAAAGTCTCTGCCGTTATTGGAGGCATGTCCCCCGACCGCGCTAATATCCTGACCCAATATCTCATCGGCGCCAGGAAGTTATCTTCGGACAGATAGACCAATAGGACCTTTTTGGCATCCGTGCCATTACCTGAGATAAGGTATCTGAGCTGATATGGGCTTGGATATACGTAACAACGACAAAGGCGTTTCATATGGAGCGGCGGGTGGTGGTGACAATCGCTACAAGAAGTCGTTTTTAATAATCTTTGGGTATTATTTTTAGGTGGGGGGATGAATTGGAAGCGGGGGCAGGATTTGAACCTGCGGCCTTCAGGTTATGAGCCTGACGAGCTACCGGGCTGCTCCACCCCGCAGCGGTGGTGGGTAAAGAGAGTGAGCGAGGGGACCTGGCGGCGACCGACTTTTCCGCACCTTAAGGTGCAGTATCATAGGCGCTAGGGTGTTTTACGGCCGAGTTCGGGATGGGATCGGGTTTAATCCCCCTGCCATAGCCACCAGGTCTTCCCGCTCACTCTGTAAAGAGAGAGTAAGAAGTGTTAGTGCGTATTTTTATGAGAAGTGTTTTTGAGTAGGAGATGACTGTGCATGTGTTTATGTGTGAGAGATATGAGCGATTAGTATCAGTTAGCTAAGAGAGTTACCTCCCTTACACACCTGACCTATCAACGTCCTGGTCTTGAACGGCTCTATGAGACCTAGTTTTGAGGCTGGTTTCCCGCTTAGATGCTTTCAGCGGTTATCCATTCCGAACTTAGCTACCCGGCTGTGCCACTGGCGTGACAACCGGTGCACCAGAGGTTCGTTCATCCCGGTCCTCTCGTACTAGGGACAAATCCTCTCAAGTCTCTTACACCCACGGCAGATAGGGACCGAACTGTCTCACGACGTTCTAAACCCAGCTCACGTACCACTTTAATCGGCGAACAGCCGAACCCTTGGGACCTGCTCCAGCCCCAGGATGTGATGAGCCGACATCGAGGTGCCAAACCTCCCCGTCGATGTGGACTCTTGGGGGAGATCAGCCTGTTATCCCTAGAGTACCTTTTATCCGTTGAGCGATGGCCCGTCCACGTGGAACCACCGGATCACTATGGCCGACTTTCGTCTCTGCTCGAGCTGTCACTCTCGCAGTCAGGCGGGCTTATGCCATTGCACTCGACAGTCGGTTTCCGACCGACCTGAGCCCACCATCGCGCGCCTCCGTTATCCTTTAGGAGGCGACCGCCCCAGTCAAACTGCCTGCCATGCAGGGTCCCGGACCCAGCTAATGGGCCTCGGTTAGACATCAGAAAAAGTCAGGGTGGTATTTCAAGGACGGCTCCACAGGAACTGGCGCCCCTGCTTCGATGCCTCCCACCTATCCTACACAGAATTTTCCTGATGCCACTGCAAAGCTGCAGTAAAGGTTCATAGGGTCTTTCCGTCTGACCGCGGGTACCCCGCATCTTCACGGGGAATTCAATTTCGCTGAGCCGATGCTGGAGACAGCGGGGAAGTCGTTACGCCATTCGTGCAGGTCGGAACTTACCCGACAAGGAATTTCGCTACCTTAGGACCGTTATAGTTACGGCCGCCGTTTACCGGGGCTTCAATTCAATGCTCTCACATCTCCTCTTAACCTTCCGGCACCGGGCAGGCGTCAGGCCCTATACGTCATCTTTCGATTTCGCAGAGCCCTGTGTTTTTACTAAACAGTCGCTACCCCCTGGTCTGTGCCACCCATACATGGTTGCCCACATATGGGTCTCGTTTATCCCGAAGTTACACGAGCAATTTGCCTAGTTCCTTCAGCATCGTTCTCTCAAGCGCCTTGGTATTCTCTACCAGTCCACCTGTGTCGGTTTCGGGTACGGTCTATATGCCAGAGCTATTTCCTGGAATGGTCCAAAAGCATGCTCAATCCGTTAAGAGCATACAACATTTCTCATTCGTCACTTCTGGCAGGCCTGGGAATATTTACCCAGTTCCCATCGACTACGGCTTTCGCCCTCGCCTTAGGGGCCGGCTCACCCTGCGGGGATTAACCTTGCGCAGGAACCCTTGGACTTTCGGCGACAGTGTTTCTCGCACTGTTTGTCGCTACTTATGTCAGCATTCTCGCTTCTGATACCTCCAGAGAGGGTCACCCCGTCTCCTTCGCAGGCTTACAGAACGCTCCGCTACCGCGTATGATAAATCATACACCCACAGCTTCGGCACGTGGCTTGAGCCCCGTTACATTTTCGGCGCAGGGTTTCTATTAGACCAGTGAGCTATTACGCTTTCTTTAAAGGATGGCTGCTTCTAAGCCAACCTCCTGGTTGTTTTGGAATCCCCACATCCTTTCCCACTTAGCCACGATTTAGGGGCCTTAGCTGGTGGTCTGGGCTGTTTCCCTCTCGACAATGGACCTTAGCACCCACTGTCTGTCTGCTGCGCTCTACTCCTTCGGTATTCGGAGTTTGGTTAGGTTTGGTAAGGCTTTGGGCCCCCCTAGCCCATCCAGTGCTCTACCCCCGAGGGTAATACGCAACGTTCTACCTCAATAGATTTCGCGGAGAACCAGCTATCTCCGAGTTTGATTGGCCTTTCACCCCTAGCCACAGCTCATCCCCGACTTTTTCAACAGGCGTGGGTTCGGCCCTCCAGTACGTGTTACCGCACCTTCAGCCTGGCCATGGCTAGATCACTCGGTTTCGGGTCTTCTACCAGTAACTAATTCGCCCTATTCAGACTCGCTTTCGCTGCGCCTACACCTATCGGCTTAAGCTCGCTACGGACAGAAACTCGCTGACCCATTATACAAAAGGTACGCCGTCACCCCATTTGAGGCTCCGACTGCTTGTAGGCATTTGGTTTCAGGTCTCTTTCACTCCCCTTATCGGGGTGCTTTTCACCTTTCCCTCACGGTACTTGTTCACTATCGGTCACCAGGGAGTATTTAGGCTTGGAGGGTGGTCCCCCCATGTTCAGACAGGGTTTCACGTGCCCCGCCCTACTCAAGTCCTTCAATACGATATTCAAATACGGGGCTATCACCCTCTTTGGCCGGACTTTCCATTCCGTTCTTCTACTTCATATCGAAGGCACTGGCCTACTCCGCTTTCGCTCGCCACTACTCGCAGAATCTCTGTTGATGTCTTTTCCTCCAGGTACTGAGATGTTTCAGTTCCCCGGGTTCGCCTCTTATACCTATGTATTCAGTATAAGATCCTCTTACGAGGGGGTTGCCCCATTCGGATATCCACGGATCAATGCCTGCTCACGGCTCCCCATGGCTTTTCGCAGTGTGCCACGTCCTTCGTCGCCTCCTGGTGCCAAGGCATCCACCAAATGCCCTTCTCTTTCTCACACCACATGCACAGTCACTTCCCACTCAACCCTCATCCATCGCCAGGATCACTCGCGCTCCCCCAACAATAAACAAGAATTTCACAGTCAATAACCACACATCAGTGCGTCATCTTCTTTTCTTCTCACCATATGAGTTTCCCCTTATGAAACCCTCAGATCAGCGTCGCAATCTCTTACAACCCCAACCCAAGTGGTCAGACTTTCATAAGTCACCCACATGGCGCACTAACAATTCACTCTTTAAAGACCACAACTCACCTTACGCAGCATATCTCTATGCAACATAGGTCAGTATCTCTCTTCCCTCTTTCCCTATCATCTTCCAGTCCAGAT
>NZ_CP196394.1:2500-87500 GCF_058511235.1 Aristophania sp. ESL1100 | reverse complement strand
CTTTGCTGGACGCCACCCAGAGCTCCAGCCGGTTGCCATGAAAATTATATCAGCATGGTACCTTGGCTATACAGGCACGCCTTCAATGTCGATTCTCAAAGATGATGCACGCTACGTCTCTTATGAGAACGCCTTAATGTATGAACCCACGCGTGATGCCACTGTGATTCCCTCCTTTTCTCGTGGACGGACGAACTACTGGGTCAACCCACCATCCACTTTAGTAACAGACTGAGCCGAGGTTATTATGGCAACACAATATGATGCTGACGTTATTGTCGTCGGTTCAGGCGCGATCGGCAATAATGCTGCTTATGCTCTCGCTAAAGAGGGAAAGTCTGTCCTTATAATTGAGGCAGGTGAATGGATTCCCCGTTGGAAAATTGTTGAAAATTTCCGCTCATCTGCTCGCAAGGGGAATCACGACGACCCCTATCCGAATCCAGATTATGCGCCGATTTCCTTTTCGCCCGGCTATATTGAAAATACCGGCTCTTTCCAGTTCCTGCCTGGGATGCTTCATCTCGTAGGCGGAACAACGTGGCATTGGGCAGCGGCTACGTGGCGTCTTCTTCCCAATGATATGAAAATCAAAAGTCTCTATGGCATTGGTCGTGACTGGCCTATTAGCTATGACGACCTTGAACCCTGGTATCTGAAAGCGGAACATGCCCTTGGCGTCGCCGGTAGCGATACGGACGATCAGTCCGGGCTGCACCCGGGGAAAGCTTTCCCGCCCCGCTCAGCGCCCTATCCTGTGCCTGCTGAAGCTGAAACCTATTATTTTCAGCGCCTTAAAGCACGTATCGAGCCTGAAGGATATCCGTTCATCCACGAACCAAACGCACGGACAAATCAACCATGGGACGGGCGTCCTGGATGCTCAGGAAATAATAACTGCATGCCCGTTTGTCCGATCGGGGCCATGTATTCAGGTGACGTTCATGCCCGTCATGCTCAAAAAGCCGGGGCACAGATTCTGACCGATGCAACCGCTTTCAAGCTTGAAAAAGGCGAAGGCGGAAAAATTGTGGCTGTCCATTGCCGTTCTTCCAAAGGGGTGGATCGTCGTCTTACAGCGCGCTATTTCATTATCTCTTCAAATGGTCTTGAGACGCCAAAATTACTTCTCATGTCTGACGTTGCAAATTCATCAGACATGGTAGGGCGTAATCTGATGGATCATACAGGAATCGGGCTGCAATTCTTAGCTGATGAGCCTTTATGGCCTGGTCGTGGTCAGGTGCAACAAGGTGCTATCTTTAAACAGCGTGATGGTGCTTTCCGTTCGCAGCATTCGCCAATCAAACATACACCCACCAATGTTGTGCCGAATCGGGCTATCACACAGCACTTGCTCAAAAAAGGCGTTGTTGGCCCGGAATTAGATAAACAGATTCGCCATATGGCCGCTCGCTGGGTCGATATTTCGACGGTGTTTGAGCAGCTGCCTCACCCGGAAAACCGTATTCAGCCGTCAACGACACGGAAAACCTCGAATGGCATTCCTATGATGACCGTTCATTACGACCCAGATGATTATATCAAGGCGACCGTTCCTATCGCAAAACAGGATTTTGCTAATTTTGTGCGCATTATGAATGGAACCGTGATTGAAGATGATACCGGTTTCCAGAATCGCGATCATATTATGGGCACAGTCATTATGGGCGACAATCCCCACAACTCCGTAGTGAATCACGAGTGTCGCAGCTGGGATCATCCAAATCTGTTCATGGCGACAACCGGTGTTTTCTCCAGTTCCAGTGTTGTCAACCCAACACTCACGGGCGTTGCTTTAGCATTACGCTCCGCTGACATCATTGCTCGGGAGATCTGATATGAGTTCTTTTTTCTCTCGTTTTGCAATTCTCGCCGTTGGTTCGGCTCTATCCTCGTTTTTTTATATAAACGGGGCACATGCGCAATCAGCTTCTGAGCAGGATCTTGTAAAAGAAGGCGCCTATATCGCCAGAGCCGCTGACTGTATGGCGTGTCATACCACCAGGGGGGGCACGCCCTATGCTGGGGGGCTTGTACTGAAATCGCCCTATGGCACAATTGTTTCCTCCAATATCACCCCTTCAAAAAAATTTGGTATCGGGAACTGGAGTGAAGCTGAGTTTACCAAAGCTGTCAGAAAGGGCCTCTCTCCTCGGTTAGGTCATCTCTACCCTGCGATGCCATATACGGCCTATGCCGGCATTTCAGATAAAGATATGCACGCGCTTTATGTGTATTTTATGAATGCGGTTGCCCCTGTCGAGAAAGAACCGTCTCAGAAAACGAAGCTCTCCTTCCCCTATAACATCCGGTTTGCCATGATCGGGTGGAACCTGCTTTACGCAGGCGAACGCCCGATGTCCGAGCAGGACGCAGCCCCTGGTGGCGCAAAAAGAGGGGAATATCTTGTTAAGGCGCTGGAGCATTGTGGCACCTGCCATACACCCCGCAATAACTTAATGGCGGAAAAATCTTCTGAGTTCCTGGCAGGTAACCCTAATATTCAGGGATGGGCTGCTCCGAATGTTACCTCTGACTCCGTCAGTGGCATCGGGGACTGGAGTGAAGAGGACATTGTTGCTTATCTGAGAAATGGTGCTGCCCATGGGAAAGCACAGGCTGCCGGTCCGATGGCAGAGGCTGTGGAATATAGCCTCCGTTACCTGACAGACTCTGATCTGAAGGCAATTGCCTCTTATCTGAAAACGGTAAAGCCGATTTCCACCCCTGGTCAGACAAAAGCAAGTTCGAGCTATCATCACGCTCTTGCCGTGAATGAAGCCGTCTTTGACTATCCGATTGACCGTACGCCCCCAACGATGACGATCGGAAGCAGCACTGACGGGCAAAGGCTTTACCTGAATGCCTGTGCAACATGCCACCAAACCAGAGGTGAAGGGACGAAAGACCAGTTCTACCCCTCTTTGACCTCTAATAGTGTTGTCGGAGCTGCCGGGAATCGAAACCTCGTCATGGCCATTTTATATGGGGTTAACCGACAGACCAATGAAGGGCATGTCTTTATGCCTGCCTTTAATGACCAGCTCAGCGACGAACAGATTGCGGCAATTGCCCAATATGTCGCGACTAACTTTGGTAATCCGGCTTTGAAAATTACCGCTGATGATGTCAGAACGTTGAAAAAGCAAAGTCAGTAAAATCCTATCCCTTCTATCATGCTGATTTGAGACCGCATGATAGATATTTCAGGCACAAAAGCAGAGAGCGGCCTCCCGCCTCTGCTTTTTTGTTATCATTTATATAAAGCAAAGTTCTCTTTGAAAATTATAGATATTGTCTCTTTCTTTATAAAATAAGAAACGTAATGACGCCTATGCTGATATAAAATAGGTAGGTATTTATTCTATTTCAGTTATATTGAAAATATAGAATTCTTCCATCTATAGTGAGCGATACCTTATCCATTAAAGGATTTTCAGTATGAAAAAAGTCTTCAAGAATATGATGGTTGTTTTTGGGGTTTTAACGGCCGTTAGCGTCATTCCTGTCGGAAACAAAGGTGGAAACCCGGGCATTAATTCAGCTGAAGCACAAACCCAGGGGAGCGTCATCAAGGTCACACCTGATCAATTACAACAAGACTATAAAGATAATGCCATAGCAGCCGATCAAAAATACAAAAACAAAAATTTGGAATTGAAAGCTACTGTTGCATCCCTAATATCAGGTAACGATGATAAACCTTATATAAGACTTAAAGTAAATGGAGAAATGGACCCTCTTCTACCACGAGCCTATCTCGCCAATAGCGAAATTGATAAGGCAGCCACGTTAAAAAAAGGCCAGGAAATCACTGTCCTTTGCAAAGGTAATGGAACATTATCAGATTTACCCATCATGCTGGCTGATTGTGTGATTAAATAATTACACAATCTTATATACCAGAATAGAACGTTATTTTTGTCAATCATGCAATAAACACGGCAGTGACGTTTCTATGTTGAGGATAAATAGCAGCTGCCGTCTTTGATAGACGATATTCGACTGCCTAAGTGTCTTTATGTCCGTCTCTTTCCTATTCTGTCCGGTCGATCGGACGCCATTAGGGCTCCATAAAAACTGTCAGGCATAAAAAAAGCAGAGAGCGATCAATTCGCCTCTGCTTTTTTGTCATAATGTGTCGTCGCAGGCTGCTTTAGCTGAGTTCACCTTTGGCAAACTGTTCGCCAGCTTCAACTTCTGCGCGGACAGCCTGAATCTGCATCGTTAAATTGCCATGATCCTGATATTCCTCAGGGCCAACATGGCTCCATGCAGCTTCAAGCTCACTAAGACGCTCGCGAGCAGTATCAGGAGAGAGATCCTCCAGGGCCCGGACTGAATCAGCAAGGATGATGCAACGGTCGGCAGACATATCGACAAAACCACCGCTGATAAAAAATCTGGCTGTGATTTTTTCGTCTTTATAGACCGTTACAACCCCACCCCAAAGTTGCAGCATCACCGGAGCACGCCCCGGCATAGCCGCAATATCTCCCTCGGTACCAGGTACGACGACCATATCGGCATCTACATCAAGGTGACGCTTTTCAGGACTTACGATTTCGGCCCGTAGGGTCATGGGTTTAACCTTCCTGCTTCATCTTTTCAGCTTTTTCAATGGCTTCCTCGATCGGACCAACCATATAGAAAGCGCCTTCCGGCAGATGATCATATTCACCGTTCACAACAGCTTTAAAGGAGCGAACTGTGTCAGCTAATGAAACAAGCTTACCTGGTGCCCCTGTGAAGACTTCAGCCACATGGAAGGGCTGGGACAGGAAGCGCTGGATGCGACGTGCGCGGCCAACGATCTGTTTATCTTCTTCAGAAAGTTCATCCATACCAAGGATCGCAATAATATCCTGCAATTCCTTATAGTTCTGAAGGATGCTCTGAACTTTACGAGCAACTTCGTAATGCTCTTCACCAACAATCTTCGGATCAAGAGAACGAGATGTTGAATCAAGCGGATCAACAGCTGGATAGATACCCATTTCCGCGATCGCACGGTTAAGAACCGTTGTCGCATCAAGGTGGGCGAAGGTTGCAGCAGGAGCAGGATCTGTAAGATCGTCAGCAGGGACGTAAACAGCCTGAACCGAGGTGATGGAACCTTTAGTTGTGGACGTGATACGCTCCTGAAGAGCGCCCATCTCTGTTGCCAATGTCGGCTGATAACCCACAGCTGAAGGAATACGTCCCAGCAGAGCTGAAACTTCTGAACCAGCCTGTGTAAAGCGGAAGATGTTATCAACGAAGAACAGAACGTCCTGGCCTTCCACGTCACGGAAATATTCCGCCACTGACAGACCTGTCAGAGCAACACGGGCACGTGCTCCAGGGGGTTCATTCATCTGGCCATAAATCAGGGCCACTTTTGAACCTTCTGTGTTACCGTCTTTGGAAACCTTGATAACGCCTGCATCCTGCATTTCGAAATACAGGTCATTTCCTTCACGGGTACGTTCACCGACACCGGCGAAAACGGACACACCACCATGAGCCTTGGCAATGTTATTGATCAGTTCCTGAATAATAACGGTCTTACCAACACCGGCACCACCGAAGAGACCGATTTTACCACCCTTCAGATAAGGGCAGAGAAGGTCAACAACCTTGATTCCGGTAACAAGAATTTCGCTCGCAGCAGCCTGCTCTTCAAAGCTTGGAGCTGGACGATGAATCGGGAAATATGTGTCGGTCTTGACTGGGCCCAGACCGTCAACGGTTTCACCGACGACGTTCATGATACGTCCCAGAGTCGCTGGTCCGACAGGAACAGTGATCTGTGCACCTGTATCACGAACCTTTGCACCACGGACAAGACCATCTGTGCTGTCCATGGCAACGCAACGAACCTGGCGCTCACCAATTTCCTGTGCCACTTCCAGCACGAGGGTGCGCTCACCAACTTCAACGTGAAGCGCGTTCAAAATATGAGGTAACTTACCTTCAAACTGTACGTCTACTACAGGGCCTTTAACCTGAATGACCCGGCCTGTTGCAGTCTCCGCTGGGTCAGCAGAACGGTTTTGTGTCTCAGACATCTATTTCGTCTCCTGCGTGATCTTAGACGGCTTCTGCGCCGGAAATAATTTCGATCAGCTCGTTAGTGATATTTGCTTGTCGTGTTCTGTTATATTTCAACGACAAACGGTCAATGGCCTTGCTTGCGTTACGGCTGGCATTATCCATGGCCGTCATACGCGCTCCCTGCTCTCCTGCTGCACTCTCAAGCATGGCAGCGTAAAGCTGTACTTCGAGATTGCGTGGAAGAAGACGGGTTAGAAGAGTCTCTTCATCAGGTTCAAATGCATAAGGCGCTGCATTATCACCTTTGTCGCTATTGTCATTCTCGCCAACTGGCAGAGGGATCAGACCCAACTGCTCCGGCACTTGTGACATCGCGTTTATAAAACGATTACGGAACAGGGTGCAGCAGTCAAACTGCCCCTCATCGAGAAGGGCCATAATCTTCGCTGCAACCTTACTGCCGTACGCATAGGAAGGGGCACTCCCTTCTACGCTCCGCATGGTCGGCAGCATGGAATCCGGATAATAGCGTGCAAGGACGTCAGCCCCTTTGACACCTATCGGCAGGAATTTGACTGTTTTGCCCTGACTGATCAATTCATCCGCCTTTTTACGGACGGCACGCACCATATTGGCGTTAAAGCCACCGGCCAGACCTCTATCTGAGGTCATGACTACGAAAAGATGCGTCTGATCCTTCCCTGTCCCCCGAAGGAGAGCGGGGAGAGGCACACCCTCCAGCCCTTCCAGTGAAGAAGCGAGTTCGATCATCATCTTACGCATTGTTTCAGCGTAAGGGCGCGAAGCCTCAGCCTGTAATTGGGCGCGCCTCAATTTTGAGGCGGCAACCATTTTCATTGCGCTGGTGATTTTCCGCGTCGATTTGACGCCTGTAATCCTCCCGCGCAGTTCTTTCAACGAAGGCATGATTTATATCCTCACGCCGCCAGGAAACGTTTTCCAAAGGACGTCAAAACAGCTTTAAGCTTTTCTTCTGTTTCAGCTGTCAGCTGCTTCTGGGTGCGAATCGCATCAAGCAATTCGGCCTGTCCATGACGCATCTCTGAAAGAAGAGCGGCTTCATAAGCAACAACCTTGTTAACAGGCACGCTATCAACAAAACCGCGTGTTCCGGCATACAGAACAACAACCTGCTCTTCGACAGCTAATGGATGAGCCTCAGGCTGTTTCAAAAGCTCAACAAGACGGGCACCACGTTCAAGCTGCTTGCGTGTGGCAGGATCAAGATCGGAAGCGAACTGGGCAAAAGCGGCCATCTCACGATACTGAGCCAGCTCAAGCTTCACTTTACCAGCAACCTGTTTCATCGCCTTGATCTGCGCGGCTGAACCAACACGTGACACAGAACCACCAACGTTTACGGCAGGACGGATACCCTTATTGAACAGGTCTGTCTCAAGGAAGATCTGACCGTCAGTGATGGAGATCACGTTTGTCGGAATATAAGCTGCTGTATCACCAGCCTGTGTTTCGATCACTGGAAGAGCGGTCAGAGAACCTGCGCCACAGGCATCAGACATTTTCGCAGCACGTTCCAGCAGACGTGAGTGAAGATAGAAAACGTCACCAGGGAAAGCTTCACGTCCAGGAGGACGACGGAGCAACAGGGACATCTGACGGTAAGCAACGGCCTGTTTGGACAGATCGTCATAGCACACAAGAGCGTGCATGCTGTTGTCACGGAAATACTCACCCATTGAGCAGGCTGTGTAAGGAGCCAGATACTGCATTGGAGCAGCATCAGACGCCGTTGCAGCAACAACGATGGAGTAATTCATCGCGCCTGTTTCAGTCAGGGTGCGAACCAGGTTGGCAACTGTGGAGCGTTTCTGCCCGACTGCAACATAAATGCAGTAAAGAGACGCTTTGTCATCACCACGATCATTAACAGATTTCTGAGCGATGATGGTGTCAATCAGGATACTGGTTTTACCCGTCTGACGATCCCCGATCACCAGCTCACGCTGACCGCGCCCGATGGGCACAAGAGCGTCAATCGCCTTGATGCCTGTCTGCATCGGCTCGCTGACGGACTGTCTGAGCATGATACCGGGAGCGATCACGTCGGCCTTACGGTATTCAACATCGGTCAAAGGACCACGGCCGTCGATAGGGTTACCCAGACCGTCAACAACACGTCCGAGCAGGCCTCTGCCGACAGGAACTTCGACAACTTTACCAGTACGGAGGACGGTGTCGCCTTCACTGATCTCGTTGCCGCTTCCGAAAACGACGATACCAACATGGTCAGCTTCAAGGTTGAGCGCCATGCCACGGAGGCCTGTTGCTTCAAACTCAACCATTTCGCCTGCCATGACATTGGTCAGACCATAAACACGGGCAATACCATCACCGATGGACAAAACCTTACCCGTCTCAGAAACAGCTTCTGGCTGGTCGAATGTAGCAATCTGCTGCTTGAGGATTTCCGAAATTTCGGCGGGACGGATGTCCATCACGCGGCTCCCTTCATGGCGTGCTGCAAGCGGGCCAGACGCCCGGCGATTGATGTATCAAAAAGAACTGAACCGACACTGACAACCACACCACCAAGAAGTGACGGGTCAAGATGTTCGGTAATGGCGGTATGTGCATAACCAGCCTCTTCCAGGCTGGCTTTAAGACGCTTACGCTGCTCATCGGTCAATGGCTGGGCCGTATTGACCTCAACACTGACGACGTGATGAGCCTGAGCATCCAGCAACTGGACTGTTTCCAGAATCTCTCTCAGTTTGGACAGGCGCCCGTTACGGGCGACGGCCCCTATCAGCCGACGTATGTCGTCGCCAAGACCAAGAGTTCTGGCAAGTCCCTGTGCAAGTTGAGCTGCATTGGCTGTGTTAAAGCGCGTATCGGACAGGAAAGACTGAAAGTCAGAATTATTGTCTATCGCTTTTGAAAGACAGCCAAGACCCTCAAGAATAGCAGCTCGATCTGCTTTTCCTGCGATCATCTCATAAAATGCACGGGCGTAACGTCGTGCAATTTCACTCGGCACTTTGTTCCGCTGTTGCTGTGCTACAGTCACGGGCATATTCCGTCATATAAAGTTTTAATCGCTCAAGCCGACAATCAAGCAGGCTCTCGCAAGTTAGACTGGAGGAACATCTACACGAAAGTGAAAATTAGTCCAGTCTGATCTTATCCTTAAATTCTGTTCCGTTCCCTAGCATGCACTACAGGCAAAAGGCAACAAGACGAACGATAAGAATTACCCTGACGATTCCAAACACACCAGACTCCCGAGCACCTGGGCACGGAGGCTGAAATCAAATATTCAATTTTACAGGAAATTATGGAGCGGGCGAAGGGAATCGAACCCTCGTCAGAAGCTTGGAAGGCTACTGCATTACCATTATGCTACGCCCGCTTGACCAAGCCAGACGCTCACTACCCTTTTCTTTTTCTCCCGGCAAGTGCCTTTATGAAAATAAAGTTTTTTTTGATAATTTTTCATAAAGAACTTGACTTTATCGGCCAGTTATTCTCTTTTCCGCCAATCGACGTTTTGGGTTGACCTCACTGAGGTCTTATCGTTACGATTCGATAAAAGGGGTGTAGCTCAATTGGCTAGAGTGCCGGTCTCCAAAACCGGAGGTTGCGGGTTCGAGACCCTCCACCCCTGCCACTTTACTCCCGGTCTATCGGGTATATTTTCCCTATTAGAACGAGAGTTAATTTAGAATTCGAGGATGAATGGTGTCGGCGAGCAACCCGAAAGGAAATTCCCGGAATGTCCCTCCGGCTCCCAAAAATTCAGGACTAAATCTGTTTAGATATTTTGCGGATGTGCGGGCAGAAGCGCGTCGCGTTACCTGGCCCTCGCGTCGCACGACGATCGTCACTACAGGCGCTGTGCTTGTCATGGTCGCCATCACATGTGTTTTCTTTTTTATTGTGGACCAGGTGATTGGCCTTGGTATCCGCGGTCTTTTTGGTGTCGGAGGCTAAGAACATCTCATGGCTAAACGTTGGTACGTTGTGCATGTCTATTCTGGATTCGAGAAGAAGATCGCTGAACATATTCGCGAACAGGCTGCCAAAAAGGGCCTGGAAGACCACTTTGAAGAGATTCTCGTCCCCTCAGAAGAGGTGACAGAGGTCAGACGTGGCCGGAAGGTCAATGCTGAACGCAAATTCTTCCCAGGTTATGTCCTGATCAAAATGGAATTGACCGATCAGGCCTGGCATCTGGTAAAAGACACACCCAAAGTAACCGGATTTCTGGGCACCCGGAACAAACCAACCCCCATCACCGCTGCTGAAGCCAAGCGCATTCTCCAGCAGGCTCAGGAAGGCATTGAAAGCCCACGCTCGAATCTCACCTTCGAAATCGGTGAGCAGATTCGCGTCTCTGACGGACCTTTCACATCCTTTAATGGCAGCATTGAAGAAGTGGACGTGGAACATCAGCGCCTGAAAGTCAGCGTTTCAATCTTTGGTCGTTCAACCCCTGTTGAACTGGATTATAATCAGGTCGAAAAACTCTAATCCTTTTACGCTGCTGAACTGAATAAACAAAAACCCGCATTCTCTCCGTAAAAAGAATGCGGGTTTTTCTTTGTCTTTTATAATCTGAGCAACTTAATGCACAGAGGCTGCCAGCTTGTCTGCGATGGCCGCAAGCCCCTGACTTAATGACGCTACGAAAGAGTCTGTATCAGCGGGAACAGCTTGTGGTGAAACCCATTCAAATGGTTCGGAAGTCTTCATTTCCTTCTCTTGTGCCGGACCTTTTTTTCTGACTGAAATCACGCCTCGAACGACAACATGGTCAGTGGCATCACGTTCAAAATTCTGGATGGCAAGGTCAATAAAAGCAGATGGCTCCAGGGCGACAGGTTGATTCTGCGCAACAACCACGCGCCCAGGCAGCCTCTGGGCAAGATCAGACGCAACGGTCTGACTGATCATTTCCCCCAGAGGTTCACTCCAGCTGGAGGCACCGATCGTCTGCAGACGATAATTCCGGACGCCTTGTACAATCGTATCCCGGTCCAGCCTTGAAGGGATAGAGGCTGTATAGACCTCAACGCCCCCACCAACAGCTCCCCCCAGAGACTGGGTCAGAGCCGGCCCCGGTAATGGCGCAAGACTGTAATAACGCGTTTCCACGCTGGAACAGGCACTCAGAACACCCAAGGCCGTTCCCAGAACCATAGTACGTCTCAATAACACCGAAAATTTCATTATTTCTTACGCCCCACAATAATAGAAGAAGGATGATGATCGAGATAATCCAGCGTCTGGCGTAAAGAACGTGACATCGTTGATAGACGAACGATCAGCGCCTTCAGATTACGGCTGAAATCTTCATCCCCTCCGTAGGTTTTAAGCAGACTCTGTGCCTGTTCCAATGTTTTCTGAACCTGGTGCACCAATAATGGGAGATCATCATCCGCATGATCCAGCAGGTTGTTGAGAGCCTGCAACGAACCCCGCAATGCTGTCAGGGAGCGAGTAATTTCCGGGCTCCGCACACGCTCATCTGTATGGGCCATCAGATTGTTAATATTTTCTCCCATCTCGGTGAGAGGCATATTGGAAATCTTATCGGCAATCGAGGAGACTGACTGCAGGATGCCATCCATACCGCCTGGCTCGCTTGGCAGAATTACGACACCATTTTCCTCAACCAGCTGACCCGGTTTGGAGTTATGAGAGAAACTCAGCACAACCATGGCCTCTCCCGTCAGGAAACTGACATTCTGGACAGAGGCCTTCATCCCATTGGCTACAAAATCGCGCAGAATTGTGTCTGTATCTCTTCGCTGATTTCCTCTTTCGGGAGAAACGCGCCCGGGTTCAAGCTCCATATCCACCCGGACACGGGGAGCGTGCTTTCTATCCTCAAGCTGTAAATGAACGCCTGTCACAACACCGACCTGGAGCCCGAACATCGTGACCTTGCTGCCTTCGGTCAGGTTACCAACGGAACTGTCCGCATAAATGGCAACCCGGAGTTTCTGACGGTAATGAGTGTTATCGGCATCTTCCTGACTGCTATATAGACGGAAAACAGAATTGGGAACGGCATCTGTTGCCTTGCTGCCCCTCATATCCTGTGGGCGCCCGAAAGCCACGCCACCCGATAAAAGCGCCTGAAGTGACTGTAAATGGACTTTCAACCCACCAGGGCCAAAACCCATCTGAATGCCCGAGACATTCCAGAAGCGGCTGTCACTTTTCAGATACCGGTCATAGGGTTTTTTCACGAAAACCTGTAACAGGATCGGCCCTTCTCCCCCCGGTGGCATTGTATAGCCAAGGACCTCACCCACAGGAAGATCACGAAAGAACACGCCTGAGCCGGAACCAAGGGATTCGAGCGTTGGTGCCACAAGCCAGAAGGTCGAGCCCGGCTGGTCTGAACGCACACCTGGCGGATTTTCCAGCCCTTTGAAATGGTCCCGGAACTGATCGCTGATAGGCCCTGGATCAAGCGCGATATAGGCTCCTGAAAGGAACGTATCCAACCCGGTAATGCTCGCACCATTAATCCGTGGACGCACAACCCAGAAACGTGAATGAGTCGTCAGATAACGGGCACTTTCCGCCTTCATCTGGACCGTAACATCCGCATGGCTCATATCCGGACTGAGGCTGACACTCTGGACAACACCGAGATTAACAGCCTTGTTTTTAACCTCTGTCTGTCCGGGGACAATCCCATCAGCCGTATCAAATGAAATCACAATGGTCGGGCCCTGATCGGCAAAATGCCGCCAGGCCAGCGCAACAGACACAATGATGGCCACGATCGGGATAATCCAGAGAACCGAAAAACGCGTCGGCCTGATTTTGGCCTTATGAGACGTTGGCGCTCTTTTTTGATTTTCTTGCTGAGTGTCACTCACGTGCGTTCGGACTCCACCTGTTTGTCCCCTGTAACAAGGACTTCATCAAATGATTCTTTTCTGCCATGAGGCAGCGTGTGATTATATCCTGCGGCATCCCACATTCCCCGTGGATCAAACACATCTGCTGCAAAGATTGTCAACACAACGACACTGGCAAAAAACACAACCCCGGAATCAGCTGCGACATGGGCAAAAAAGGAAAATTTTACGATAGCAGCCAGAATTGAAATCATAAAAACGTCAATCATCGACCATCGTCCGATAAAACAGACAAATCCGTAAAGACCGGACAGAAACCTCAGATTCCAGTCTTTGCGCAGAACCTCGCAACAAAGCATGGTGGACAAGGCGATGATTTTCAAAACCGGGATGATAATACTGGCCAGCAGAACAATCAGGGCCAGAATATAAAGATCTGCCTTCCAAAGCTGGTGCACGCCACTCAGAATTGTGCTGGGATCGCCTTTGCCCATTTTAACGTACGTCATGATTGGCAGCAGGTTGGCAGGAATATAGAAAATGGCCGCCGCCACCAGAAAACTGGCTGAAGCCATTACACTTCTCTGTTTACGGCGCCTCAATGTCTGATCACAGACGGGGCAATTCCCCATATCCGCACTATTGGGGACAGGATGATCTGCCAGATAAACACTGTTGCAATAGGCACAGGATAAAAGCCTGTTCCGGGGAAGTTCTGAAACTATATAAGGTTCTTCCCGGAAATCTTTTTCATATAACTGCACAGGTTCCTCACGAGGAGGCGCCAATTTATGCCAGAAATATTCTGAATTAAATGTCGAATCCATTGCGGACATAGTTAACATGAGGGCAAATAATACAAACGACCCTGGAAGTAATTTCACCGTAGCAAGGTCAACCAGCTTTGAATAGGCAACAATCAATCCGATGACATAAACCTCAATCATCGACCAGGGACGAAGTCTTTCGTACCAGGCGAGGATTTCCCTGCTGACGGGAGGAATTTTCTTTGCTGATGCCCCGTAAATAATAAAAAGCATAAAGCCGAGCACAAGAGGCGGCATCAGAATCGTTGCAATACTGATCAAAATGGCAATCAGGCTGAAACCCTGCTCAACCAGGGCGTGAGGGCCACTTCGGATCGTGACCATATTATCGCGGCCATAGACGTCAATCGTCATGAGAGGGCAGACCAGTAACGCCAGATAGAGCGCTACAGATGCCAGGCAGAAAGCTAATGGGGCCGTTACCGGAGAGGTCCGGCGAACACGCTCAAGCGAGGTTCCACAACGAGTGCATTCTGCAACCTGCCCGGGCTGCAAGGCTGGCATTGCCTGAAACAACCCACAGGAAGGACATTCCCTCAGCCCCTGGACGAGTATAAGCTCGGATTTAAGAACAGTTCTGGTTTCTGTTCTGGAATCATAATCAACACTGCCAAAACGCAGAGCTTCCCAGCGAGACCAGAGACCTTCATAGAAGCGGTTCTTCCTAAACATATCTTTCTCTTGCGCCAGAGGGGAGGATGCTGCAAGCTTTTCTTCTATATTATATGTAAAAATTTTACATCTGCCGTTGCAGGACGAGGCTCTCTCCTATATATCCTCCCCCAAAGAGGCCGACATAGCTCAGGGGTAGAGCAACTGATTCGTAATCAGTAGGTCCTCGGTTCAAATCCGAGTGTCGGCACCATTTCCCCACTGTGATATTTCATAAGTCTAAAAGACTGATCTGATTTTGTGGAATTAAGGGAGCGAAGAACGCCCCCTTTTATTTCGCTATTCTTTAACGGGAACGCGAATCATATAGTCAAAGGCGCTTAAAGCCGCTTTGGCTCCTTCACCCATGGCAATAACAATCTGTTTATAGGGGACAGTCGTCACGTCACCTGCAGCAAAGACCCCGGGCACAGATGTATGGCATTTCTCATCAATAACAATCTCACCACGATCATTGAGCGTTACGACGCCTTTGAGCCATGCGGAATTCGGATCAAGCCCGATCTGGATGAAAATCCCGTCCACATCAAGCTGATGCTGCTCTCCTGTTTCCCGGTCTTTCCAGATCAGCCCTGTCATATCTTTCCCGTCACCCGTGATGATCTCTGGAACGGCATTTTTGATGACCGTCACGTTAGGAAGCGTCTGAAGCTTGTTCTGTAGAACCTGATCAGCTTTCAGGATTGAATTACGCTGCAGAAGGGTCACGTGAGAGACGATCCCTGCCAGATCAATAGCGGCTTCAACACCACTATTCCCCCCTCCGGCAACAGCGACAGGGCGCCCTTTATAGAAAGGCCCATCACAGTGAGGGCAATAAGTCACACCACGCGTGCGGTATGTTGCCTCCCCCTCAATTCCCAGAGAACGCACTCTGGCCCCGGTGGCGATAATAATGGTGCGGGCTTTCAATCTGGCACCATTTTCGAGAATAATCTCATGCAGCCCGCCCGGCTCCCCGGCCGGCACTAAGGCTGCTGCCTGCTGCGAAGCCATGATACGAATGTCGTAACGCCTGACATGGGCATCGAGATTCTGTGAGAGGAGCAGGCCTTCAATTTCAGGAACGGAGATAAAATTCTCAATCCCGGCTGTGTCCATCACCTGTCCGCCAAAGCGCTCGGCAACGATACCGGTTCTCAACCCTTTGCGGGCCAGATAGATGGCAGAGGCCGCGCCCGCTGGCCCCGCACCAATCACCAGCGCATCAAAAGGAGCCTCGTTATTCAGGCTTTTGACTGCCAGTGCCTCACTGCCTTTGTCAATTTTGGCCAGGATTTGCTCAAGCCCCATCCGGCCACTGGCAAAAGGAGCCCCGTTCAGGAAGATCTGAGGGACAGAGCGGATATCTCTCTCAGCAATTTCTTCAGGGAACAGACTTCCCTCTATCGCGGTATGGCGAATCCGTGGGTTCAACACACTCATTGTGTTGAGAGCCTGCACGACATCCGGGCAGTTATGGCAGGAAAGCGAAAAATAGGTCTCAAAATGATAAGACCCCGTTAAAGAGAGGATTCGTTCTTTCTGGGATTCCTCAATTTTGGGAGGATGGCCGCCTACCTGGAGGAGAGCCAGCACCAGAGATGAGAATTCATGCCCGAGTGGGATTCCTGCAAATGTGACGGAAATATCGGTCCCTGTCCGTTTGATATCAAATGAGGGGCGACGTTCATTCTGCCCGTTCTCATTAAAGACAATCTTGTCAGAGAGGTCGGAAATTTCTATAAGAAAATTACGCATCTCAGTCGATTTTTCGTCAGTCCCCAGTGACGACTCGAGTGAAATGTCCTGTTTGACGTGTTGAAGATAACTGCGCAATTGCGCTTTCAGCTCATCAGTCAGCATTTTTACCTCGTAAAAAGTAAGGGTTATCGGACCCTTGCATTAGACACAGCGAAAAAAGGGCGTGCCATCTCCCCAGCGGCACGCCCTTTTCGCAGGTGGTTCAAACCACCTGCAAAATTTGTGACATCAAATTCTTAGATCTTGCCAACGAGATCCAGAGATGGTGTCAGGGTCGTTTCGCCCTCTTTCCATTTTGCCGGGCAGACTTCACCAGGGTGAGACGCAACATATTGAGCGGCACGGATTTTATCGAGAAGCTCTGTTGCGCTGCGACCAACGCCACCGGAAGTCGTTTCAATATACTGGATGCGACCTTCCGGATCGATCAGGAAGGTTGCGCGTTCGGCCAAGTGGCTGCCGTCATTGATCAGGACGTCGAAGTTCCTGGCAATTGTGCCGGCTGGGTCACCAACCATAACGTACTGAACCTTGCCGATTGCTGGTGACGTATCGTGCCAGGCTTTATGTGTGAAATGCTTGTCTGTTGAGACAGAATAGATTTCTACACCCAGTTTTTTGAAAGCTTCGTAATTCTCTGCCAGATCTTCCAGCTCTGTGGGGCAGACAAAGGTGAAATCAGCTGGGTAAAAGAACACAACGGACCATTTGCCACGAAGGTCGGCATCCGTGACGGTGATGAATTTTCCGTTATGAAACGCTTCTGCGGTAAAAGGTATTACCTGTGAACCAATAGCTGGCATCAAAAATCTCCTATTAATAACAGCATTAAAAATTATGTCGCGACACAGCGAGCAGTCCTCTAATGGAAGCAGCAGGAAGCCGCGGCTGTCAAGAGTTTTCAGGGGTGATGCTCTCTCACATCACAGATAGAGTTTATCGCTCTTTACTGATGTTTTTACCCTTTCACACTGTAAGATAAAATCCTATTTAAAGGGTATGTCCTATGTCCCTTTATCCGGCTTATCCCTCCGGGATATTGAATATGTGGTTGCTGTTGATGATTTGCGCAACTTTTCCCGCGCAGCAGAGCGTTGTGGCGTCAGCCAGGCGGGCCTCTCTGAGCAGGTTCGTAAACTTGAGCAACTTTTGAATGTCACTTTATTTGAACGGACGCGCCGTCATGTCGCGCCCACACCTGATGGTGTACGCTTAATCGGAATGGCACGGGAGGTGCTGACCTCTGCCCGCAGGCTCCTGGAAGTTGCCCGTGCTTATACAGGCCCGCTAAATGGTCTGCTTCATATCGGTCTGATTCCGACGCTTGGCCCTTATTATATTCCTGCCCTTCTTCCCAGATTACGTGAGGCCTATGACCAGCTCAGCCTGCGCCTGAGTGAAATGACGACAGAAAACCTTGTCAGTACACTCAGGCAGGGTGAACTTGATCTTGCGATTATGTCTCCAACGTCCATGACCTCAAATTTCGAACAAATCCCCTTGTTTGAAGAACCTTTTCTGGCCGTGTTTCCACGCGATCATGAGCTTGCCAAAAAAGACGTCATTACCTTCAAGGACCTCGCTCGCCCTGATCTTCTCCTCCTTGAAGATGGCCATTGCCTTCGTGAACAGGCTCTTTCTATCTGCCCGGCAAATTTCCGCCCCCAGGACCAGCGCCTGGCAACAAGTCTGGAAATGCTCTGGCATATGATCGCTGCGGGAGAAGGTTTCTCTCTCATTCCCCGCCTCGCTCTTGAAAACCGCGCTGAACTGGAAACATTAGTGGCTGTTCGCCCGATCCAGAGCACGGAAGCCAAACGCGCGATCAGTCTCATGTGGCGTCCATCAGACCCCCGGGCTGATTCCTTCAGGGAACTCGCAGCATTTCTCAGTTCACACATTCCTGAAGGGTGCAAGAAGCCTCTTCATTAAAGCCCTTCGACGTAAGCCATCTTGATATTACTTTAGTAAATCCCATAAAAAACGGCCCTTTTTCTTACCGAAAGAGGGCCGTTTTTATTCCGGATCTGTAAAAATCAGACCTGAGCCATCAAGCGGGCATTCCCTCCCGCAGCAGCGACATTATTGCTGACATGCTTTTCTTCAAGAAGCCATTCCGGGCGCAGAGTTTCCGGATTGCCGATATAAACCAGAGGGACGGCCTGTTTCTCATCTTTGAGATGGTCACGCACAATCTGCCACAACGTCTCATTTTCAGTCTCAGACAGGATAAAGGCGCAATCAGCCAGGTCCCCTTTATTTTTCACAATGGTAATCTCTCTGGAAAGCACTTCCGGCAGTGTTTTCAGGCAAAGTTCCATTTCAGGAGAGGCCATGACCGCTGCTGAATTGCCACAGCTTATAACGTAGCTGATCAGGCGTTTCAGACCTGTTTCAGTTTCTGCCAGAATAAGCGCCTGCCCTCGGGCTGTCAGGGAATAAAGGTTGGTCTCCCCTACCGGAGACGGCATTTCAAGCGTTAATCCCAGCAACCCATGGCTCATCCAGGGCAGGACTTCCTGTGCAAGATCAGGATCGCTCGCTCTCAGCCAGAGGAGCCATGACCGTGCCATGGGAGACAGAGCATTATTGGAACTCAGAGAACAGGCCGGAGCAACAGCCAATTGACGCCGAACGGCCAGAGGCCCACCCGCTTTTGGTCCTGTTCCTGAAAGACCGCGTCCACCAAACGGCTGCACGCCCACAACCGCGCCAACCATATTGCGGTTTACGTAGATATTACCCGCGTCAATCTTTTCAACCAGCCGATTGATCGTCGAAGGCAGACGACTATGCACGCCAAATGTCAGCCCGTAACCAGTGGCATTGATATCCTTGACGAGCGTCTCAAGCCCCCGCCGGTGATAAGGCATGATATGCAGCACAGGGCCGAAAACTTCCCCCCCGATTTCTTCGACTGAATGAACTTCAATCAATGTGGGCGGGACAAAAAACCCGTGATCGGTTTCCTCTTCAACCAATGGGGTGGAGAAAACCTTGTGCTTTTTATCTTTGAACCGGATGATATGCTCCATGATCCCGTCACGGGCACGCTGATTAATCACTGGCCCGACATCTGTTTTTAAACGACCGGGAGCCCCCACGCGTAATTCCGCCATTGTGCCTTTCAAAAGCGACAAAATACGCGGCATGGCTTCATCCTGCACGCAGAGGAGCCTGAGAGCGGAACAACGCTGACCCGCACTATCAAAGGCTGAATTGACGATATCAATAATCGCCTGTTCCGGCAGAGCGGTGGCATCAACAATCATGGCATTCAAACCACCTGTCTCAGCCACAAAAGGTATGGGCTGCCCATTACGCCCCAACCTGCCGACCAGATGCCCTGAAATAGACTGGGCCACTTTTGTCGAGCCCGTAAACATCACACCAGCGATACGCTTATCTGAAACAAGGGCCGTTCCAATATCACTGCCACGGCCAATAACGAGCTGAAGGGCCTCAGCGGGGACCCCTGCCTGATGCATCAGTTTTACGGCTTCCACAGCAATTAATGACGTTGATTCAGCCGGTTTGGCCACCACATTATTGCCCGCTGCGAGAGCCGCTGTAATCTGACCGAGGAAAATCGCCAATGGGAAGTTCCATGGACTGATACACACAACCGTGCCCAGGGGACGGTGGGTCTCATTATTGAAATCTGCCCAGATCAGACTGGCATAATAACGGAGGAAATCAACGGCTTCACGCACTTCTGCAATGGCATTGGGGTAGGATTTCCCGGCTTCCCTGACGGCAAGAGCCATAAATAAGACGCAGTTTTCTTCAAGCAGATTCGCCGCCCGCTCCAAAACATAGGCCCGTTCAGCGGGTGCTTTGGAACTCCAGACTGACGAATTTTCAGCCACCTCCACGGCTTTTGTGACATCATCGGGAGTACTGTAGCTAATAGTGCCCACAATATCTCTTTGATCCGCCGGATTCAGGACTTCCTCTTTCTGCGTCGAAGAAACAACACCGACAATCAATGGTTCTCCATCAAGACGATCAGGGCATTGGCCTAAAAATTCCCTGAGCTCACGCAAGGTATCTTCGTCATAGAGATCAATCGTAGAGGAATTTTTGCGATTTTTCCCGTAAAGCTCTGATGGAGATTTAATCAGAGGATGCTGATGCCCTATAGGCGGGCTGTTACGCACCTGCTCAACAGGGTCTTCAACCAGCTTTTCCAATGAGACAGAGCGATCACCCACAAGATTGACAAATGACGAATTGGCCCCATTTTCCAGCAGACGACGGACAAGATAGGCCAGAAGCGTTTCATAAGTCCCTACGGGCGCATAAATACGGCAGGGGCGATTGAGCTTTGTCGGTCCTACAACTTCGCTATATAAATTTTCACCCATTCCATGCAGGCACTGGAACTCATAACGCCCGATGGAGAAATCATCTCCCGCCATCGCATAAATAGAGGCCAGAGTGCGTGCATTATGCGTCGCAAATTGAGGGAAAATTTCCTTGGGCGCTGCCAGTAATTTGGCCGCACAGGACAGATAAGCCACATCTGTATGGCATTTACGCGTATAAACCGGAAAATCGGAAGCCCCATCAATCTGGGCTTTTTTGACCTCACTATCCCAATAGGCTCCCTTCACCAGACGGACCATAATGCGATGATTGGTCCTTTTCCCCAGATCAATAATGAAGTCCAGCACGGCAGGCGCACGGCGGCCATAAGCCTGCACCACGAACCCGATCCCGTTCCAGCCAGCCAGCTCCGGGTCCTGGCACAGAGCTTCAAGAAGATCGAGAGACAGCTCCAGGCGTTCGCTCTCTTCAGCGTCAATATTAAGGCCAATATCGTGGTGACGGGCACGAAGAGCCAGACCCTTCACGATTGGCAGGAGCTCGCTCATGACCCGCTCACGCTGCAAACGGCTGTAACGCGGGTGCAGAGCGGATAATTTTATGGAAAGACCCGCTCTTTCATACACATTATTCCCACGTGCATTTCGGCCGATCGCCTCAAGGGCTGCGTGATAATCTGCCCGGTAGCGGTCTGCATCGGCCTGGTCGAGCGCTGCTTCACCCAGCATGTCATAGGAATAGGCAAAACCTTCATCTTCATGCTTGCGGGCAACCTGAAGCGCCTGTTCAATCGTCTCGCCCATGACGAATTGTTGCCCCATCATCTGCATGGCAAAGCGCATTGCCATCCGGATAAAGGGCATGCCACGTCGCCTGACGATTTTCATAACAAGGCCAGAACGGTCCTCTGGCGCAACAATCTTCTTTGTTAACGAAAGCCCCCATGAAGCCGCATTCACAATCAGCGATTTACCGGGCCCCATATGGGAAAGCCAGTTCCCCAGACTGACCTGATCACGAATCAGGTCATCTCTCGTCGCTTCGTCAGGTGTCCTTAACAGAGCCTCTGCCAGGCTCATAAGGGCAACACCCTCTTCAGAAGCAAGGCTGAATTCCTGAACCAGCTGTTCAACAATTCCAGGATGTTTCCGCCCGCGCAAAGAGCGGGCCAGTTTCATGGCGATTGTGGCAGCACGCTGATTCTGCTCCGGAGACAGGGCCGCATGTGCCAGAAACCCTTTGACACATTCCTCTTCAGATTTACGTGTCTGTTCTGTAATGCGGCGCCGCAAATCTGAGCGCTCTGGAACAGTTTCAAAAAGATCCACGAGATATGCCATAAACCTTATCCTGCAATGTTACGCTATCTTTACGACCCCGCAAAGAATAGTGAAAAACCGGAGTTACAAGTCGATGACACCATAAGTGGCAAGTCATGTCTATATAGCACTATAGGCTATAGAAATTTTTTACCTGAAATAATCTCTCTGATTCAGCTCAGTTTACCAGGAAATCAGGAATAGATTAAATGCCATTCTTCCGGTTCTGCCAGGGCTCTTTCAATCCATTCCAGCATCAGCTCATGAGAGAGACCTCTCTCACACCATGACACAACTTCCGGGGGGAGGAACGCCTCCAGAGCATATTGTTTGATACGCAGCATGACCGGCGCATACATGCAGTCAGCAACCCCGAACTCTGACCCAAACAGATAGGGTGTTACGTCCCCTGTCCGCGTCAGAGCCTGCAAAAGCGTTTTGCCAAGTAATGCCAGATCTGCCTTCAGCCCGGCCTGCTGTTCGTCAGACAGGCCTTGTGGGCGGGCAGGCTCACGGCCAATATCCATCGGACAGATCTGCCGCAAATTACGAAATCCTGCATGCATCTGGGCGCTGACGCTATAAGCATGCGCCCGGGCTGCCCGTTCTGTTGGCAGAAGAGCTGGTTCAAGTTCGGCACAATAAAGACAGATTGCCAGACTTTCCCAGATTTTGGCCCCGTCATGTTCAAGATAAGGGACCAGACGGTTGGGAGAGCGTTTATGAATTTCCTCGGTCTTCCCTCCGCCTTTCAAGGGAATGATTTCTTCTGTGACATCAAGCCCGGCAAGACGGACCGCCAGCCACCCCCTCAGAGACCATGAAGAATAACGAAATGTTCCCAGAAGAAGTGTGCCAGCCATGTCTGTCAGTCCTTTTTCTTTTCAGAAGTGATAAATCCACCTCCGAGGACGCGTGTTCCGTCATAAAGAACACACGCCTGCCCCGGAGCAGGAAGAGCGGGGTCATCGAGCACAACTTCCGCCTTGTTCTCAGCCATAGGTCTCACTGTTGCCTGTCTCAACCCTTCACGAGCCCGCAGCTGCACGCCACAGCGCACCCCTTCAGGCCCGACATCCGTCAGCCAGTTCATATTCCGCAGGATAATATGCGTATGACCGTCCTTGTCGTCCAGACTGGCGCGGGGCCCAACGATAATACGCCGCGTTGGCACGTCGATTCGCGTGACTACCTGCCGTTCGCCTGTACTTGTGTGGATATCGCCAAGCCTTTTGCTCTGGCCGACAGTATAGCGGGCGATGCCTTCATGCTGGCCGAGCTTGCGTCCTTCTTCGTCAACAATATCGCCTGCCCCCTTGATCTCGGGGCGCATCGTCTCAACGAGGTCCACATAAGACCCTTTTGTGACAAAACAGATATCCTGACTATCGGGCTTATCAGCAACATCCAGCCCCAATTCAGCCGCGAGCGCTCTGACGGCATCCTTATCGGGCATCTCTCCTAATGGGAAACGCAGAAAATCAAGCTGCTCCTGAGTCGTGGCAAATAAAAACCATGACTGGTCTCTGGAACTGTCCACAGGACGATGCAGCTCAACGCGCTCTGGCCCTTCTATCCGCCTGACATAATGGCCGGTCGCCATAGCCTCGCAACCAAGGTCGCGTGCCATATTCAGAAGATCTGTAAATTTGACCCCCTGATTACACGCAACACAGGGGACAGGCGTCTCTCCCCGCGCATAGGCATCCGCAAAATTTTCGATCACACTGTCACGAAAACGGCTTTCCGCATCAATCACATAATGAGGAAAACCCATCCGGTCGGCAACGGCCCGTGCATCCATGATGTCACGTCCGGCGCAACAGGCGCCCACCCTGGCCGGGCCACGGTCATCATAAAGCTGCAAAGTCGCCCCGATAACCTCATGGCCCTGTTTTTTCAGAAGAGCTGCCACGACTGAGCTATCCACTCCCCCAGACATGGCCACAAGAATACGCATAGTCTGCAAATCGCCTCTTACTAACTTCCGCTCAGATCAATTGGTTTTCGGCAGACGGACGACCAGACCATCTAGAGCCTCGGTCATGACAATCTGACAGCCCAGACGGGAGGTTTTTTCAAGGCCGAAAGCCAGATCGAGCATATCTTCCTCGTCATCTGTCGGCGGGGTCAGCTTGTCAGCCCATGCCGGATCAACAACAACGTGGCATGTCGCACAGGCCAGAGACCCCTCACAGGCACCTTCAAGGTCGATATCATGTTCATGAGCGATTTCCAGAATAGACAGGCCAACCTTGGCATCTACTTCATGACGTGTGCCATCCTGCTCGACAAAAACAATATGCGGCATTTATATCCCCTTAAAATTTCCTCAAAATAAGATTTCATCCCACGAGGTAAAACGTCCCGCAACAAGGTGCAAGGTCTTCGTGAAGCAAGAGCCCTTATTTAATGTGGCTCATTCTATCTTTTTAAAAGGCGTTTTGCCATCTCCTGATAGGCTTTTCCAAAAAGCTCCACCGATTCAGCTTCCGCATTCCAGGGCAGCGAAATTCTGATCGCCTGACCTGACGCCACGCCGAACCCCATGGCCTGCAATACGTGCGAAGGAGAGACTTTCCCCGATGAACAGGCTGACCCGGCTGAGACACAGAACCCTGCCAGATCCAGCATCATCAGCTGCGTCTGGGCAGACACACCTGGCAGAATAACAGAAAGTGTCTGTGGCAGACGCTCAAGCCCTGCACCAATGCTGATTCCCCCCGCCTGCTGAATAAGGGTTTCCAGCCTGTCAGTCATTTCCCTGATCGGGCTCCATTCCTGCTGCGAGGCTGCGGTCAGGGCGGCGCTCATTCCCATAATTGCCGCAAAAGCCGGCGTTCCCCCTCGCCTTCCTCGTTCCTGTCCCCCTCCGGGAAGTAATGGAGAAAGAGGACGGTCTTCCGGCAGAACAAGGGCACCGACCCCTTTCAGTCCCCCGAATTTGTGACCTGAAAGAGCAATCGTTGCATCTCTCGTCACTTCCGGGTCCAAAGTCACGCGCCCTACACTCTGCACAGCATCAATATGCAGAAAGGCATTATACTCCCTGCATAAAGCGGCCACCTCTCTGAGAGGTGAGAGAATACCTGTCTCATTATTGGCAGCCATGACACAGACCAGACTGGGCACACCGTCACTGAGATGCGTCTTCAACGCCTCAAGATCAAGAAGTCCTTTTTTATCGACGGGCAGACGAACCGCATCAGGAGCACCTTGTAGAATGGCGGCATGCTCCGTCGCTCCAACAAGAATCCGCCTGTTCTCTGAAAAACCAAAAGCATGAAGGGCCAGTGTATCGGCCTCAGTTGCCCCGGAGGTAAAAACGCAACATCCCGCCTCTCTTGAAAAAAACGAGGCAATTGCCTTGCGTGAATCTTCCAGCGCCTGGCGGACCCGACGTCCATAGAAATGAACCGAAGATGGATTTCCCGAAAATTCGAGCCCCCTGATCACAGCCTCTTTCGCTTCAGGTCGCAAAAGTTCTGTCGCGTTGGCATCCAGATAAACGGGCTGAGAAACACGAGGATATCCGTGAGAAAGGTAAGTCACTATTTTACGCCTACTGAAACCGCACTTCCTGAAATGATTCCGGGCTGAACCATCAGGATAAATAAAATTACAAATATCTGTAATGGAAAAACGAAGCTAATATATTACACCAAAAGGCACTAATAGATATTTCATGTTTTTAATATAATGTATTTCTATAAAAAACCGCTAACATTCCCTTAAGAAATTCGTCTACCCATTGTTAATAACCACGATCATTTTCATTATTTACTACGAAGTTACCATAAAAAATCATCAACAAATCTTCTTTTTCTATATTACGTTCCGGGTTCATTTCACGTGGTTACGATTTCGTTACAAAAACAGATCATGACCATTGTGTGGCAATGACGATTTTTCTGGAAATTACACTCCCAAAGCAGATATATAAGCTACTGTCTTGCAGCAAAGTAAAGAGTTTCTGCCTCTGCTATGATCAGGTTTTACGACCTGTCTGACTTAAATTTCTTCCGACCGCTTCCTCTAACCTGGTCTTACAAGACACCCGGGTTATGAATGGGTCACAAAATTGAGAGACGAATGCCTGAAGTGATGTTCGCCGGCCCAGAAGGGCGGCTCGAAGGGTGTTATCACCATTCTGACAATCCCAATGCACCATTGGCACTGGTTCTTCACCCGCACCCTCTGCATGGGGGAACGATGAATAACCGCATCACCTACACGATGTACCGCCGCTTTCAGGAAATGGGTTTTTCTGTCATGCGATTCAACTCACGCGGGGTCGGTCGGTCACAGGGTCGTTACGATGGCGGTATTGGTGAAATCTCTGACGCCGCTGCCGCTTTGGACTGGATGCAGATGGTAAATCCGAATTCCAGTGAATTATGGATCGGTGGCTATTCCTTTGGTGCCTTTGTCGGCATGCAGCTCCTGATGAGACGCCCTGAAATCAGTGGTTGGATCAGCATTGCACCTCCGGCAAGCGACTATGATTTCGGCTTCCTGGCTCCCTGCCCATGCAGTGGTCTGATGATTGCCGGCGGCAAGGACTCCATGGCGCCTGAAAGCAGCATCCGCAAAGTTGTCGAAAAGCTGAACACGCAGAAAAATGTCGTCGTCGATTATCGCATTTTTGAGCAGGCTGACCACATCTTTGCCCAATATGCCGACAGGGTCGCCGATGCGCTGGAAGATCATGTAACAAATCGCCAGGCTGAATTTCGCATTGCCCAGCAGGCAGCGGGTTAATCTTTAAAAAATAATCATCAGGAAAAATCCCGCATGACGTCAAATTTCTCCCCCCGCAGTGCCTTCCTTCAGGAAGCACAAGCCCGGGGAATGATTTTTCAATGCACGGACAGTCAGGGCCTTGATGAGGCCCTGTCAGCAGGTCCCATCACTGCTTATATCGGGTTTGACCCAACCGCTGACTCCCTTCATATCGGCAATGCCCTGTCTATCATGATGCTGCGGCTGCTCCAGAAACACGGGCACCGTCCAATCGCCCTGATGGGGGGCGGAACGGCCAGAATTGGTGACCCGTCTTTCCGCGATGAAGCACGTTCACTGATCACAGCCGAAACAATTGCCCATAATCTGGCCGGGATTGAATGCTCATTGCGTCAATTCCTGAATTTTGACGACCAGAATAAAACCATTCTTGCCAATAACGCAGACTGGCTGGAGCGCCTCTCCTATCTTGACCTCCTGCAGGATGTCGGGGTGCAATTCTCTGTCAGCCGCATGCTTTCTTTTGAGAGTGTGAAGCAACGTCTGGACCGCGAACAGGGTCTGACCTTCCTTGAGTTTAACTACTCAATTCTCCAGGCCTATGACTTCCGCGAACTCTACCGCAAACATGGCGCGATTCTCCAGATGGGGGGATCGGACCAGTGGGGCAATATCGTCTCCGGGATTGATTTGGCCCGTCGCACGGACAATGTGCGTCTTTATGGCCTGACAACACCTCTTGTCACCACATCTTCCGGTGCCAAAATGGGGAAATCCGCCAAAGGGGCTCTCTGGGTTCGTTCAGAAAAACTGCCGGTCTTTGATTACTGGCAGTTCTGGCGCAATACGGAAGATGCCGATGTTGAGCGTTTCCTCAAAATGTTTACGGATCTTCCTATTGAAGAATGTGAACGATTGGGCCGCCTTGAAGGTGCTGAAATCAACGAGGCCAAGAAGATTCTGGCCACTGAAGCGACTTCTATCTGCCATGGTCGCAAAGCAGCCGAAGAAGCGGCAGCCACGGCACAAACAGTTTTTGAACAGGGCTCAAACCGGGTTTCCCTCCCTGAAAAGGAACTTTCAAGCACTTTGCTTGAGGAAGGGCTTCCTGCTTTCCGCCTTCTGACAGAAACAGGCCTGACAGCCAGTGGTGGTGAAGCCAGACGCCTTATCCGCGGTGGCGGCGCAAGGCTGAATGATCAGGTTATTACTGATGAAAACCAGCTCATTACTGAAACTGATTTTCTCGATAACGGGCTGAAACTGTCTCTCGGAAAAAAGAAACATATTCTTGTCCGCCTGATTTAGGTCTTTGCTGAAAATAATAAAATTAAAAGGCAGGGCTGTGTAACGGCCCTGTTTTTCAATCCGGCACCCGTTCCAGAACCCAGATGATTTTCTGCCGATTCCGGGTTTTACCCTCTTCGTTTTTAACAGTGTCTCCCGGCTGCGTTGTCAGGACGATCTGCCTGGTTTTTTCTGATTTTCCCCGCCCCAGATAAAGATCATCCTCAACTCTGAGGCTGCCACCAGACTGACGGAAACGCCAGAGTGCGCCTTCTGTATGAAGAATGATCTCGTCATCTTCCTGCTCGACACGGACCGTAGGGTGGACATGAAAACGCAGGGTGCAGGAAAGGTCACGTTCCCCTTCAATCGTTTCCTGACCTCGCAGATCTTCTCCCTCATTGCCAAGATAAAGACTCCGTGACCACATGGCCCCAAGGGGCGCATGATAGCCATCGTGCGAAAGGTCGATCCAATGTTCCTCTGGCGTGCTTTTAAGATTATGGCTGACATGGGAAGGATGACGGGTAATATGACCGTCATCTCCGAACTCAATGCAGGATTCATCCTCCGCGGTCAGAGCGTTATGAGCAGCGCTCACTCTCAAGGCCTCTTTCCAGTTCCCTCCCCTTGCAGCGCCACAATTTACAAAAAGCCGCTGGGACCCGTAAGAGAACTCAAAGGATAAGGTGCCTGCATGTGTCCGGCCATCAAACCCCAAACCCGGTGGTTTGGCGGCATCAATCAATAAAAGAGACCGCCCCAGCGCAATCCTTGCAAACCCGCCTTGCGGCAGAATAGAGGGAAGAGCCCGATGCCGCCCCATATTTTCAAAAAGGGACTGAATCTCATCACGGGGGTGTTCAAGCGTCCCGTTAAACAAGGCCAACCGGCCATCCCCATGGCGGAAAAACTCAAGAACCGGGCCTGTTTTTTCCAGCGCCTGTGAAATCAGGAATGGGACAGAAACAGTCATGGCATTATACATTTCTGCAAAATTCTGGAGCTCTTCCACAGTTTGCAGCTGTGCCTCCGGGCTGCGTTCAGCCACGGTTCCATCTGCCAGAATCAGGCGTTCCAGCTCAGGTTTGAGATAACGCTGGAACCTCAGTAGAAAACCATGCTGCTCCGGCAGAACCATAAAAGCCGCCAGAAGCCCCCGCAAAGCGGCCAATCCCTCCCATCCATGAGGAGGAAGGGGGAGAAGGGCTGCGAGAATACGCCCTTCCCTGAGCATAACATCAAGAACGAGTTTCTGCGTGGCCTGCGTGGCCGTTTCAAGACAGAACTCATAATGTCCCAGCCAGTTTGCCAGGCGCTGCCCCATGATATAGCCGTCCTGAGCCAATGCATCTTCTGGAGGACGCTCACACCAGGCCTGAATAAAATTCCGGCCACATAACCGCGCCTCATTCGTGCCCAGAGCGCGAAGATCACGCAACCAGCCAAAGCTGTAAAGCCATCTCCTGAGCGCTACCGGCCAGACATTCTGCCATCCTTTATGCGAAGAAAACTCATAACTTTTCTGATCGAAAGAAACGCGCCCTCCCACAAGGCACACACCCTGCTCTTCGTCACCATTTCTGATATCCCTGAAGAGAAAGGTCGGGCTTGAGGATGCTTTATGGTGAATCGGCAAAGAAGCAAAAGCGAGTTTCAGTCGGCGCCAGAAGGTGTGATTATTCATTAGCTTCTATGAGTGACGGGATAGATTTACCAGACGTTCAATAGCCGCTTTACGGTCCGTCTTCCCAAAAATAGATGACCCTGCCACAAGTAATGTCGCTCCGGCTTCCACGACGCGAGGAGCCGTCTCCTCATCAATACCCCCATCGACCCCCAGTACAATGGAACGGCCACTTTGCCTGATCATCTCTGCCAAAGTGCGGATTTTGGGAAGCTGCCCTTCCAGAAAACTCTGCCCCCCAAACCCCGGATTGACGCTCATGACAAGGATAATATCCACAATATCCATTACCTGCGAAAGCGCTTCAGGCGGCGTGGCAGGACAGATCGCAACGCCTGCCTTGCATCCAAGGGCACGAATTGTCTGTAACGTCCTGTAAAGATGCGGATTTCCTTCGCAATGCACCGTAATATGATCTGCCCCGGCTTTTGCCACTTCCTCAAGGTAAGGATCAGCAGGCGTGATCATCAGATGGGCGTCAAATTTTGCCTTACTGAAAGGACGCAATGCCTTGATCACAGGCATTCCAAATGAAATATTGGGGACGAAATGCCCATCCATCACGTCAAGATGCAGCCACGGAGCGCTTGCAACATCTTCAAGCTCATGACGCAAATTGGAAAAATCCGCTGATAACAAACTAGGGGCAATAATCGGCATGCGAACCCGGCCTTTTTCTGCATTACAAGGTGACGAGGGTCCTTTCATCCTATTGTAACTTCATAACAGTTTACAAGATAAAAGCCTTCATGGACTCTGAATTATGGTTTCATTATAAGGCAGACATGTTCCGAGGGGTGTCTCTTGATCATAAAGAGGCTGAGATGGCACGGCCGGACCCTTTGAACCTGATCCGGCCCATACCGGCGAAGGGACGGGAAACATTGCCGGAAAGAACCCGCCGGCCCCTGAACTAACGTCACATACCGGATCTTTTCCATCGTTTGTTCGGGGAGAAGATTCCTTTTGCGCGCATCTTTTTATGTATATTTATGCAGTGTCACGACACTTTATTCCCTGGGTTCTTTCTCTGCACTGGCACAGGACACTACTGAAAAAAATATTTCCTCATCCAAAATAGAAGTCCTGACGGTCAAACGTTCCAGAGACATGCTGCTACGCGGCGGCGGGCTTATGACCCCTCAACACGGGACACAGGCACGCAGCGTTGTAGGGCGCCCTTTGATGGACGTTATGGCGCCGACTTCAACAGCCTTTCAGATCATCAGCACAATGCCCGGGGCCAATATAGCCCTGTCCGACCCCTTTGGTATGTCTCCCCAGACCACTATGAGCCTGCGTGGCCTCAATTCGGATGCCATGGGAGCGGTCCTTGAGGGCATGCCCATGAATGACCTCGCTTATTATGTGCTTTCACCCGGACAGTTTGCCGATTCAGAAAATTATAGCGAAGTTGCGCTTCAACAAGGATCAGCCGATCTGGACAGCCCCGTTATCAATGCCGCAGGGGGGCTTCTATCCATGCATTACCGGGATCCTTCCCTGAAACCGGGGGGAATGGCCTCGTTTTCATATGGGTCCTATAATATGAGGCGCGGTTTCATCCGTATGGAGACGGGCGAACTGGGACATACCGGCCTGCGCGGTTTTATTTCCTACTCCAATAGCCATACCGAAAACTGGCGAGGTGCGGGCGATGATTCACGCCATCACATAGATTTCAAATTCCTCAAGGAATGGGGAGACGGAAACCGGGTTGCCCTGCTGGGCTCATGGAACCATGCTCTCAACAGCTATTACCCTGAAGTGACGCTTACCAGCTGGCAGCAGAACGGTATTCACGGCGAAAATAATCTCGCCGCCCATTATGATAAGAACCACCCTCTTTCTAACGAAAATTACTGGAAATTCTGGCGTGACCCCATGGATACTTTCTATGTCGGCGCGCCTGTCCATGTCCGATTTGATGAGCGATTTTCCCTTGATGTGACGCCCTACGCACAACGTGCCTATGGCAGTGCTCCTTCGGGCATGGTGCTCAACGCGACTGGTAATGCCATGGGCAATGAAGCCCTCAGCCCGATTTCTCTGCCCGGCGGCGCAGACGCTGCCATGGCCCGGGCGGATTATACGCAGAAGAGTTACCGCTCCGGTTTTACCGCGGCCCTCCATGCCAAAGCGGGATGGAATAATTTTGTCATAGGCTATTGGTATGATTATTCAGACGATCATGAGCGCCAGACCTTTAATCTCGCAGATGAAAATGGGTATGCAGACTCTATCTGGGGGCAGACTCACCACCTCCATCTGGCTGACGGGCGGCTTCTGAAAGGGGCCGATTTCCATACAATGGCTCAGGTCAATGCCATTTTCATCGGGGACCATATTTCACTTTTCCATGACTCTCTGGCCATGGATATCGGCTTTAAGGAAGTGATGCTCACGCGCACAGGCAGTAATAACCTGCCAGGGCCGCAATACAGAATCGGCCATAACAGCGCGCAGCCGCTTCCGCGCTTCGGGCTCAGGTGGAATTTTACAAAAAAGGACCAGCTTTTTTTCAACGCAACGACGAATTTCCGTGCTCCCGCCGTTACCGCCTATTATGACAGCTATGAGATCAACTCCACCAGCGCCGTGGGAAAAGGATCCCCTGGTCTCAAGGATGAATATTCCATCGCGGAGGAAATTGGATACCGCCATAATGGTGATCTTATTACGGGAAGCATCACATTCTTTAACTATAATTTCACCAATCGCCAGATCATGACCATTCTCAGGCAAAACGGGTCTGAAGTCTCATCAACCATCAATGCGGGCGGCCAGACATCACGCGGGGTTGATCTTGAGGTCGGGACAAGGCCCTGGCACCATTTCAGCCCTTATCTGTCTTTTGAATATCTTAATGCCACAATTGATAACAATATCGCCGTCAGCGGAGACACGCTCCATACCGCCGGGAAAACGGCTGTTCGCAGTCCACATGTGCAGGGGGCTCTTGGCCTGCGTTATGACGATGGCCATTTGTTTGGACTTTTCACCGCCCGCTATACAGGCAGCCAATATTCGACATTCATGAATGATGAGAAAATGCCCTCTCACATCACGGCTGACTTAAATCTTGGTTATCGTTTCTCTGACTATGCCCGCCTGAAGGCCCCGACTCTGATGCTGAACTTCCTGAACATTACCAACCAGCATTACCTCTCGGGCATTTCGTCTCCCCAGCTCAACGCTCACTCAACAGTGGCCCAGCATGGGACTCTCATCGCCGGGAGTGCGCCACAATATTATATTGGCAGTGGATTTGCGGTTCTCTTCTCAGCCAGAACGGGATTTTGAACAATGTCAGATAAATCTTCCATAAGTGCCTTGGGCCTTGATGACAGGACACATACCAGAAACTGGGATTTACTGACTGAAAACACCATCCGCGATGTTCTAAGTCATTACGTAACAATCCATAACCCTATTGAGATTCTCTGGCACAGCCCGCGTGGATTTTCTTCTGCCGCTCTTGTCTCCATACCCGGGGGAGAGAAAATTTTTATCAAGAGGCACGATTCCCGACTCCGCCCCTCGGCCATATTGCAGGAAGAGCACAACTTTATCACGCACCTGAACCAGAAAGATTTTCCCGTCCTTATGCCTCTGATCAATAAGGCCGGTCAGAGCATCACGGTCACAGAAGCTGGTGTTTTTGAGCTTTACCCCCCCATGCCAGGGCAGGATCTCTATAGACAAACCCTGTCATGGGAACCCTACCATTCCCAACAGCACGCTTTTACAGCCGGGCAGCTCCTGGCACGCCTTCATAAGGCAAGCGCAGATTTCCCGGCGCCCCCGCGCCAGACGAGATTTCTGTCCTCTCCCCTTTTCCCTCTTCTTTCCTCGTCCCCGAAAGAAAGTCTGGAACACTGGATTTCAGAGCAACCCGGCCTGGAAACTGCTTTAAAAAGCTGGAACTGGAAAGAGGAACTCTTCCCGCGCCTGGAAATGTTTCACACCCCCCTGCGCCCTTATCTTGAAACAATTTCCCTTCAGTGGGGGCATGGGGACTGGCATGGTTCAAACCTTGTCTGGCGTGACAATAAAGCGGCCGCTGCCTTTGATTTCGGGCTCAGTGATAAAACCTGCCCGAGTTTCGATATTGCGATCGCCCTGGAGCGTAGTTTTATACTCTGGATGGATTGCCAGAATCATAATGCTGTTACTTTTGCCTTAATGCTGCCTTTTTTATGTGGATATCATAAAGAAAGTTCTATTCAGGAAACAGAAAGGAAGTTAATTTCCCTCTTTCTACCTTTGGCACATGTTACATTTGCGCTTTCCGAAATTGCTTATTACAGCATTCTGGCACAGGACAGAGTAACGGCCGAAATTGCATACAGGAAATATCTTATCGGTCATTTGGATTGGTTCTCTGGTCCTTATGGTCGCTTTTGTCTTTCGAGATTAAACACTATGCTCAAAACCCTTTCTTAAATATAAGAAAGCATCATCAACATGTTTGAATATTTTGGTGTCATTCTTAGTATCGTCGGCGTATTGCTGGCCACACAAAGGTCTCTTTGGGCAGGACCTTTTTATATTGTGGCCTGCATTCTCTATGGATTTATCTATTACCAGGAGAAACTATACGCGGACTCCATTCTTCAGGTCGTCTTCATGGTTATTGCCTTTTACGGGTGGGTCACCTGGATTGTGCAATATCTCTCTCAGAGAGCCCACCCCCGGGCACCTGCCTTACTCGTCGTGCATTCCCTCCCGCAAAACGCTCCCTATATTGCGATTGGCGTAACAATCGTCGGCACGCTTTTATGGGGTGGATTCCTTCAATGTCAAACGGAAGATCCATTCCCATTTCTGGATGCAGGGTTAAGTATTGCCAGTCTGGTAGGGTCTTACTGGACGGCAAAACGTTACAGAGCCTGCTGGCTGCTCTGGATCGTGATTGATACAATCTATTGCGGGATTTATTTCGACCGTGGGCTCTACCCTACCATGGGTCTTTATAGCAGCTTTGTCCTTCTTTCATTCTACGGCTACTGGTCCTGGAATGAGAAGGAAGAAGAGATGGAATCAGCTTCCTAGGGATCTTCCGACAATTTCTGAATCCGCACTAATTTGCCGGACGCATCATGATAAAAAATCACGTCCCCTTTTCGTTCGGCATAGCCATCGGGCATACCGCCTTTTTTAACGAAAAGAAGACGTAATTTGTCAGGCTGTTCCTTTACTGTGTCCCCTTTCGGCACGTAATGAAACATACTGAAATCTGTGTATTTATGGACAAGAGTCGAAGAGCGATAAAGCTGGTCGAGCGATGGTTTCTTTTTAATATCACCAAAAGTCGGCGCAGGGTCATCTGCCAGACAGACAACCGGGGCCATTGCGAAAGAAGAGAAGAGAAACAGATTTGTGACCGTTTTATACATCATTGATCTATTCAGCATAACTCTTCCTTCGCTCTATTATTATCCCTTATGACTCTCTTTAACCTGCTTTCCGGGATGAGCTGAGACCTTGCTGGCGGGCTGGGGTGTTTTACGACTCCATCCACCTCCCAGAGCACGATAGAGTGTCACCATATTCTGAAAACGGGCCGCTTGCACGACTATTTTTGACTGCCGGTCTGTATAGAGCTGACGCTCCTGCACCAGTGTTGTCAGATAATCATCAATCCCGGCTTTAAAACGCATATAGGCCAGATCATAGGCTTTCTGGGATTGCTGAACCAGATTAACCATATGCTGATCCTGCGTTTTGTAGGTTTCTCGCGCCGTTAATGCGTCTGATACTTCCTTGAACGCCGTCTGCACTGTTTTCTGATATTGGGTCACAGATTCAGCAGCCCGTGCCTTGGCGGAACGCAGATTGCCCGAATTCTGCCCCCAGGTCAGAAGGGGAATAGTGATATTAGGTGATACGCCCCATGTCTGAGCCATATTACTGAACAGCTTTCTGAATTGCAGGGAGCTTGTCCCTTCATTGGCTGTCAGAGTCACTTTCGGGAAAAAGGCAGCCCTGGCCGCGCCAATCATGGCGTTTGCACCTTTCAGGGTATGCTCAGCGGCCTGAATATCAGGGCGTTGTTCAAGAAGGTCAGAGGGCAGGCCTGCCGGCAGATCTGCAATCATGGTCTGCTGCCCCATAGGAGCCGGCGCCGGCAGGTTCGCCGGGAGGGGCGCCCCTACAATCAGTTGCAGATTATGCTCATCATCAGCCACAGCGCGAGTCTGCTGGGCAATGTCTGATTGTGCCTGTTCCAATTGCGAGGAGACCTGCGCCAACGTCAGCGCATCTGTCTGGCCATGATCATAATTAAGCTGCGTCAGCTCCATTGTGGCTTTGCGGGTTTTATAGGTCCGCTGAGCCAGATCCAGAAGCTGCTTGTCAGCAAGCCATTGAATATAGGTTTCTGCCAACTGCGAAATCGTCGTAATCCATAAATTACGCAAATTCTCAGCAGCATTAAGGGTCGCCTCTTTCTGGTTACGAGACAAATTGCGGATACGCCCCCACAGATCAATCTCGTAAGAAGAGAATCCGATCGAGGTCTGATAAAATTTCAGCGTGCTGATTTGCTCACCCGATCCTGGAGAGAAGGAGAAACCAGCCATGCTGGACGGGCCCTGATACATCCCGTTCCAACCCGCAGAAATCTGTGGGAAAAGCGCTGCATTCTGCACCTGATACTGGCCTCGTGCCTCAACCACGGCCGCTAACTGACCGGAAAGATCACGGTTATTGGCCAAAGTCAGTTCAATCAGCTTTTTCAGGCGCGGATCCGTAAAGAAATCCTCCCACCCCAGATCAGAAACTTTATAGGCACTTTTCTGGGATTTCACCCCTGTATCAGAAGGATATTGGGGCGAAATTTTTCCCTCAGGGCGGTGATAGGTCGGAGCCAGGTTGCAGGACGACAGTAATAACAACGCCCCCAACCCGAAAGATGACGTTTTACGAAGCATCTGCGGACTCTCCCTCTTCACGGGCTTTTTTAATGTTTTCTTCTTCAATAGCCCGCTTTTCCGACAGACGTTTCACACGGAAAAGACGGAGAATAACCACAAAGAACAGAGGCACGAAGTAAATCGCCAGCAATGTCGCTGTGAACATACCGCCGACCACGCATGTGCCAATCGCCACACGCGCTGCTGACCCCGCACCTGTTGCAATCGCCAGAGGAAACACCCCACAGACAAACGCAATAGAGGTCATCAAGATCGGCCGCAAACGCTCACGACCGGCTTTGAGAACCGCCTCTTCCAGAGTGTCACCTTCTTCATAGAAAGCTTTGGCAAACTCAACAATCAGGATCGCATTTTTCACAGAAAGACCAACTGTGGTCAGCAATCCGACCTGGAAATAGACGTCATTGCTCAGGCCACGACCCAACGTTGCAAAGATTGCTCCCAACACGCCCAGCGGCAACACAAGCAGAACCGAAATCGGAATCGCCCAGCTTTCATAAAGAGCGGCAAGGCAGAAGAGAATAACAATAACCGCCAGAGCGTACAATGGACCTGTGGCATTACCAGATGCCTGTTCCTCGTAAGAAAGACCGGTCCACTCATAGCCAACCCCTTTGGGAAGTTTGGCGATCAGCTTTTCGATCTCCTGCATGGCACGACCGGAACTCACACCTGCTGCCGGCTGTCCCTGAATTTCAAAAGCCTGGTTACCGTTATAGTTCTCCACTTTCTGAGGACCAACTTCCCAGTGACCATCAACAATCGTGTTAAAGGGCACAAGCAGGTTCTGATTATTACGCAGATACCACCGGCCAAAATCCTGCGGATGCATACGCGAGAACGGCTCTCCCTGGATATAGACCTGCTTCACACGCCCTGAACGGGTGAACTGATTGACGTAAATTGAACCAAAAGCACCCTGAATCGTTGTATTGATATCTTCGTTACTGATCCCCTGTGAGTTTGCTTTTTCACGGTCGAGATCAAGCACATATTGCGGCGCATCTTCCATCCCCATAGGACGGACCGCTGAAAGGAGCGGGTTTTTCGCCGCAGCTGCCAGAAGTTGCTGACGCGCCGCCATCAGACCTGCATGCCCGATATGACCACGATCTTCCAGATCAAAGTCAAAACCCGTTGCATTACCAAGTTCCAGCACGGCAGGAGGATTCAGAGCATAGATCAAGGCGACCGGGTCACCCATAAAATGCTTCATGATCTGTCTGGAAATATACATCGTCGTATGCGTATAGCCTGGTCGTTCATCCCACGGCTTCATACGGACGAAGAACGCACCTGCACTCTGCCCCTGACCAGCAAAGCTGAATCCATTCACAGAAAAGACGGACTCAACATCTTTGCCAAAAGTCTTGAAGATATAATCAGAGATTTTCTTGTTTACCGCTTCTGTCTGGGCATTGGTGGCACCCGGACGCATGGTGATCTGCCCGAAAATCAGTCCCTGATCTTCATCGGGCAGGAAGCCATGCGGCACGCGTGTGAAAAAGAATGCTGCAACACCGGTCATGACCAGAAAGACAATCATGCTGATTCTGCGGTGTTTAATGACATGTCCAACGCCATTAACGTAACGGTTGGTAAAACGCTCAAACCATTTATTGAACCAGCGGGCCGGACCAAACTTCACTTCATGATGGACCGGTTTCAGCATGGAACCGCAAAGAGCGGGCGTCATAATCATCGCCACAATCACGGAAAGCCACATAGCCGCAACAATTGTGATAGAAAACTGGCGGTAAATAACACCAGTCGACCCACCAAAAGCTGCCATCGGCAGGAACACGGCTGTCAGAACCAGCACGATACCGACCAGAGCACCTGAAATCTCATCCATGGAAACGCGTGATGCTTCTTTAGGAGAGAGCTTCTGCTCACTCATCACACGCTCAACGTTTTCAACCACAACAATGGCGTCATCGACCAGAAGGCCGACGGCCAGCACCATGGCCAACATGGTTAGAGTGTTAATGGAGAAACCCAGAGCTGCCAGAATACCGAAGGTTCCCAAAAGAACCACAGGCACGGCGATGGTCGGGATCAGGGTTGCCCTGAAATTCTGAAGGAAGACCAGCATCACGACAAAGACGAGGCCAATCGCTTCAATAAGAGTTTCAACAACCTCACTGATAGAATGGGTGATGAAAGGTTCTGTATCCAACGGATAAACCAGCTTCAATCCTGGTGGGAAGAAGGGAGCCATTTCCGTCAATTTTGCCCGAATGGCCGATTCCGTCGTCAGCTGGTTTTCACCCGGAGCCAGCTTGATCGCCATAGCAGAGGCAGGGTGCCCATTATAAAAGGCCGTGTTGGAGTAATTCTGTGCCCCGAGTTCCGTGCGTGCCACATCCTTCAGGCGGACCTGGCTTCCGTCCTTCTGGACCTTCAGAATAATCTCTTTAAACTGCTCAGGATCCGTTAAACGCGTTGGCCCGATGACCGTTGCATCAAAACCGATATTCTTTTTAGCCGGCAGTCCACCAAGCTCACCTGATGACACCTGAATATTCTGGTTCTCAATTGCCTGTTTTACGTCAGGAACCGTCAAGCCGTAATTATAGAGCTTATCAGGGTCCAGCCAGATACGCATGGCATATTCAGCACCAAAGATCTGGTGATCACCCACGCCGGAAACACGTGAAAGCGGGTCAGAAATATTGGACGCAATAAAGTCGGCAATATCATAGTTATTCATGCTTCCATCGGTAGAAATGAACGCAATAACAACCATGAAGTTCTTGACCGCTTTGGTCACGCTGATGCCCTGTGCCGTCACTTCCTGTGGCAGGCGGGGCTCAGCAAGCTGCAGCTTGTTCTGAACCTGCACCTGGGCAATATCCGGGTTTGTTCCCTGTGCAAACGTCAGGTCAATTTCCATATGGCCACTGCCATAAGACGACGCTGACAGATATTCCAGATGGTCGATACCGGTCATTTGCTGAAGGATTGGCTGCACGACCGTGTTATTGACCGTATCCGCTGACGCTCCGGGGTAATCAACCGTAATGGCAATCAAAGGTGGGGCAATACTGGGATATTGGGCGATAGGCAGTTTGAGAATACTCACCCCGCCTACCAGCATAATAATCAGTCCGATCACCCAGGCAAAAATCGGGCGATCAATAAAGAAACGAGACAGACCCATCCTAGATTACTCCGCCTCTGATTCTTTGAAATCAACCATATGAGGCGCCACTTTTTTCCCTGAAGAAATCTTCTGCAACCCGCTTATAACGATACGGTCCCCCACTTTGAGGCCAGATTTTACAAGCCAGGAAGCACCAATTGCCCGGTCAAGCTCGATCACTTTCTGGCTTGGTTTGTCATCTTTATCAAGGATCATGACATAAGGCTGTGCCTTTGTATTACGCTGGACAGAAACCTGCGGCACCAGAAGCGCTGAAGAATCGATCCCTTCCTTGATATGGGCATGCACAAACATTCCGGGAAGGAGGAAATGATCGGGATTTGGCATCACAGCACGCATAACCAGCGTTCCCGTTTCCGGGTCAACCGTCACTTCCGAAAGCTGCAACCGGCCGGCTTTTTCGTAAGAGGAGCCATCAGAGAGTTCCACTGTAACGGCCGCATCTTTTTCACCGACACGCTGGATCTGCCCTTTATCGAGCTCACGGCGGAGGCGGAGCATATCTTCCGCTGCGACATTCACATCCACATAAATCGGGTCAAGCCGTGTCACAATGGCAATAGGCTGGGCCTGATTGGCTGTAACGAGTGTGCCCTCTGTATAAAGTGTACGCCCAATACGGCCATCAATCGGTGAAAGGACATGGGTGTAGCTGACATCAACAGCCGCTTTATCAAGCGCTGCCTTGGCCTGCACCACCTGGGCCTCGGCTTCCCGTGCGGCTGCCAGGGTGTTATCATAATCCTGTTGGCTGACCGCACGCGGGCCAACCAGATAGCGGTATCGTTTTAACTGGGACTCAGCACGGGCGGCCGTTGCCTTGGCCTGCATCAGCACACCCTTGGCCTGATCATAAGCGGCCTGATAGGGAGGCAGATAAATCTGATAAAGCTGCTGCCCTGCCTTGATATCGGTCCCCTGTTCAAAATTGCGTGAAACGATCACTCCATTGACCTGCGGGCGAATCTCGGACTGCTCATAAGCATCAGTCCGCCCCGGAAGTGACGTCTCCAACGTAATTTTCTGCGGTTGGATGGTGATAACATCCACCGTTTGCGGGGGGATTACGGGAGCTGCCTTTTTTTGACATCCTGAAAGCAAGGCTGCCCCGGCGAGCAACACGAACACCTTATGATTCAGTATCTGATTTACTCTTGAAACTGATTTATGTGACACTTCAATATTAGCCATTGGGACAGTATGACTCTCAAAAAAAATCAAAAAAATTGGAAATTCTCTTTAGTTAGGTATGGAAACTATCCGGTTTCCTCGCTAAAGGTCAATCAGAATTTTAAACATGTCCGGGAATTTAATTTTGTCTTCACGTTCTGAAGCCCCCCATGACCCAGCATTACCTAAGACAGCGGAGCCATCAGGCGTATGCCGCTGCCAGAGTGAGTGCCTGAGTGAAGACAGCGAAAAAAGAGAGCGTATTCTCGAAGTCACGTCCACACTTCTTGAAGCACACGGGTTTCGTGATATTTCAATGGATAATATCGCCAAAAAAGCCGGAATGTCCAAAAAGACCCTTTATCTGTATTTCCCATCAAAGAAGGCTCTTCTTGAGCAATTGATACTTGAGAAACTATTTGGCCCCCTTGTGGTTCCCCCCAATCAGGATGAGGGAGATATTGAAGCGCAGCTCTCTCACTTTATCTTTAAGCTCGCAGACAAGCTCTTTCATGAAAAACGCCTCGGCCTGCTCCGGGCCATTATCGGTGAAACAAGCCGCTCTGCTTCAGTCCAGAAACTGATGAACGACCTTTTTCACCTTGCAAGCCCTAATCTGGGACTGCAAAAATGGCTCTCCCTTCAGCAGGAAAAAGGGACTTTGAAGATTCCCTCCCCTAAAGATGCCGCTGATTATCTGTTCGGCCTTACTTTATGCGTCCCGCTTCTCGGGCAACTGTCCCATTGTGGCCCCATGCGGGAAAAGGCCGATTTTGCCCGTTTTATCAGAGAAGGCATCCGCATATTTCTAAACGCCTATCAGGTCAAACCCGAGATACATCAGGATTGACGATTCCTGCCATTTTCAGAACAGGCAAATCTTCATCCCGGCGCACGGATTTTCGTTTTCACTTGCCTTGATAAAGTAGAAAACTTATAACTTATAGTGATATTCTCAAAAGACATAGCTGCTATGACCTCAACGAAGGACCAATGACCCAATGCGTTCAAGACCGCTTTTCGGAATGACACTATGACAGAATCGACTCAAGAGGCACAAAATTCCGATCAGGGTTCCGTTAGTCACGAAGGTTACAACAAACACTTAAGCAGACGTCATATCCAGATGATTGCCTTGGGCGGTGCCATCGGAACGGGTCTTTTCCTTGGTGCCGGCTCGCGCCTTCAGCATGCTGGTCCTTCCCTTGTGATTGTCTATGCCGTCTGTGGTCTCTGTGCCTATATGATTTTGCGCGCCATGGGTGAGCTTGTCATGTATCGCCCGACCAGTGGCAGCTTTGTCACTTATGCGCGGGAATTTCTTGGGGAATGGGCCGCCTATACATCGGGCTGGTTCTCTTTCCTCAATTGGTCCATGACGGGGATTGCTGATATTACGGCCATTGCCCTTTATATGCATTACTGGCCTATTTTCAGTGACATCCCCCAATGGGTGATTGCTTTGGGAGCCCTCGTCGTTGTCGGGGGGATCAATCTGGCAGGGGTTCGCCATTTTGGTGAAATAGAATTCTGGCTGTCTCTCATCAAAATTCTCACACTGATCGCCTTCCTGATTGTCGGCGGGACCATCCTCTTTATGGGCATTGAGGTCGGGCACCATAAACCCGGTCTTTCTCTGATTGCCAATTCAGGCGGGCTCTTCCCCCACGGCATTATTGCCCCTCTCATGCTCGTTCAGGGCGTGGTCTTTGCCTATGCCGGAACGGAAATCATCGGCGTTGCCGCGGGCGAATGTGATGACCCGCATAAAGTGATTCCACGCGCTGTGAACAGTGTTATCTGGCGGATTCTGTTATTTTATGTCGGTTCCATTGCCCTGCTTGTTCTGGTTCTCCCCTGGACCGAATATAAAGCGGGTGTCAGTCCTTTCGTGACCTTTTTCCAGAAGCTCGGCGTGCCTGGAATCGACAATATCATGAATTTTGTCGTTATGATGGCGGCTCTTTCGAGCTTGAACTCCGGTCTTTATTCCACCGGTCGTGTTCTGCGTGCCTTGTCTTTGGGTGGATCAGCCCCTCAGGCTCTGTCAAAGCTCAGCCGGCGTTCTGTCCCTTATCTGGGGATTCTGGCGACCTTGTTTATCTATCTGATCGGGGTCGGGCTTAATTATCTTATTCCTGCACAGGTTTTTGAAGTTGTCCTGAGCCTGTCTTCTCTCGGCATTCTGGGCACATGGGCTTCCATCGTACTCTGTCAGCTGCAACTTCATAAACGAATCCGCTCAGGGGAAATCCCTTCAACAGGCTTTGATATGCCCTGGGCTCCGTATAGCGGCTGGGTGACGATCGCGTTCCTGATTTTCATCGTCGCCATGATGGTTTTCGATTACCCGTCAGGCACCTTCGCCGTGTTCTCTATCCCTCTGCTTGCAGCCTTGTTCTGCGGGGGATGGGCACTGGTCAAACGCAAGAAACGCTCAGAAACGTTACAATAACCGTTTCACTTACAGTTTCGTCCCAAAAGAAAAATCCCCCAATTTTCACCGGGGGATTTTTTTTGCCTTCATTATGAAAGACCGTCTGCGAGGTAACGCGCTTATCCGGTCAATCTGACTTACTCAAAAGCACCAGAAACTGACGTATTAAAGCAGGATGAGCCGGCCAGGCTGGCCCTGTTACAAAATGCCGGTCTGTAATCGCGTCATCCAAAGAGATATTCTGATAATCAGCCCCCGCAAGGAGCATTTCTGCACGGCATGCCGGATAAGACGATATTTTATAGCCCGATATCACATTGGCAGCAGCCAGTAATTGCGGCCCATGACACACAGCAGCGATGGGCTTCCGAGCCTGAGAGAAATAACGGATCAGATCCAGGACACTGTCATTCTGGCTCAATTGCTCAGGACACCGTCCCCCCGGGAGAAAAAGGCCGTCATAATCTTCTTTTTTGATCTCAGAATAAGTCGCATTTAACGTGAAATTATGCCCCCGTTTCTCGGTATAGGTCTGGTAGCCTTCAAAATCATGAATAGCCGTCGCAAGGGTATCGCCTTTAGATTTATCGGGAGAGACAACATCAACCTGATAACCTACCATCAACAACATCTGGTAAGGCACCATCAGTTCATAATCTTCTACAAAATCTCCCGCTACGATCAAAATACGCTTTTGAACCATGATTATCCTCAGCAGTAAAAATCACATCATACTGGCCTGGGACATAAAGACTGATTGGCTCCAGGCACCAGACGAACTAACCGGAAAAGCTGCGCAGACAAGGATCTCCCGATCAGTGTCTGCTCTCGCCCTTGCCCCCTTTCGGGCGTTCTGTCGGGAGGTTATCCCCCGTTACGGCATAATAAATACGCTCGGCAATATTCGTTGCATGATCCCCGATACGTTCGAAATTCTTGGCAACGAACAGAAGTTCCGTGCAAGGGCGAATATTGCGTGGATCTTCCATCATATACGTCACCAGCTCCCGGAACAGGGTCGTATAATATTCGTCCACCCCTTTATCAGAATGCCAGACTTCCACAGCAAGGTCTGTATCCATATGGGTCAGGGCTTCGACTGTTCGGTGGAAATTCTCTTTTACCAGTTTTCCCATGCTGAGAAGACCGGAAAGAGAGACATTCCCTCCTTCTGAGTCAGCTTTTACGACCTTGCGAGCAATAGATGCTGCATAATCGCCAATCCGCTCCAGATCACCCGTATTTTTCAGCGCGGCCACAATCTCACGTAAATCACCCCCCATAGGGCTTCTCAGCGCAAGGAGACGGATGGCAAGCCCTTCAACCTCACGTTCAAGGGCATCCACTTTCGGGTCTTCGGCCACAGCTTTATGGGCTGCCTGCTCATCATGATTGGCGATTGCTTCAAGGGCGAGACTGACCTGTTCCTCAACCTGCCGTCCCATTTGCGTCATCAAGGCACGCAGGTGGTCCAGCTCATGCTCATAGCTTCTGACAATATGCGAACGATCAAGAGACATAATTTATCCAAACCTGCCCGTAATATAATCCTGGGTCTGCTTCTGCCTGGGATTGGTGAAAATACGATCAGCCTGATCAACCTCAATCAGGCGCCCCATATAGAAAAATGCAACCCGGTCAGCACAACGGGCGGCCTGTTGCATATTGTGTGTCACAATGGCGATTGTGAACTCTTCTTTCAATTCGTCAAGCAATTCTTCAATACGTGCCGTGGAAATCGGGTCCAGAGCTGACGTTGGTTCATCAAGCAGAAGCACCTCTGGCCGCGTAGCAATAGAGCGGGCAATACAGAGCCTCTGCTGCTGCCCCCCCGATAGGCCCGTCGCAGGCGCTTTCAGGCGGTCCTTGACCTCATTCCAAAGCGCAACACGCGTCAGAACGTCCTGTACACGGTCATCCATCTCGCTACGGCTGAGGCGTTCATGGAGGCGGACGCCAAAGAGGATATTATCGTAAATTGACATGGGAAAAGGCGTCGGTTTCTGAAAAACCATACCGATCCGCGTGCGCAGAATATCAAGATCAATTGATTTATCGAGGATGTTCCTACCGTCAAAAAGAACCTCTCCCGTCGCTTTCTGGCCGGGATAAAGGTCATACATACGGTTAAAAATCCGCAGGAGCGTCGATTTTCCACACCCGCTGGGGCCAATCATGGCCGTAACCTGCCGGGCCGGGAAATCAATCGAAATATCATGCAGTGCGTGACGGTCACCATAATAGAAATTAAGGTTCTTAACCGCCAAAGCCATTTCTACCGGAACATTCACGTCAGTTTCGACCAAAAACTCTACCGGGTCCTGAGTCATAAATTCACCTTACTGGTTACAGCTTTCTTACTGATGACGTGAAGAAACACGCACGATAATATTGATCATCAAGACACCCGCCGTCACAATCAAGGCGCCCGTCCAGGCGAGCTGCACCCAATCCTCGTACGAGGCTCCGGCATATTGATAAATAACAACAGGCAAACTCGCCATGGGTTTGGAAATATCCCATGACCAGCCCTGATTTCCCAAAGATGTGAAAAGCAACGGAGCCGTTTCCCCGCCCATACGGGCAAGGGCCAGTAAAATGCCCGTCAGAACACCCTGCCTGGCAGAACGAAGGCTTAAAAACATGATAACGCGCCATTTCGCAGCCCCGAGGGCAGCCCCGGCTTCTCTCATGGCCGTCGGCACAAGGCGCAGCATATCTTCAGTCGTACGGATAATGACAGGAACGGCCAGAACAGCCAGTGCCACAGACCCTGAAAAAGCCGAAAAATGCCCAAAGGGTGCGACGAGAATCTGGTAGATAAATAATCCGACAAGGATGGACGGCACTGACATCAATATATCGGCCACAAAGCGGACAATAGCGGCAAAACGATTGCCCTTTCCCCCATATTCAGAGAGATAGATCCCGCATAAAAGCCCAAGCGGGGCTGCAATCAGCAACGCCAGTCCTGTCTGGATCACACTTCCAAGAAGGGCATTTCCCAACCCGCTATGCGTGCCGGGCGGTCCCATGGATTTTGTAAAAACAGACAGAGACAGCCCTGCAAGACCTTTGCTTAATAACATCCATAAAATGGAGAGCAGGGTTACAACAAGCAGACTCCCTGCTGCAATGCTCAACCCTGTTGCACATTGGCTTTTAAAACGGCGATAGGCAGCCCGCCTGTCACCCTGCCAACGGGACTCTCTCATATCAGCCTGGGTCATTGCTGCTTCCCTTTCAAAAGGCGCGCACAGGCAAGGCTGAGGCAGGACAAAATCATCAACACAAACCCCAGGGCCATTAAGGAAGAAAGCCGCAATGAGCCTTCGGGGCTTTCAGGAAATTGCAGGGCAATCAGCGAGGCAACCGTACTGCGGGGGGAAAAAAGAGACCAGCCAATGGAGGTTACGTTCCCGATCACAAAAGTCACCGCCATGGTCTCACCCAGGGCACGCCCCATTCCCAACACGATGGCCCCAACCATGCCCGTTCGGGACCAGGGCACAATAACCTTGCTCATCACTTCCCATCTTGTCGCCCCTAACCCGTAAGCGCTTTCTTTCAACATAGGGGGCACAGCCTTGAAAACATCAATCATCACAGCGGTGATAAAGGGAGCGATCATCACAGCCAGCACGATGCCGGCCGTGACAAGGCCCGTGCCTATGGGGAGCCCTTTTAACAAAGGGCCTATCAGCCATAAATGCGCCGCATGATGGTTGAGAAACGGCTGAACGACGTTAGCCAGAAAAGGCACGATCGTAAAAAAGCCCCACATTCCGAAAATAATTGAAGGAACAGCCGCCAGTAACTGCACCGCCGTGCCCAGAAGGGAAGACAGGCGAAGTGGGGCAATGAATGTCAGCCAGAAAGCCGTACCAAATGCCAGAGGAACGGCAATCATCACCGCAATGACCGTGCTGACCACCGTCCCCAGAAGGGGGGCAAGCACAGCGTAATGATCTGTAACGGGGTTCCAGCTTGTATGGGTAAAAAACCCAAGACCGAAGGTGGAAAAAGCTTTCTCCCCACCCAGAGCCATCAAGGCAATCAGACCGCCAAGTACAAACAGTACAAGAACAGCGCAAAGCCATAATAATCCATGAAACAGCCTATCGGGATTGAGGAGGCTTTTTATAGACCGTGCCCTCGGTGCCATCTTCATCTTTCAGAACCCTATTACCAGCTAATATACGAACCATGCTCTGAAATTCGCGTATCCCTTTCATGTGCTTTAGCGCCCCTGCTCACGAAGGGCAACCATACACAGGCAGCCTTTACGCGCGCTTACTGAAAATAACAGAATAAAACACTTCTCAAAAAAAGATATGGTAATCGAAAACAGGATTTTCACATCATCGTCTGTTATAAAAGAAAAAGCGTTACACTATTCTGAAGACCTTATCCGGGGAGATCATTTTGTGACCTTGAAGCCATCTGACCAGTCTCTTCCAAGCCCTGCCAGACCTCGCGAGGGGAGCCCTTTCAGAGGCTACGTGGAAGGCTATAAAGCAGGATATTTCTATGGATGGGCGTTTGATATGCGCAATCCGTCCGCACCGGTCAGGCTTCATCTGCTCGTGGACCGCCAAGAGGTCGCACAATTCATATGCAATGTTCCCAGAGCGGATGTGATTGAAAATCTGGGCCTGCCCCTTTGCTCTGTAGGGTTTAATTTTGCTCTTCCTGAATTTTGTTTTGACCATAAACCCCATGAGATCGGGCTGCGCTTTCCTGACCGGACCATTCTGCCAATCCCTGACCCCCACCATGAAGGCCGTCAGATTGAAGCCCTGACCTTCTCCGGAGAGGCAGAGACCGACTATCGCAGCTATATTGACGGGGTCTTTAAGGGATGGCTGAGAGGGTGGGTCTGCAAACGCAAAACCCCTTACCAGAAATGGGAAGGAGGAATGACCGTTTCTGTCTCCGTGGATGGGGTGTCTCTGGCAACAGCGCGGGCAGACCATTACCGCAGCGACGTCTCAGAAGGGCTGGATTGCGACCCTTGTTGCGGTTTTGAGGTGTTTCTCCCGCTCTCACTGAGAAATCGCCAGATCCATCAATTTGATGTCACGATTGTTCCAGAAAACAAACCCTTACAAAACAGCCCGTTCAAAAGCTCGCTCGTGCAGGATGATCTGGAAACCAGGCTCATTGAACTTCAGGCCACAATTGGCAATCTGCACCGGCAACTGACCAGCTTACGCCGGGAGGTCAGGGACCTGATTCCCAGAAAGCCATTTAATCTGACCAATTACGATGAGTGGTTCCGGCACTATCAGAAAGCCCTTCTGGGGAAAACTGAACGACTGCGTGTTCTCAACCCCCTCCCCCATCAGCCACTGATCAGCATACTCTGTCCCGTCTGGAAGCCATTGCCGGAGGATTTTGAAGCCGCCATTCAATCGGTCATGAATCAGACCTATCAGAACTGGGAGCTGATTTTGGTTGATGACGGCAGCCAACATCCTGAAACGCATACCCTTATGCGCCGCTACAGCCACGAAGATCAGCGTATCAGATCTTTCTTTCTTGAAACGAATCATGGCATTGCCGGGGCCACAAATGCCGCCATTGAACAGGCCCGTGGTTCCTATATCGTCTTTTTCGATCATGATGACTGCCTGAGCCCTGTTGCCATTGAAGTCATGACACGGGCGGCTCTGTCTTCAAAGGCAAAGCTGCTTTATTCCGATGAGGATAAGATTGACGCATCCGGCTATTATCTTGAACCCAATCTGAAACCGGATTTCAATTATCGTTACCTGCTGGGGTGCAATTACATCTGTCACCTGACCATGATAGAGGCTGAGACGCTTCGTGCTGTCGGCCCGCTCTCAAAACGTTATGATGGTGCGCAGGATCATGACCTGATGCTCAGGGTTGTTGAACATCTGAACGGAGCCTCCATTTTCCACGTTAAAGAGATCCTTTATCATTGGCGCAAAACCCAGGGTTCCACCGCGGCGACGCTTTCCAATAAAAGTTATGCCATTGATGCAGGCATATCGGCCGTGCAGGACCATCTCGACCGTCAGCAGATAAAGGGGAAGGTCTCATCAATTGATAAGATGAGCATCTATAACGTCAACTGGACGACACGCGCTCAACCTTCCGTGACGATTATCATTCCGTTCCGTGATCAGCCGGACATGACAAGACGCTGTGTCGAGGCGCTTCTGAAACACCAGAATTACAAAAACATGTCGCTCATTCTGGTTGATAATTTCTCTGTAGAAACAAAGACACTGGAATTTTTGCAACAGATTGAACAAAAGCCCAATGTTACCGTGCTGCGGCTGGAGGAACCCTTCAATTTTGCACGCCTGAATAACAAGGCTGCCCGTCATGCCAGAAGTGATTATCTGTTCTTTTTGAATAATGATGTTGTGATCGAACAGAAAGATTTTCTCAAAACCATGATGCAGGAACTGCTTTCAATCCCTCAGGCCGCTATGGCAGGGGCGCGGCTTCTTTACCCCAATGGGTCCATTCAGCATGCCGGCGTTGCTGTAGGGCCTGACGTTATCGGGGCGCATATGCATAGAACAAGACCGGGCCATGATTATGGCTATAGCGGGCGGATCTGCCTCAGCCATGAAGTTACCGCCGTAACAGGGGCGGCCATGCTGGTCAAAAGAGATATTTTTGAAGATGTTGGCGGCTTTGACGAAGAGGGCCTTTCCGTCGCCTATAATGACGTGGATCTCTGCCTCAAGGTCCGCCAGAAGGGCTGGAAAATTATTTATTGTGCCGATGCCATCGCTGAACATTTTGAGAGTTTTTCGCGCAAAAGCGACGATCGTCCCGAACATGAAGAGCGCTTTTTTCATGAAAAAGAGCATATAAAAGAGCGTTGGAGAGGCAACCCCCTCTTTGAAAATGATCCTGCATACCCACGTTACTTTAGTGAGCTCGAAGAAACCTTCTTCGATTTTCGCGATTTGGAAACCATTTCATGAGATAAACGAGGGACGGTTTTCCTTTGTTTTTCTGCGAAGGAAAACCACGAGAAAGGATATTTTTATGACCAAAATGAATCACTTTCGCACAAAAAATAATACCCCTGATAATACCAAGGCCGTTTCCATTGAGCTCCTTAATGCCCGTCTGGCTGACTTGATTGACCTGGCCCTGATTACAAAGCAGGCACATTGGAATCTGAAAGGATCTCATTTCATTGGCATCCATTTAATGCTGGATGGTTTCCGTTCAGAAATTGATGGCTATAGCGATTCTGTCGCTGAACGCGCTGTTCAGCTTGGCGGAAGCGCCTTTGGGACGGTCCAGACTGTTGATAAGAAAACCAGCTGCAAACCTTACCCTACAGATATTTACGAAGTTCAGGACCATCTGAAAGCTCTGATCGACCGTTATGGGCATGTTGCCAATAATATGCGCCAGGCCATCAAAACCACAGATGAAGCCGGAGATGATGATACGTCCGATCTCTTTACGGAAGTCTCTCGTGGTCTTGATAAGAACCTCTGGTTCCTGGAAGCTCACCTTCAGGATAAAGAAGTCGTTAAAGGTTAATTTTTCTACGTGCCTATCAAACGAAAAAGGCGCGGGAACGATTAAGTCCCGCGCCCTTCTTTTTAAAAGATCCAGGCGAATCCTCGCTTAAAAGCTCATAAAGACCGGGCCAGATGTTCACGGGCAAAGAAGAAAGGATCCTCTTTGAGAACATCAGCTACACGGCGCCCATCGGGAAGAGTTTCATCTGTTTTCAGGCCGAAATCTGTCAGATCATCCAGAGATTTCTGACCTTCAGGGGTCGTGATTGGTTGGCGTGAAAAGCCTTCCAGAACCAATCTGACCAGCCCGCGAAAATCCTCTGCGCCCAGAGCGGTTGGTGCGCCACCTTTTTTACGTTGTACAAGCCAACCACGTGTCGCCACTTCAAGAGGCCCCCATGCACTGTTTTCAATGCCAAGAGCTCTCTGGCTCAAGGTCTCGATCGCAGCCATGGAGAGCTGGTTCAAATCGTCCGTCGATAATTTTCCAGGCGGAACGGAGGGGGCTTTTTTCACGACCCAATGCTCAACCAATAGTCTCAAAGCGGGCAGGAGTTCAACGGGCATAAAGGGCTTCCATTTACTGAAAAAATCTTAAAATCAACCAACCAGATGCGTAATCAGGTCATCATAACACTGCAAATAATTTCTGACATCAAGAACGGCACAGGCTTCTTTGCGCACTTTGCTTCCCAGGCGTTGCGCACGTTCCGGGTCATCAAGCAGATCCAGAATGGACTCTGCAATTTTTTCCGGCTCAAGCAAAGAGGTAAGACAGGCTGTGTCATCATGAACCAGAAATTCTTTTACAGGCGCTGTATCACTGGCAACAAGAGTACACCCTGCTGCCATAGCTTCCCGCAGGGACCAGGACAGCACAAAGGGATAAGTCAGGTATGTGTGCACGTCTGAACGCTGGAACAATCTTACCAGATCTTTATGACTGAGCCAGTCAAGGAAATGAATCCGCTCAAGATCGAGTTTTCCTTCCAGTTCAGATAACAAGGTCTGCCGCCACGTCCCCCCTCCACTGGGAGGCAAACCGTAACTGACGTCATCATGTCCGACAATCACGACCCTTAGATCAGAGCGTCTTTTCTGGAGTGATGGCAACGCTCTCATAAAACTGTGGAACCCCCGATAAGGTTCCAGACTACGCGCGGCATACGTCACAATCTTGTCCTGAGGAGATAAAACAAGCGTGCCGATTTTTACCTCACTCTTTTTACATTTCCTGTCAGGGCGGCAGTTTTTTAAATCCACTCCCTCACGTAAAAGCGTGATTTTCTGCTGGGCCCATTCAGGGTAGGTCTCTTTCTGGAAGCGCGTTGGAGTCTGCCCCCATCCCGGCAGCGTCAAGGCATTCAGATTAACGAGGTTTTTGGCCCTTACAAAAGGCGCTAATTCAGGGTTAAAGGGAAATTCGGGATCGAAATTAACATCCTGACCCGTCAGATGATAATAAAACTCAAAATACCCGAGGATCGGGACATCCGGAAAAACATCCCCCATCCGTAAAAGTTCACCCCATCCATGATGGCCAATAATAATATCAGGCTGATAACCCAGCATTTTAAGCGAGTTAGCGACAGTTGCCACGATATCGGCCCGCCATAATGCCTGGGAGAACTCCCTTGCATAAGGGTGTCCCCCTTCATCCTTCACAGACGGGATCGAATAAAGGACTTTTTTGACACCTTTTATTTCACGCTGAGCCTGGCTGGTAATAAAGACAATCTCATGCCCACCCTGTTTTACAAGATGTCTTAAAATATGGGCATATTGTGCCGGAAAGCTCTGGTGAATAAAGAGATACCGCAATCCGCTCTATCCCACCCTAGCTGACGGTTGTGCGTGTACGGCGTGTGGTTTTTTTCGTTCCTTTCGGTGCCTCTTTCTGACTGGAAGACGCTTTTTCTTTCTTAACCTTGACCGGTAGAACCTCTAATTGAAAGGCCTCAAGAGGCGCCAGGCTCTCACTTTCCAGCATAACTTCAGCCCCCTCGACGGGGCCTGTTTTTGTGCCATCGGTAAAGCAGCCTGTCAGACGCAATGTCCACTCTTTTGTCGCTTTTTCTTTAAGACGAATGCACATCCCCAGAATAGGGAGCGACATTCCTCTTGAGCCACAGAATTGGCCACCCTCACTCCAGGGAGAGAGCCACCCTTTCCCCAGCACGGCCTGATATTCGATATCCTGTGCCTTGATATGAGATTCCGGACTGACAGAAAAACCCTCGATCCACAAACCACTTCCCGGTTTGCCCATCCAGACTCCTACGGGCCTGACAACGTCCCCTTCTCTCTGGATATGAGCACTCACTTCCTGCAGATCATTCTCTGCTGCCAAAGCGATCTGCCCAGCTCCCCTGGCGTGTGAAACAGACGGCTCACCCTGCTTCTGCTCAGACCCCTCTCCTGCAAAAAGGCGCATCACCTGAAGACGGGGAGCCTCGTGCTTACTGCCCAGATCCTGATAGACTGTGACAAGAATTCCCGTACGGTCACGATTGACTCTGACCAGAGCCGCATTATGGGAAGCTCCCAGCCAGCCATCCTGGGAAAAGGTGCTGATCTCAACATCCTCTGCCGTTGATAACGGAGCCCGGGAGACACGCACGCCAGGCAACCCGGAAGCCGCAGCCTCTCTCTGGCCTGGAGCGTGTAAAACGCAATATAATCCTTTATCAAGAAAAATGACGTGCGCCCCGGTTTTCAGATCAACCACACGATCAGACTGGTGTTGGTCTTGCGTCTCAGACATCGCGCCTCACTACTAATAATAGTGTTTCCACAGTTTTACAAAATATCCAGAATAAAAAATTATCCCGGTAAAAAAGTCTCAAGGCATTTAATACCAGTATTAAACGCCACAACATAACGATAATGAAAGACGAAAGAAAGTCTTATAAGCGATTTTTTCTCGATATTACATGCTCAAGGATATAATCTGCCAGACGATCAACAGGCAGACCAAGCGGAAGAACTTTGCCCCCTCCCCTGCGCTGTATACGTTCACTCACGGCTCCTATATCAAAACAAATAACCTCCAACCCGGCTTTCCAGAGCCAGCTCAAGGCATAAGACCATGTTTCGGGAGCAACTGAAGGGATAAACCCAATATCAAGCTCTGCTTCTTCAAGCAGGAAAAGCACATCTTCATCATCGTACGTCCCCATTACCTGGATGCCAACATCCATCAGGGTCTTGTCATCTCTTGTACCTCCAACAAGAACCAGCTCAATTGGAAGAGCGTTCTGCTGAATATACTCTCCCAGTTTCCGTAAGACATCATAGCCTTTCCAGCGGCTTATACCCCCTAAAACCCCGACACGATAAGCCCTGTTTTCAGGATTCAGCGATTTAAGCGGCGGGAAGGACGATTCATCTTCCAGTGGCTCTATGATGATATTCCCAATATCCGGAAAATGCCGGGTCAATCTTTTCGCGGCATCAGAGACGGGAACAGTAATGGAACGTGCTGAGCGAAACTCCTCTTTTGAACGTTCAAGCAAATCTTCAATCGCTATGTCTTCTTCCAGCGGTGGAGGCTGGTTAAGACAGTCACGGCACGCCTGAATGCCTCGTTCCCCGCAATAATGACCCTCTGCATTCAAGAGCGTAATGCGCGGACAGTACCACACATGATCATGCACAAAGATATCAAGAGGAACATCAAGGAGTTTATGCAACCGTCGGACCCATGGTGCATGCCCGACAAGATGGTGCCACTCCACGAATGTGACACCAATTTTACGCAACCAGCTTAGCAGCAACATGGCATCTTCCGGCAGTGCAAACTGCAAATTGGGCCATAATGCCGGATCTTTGCCGAATTCGAGGCTGCATCCCTGTGGCGTAGGGCGCAGCCTGAAAGCCATAATGCCTTTTTGATCATAGGCTTCAACGCGCTTCTGGACAGCCCGGGCAACACCCCCGCCATAATTATGCTCTATCAGCAGCACAACCTCTTTTTTACGCACTGCTTTTGTCAGACGCATGAAATCCATCCTGCGCCTGGTCAGACGCAGAGGATCACGATGCATGAATTCCGCAATCATCATATCGTAACCGGGATGAAGGGCATTCAATAGTCTGAGGTTGCGCTCAATCAGAGGATGTTTGTTCTTTTTAAACGAACACCCCCCTTTATGCAGAACATAGACATTCACCGCCGCCAGGTGACGGAACCCCCGCGCTGTAGCCCGGAGGCAGAAATCATTTTCCTCCCCATAACCCTGGGAAAAAACGCTATTTCTGAAAAATCCCGTCTCTGCCAGACACTCAGCCGAAATGGCCATGCAGAACCCATTGGCCGTCGGTAATTCTATTTCCGTAGTCGCTCCGTTTTCCCGGCATAACGTGTCAATCAGCTGCGCTTCCCGTTTATCCGGTGCAGGATTTTCAACCTCTATGGAGGGATAGGATAATAACGTCGCATGATTGGAAAAAGGTGTTACCGTTCCAACGTCCCGGAGCGTCAGCCACTGCCTTAAGCGCTCAACCCATCCTTCAAATACGACCGTGTCACTATTCAGCAAAATAACGTCAGCATTCTGTGCGTAACGAAATCCCTTATTGACCGAAGCCGGAAAACCCAGATTCTCTTCATTTCTCAGAAGCGTTATTTTCTTTTCTGCCGCCAGACGATCCAGGGCACGGACAATCTCTTTTTCAGGAGAGGCATCATCAATAACGATGACCTCGACAGCCTCAGGCACGGTTTCCAGAACACTTTTCAGGCAATCCATCGTCGCAGCATAATCAGCATAGACGGGTATCAGGACGACGCAACGGGACGTCTTCGTCCCCCTTGCTTCAATCCGCACCGGGCGCGCCTGAACAGGAACCGGGTAATATTGGGCGGGATAGGGTTCTTTATGCTCAATAACCCGCCCTAACTTGGGATCAAGCGGGGCACCGGCCAGGAGCATTCCATGATCATTACGCACTTTGACGAGCGCCCGTTCCTGCCCGGTGATATCGTCAAGAGGAATCGTGAAAGACCTTGCAAACCCCAAAGGATTGAATTGATCAATGTCTTCGAATGTTTGCACCGCATACCAGGGGCCGTCATCAACCTGAATATGGGGCACAAAATCGGGTTCGGCAGGATACCAGATCCACCCCGCCAGTCTGGACGCTTCAGGCCAGATAAGTGATTTGCATTCCGTCAGTGATGCAATATCAAAGGGGCTGCCCAGAAGATGTTTGCCATCAGCCTTGACTGAAAGAGAACGGCCCTGCGCCCAGTCAGGACAGATTCCTTCCTGAAAGGCAGATCCAAGACACACTTCATCGCCCTCAAACGTGCCCAATTTGCGGCCATCGAGCGTGAGAGTAACAGAATGAGCCGTATAAAGCCGTAACAGACCACTATTGGAAATTGTGGCCCACCCTGGTTTTTCTTCCTGCGCAACGAGCGCCTCGATCAGGCCATAAAGCTCAACAGGGGGGACGTAAAGTGACAAAGCCTCCTTCAGAAGGGCCTGTGCTTCCTCTTTCCTTCCAGCCCCCCATAAACCTATAAATTGAGCGAAAACAATCTCTCTGGCATCAAGTTTATTGTCAAAATCTTTCAGACAAGCCAGCGCATGTTCAAATTGCCCGAGTTTCAGAAGGGACATCGCGTAGGCAAAGCCGACCTTCACGTCATTCGGCGCCAGCCGACTGGCACGCCCCAGCCAGAAACAGGCCTGATGAAATAATTCCTGCTGAGACGCCTCCTGCCCGTTTTCAAAGGCAAATTGCGCTTCCCGCAAGGATTTTTCCCGCCAGAGAGCCTCTGTTTCCTTATTTATAACGGAACCGTAATCCCCTATAAAACGTGCCTCTTTTTTACGCATGGGAAGTCTCCTCCCCTCCCTCCTGTTCAGGCGACTTGTCCAGCTCCTGTAACGTCTGTTGTGCTTCTTCAATACCTTGGGAAGCCGCACTCTCAAGCCACTTCATGCCTGCTTTCCGGTCAGTTTTGCCAGCCAGTCCGAAGACAAGATAACGCCCCAGCATAGCCTGGGCCAAAACATGCCCTTTCTGCGCAGCTATTTCGAAATAATGCTGTGCCTTTTCTTTATCTTCAGGGATTTCATGGCCGCCACCATACATGGCTCCCAGAGCAAAGCAGGCCTCGACATTTCCTGATTCAGCCGCTTTCAAATATAAATCAAGCGCCTTTTCATGATCTTTCGGGCAGCCTTCATGGCCTGTAATATACAAACGGGCTACCGCCACGCAGGCATCAGCCATTCCGGAATCAGCGGCTTTTTGCAGCCATTTCAACCCCTCAACCGGATCAGGATCACAGCCTTTTCCTTCAAACAGCATTCGGCCATACCAATATTGGGCATTAACAACACTGTTAAGGGCCTTGCTCATCCAATAAAGAGCCTGTTTTTCATCAAGCTGGCCGCCTACTTCCTGTGCCAGACAGACGCCCAGGTTAAAGGCACTTAACGGGTCCCCCTTTTCAGCGCGTTTCTGCCATCTTTTTCGTATGGCTATCTGCTCTTCCGGCGGCAATGAAACACCGGCAAGGATCAGATTCCCCAGATCAGCGTCTGCCTGACGATTTCCTGAAGATGAGGCTTTGTTAAACCACAAGGCTGCCTTCAGTTCGTCACGTTCAACGCCTGTGCCTGTCAGATAAAAAACACCCAGAGCACGCATCGCATTGGCATGCCCCATTTCGGCGGCCATTTTGTACCAACGGAAGGCTTCTGCTGCATTCGTGTTGAAATTTTCTCCACGGATATACAGATCACCCAGCATGGCTGCTGAATCGGCATGACCATTTTGTGCGGCACGGCGCAGCCAGGTCTCTGCCTGAACGATATTTTGTTTGACTCCTATGCCTTTCAGCAACATCAAACCATAACGTGCCTGGGCTGGAGCAATTTCATATTCTGCCGCCCGTGCAAAATAATGAGCTGCCTGAGCCAGGTCTCTCTCAACCCCGGCTCCTCCTTCATACATCCAGGCAACTGTTGCGTTTGCTGTGCCGACATTCAGATCGGCTGCCTCTTTAAGATATGTGAAGGCTTCCTTTTTCTGTTCGGGAGTTTCTGCTTCACGCAATAAAATCAGGCCATAGCCGAACAACCCCTGAGGGGTTTTCGCTTCAGCTGATTTTTCATACCAGTAACGGGCAAGTTTCTCGTCTTTAATATGCTCCGGCCCGTGCGCATAAAGGTGAGCGACCAGAGCCTTGGCCTGTGCGTCCCCTCCTTCAGCACCCTTTAAAGCCCAGTAGAGAGCTTTATCAAAATCAGGCTTTTTATCAGTATAGGCCGTCCCTTTATTCAGCACACTTGCCGGGGACGATGGATCGAATCCTTCCGGCAGACCCATGGCATATAAGGTGCCAAGACTGAAGCAGGCTTCAGCCAGGCCGGCCTGAGCCGCATGATAGAGCCATTTTGCCCCTTCCTCCAGGGAAGGCGGGGTGCCCTGACCCCGCAAATAACATTGGGCAACCTGGTATTGAGCCTCAGCCACACCTTTTTGTGCAAGCTCGGCAAACAGGGTAAAGGCCTCATAAGGCCTCTTTTCTTTCAAAAGACGAAGGCCCCGCTCCAGTTTGCGTCCTCTCAATCCCTGAGAGAACATCCCCATTGCTTTCTCTACGACCATGATGCCCTTTCAGCTTATGATGGCTCTCTCATGCCATCACTGACAGTTGGAACAATCCGGCTGAAAAGATATTTAAGAATTGTTCTTTTTCCCACATCTATATCCGCAGTAACCGGAACCCCGGGAGAAGGATGGAAAAAAGAAGGTTGCCCATGCAATGTATAACGATCAATCCGTAAACGAACACGGTAAAAGACAGGAGCTCCTTTTACCCCTGCCATGCTTTTAGGATCAATCCCTGCCTTGAGGTTACTTGTTGCAGCATCCGTTGGCATAAAGGAATCCGCACTGATCATACGAACTGTAGCATTCGCCCCACCATAGAGATCATAAGGGAACGTCACAAATTTGATAAGCGCGTGGTCTCCCTGCTTCACAAACCCGCTATCCTGCGCCCTCATAATGGCTTCGACCTCCATACCGGAACGTGTCGGCACCAGCGTCATGATACGCATGCCGGATTCTATCACGGAACCAATGGAGAAAGGCCCCGTCGTCAGGACGATTCCATCTTCTGGCGCACGCAATACAATCAGGCGTTGCCTCATTCTGGCTTTTCTGTAGTTGCTCCTGACCTCATCAAGCTTCCGCTCGGCCTTGGTCAGTTCTGCATAAACTTCAGTTTTCCAGTTCTGGGCGTAGCTTTCGCGTGTGGCTTTCAGCGCTGCCAACTTATTTGTCGTCGAATTGGCTGTCTGTTGAGCCGTAATCAGCTGGCGCTCTGTGTCCATAACAGCATCCTGAGCGCCCAGAGTGGAAAGGCGCGACCCTACCTGCTCTTCCTGCTCGCGCTTTCTCATCTCAAGAACAGCGTTCACAATACGCAATTTGCTGCTGAACATGGCCGTATTGGCGCGGGCACCCTGAAGGTCACTTTCCATCCCGGCAATACGCTGGCCGAAATCCTGCATATGGGCCTGATAGTCATTTTTGCGCCGCAGAAAGATTTTCCCCTGTTCAACAGAGGAAGGCACATTGATATCAGGCTCATAATTCTGCCCGTTCGCTTCTGTTTTCAAGCGGGCCACTTCTGTTTCCAGCGATTGAATCTGCTGAACCAGATTATCTATATCAGCCTGGCTGACCGTCGAATCCAGGCGGGCCAGCACCTGTCCCTTATGCACGAAATCACCCACATCCGCATCAATTGAGCGGATAATCGCCGATTCAAAAGGCTGAATCAGGACGGTCGGCTGCGTTGAAATCATACGCCCGGTAATAGAGACGACTTTATTAACCGGGAACAGCGCCATGCCCGCCAGACTGGCAAGTAACAGGCACCCGATGACCCAGACAATATATTGGGCCGAAGGCGTTGCCGGCATATTGACGAGCGCACGCGTTGGAGAGTGGAACTCCAGCAGAGCCAGCGGCATCCCATCAGGGGCAAAAGGATCTGTCGCTTTTTTGGGGACATTATGAACATCCGAAACGTCAGGGCGCGTTTCCTGCTCACCATCCTGTCGTGGATCGGGGATGAGATTATTATCGCTCATTCACTCTCTCCCCCGGGTAGCTGTCCTTTTTCTTCACCCGCTTCCTCTTCTTTTTCTTCATGAGAGGAGCCAGGATTGATATGACGGTTTTGCTGCAACCATAATGTCCGGTAAATTTCGCACCGCTCCAGCAAAACTTCATGAGGTGCGATATCGACGAGCTCACCATGATCCATCACGGCAATTTTGTCGCAATCAACAAGTGACGACAGCCTGTGTGAAACGATCACCATCGTGCGGCCTTTACCAATACGTTGCAGATTGGCGTTCACCAGCGCTTCAGACTCGGGATCAAGGGCTGAGGTTGCTTCATCAAGAATCATCAGTTTCGGATCGGAAATAACAGCACGCGCAATGGCAAGGCGTTGACGCTGGCCACCGGAGATATTTGTTGAACCTTCCTCAATCCAGGTTTCATAACCGGCTGGCATCCGTTCAATAAACTCTTCAGCCCCCGCCAGACGGGCAGCCCGCACAACGTCATCAATCGTATAGCCCGGACGACCTGCGGTAATATTATCCTGTATTGTGCCACGAAAGAGGAAGTTATCCTGCAAGACAACCCCAAAGGAACGGCGTAAATGATGCAGATTGATTTCTCTCAGATCAATGCCATCAAGGCGCAGATACCCTTCATAATTCCGGCTGACCCCCTGGAGCAGACGGGTGATGGTGGACTTCCCTGAGCCGGACCGCCCCACCAATCCGAGCATGGTCCCAGCCGGGATGGAGAAATTGACGTCGATAAGCGCCTTAGTTGTTGAACCGGGATAGGTAAAGTTTACATTCGTGAAACTGAGAGCCCCCTCAATTTTGGGGCGCATCCCGGTGGTCAGAGCTTTTGTTTCAGTAGGCTGGTTCAGCACCATTCCCGCTTCACCTAATGAAACAGTGACTTCGTTTACTGTTTCCATCAGGCGCGCCAGACTGACCAGAGGGGAAGCCACACGACCACCCAGCATCATAAAGGCCATCAAGGCACCGCCTTGCATACTGTCTGAGCCGGTCAGGATCAGATAAGCACCGACAAGAATGATCCCGCGATTGATAAAAAGGTTCAGTGGAGACACAAATGTATTGGCCCAGTTGGACATCCGTCCAGCCGCCAGACGCCACTGAACAACGTCAGCGGTCCGTTCATCCCATTCTGTACGGCGCGTATTTTCCAACGCCAATGTCTTGACCGTCCTTATCCCGGCGACCGTTTCATAAAGCGTTGCGTTACGGCGCATTTCAGTTCTGATCTGCTGCCCTGCCACCCGGCTCACAGCTGGGAGCATAATCACGACGATCAGACCGATACAGCCAGCGGCGGCCAATGTCAGCCATGCCATGGTCGGGCTCATATAAAAAAGCACCGGCATGACAACGAACAGGACAAACAGGTCCAGCATGGTCGTCAGAAGCTGACCCGTCATAAAGTCCCGAACACGGAACACTGAAGAAAACCGTCCCAGAATCTCACCTGTCTGCTGACGCTCATAAAACTCAAGCGGAAGTGACAGAAGGCGGTTGAACGCATGAAGCGAGATACGGGCATCTAACCTGGTACTGACCACCAGACTGAGCTCCTGGCGACCATAAGTCAGGAGAATTTCGTAAACACTGAGGATAATGACAAACCCTGTCAGAGACACCAGAGTTGCCATGGAGTGATAATTTACAACGCGATCAATCACCTGCATGACAATCAACGCAGGAAATATCTGAAGGATACTCAAGACCATTGAGGAAAAAATAACGTCCCGCAGGCCTTTTTTCTCACGCAGGACAAGCTTTGCAAACCAGAGGAGATCAAAACGGGATTCCGCTTCTGATTCATCCTGCCGGCGTTTAATCAGCAGGACGTCCCCGGTCCAGACCTGAGCGAGACGAAGCTGATCGACTGGAACTGGCGGATCACCTTCCCCCTTTAAGGGGTCCCGCAGCCAGACGATTCCACGCACGGGATCGGTCCCCACCATAAGACCGGCAGAACCATCTCTGAACATAAGAACAACAGGAGGCGTATTCCCCAGACGGACAAGATAATTCCATCGCAGACGCATCCCCTTAGCAACACCGCCCTGGGCACGGACCCAACGAGCCAGCGTTGCCGGAGAGGGGAATTTTTCATCCTTCTCGGTCGCAAAATCCTGTATATCGAGATTAATGCCATGGAAATGAGCCGCCGCTATAACCGCTCTCAAGCGGATATAGACAGGATTCAAAGGTGCAGAAGAGTCATCTTTAGGCGAAGAATGCTGCTCCACGGATTATCCTTCTTTTTTACCTAGGGGCATATCAACATTCCTTTTGACCGCTGCACACAAATTTTAATTAACTTCAGAATTTTATGACTATAATTTCACTATCAGACTTTTGATCTATATGACCAGATCCTCCGATAGAGAAGACCCAATATGTTTTTTTCTGCAAGAATTCATCTAATTCGTAATAACAGACACCTCTAGTAACTTAAACTCTTCAATTTCTCTTCTTGCACAACCCGGAAAAACCGGATTTATGCTTTTTTCTTTTTATGGGCCAAAGCAACGCCCGCCATTACGATAAGACCACCACACCATGTCGGCAAATCCGGCCAGCTCCCTTCAAGAATAAAAGCAAGAACAAACGTCAAAGGAGGCAGTAGATAAAGCAGGATTGCTCCTCTGGCAGCCCCCATAATCCCGATCACATGGCTCCATGAGCCATAACCGATTGCGGCAGGGAAAATGGCCAGCTCCAGAACAGAAACCCAGGCCCTCATGGGCGCATGAGACAATGTGATGGTTCCCTCACGCAACCAGGGCAACAAGAGAAAGGCACCAATCATCAGGACGCAGGCTGTAACAGGCAGCCCCCCATAACGTTGCACCAGCGGACGTTGCAGCACCACATAGCAGGCCGTGCAGAAGGCCGCTAGTAGCTCCAGCCCTGCTCCAGACCCAAATGACAGGCCCCCTTTCTGCCCTATAACGATCAGGGCAACACCCCCAAAACTGACGATGGAACCCAACCATCCGAAAAGAGACAGTGTTTCCCCAGCAAAAAAAACAGCCATAATGCCAGCCATAATCGGCGCTGACGCGATAATCAGGCTCGTTGCGCCTGAAGAGACGGTCTGCTCCCCCAGATTAAAGAGAATATTATAGGCTGTTATCCCAAGAGCCCCGCAGACAAACAGGCGTGGCCAATCCCTTAACCCTGGCAGAACCGGCCTTTTCCAGAGCAGCCATAAACCCGCCAGACAAGCCGCCACAAAATAACGCAAAGAGGCCAAAGGAATAGGAGCAATATCGCGCATGGCCAGACGCACGATCGGGTAAGCACTCGCCCAGGAAAGAATGGATAGTGCGACATAAAAAGGCAGAAGCCGTCTCTGATTCACAAAAACTCTCTCTTATTGCCTTGTATCATGACCTGTTTTCCTACCCCGAAAAGAGGCATGACGCCTACTTCATCAAAGCAGACGCACGCGTCAGGGCGTCAGCCAGTCCAGCTGTCGGAATCTGGAAATTCACGACTTTACCCTTAAGCGTCGTAAACGCAAATTTCGCCTTTTCCGTTTTAAGAAAATTTCTGAACTGGGCCTCATCAAGATCAAACGGAACTTCACACCCTGTCGGAACACAGGTGCTGAAGGCATAAACGTCGCCTACCAGCTCACCCTCTGTGGTGACGGTAACCCCGTCAACCAGGCTCAGCCCGAAAGGGGTTATCATAAGACCGTGTGGTTGGCCGGCATTTGTAGGGGTGAATTCCAGCTTGAAAAAGACCTGTTTTGACTGCCCTTCAAGAAGCTTCTGCGAGATCCTGCAATTAACGCCTGCCTCACCATTATGGCAATCAAGATGCCATTCCTGATACGATTCGTTAACAGCTGAAGCACCATGAGGCAGACTTCCGGCGGAGGCGGGAACGACAGAAACAAGAAGCCCCGCACACCAGATAAACAACACAGCTATAAGGCCAGATAAAAAATGATGCCTTCCATAATCCGATTCTGAGACCATTTTTTCCCCTTACACCCCACTCACACTATCAACACCTCAGAAACGGGCCTTCATATCCGCTTTTGCACCGCTTGCCGTCGTGCGGCCACCATATTGGCCAATATAAGAGACATTAATATCAATATCCTGCGTGACATCAACTTTCATGCCGAGATCCATGACAATCTCATCTTCAGAGAGGGCAAGCCCCCGGATATCCATCGTGCCACCACCATCAGTGAAGCTGTTTCTTGCCTTGGAACGTAAATTTCCGAAGCCATGCCGATAAGCCACCATGGCATGGGGTGTTATCATTACATCATCTACCATGACCTTGGTAGAGGCCCGGACGCCAGCCATTGTATAAACGACACTATCGTCCCTGCTCTTGCCAATCAACGCGCCATAATTTCCTGTTTCACGGAATTTATCAGTATGCATATTGATATAGGATGCATCCACAAATGGCTCGACCTCACTGACGCGCCCTATGTGGAGAGGATAGGCAAGATCAGCATAGATCTGCGCAGTGCCGCCATTATAATGAGCATGCAGGCTGTCACCATAACCGGCGATGGAGAAACGACGGTTCGTGGTGATCATATTCCAGGTATAATCAGCCCCGACAGCCAGACGGAAATTATCAATTTTCCCGCCTGTATAGGCCCCGATAGAAACATTATTGCTGTTTCCTGATGAATTTTCACCAGAGAGGTCGAACATGCTTCGGCCGTAACTGACAACACCCCCTACGCGCCAGTCATCATTCCCCCTGAGAGAGGCATCCACCCCCATAATGAAACCAGCCGTGGAATGATGCATGGCAGAGGCATTACTATTACCGGAGACATGCCCCATACTGCCATAAGCCTGCCCCCAGAGAACGGGACGACCTTTGATACAACGGCCATCGTCGCGTCTATGCGTTCTCAGATCGGCTGTATGGATATTCGTGCCGACCATAGTGTCATCACACACTGACTGGGCAACCCGGTCCACAACGGCTTCCCTGAGGTAATAGCTGTCCTGAATCAATGCCGTACGTAAAGAGGCATGCAACTCACCTGAGAGTGACTTCTGGGCGGCTCTGGCCTCATCTGCTGTGGTAACCTGGGCAACGGCCTGCGCAATATCAGAATCAGAGGTCAGATGATCCAGGATCCGGCCAACTTCATGCTGGTTATGGGTCCCTGAAACACTTTCAAATTTCTTGTCATTACGGTCCAGTCTGTAATCAAGCCCCTTTGAATCCTCTCCAGGCGCTGCATCCACAAAATAGAAATTCGATGTCAGAAAATAGTAATGTGGTGTTTTGGAATTTTTATTAATCTGACCAATATCACCGGTAATTCCCCCTTTTGCCGAAATAATCCGGTAAGCGTGGTCATAGCGGATTGAATTACCTCTTTTCACCTCAATAATTGCATTGGGCTGTAACGTTGCATGTCCTTGCACCGTAACACTGTCACTATTGAGATAATTGCCACCGGTCTGATGGCCGACCTGATCCACAACAGCGAGCTGTCTCTCACCTTTATTCGTCACGAGGACCAGCTGTGACGCGTTATGAAGGTCAAGATCGCCCTTGATCGTTAATATATTATTAGGGTTACTGGACTGATTTCCGGCACCTGGCTCCAATTTGCCACCACCATTAACAAGGACATCACCCCCTATTGTGCCACTACCGGCCAGGGTCCCATGTTCTTCAACGGTTGTCTGCCCATCGGCTGCATCCTCGTAATTATAGGTTTTGCTGCCCCCCTGATTACCGTCAATGCGCAAGGTGCCATCATAAATATGCGTCTCACCTTTATAACTGTTCGTTCCGTTCAGAACGGTCAGCCCGGCACCCTGCTGCACGATACCGCCATCACTATCATCATCCGCTTTGGAATCATGGACGATATCCTGATTTAAAATAGTGGTATTATCCTTATCGATAATCAGAGATCCATGGTTGATAAGCTGGCTGTCATTATCATCTGTTACTTTTCTGGACCCCAGAAGGATACGACCTGTGCCCGTATTGCCGTTATCCACCAGTCTTATATCGCCCTGATTAATAATGGTGGCTCCCGTGTAACTATTGGCAGACGCCAATTGGATCTCACCAGCAGCACCGCTCCTGTTATCATTGACGTCGAGATTGCCACTGCCCGTCATATTGCCTGAAAAATGAGCTGTCCCGTTATTTGTCTGGATATTGGCATTGCCATCCAGATGCATGTTCACATCCGTTGTTAACGTCGAATGCTCATTAAGCAGCTGTAAGGTTCCACCATCATTAATATTAAGGGCATAATCCTTTTCATTACTGACGATACCACTATAGAGTGTGCCCCCTTCAGAATGGGCATCAGCAACCTGAAGGACACCACCCTGATTGATATTCACCTCACCATGGCCTGTATTGCTGTCAAAAGCCGCCCTGGCATCACCAAAGCGCAATTGGCCCTGAACGGCCACAACACCATGCTGATAAATATTAAGGGTGCCATTACCGGCAGAATTTACATATAATCCTGAGTCAGACGTGATTTTTAATGAATTATTATCACTTGTCGTAAAAGCGCCACCGGCATTCAGTGTGGATGTCTCTCCACTACTTCCGGGGACACAAGTCGAGCAGCCTACATTAATGGTGCCTATCCCGTTTTTATAGTTACCCATAATGACACGGTCCGCATAAACCTGGCCTCCATTGGTTACGTTCAACGTCCCCTTGGCTACGCCGGAACCATAATTCTGGTCACCATTCCCAACTGTGATCGCACCATTGGGGCCATAAGCAAGCAAAATGGAATGAGTTTCGCCGTCCCTGTTTATTCCATCAACTGTGACACTTCCTTCACTGCCCCCACCCAGGCCGATCAACACGCTACTGGGCACTTTTGAAGGACCATTTTCAGGCGAGCCGACAATATACCCGGCACCATTCTCAACCGTCAGTTCTGCGTTTGATCCTTCGCCCCGCCCTATAATCGTGTAACTATTTGTTCCGATAATATTGCCGCCGACTTTATTGGGATCTCCATTTCCATCAACAATCAGATGTCCGCCTTCAATGGAAGCAGCCCCGATTGGAGGGGGCGAGGTAGGATCCACCGGGAAATTCGTATTGATCCCTTCCTGCGCATATAACTCAGTATCACCCGTAAGAACGAGCGTCCCATCGCCTTTGAATGTCAGATAGCCTGCCACATAACGATCATTTGTGTCTGTAACCGGCGTGCCTGCTGGAGCCGCGAGCTCCAGGTTGGCGTTATTCCATGAATGAGGCGGCGCATCATATGTGCTGGTTTCTGCCAATGGTGCCTGCCCCGCATCAGAGACACTCTTCTGAGGCTGGGAAAGGTTAGTGTCAGATGAAGCCGGGAAATAATTAGTCATGCGCTCTGAGGGGGCACTGCTTTCAGAACCACCTGAAGAGTCATCACCCTCTCCGGCGTAATTAACAGGTAATGATGCAGCGTCATGATCACTTTGGGGCATATAATGATCAGGAAGTCCGCTTAATTGATCATAGTCATCGGCTCTGGCACATGTTCCGGACATTGCCAAAAAACTGGCAGCGCAGAATAAACCTGCCATAAAATTACCGCTTTTAGAGCGGATATTACTTTTCAGTTTTCGATCACTTAATAGAAAAATACTAAAAAGCTGCACAGAGCCTCACTATCATAAGCATCCAGATGAACCAGAAATAATACAATCGAAAAAAAAGGAGGTCCACCCTGTTCCTGGGTCGGTCAGGCCTTCTTTTCAGGATTTCTTAAGAAACAGACCAAAAAAAATCCCGGGGAAACTTCCGGGATTTTTCATATCTTCACAACGAAGACGTTCTTTATGAGAGCGACTCTGAGATCAGACTCCGGCACTGCAACGCCCATTCCAGCGGAAATGACAGTGCCAGAAAATTCAGTCCTTATAAAATTCCCACCAATGACGCTGTTTCATTTTTTCAGCTTTACCTGAATCTTCCATTAAATGCTGCTCACCATTGGCCAGAGTGCGCGTGGCATCACTTTTGGCAGAAACAGCATCGGTATCAGCATGTTTCTGGTTAAGTTCTGCCTGCACATAATCCTCAGCATGTTTGGCCTTGGCCTCTTCAAGCTGTAATTGTGCTTTTTGTTTTTGTATATCAATTTCGCGCAAAGCATGAAGGTAAGCGCGGTCATCAGCCTCTTTTGCGCGCCGCTCTTCGGCCAGGGCACTTGCCCGCCTTTCTCTGGCAACGGCGCGAGCCCTGGCTGCACGCATTTCCGCCATCTGGGCTTGCTGCGCAGCCTGAGCCTGGGCCCTCTGCTGTGCAACGCGCTGGGAATCCTGTTGGTCCTGTAGCCGGCCCAGCGCTTCAAGCTGGCCGGGATCAGTCTGTGCTGAAGCAAGAGGTAACGCCATCCCCCACAGTAAGGCACCGCAGAAACCGCCGTTTATCACCACTTTTATTGAGAGTTTCCTGGACATCACATCTCGCTCCCTACAAAATTTCCTAACTATCTTCTAGGACACACGGCATTAGGTTGCACGCGTGTTTCATTATTCCCTGCTGTAACAAGCTGCGCCGTTCCCGGAGCATATTCACAAGGGCGACCAACCTGCGTACTGGTGAAAGGTTCCCCACCGGCACGATCCTGATAGGTCACTGAAACACCTTGCACGATCGTCTTTTTACCTGCCACAGCATTGCCAATAAGGGCACCACCGGCCGCACCACCGGCACCAGCCGCAAGGCCACCACCCCATCCGCTATGACCGGCCCCTGCAGCCAGGCCAGCGCCGAGGGCTGCCCCAAGAATACCACCGGCAACAGTCGCTGTCTGCTGATTGGCTGTATTATCCACATTGATACGGGCCGGGGAGACTGAAATAATTGTTATAACGCGAGTACGCTGCAATGTATTGACCTGAGACTGGTCATAAACGTCAGGGCGTGACTCTTCTCCCGGCGTCTGGCAGGCAGCAAGTGCCAGTAATGATGCCAATCCCGCAACTGTCAGTCGTGATTTCTTGAACACTCTAATAGGCTCCTGTCCTTAATTACAGCGATACTCTGTTTATAATAATTTATTAACTTAATCCGCTAAATGATAGCAGGACGTTTTAACAACAGTAAAAATTAAAATGCAATTATATATTTTGTCACAAATTGGCAATTTTAAACCCCCAAAACTGTTGCTGGGAACCTCAGATTAAGCATAATTAACATTATGTCTCCTGATCATAATTTTCCGCTTCCGACCCACGCCTCTTCCCTTTCTCATCTCTGGCTTCCTTATTGCCAGATGAAAACAGCCCCTTACCCGGTTAAGGCGGTTGAGACGCTGAAGAGTACAATCACACTCGATGATGGCCGGAAGCTGATTGATGGCATTGCCTCCTGGTGGACCGCCTGTCACGGATATAATCACCCTGCCCTGCAAAAAGCCCTTACCGGCCAGGCAGAAACCATGCCTCACATCATGTTTGGAGGCATGATCCACGACCCGGCTCTGAAACTGGCTGAACGATTGGCGAAACTCCTTCCTGGCGATCTCGATCATGTCTTCTTCACGGATTCCGGCTCTGTCGCGATGGAGGTCGCTGCCAAGATAGCCCTCCAATATCACCTTAATAACGGCCACTCTGAACGTTCAAAGCTCCTTTCCTTCAGAGGGGGGTATCATGGGGACACACTCATGATGATGTCGATCTGTGACCCTGAAGAGGGCATGCACACACTTTTTGGCAAATGCCTGCCCCGCCATTACCTCGCTGACGTCCCGGACACAGCTGATAAACGTGAACAGCTGAGACAATTGCTGGAAGAAAATAGTCATCAGATCGCCGCCATGATTATAGAGCCTCTCGTTCAGGGGGCCGGAGGCATGGTGTTTCATGCCCCCTCAGTGCTCAAAGAACTGCGCCAGCTTTGCGATCACTACGGAATAGTGCTGATCCTCGATGAGGTTTTTACCGGATTTGGTCGCACAGGAAGCATGTTTGCCTGCGAACAGGCCGGGATTGTTCCCGATATCATCGCCCTTTCAAAAGCACTGACAGGGGGAACCATGCCCCTCGCTGCGACTATAGCCAGAACCCGTATTTTCAACGCTTTTCTTTCAGATAATCCGCTTCATGCCCTTATGCACGGCCCTACCTTCATGGCAAACCCGCTTGCCTGCGCCGTTGCCAATGCCTCACTGGATCTGTTTGAGCAGGAGCCCCGCCTCCAACAGGTTCAGATGATTGAAAGCCAGCTTGCCGAGCAACTCGCTCCCTGCCGCACTTTGCCTAACGTCAAGGATGTTCGCGTTAAAGGGGCCATCGGCGTTGTTGAACTGAACGAACTGCACGATGCCGCAGCCCTTAACAAGGCATTTCTTGAAAAGAATGTCTGGATCCGTGCTTTCAGAAATATTGTTTATCTTACCCCTGCTTTTACAATCACATCTTCTGAACTGGAGGTGTTGACCTCTACCATTCATGAGGTTCTGAAAGAGCAATTTGCGTGACATCTCCCCTACAGGACTGCCTGAAACAGGCTTTGACAAAACGGAAGGCTGAGCATCTTTTACGCTCGCCTTCTCCCATAAAACGCCAGGGGAACACCCTTTTTCAGGACGGTAAATGGCTGATTGATGTTGCGTCCAATGACTATCTGGGGCTTTCACAACATCCTTTCCTTCGCCAAAGAGCCTCCGAATGGGCAGAGCTCTACGGCACAGGAAGCTGCGCCTCCCGCCTCGTCAATGGCACACTTACCCTTCACGACCATCTGGAAGAAAAGCTGGCACGTTTCAAACGCAGTGAAGCGGCTTTGTTATTTGCAACTGGCTGGCAGGCAAATGCCTCTCTTATCCCTGCCCTGAATTATCTTTCCCGGCAGGAAACCGGCCATGACGCTCTGATCTTCAGTGACCGCCTCAATCACGCAAGCCTGCACATCGGGTGCAACGCAGCGGGGATCAGACAACATCGCTTCCGCCATAATGACCTCAACCATCTTGAGACTCTCCTGAGCCAGAATGATGCACAATCAGGGTTGAAATTTATTATCACGGAAAGTGTCTTCTCCATGGATGGAGACCGTGCCGATATTGCCGCCCTGCGGACCCTGGCAGACCGTTTTGATGCTGCTCTCTATATTGATGAGGCCCATGCTACCGGTGTCCTCGGCCCTGAAGGGCGGGGACTAGGCAATGGTCTGGCAGATATCACCATGAGCACTGCCAGTAAGGCCCTTGGTGGTATGGGCGCTTTTATAACCGGGTCAAAAGAGCTTTGCGATTTCATAGCCAATTTTGCTTCCGGCTTTATTTACAGCACGGCCCTGCCTCCTTCTGTTCTTGGCGCTCTGGATGCCGCTCTTGAGCTGGTGCCGTCTCTGGAAGCTGAGCGCCAGTCACTGGAAGAAAAATCATCATTTTTTCGCCTGGAGATGGATAAAATCGGGCTGGAAACCGCTCCTTCAACAACCCAGATTATTCCCATCATGATTGGCGAGACGACGAAAGCTCTGGCTCTGGCACAGTCTCTACGGGACCACGGATTTTTCTGCACCGCCATCCGCCCTCCAACGGTTCCGCCTCATACAGCACGCCTGCGTCTGGCTCTTCACAGCACTCTTTCCATGGAGGATCTGAACCGCCTGATTTCGGCCTTGTCTCAGGGACAGGGAGCGATCCCATCGTGACCCCTCTGGCGCTCTATTTTATCCATGGCTGGGGCTATGACCGTTCCTTCTGGCATTTGCTCTGTAAAAATCTTCCTGAAATCCCCTGCTTTTTCTATGAAGCCGGTTATTTTGGAGCCTCTCCTGATATAACCCCTCCGCAGCGTCCTTATCTGGCCGTGGGCCACTCAGCTGGGGTGATGACAGCCCTTTCGCATAATGACGATTTCTGCCGTGGATTGATCGCTTTCAATGGCTTTTCCCGTTTCACGCATTCACCTTCATTCCCGCAGGGCGTTCCCGAGAGAATTCTTCAAAGGATGATTCTTCGACTGGGACAATCTCCCGAAACAACACTCAGGCAGTTTCGCACCCTTTGTGGGGAAAATGACCCGACTCTGCCCTCTATTTTCGAAAAAACCCGTCTTCAGGCCGGGCTGGAATTTCTGCGCGATGGTGATAGCACGGCCTCCCTCGCCCAATGGTCAAAACCGCTTATCAATATTACAGGATCACAGGATCCCCTCTCTCCGGCACAGGCGGGACTTTTACAGCCTGCGACGTCGCCCTTATGGGAAAATTTCTGCTGGGACGGAGGGCACCTTCTTCCCATCACACATCTCATAGCGTCGGCCCGCCTTATCGGCGATATCCACTCCCGTATCGGAGCCTCTTCCCTATGAGTCTGTTACGGAATCAGGCGATTGCTCATCAGTTCGACAAGGCCACAAACTATGATTCCGTTTCTTTTATACAAAAGGACACGGCCCGGATGCTGGCAGGTCTCATTGCCCGGCAAGAAGCTTTGTCATCTCCATCCGCCATTCTGGAGATAGGGTGCGGCACTGGCCACCTGACGGAAAGGTTGCTCGATTTATATCCTTCCACTTTTTACGTGGCCTCGGACCTTTCGCTGCAAATGCTGAGGCGCACTGAGCAGAAAATAAGGCAAGGGGAGTTTTCTGCTTCCAATATCCTGTTCCACCAGATGGATGGCGAGACGTTGCAGCCTCCTCCCCCTGTCTCCGAAGTCTCCCTTATTGCCTCCAATCTCTGTGTACAGTGGTTTCCTGATCTGCCTGCAGCCTTGGAGCACTTTGCTGCCTATCTGTCTCCGGGGGGGATGATCTGCCTTACCACTCTGGCCAGAGACAGTTTTCAGGAATGGCGCACCATTTGCAACAAAGCCTCAATTTCCTGCGGGATTCCTGATTATCCTTCCCTTTCCACATTGGAGACATACTGGCCCGCATGTGGAAAAGGACAATGGTTTATGGAAGACCTCCGGGAAGACGTACCGTCAGCGCGTATTTTTCTACAGAATCTGAAAAAAATAGGGGCTTCCCTATCCCGTCCCGGACACAGACCTCTCAGCATTTCTGCCTTGAAAAAAGCCATGGCCCTGTTTGATAAACGCTATAACGCCGTTACCTATCAGGTGGCATTCGGACTCTTTCGCAAGGATTCATGATGAGCAGCTTTAAAGGTGTGTTTATAACCGGAACAGACACAGGCATAGGGAAGACCCTGGTCAGCGCTGCACTTGCAACCGCATGGAATGGGACGTACTGGAAACCTTTTCAGACAGGACTGTCTGACGAAGCCGGCGACACGGAAACCGTCAAAAGACTAGCCCGCCTGCCCCCAGAACGCATCATCCCCCCTTATTGTGAACTCCAGGCTCCTCTCTCCCCTTTCATGGCGGCCCGGAAGGAAAATCTTTCTCCCACACTGCCGCCCTCCTTACCTCCCAGTAATCATCCCCTGATCGTTGAAGGGGCGGGGGGACTTATGGTTCCTCTCACTTCTGACTGCCTGATGATCGATTTTATTGCCCGATTGGGGCTGCCCGTTATTCTCGTCGCACGCCCAGGCCTTGGAACCGTCAATCACACACTTCTCAGCCTTGAAGCCCTTTCACGACGTTGTGTCCCTGTTTGCGGATTTATTTTTAATGGAGGGGATAATCCGGATAATCATTACCTGATTGAAAGGTATAGTGGCATAAAATATTTGTTTCATTTACCTTTTTGTGATGATTTATCTCCTGAAGCCGTTGCCATCATGGCACAAAATATCCCTTCTCTTCAGGGACTGGCTATAGAAGACTCGGGAACATTTCGCTAATATCTCCCCGAAAAAATTCAGATTTATGGATTTTCTGTCCTTTCTCCTTATTATGGCAACAATTTTACCATAATAGACCATGAACATATTTTATCGAGATTACTGAGAGTCCGGGGTTCTTATGAAGTTATTCAGACGCGATCTTATGAAAACCAGCCTCGGGGCGGGAGCCGGGCTGGCTGCGCTGGGGCTTTGCCGTTCCGGAGCATCAGCGGCTGCTCCTTCGTCTCAGGGTCCTCATAATTTTGATGAAAACACGGTCAGGCTTCTGGCCAAATCTCTTGCGGGCAAGGACTACGTCGCCCCTCAGCATAATCTGCCTGAAGCGCTGTCCCATATGGGGTTCGACGAGTTTACCTCCATTCAGTATGTGTCCGATAAAGCCCTCTGGCACGCTGATAAACTGCCCTTTGATGTAGAGTTTTTTCCACGCGGCTATCTCTACAAACTGCGCGTGCATATGTATGAAGTCGTAGAGGGCAAGGCAACCGAGATTTCCTATAACCCGGATCTTTATAATTATAACGACCCCTCCCTTAAAGTGACAGAAGATATAGGCTTTTCAGGCCTGCGTATTCGTTACGCCATAAATACGCCCGGCGTTATGGAAGAATGCGCTGTCTTTCTGGGGGCCTCCTATTTCCGTTCTTTTGCCAAAGGTCAGATTTACGGCCTGTCGGCCCGTGGCTTTGCAAAAGATACCGGCACCCTGAAAGGAGAGGAATTTCCTTTCTTCAAAGCCTTCTGGCTGGAAAAGCCATCACCCGATACCCAGTCTCTCGTTGTGCATGCCCTGATGGACAGCCCCTCTCTTACCGGTGCTTTCCGCTTCACGATCCGCCCGGGAGAGACGACCTTATTTGACGTGCAATCAACCTTTTTCCCCCGTCAGGAAATCACCAATGGGGGCATCGCCCCTTTAACAGGCATGTTCTATTTTGATGCCAACAACCATAATCACGTCGATGACTGGCGCCCCGCTGCTCATGATAGTGAAGCCCTGCAAATCTGGACGGGCGCCAAACAGCAGCTTTATCGCCCACTGAATAATCCGACCGATCTTCAGGTATCCGCTTTCACTGATACAGGCCTCTATGGGTACGGCCTGATGCAACGTGAAAGGGCGTTTCATGATTATGAGGATCTGGCCCTGCACTATGAAAAACGCCCCTCTCTCTGGATTGAACCCGTCGGAAACTGGGGCGAAGGGGCTGTTGAGCTTGTCGAAATCCCGACTCCCAGCGAAGTCAATGATAACATCGTCTCTTTCTGGCACCCTAAAGAGCCGATGTTAAAGGGACATGTCTATAACTTCACCTACCGGATGTACTGGGGGTGGGACACACCATGGCCGACCCATCTGGCCCGGATTGCGGCAACCCGGGTGGGGGGCGTTGTTGACCACCCTGAGGCACATTTCTTTGTCATTGATTTTACAGGTGAGCCATTCCAGACACTCCCCAAAGATACGAATTTCCACCTCATTACGGGGGCAAATCCCGGGACAATCCGTAATATTGTCATTGAACAGAACCCCTATATTCAGGGAATGAGAGCGACATTCGAGTTCGTTCCCGGTGATGCAAAATTATGCGAATTACGAGCACAGCTCGCAACGGATCAGGGACCGATTTCGGAAACCTGGCTCTATCGTTGGACACCATGAGCGATTTATCCACCCCTGCTTTTGCGGCCTTTTTGCCTCCAGAAGCCCCTCTGGACATGCCAACGCAGAATCTGCGCCAGAAGCCGGACCGTCACGGCCGCCCTTTCTGGCGTCTGCCGACGACGCCTTCATGGCTCTGGTTGCGGCGTCTCGGCGTTTTTGGCGGAGCCCTTTTGCTGACCGCCTATAGTCTTGAAAAAATCAATAAAGTCTTCAATTCATTTGGTTATTCCGCGCTCGGCATCATCATTCTCGTTCTTTTCGCCATTCTGAGTTTCTGGATCAGTCTGTCTTTTATCTCAGCCCTTGGCGGTTTTGCCTCACTATTACGTCATGGCGGCCTTGGACTCGGCATCACACGGGAGGGGCCTCTTCCACAATTACGGGAACGCACAGCGATCCTGATGCCAACCTATAATGAACCGCCAGAACGGGTTATCACCAATATCCGCGCCATCTTCAGAAGTCTGGAGGAAACAGGACAGGCGGGTTCATTTGACGTTTTTATCCTTTCTGATACGACCGACCCGGATATCTGGCTTCAGGAAGAACAGACATTCCTGGCTTTGCAGAAGCAGCCTTATGCCAAAGGGCGCGTTTATTATCGCCGTCGTTTCCAGAATACTGACCGTAAGGCCGGCAATATAGGGGACTGGGTCAGACGTTTCGGGGGACGTTACCCCCATATGCTGGTACTTGATGCTGACAGCGTTATGGATGGTGCCCTGATCGTCCGTCTGACTGCCGCTATGGAAGCCCACCCGGGCGTCGGCCTGATCCAGAGTTTGCCAACCATTGTCGGTGGCCATACCCTTTTTGCCCGGATGCAACAATTTGCAGGCCGCATTTACGGCCCCCTGATTGCCCACGGCATTGCCTGGTGGCATGGCTCTGAAGGCAATTTCTGGGGGCATAATGCCATTATCCGCACGCAGGCCTTCGCTGAACAGGCCGGCCTTCCCCATCTGAAAGGCAAACCTCCCTTTGGAGGGCATATTCTAAGCCATGATTTCATTGAAGCCGCTCTTATGCGGCGCGGAAGCTGGGCGATCCATATGGTGCCCGGGCTTTTCGGATCGTATGAGGAAAGCCCCCCCTCCCTGACCGATATTGCCATCCGTGACCGGCGCTGGTGCCAGGGAAACCTGCAACATAGCCGCATTCTCTTTGCCAGAGGGCTTCATTGGATCAGTCGTTCCCACATGCTGGTCGGGATGGGCGCCTATGTCATGTCCCCCTTATGGCTTTTATTCCTCCTGTGCGGGATTCTCATCTCGCTTCAGGCACATTTTTATCACCCTGAATATTTCAGCACGGAACGCTCTCTCTACCCTCACTGGCCTCACGTCGACCCCATTCAGGCACGGAATGTCTTTATCGGGACCATGGTGATTCTGTTGGCGCCCAAATTTCTGGCCCTATTTGCAACCTGCCTTGATTCAAAGACAGCCCTGCGCGCAGGGGGGCGTGTGCGTCTGACACTCTCTGTAGTGCTGGAAACCCTGATTGGCGGCCTGATTGCCCCGATCGCCATGCTGATACAGACCTCTGCCATTATTTCAATTTTTCTTGGACGTGACTCTGGCTGGAAGGCACAAAACAGGGTGGAAGGACGTGTTTCACTCAAAGAAGTGACCCATGGCTATTGGCTCTATAGTGCTATCGGCATCGCACTCAGTCTGGCTGCCTGGTCTGTGTCACTGCCTCTCTTTCTCTGGATGCTTCCTGTCCTGATCGGGCTTGTGCTGGCCATTCCGCTCGTTGCCTTGACCGCAAGCAAAACAGTGGGGGAACTTGCCAGAAAATATAAACTTCTCCTGATTCCTGAAGAAAGCACACCCCCTGAAGTCCTGAAACTGGTTGAAGAAGAATTGCCTCCCCTCACAAAGGAAGAGCACCTTGAGGCTTTTCAGGCCCTGCATAACAACCCTGTGCTGAGAGATGCTCATCTCCTGACCCTGCCTCCCCCTCGCAAACCGGGAGAACCCATTAATGTGCCCCTTCTGACGGGCATGATAAAATTGCAGGAAAGTCCCACAATCAGGCAGGCACTGGAAACTCTGTCACGTCAGGAAAAAGCCGCTGTTCTCAGCTGTGCCGCAGCACTTTCCATATTACGTGAAAAACCTGTCTCCTAAGTGAAATAATCGTCAGTTCCTCTCCTTATTCAGGAGGGGAACGCGTAATATCGTAACTATATTTAATAAGATTATCTTATAGCGCTACATTATTTCTTTTATAAGAAAAATTTGTAATTCTCCATTTCATAAGAACTATGAAGCTAGTCCTCTTTAAAAAATAAGAGAATATTATTATGTTAGTTCCATATTTTTCATACTTTTAAAAGGATCATGATCCCTTATGAAAACCACAGGATATGCAGCGACCTCCTGCGAGGCCCCTCTAAAACCTTTCACTTTTGAACGGCGCGATCCACGCCCTGATGATGTCGTTCTGGAAATTCTTTATTGCGGCGTCTGCCATTCAGACCTTCATCAGGTTCGTAATGACTGGCATGGCACGGTTTATCCCATCGTTCCGGGTCACGAAATTATCGGGCGTGTCATCGCCACAGGGTCTGATGTTACAAAATTCAAGGAAGGTGACCTCGCAGCCATCGGATGCATGGTCGATTCCTGCCAGCATTGTGACCAATGTGACAAAGGTAATGAGCAATATTGCCGGGAAGGCAATACGCAGACCTATAACAGCCCGGACCGAATTGATGGCAAAAATACGTTTGGCGGCTATTCAAAACACATTATCGCCCGTCAGGAATTTGTCCTTCACGTTCCTCAGACATTAGACCTTTCCCGTGCCGCTCCTCTCCTTTGCGCAGGTATTACCGTCTATTCCCCTTTACGCGCCTGGAACGTTGGTCCCGGCAAAAGAGTCGGTGTAATCGGGCTGGGAGGCCTTGGCCATATGGCGGTCAAGCTGGCTGCCGGGATGGGAGCAGAAGTCACCGTGATCAGTCGCTCAGACCGAAAAAAAGCGGATGCCCTGAAACTCGGAGCACACCATTATCTGGTTTCTTCTGACGAAGCCGCCATGAAACAGGCGGCCGATCATTTTGATGTCATTATTGATACAGTCCCTTACAGGCATGACCTGGACCCCTATATGCCGTTACTTGATGTTGACGGCACGCTTGTGATTGTCGGTCAGATCGGCCCGCTTTCAGAAACGTCATCGATCCCAATGGTTATGGGGCGCCGAAGCATTGCCGGCTCCCTTATCGGTGGCATTGCCGAAACGCAGGAAATGCTCAATTTATGCGCTGAGAAGAATATTCTGCCAGAATGTGAAATGATCCGCATTGATGAGATCAATCACGCGTTTGAACGCCTTGAGAAAGGCGACGTGCATTACCGCTTTGTGATTGATATGTCCTCTCTTCCTGGAGCATAATTCCAGAAGGATACATGGTGAGGTTATTTTGTCTGACGAAAAATAACCTCACTGTTAAATAATTTACAACCAGTTCCGCGCATTAATAAAATACTCTCCAAAGTGGAAAGGAGTTTCCCATGTCAGTGAATGTTTTATATCGCACAACAGCCCACGCAACCGGCGGCCGTGATGGTCATGCAGAAACGTTGGATGGGCGTTTCAAAGTCGATCTTGGTACCCCTAAAGAGCTGGGTGGAAATGACCAGGGCAATAATCCTGAACAGCTTTTTGCCGCTGGTTATGCAGCCTGTTTTCTCGGCGCCATGAAATATGTTGCCCAACAGGAAAAGATCACCCTGCCATCACAAGCCAGTGTCGAAGTCAGCGTAGGACTCGGCCCCCGCTCAGATGGCGGTTTTGGTCTTGAAGTCGGGATCAAAGCGTCCCTTCCCGGAATGGACGAAACAAAAGCCAAAGAGCTGCTCCAGAAAACAGAGCATGTCTGCCCTTATGCTCATGCGACCAGAAATAATATTAAAACCAAAATTGAATTAAGCTGAATGACCATTTAAGCTTAAATGCCGCAGAGCCGCTTTACCTGAAAGTGAACCGGCTCTGTTTACAGAGGGCTTATTTTCATAGTTAAGTTCCGGTTAATATTTCGTCTATTCACACACCATTGTGATAACCGGGTTTCGCTAATAAGCCTATAATCAACCCATAGTTTTAAACCCATATAGCAGCCGGCTCTCCCGCACTATAGGCCGAAGATCCGGTAACATGAGAGAATTTCTATGAAAGCTGCTGTTGCAACGAAAGACCATAAAGTCGCAATCGTTGATAAAACACTCCGCCCCCTGCGTCACGGTGAAGCCCTTCTTGATATGGAATGTTGCGGCGTATGCCACACAGACCTGCACGTCAAAAATGCTGATTATGGCGATAAAACGGGTGTTATTCTCGGTCATGAAGGGATCGGCATCGTTAAGGAAGTCGGCCCTGGTGTGACCTCCCTGAAAGTTGGTGACAGAGCCAGCGTTGCCTGGTTCTTTAGAGGGTGCGGCCATTGTGAATATTGCGTTTCTGGAAATGAAACCCTCTGCCGTAGCGTTGAGAATGCTGGCTACACCGTTGATGGTGGCATGGCTGAGCAATGCATCGTCGTTGCAGACTATGCTGTGAAAGTCCCTGAAGGCCTTGGTTCTGCTGAAGCCAGCAGCATCACCTGTGCCGGTGTTACAACCTATAAAGGCGTGAAGATGTCCGGTGTCCGCCCCGGGCAGTGGCTTGTCGTCTTCGGTGCTGGTGGTCTTGGCAACCTTGCCATGCAGTATGCGAAAAACGTTTTCAATGCCAAAGTTATCGTCGTTGATGTGGTTGATGGTCAGCTAGAACTCGCCAAATCCATGGGTGCTGATTACGTCATCAACTCCAGAAATGAAGATGCCGCTAAAGTAATTCAGGAGAAATTTGGTGGAGCGCACGCCGCTGTCGTAACCGCTGTTGCAAAAGCCGCCTTTAATGCGGCTGTTGAGTCAGTGCGGGCTGGTGGATGCGTCGTCGCGATCGGGCTGCCACCTGATGCCATGAGCCTGAGCATTCCCCGTCTCGTATTTGATGGGATCAAACTCGTCGGATCTCTGGTTGGCACACGCGAAGACCTCGTTGAAGCCTTCAAATTCGGCGCCGAAGGAAAAGTCGTTCCAAAAGTGACCATGCGTCCTCTTGAAGATATCAATGATATTTTCGAAGAAATGGAACAAGGGAAAATCCGCGGCCGTATGGTCATTGATTTCGGGCCAAAAGCCGCCTGATCCTTCGATAGAAGACCTTTTTATAAAGGCTCTCGTTTCTCACGAGGGCCTTTATCATTTAAGACTGATAGGAGCTTAAGCATATGGTAACCTCTAAGAACATCCTGGCAGGCATCCTTTTAGGCACAAGCCTTCTATCAGGGACAGCATTAGCAGATACAACGCCTGATATCGCGTTGACGCATATTCGCATCATCGATGGAACAGGAAAAGCGCCCCTTGAAGATGCGACTCTCTTATTTCAAAAAGACAAAATTATTGCCGTCGGTAAAAATATCGCATTACCGCCTCATACAAAAATTATAGATCGAACCGGGGACACTGTGTTGCCCGGTCTGATCTCAGACCATTCTCATATTGGCCTGGTAAAGGATATTGAAACCGGGCCCCAACTTTATACACAAAACAATATCGAACAGACCCTTGCGCAATATAGGCGTTATGGCGTTACAACCGTTAACGCCCTAGGGCTGAACAATCCCGCAATATTCAATCCCATTCGCCAGAAAGCCCATGAAGGGGCGCTTCCGGCTGATCTTTATGGTGTGGATAAGGGAATCGGCGTTCCTGAGGGAGCACCTCCTCTTAATATTGGCCCTAACCAGATCATCCGCCCATCAACGCCTGAAGACGCCCGCAAGGCGGTCGATGAAATGGCATCTGAAGGGACGGACCTCGTTAAAATATGGGTCGATACCTTCTATGGCTCCGTGCCAAATAAAATGTCTCCTGCTGTGATCAAAGCTGCGATCAAAGAAGCACATAAGAAGCACCTGCGTGTTGCTGCTCATATTCATGACCTGGCCGATGCGAAAGAAGTCATCAATGACGGGGTCGATATTATTGCCCATGGCGTCAGGGATCAGATAATCCCCGGTGATGTCATTGAGGAAATGAAAAAGCGGAAAATCTGGTACATCCCGACACTGGAACTTGATGAATCAACAACAGCCTGGGCAGAAAAACAACCCTGGACGACGCAAGCCTTTTATAAATCTGGGATAGGTGATGGTTTTTCGAAAGAGGTTGATGATCCTGAGTGGTCTGTAAAACATAGTCAGGGGAAAGATGCTGACCATGCGCATGAGTCACTTGCGATCAATATCAAAAATCTTCAGCTTGCCTATCAAGCCAATGTGCAGATAGGTTTTGGGACCGATAGTGGTGCCTTCCCTACGCGCGTTCCTGGTGTTGCGGAACAACGGGAACTGGCACTCTATGAACAAAGCGGCATCCCGCCCCTGGCAGCGATTCACCTGGCGACAGAGAATGCGGCTCGTCTGTTAAAGTTAGATGACCGTGGCGTCCTTGCGCCTGGTAAAAAGGCGGATCTGTTAGTCGTAAAAGGGAACCCTGTCAGCGATTTTGGAGATTTAAATAAAATTCTTGAAGTCTGGCACAATGGGTCAAGCGTTCCAGGACCAGTCAGGCTCCCCTGACACATAAAGCAACGACAAAGGCGTTTCATATGGAGCGGCGGGTGGTGGTGACAATCGCTACAAGAAGTCGTTTTTAATAATCTTTGGGTATTATTTTTAGGTGGGGGGATGAATTGGAAGCGGGGGCAGGATTTGAACCTGCGGCCTTCAGGTTATGAGCCTGACGAGCTACCGGGCTGCTCCACCCCGCAGCGGTGGTGGGTAAAGAGAGTGAGCGAGGGGACCTGGCGGCGACCGACTTTTCCGCACCTTAAGGTGCAGTATCATAGGCGCTAGGGTGTTTTACGGCCGAGTTCGGGATGGGATCGGGTTTAATCCCCCTGCCATAGCCACCAGGTCTTCCCGCTCACTCTGTAAAGAGAGAGTAAGAAGTGTTAGTGCGTATTTTTATGAGAAGTGTTTTTGAGTAGGAGATGACTGTGCATGTGTTTATGTGTGAGAGATATGAGCGATTAGTATCAGTTAGCTAAGAGAGTTACCTCCCTTACACACCTGACCTATCAACGTCCTGGTCTTGAACGGCTCTATGAGACCTAGTTTTGAGGCTGGTTTCCCGCTTAGATGCTTTCAGCGGTTATCCATTCCGAACTTAGCTACCCGGCTGTGCCACTGGCGTGACAACCGGTGCACCAGAGGTTCGTTCATCCCGGTCCTCTCGTACTAGGGACAAATCCTCTCAAGTCTCTTACACCCACGGCAGATAGGGACCGAACTGTCTCACGACGTTCTAAACCCAGCTCACGTACCACTTTAATCGGCGAACAGCCGAACCCTTGGGACCTGCTCCAGCCCCAGGATGTGATGAGCCGACATCGAGGTGCCAAACCTCCCCGTCGATGTGGACTCTTGGGGGAGATCAGCCTGTTATCCCTAGAGTACCTTTTATCCGTTGAGCGATGGCCCGTCCACGTGGAACCACCGGATCACTATGGCCGACTTTCGTCTCTGCTCGAGCTGTCACTCTCGCAGTCAGGCGGGCTTATGCCATTGCACTCGACAGTCGGTTTCCGACCGACCTGAGCCCACCATCGCGCGCCTCCGTTATCCTTTAGGAGGCGACCGCCCCAGTCAAACTGCCTGCCATGCAGGGTCCCGGACCCAGCTAATGGGCCTCGGTTAGACATCAGAAAAAGTCAGGGTGGTATTTCAAGGACGGCTCCACAGGAACTGGCGCCCCTGCTTCGATGCCTCCCACCTATCCTACACAGAATTTTCCTGATGCCACTGCAAAGCTGCAGTAAAGGTTCATAGGGTCTTTCCGTCTGACCGCGGGTACCCCGCATCTTCACGGGGAATTCAATTTCGCTGAGCCGATGCTGGAGACAGCGGGGAAGTCGTTACGCCATTCGTGCAGGTCGGAACTTACCCGACAAGGAATTTCGCTACCTTAGGACCGTTATAGTTACGGCCGCCGTTTACCGGGGCTTCAATTCAATGCTCTCACATCTCCTCTTAACCTTCCGGCACCGGGCAGGCGTCAGGCCCTATACGTCATCTTTCGATTTCGCAGAGCCCTGTGTTTTTACTAAACAGTCGCTACCCCCTGGTCTGTGCCACCCATACATGGTTGCCCACATATGGGTCTCGTTTATCCCGAAGTTACACGAGCAATTTGCCTAGTTCCTTCAGCATCGTTCTCTCAAGCGCCTTGGTATTCTCTACCAGTCCACCTGTGTCGGTTTCGGGTACGGTCTATATGCCAGAGCTATTTCCTGGAATGGTCCAAAAGCATGCTCAATCCGTTAAGAGCATACAACATTTCTCATTCGTCACTTCTGGCAGGCCTGGGAATATTTACCCAGTTCCCATCGACTACGGCTTTCGCCCTCGCCTTAGGGGCCGGCTCACCCTGCGGGGATTAACCTTGCGCAGGAACCCTTGGACTTTCGGCGACAGTGTTTCTCGCACTGTTTGTCGCTACTTATGTCAGCATTCTCGCTTCTGATACCTCCAGAGAGGGTCACCCCGTCTCCTTCGCAGGCTTACAGAACGCTCCGCTACCGCGTATGATAAATCATACACCCACAGCTTCGGCACGTGGCTTGAGCCCCGTTACATTTTCGGCGCAGGGTTTCTATTAGACCAGTGAGCTATTACGCTTTCTTTAAAGGATGGCTGCTTCTAAGCCAACCTCCTGGTTGTTTTGGAATCCCCACATCCTTTCCCACTTAGCCACGATTTAGGGGCCTTAGCTGGTGGTCTGGGCTGTTTCCCTCTCGACAATGGACCTTAGCACCCACTGTCTGTCTGCTGCGCTCTACTCCTTCGGTATTCGGAGTTTGGTTAGGTTTGGTAAGGCTTTGGGCCCCCCTAGCCCATCCAGTGCTCTACCCCCGAGGGTAATACGCAACGTTCTACCTCAATAGATTTCGCGGAGAACCAGCTATCTCCGAGTTTGATTGGCCTTTCACCCCTAGCCACAGCTCATCCCCGACTTTTTCAACAGGCGTGGGTTCGGCCCTCCAGTACGTGTTACCGCACCTTCAGCCTGGCCATGGCTAGATCACTCGGTTTCGGGTCTTCTACCAGTAACTAATTCGCCCTATTCAGACTCGCTTTCGCTGCGCCTACACCTATCGGCTTAAGCTCGCTACGGACAGAAACTCGCTGACCCATTATACAAAAGGTACGCCGTCACCCCATTTGAGGCTCCGACTGCTTGTAGGCATTTGGTTTCAGGTCTCTTTCACTCCCCTTATCGGGGTGCTTTTCACCTTTCCCTCACGGTACTTGTTCACTATCGGTCACCAGGGAGTATTTAGGCTTGGAGGGTGGTCCCCCCATGTTCAGACAGGGTTTCACGTGCCCCGCCCTACTCAAGTCCTTCAATACGATATTCAAATACGGGGCTATCACCCTCTTTGGCCGGACTTTCCATTCCGTTCTTCTACTTCATATCGAAGGCACTGGCCTACTCCGCTTTCGCTCGCCACTACTCGCAGAATCTCTGTTGATGTCTTTTCCTCCAGGTACTGAGATGTTTCAGTTCCCCGGGTTCGCCTCATGCAACTATGTATTCATTGCATGATCCTCTTACGAGGGGGTTGCCCCATTCGGAT